>NZ_JBIYCW010000002.1:0-713308 GCF_044908115.1 Bacillus sp. RC51 | reverse complement strand
ATTCAAGGTAACACAGGTGCTACTGGTTCCACTGGACCTCAAGGTATTCAAGGTAATACAGGTGCCACTGGACCTCAAGGTATTCAAGGTAACACGGGTGCTACCGGACCTCAAGGTGCGCAAGGTAACACGGGTGCTACTGGACCTCAAGGTGCGCAAGGTAACACGGGTGCGACTGGTATAGGAGTTACCGGACCTACTGGACCTTCTGGTGGGCCTCCTGGACCTACTGGACCTCAAGGTAACACGGGGGCGACTGGACCTCAAGGTGCTCAAGGTAACACGGGTGCTACCGGACCTCAAGGTGCTCAAGGTAACACGGGTGCTACCGGACCTCAAGGTGCTCAAGGTAACACGGGTGCGACTGGTTCCACTGGACCTCAAGGTATTCAAGGTAACACGGGGGCTACCGGACCTCAAGGTGTTCAAGGTAACACAGGTGCTACTGGACCTCAAGGTGCGCAAGGTAACACGGGTGCGACTGGACCTCAAGGCACTCAAGGTAATACGGGGGCTACCGGACCTCAAGGTATTCAAGGTAACACGGGTGCCACTGGACCTCAAGGTATTCAAGGTAACACGGGGGCTACCGGACCTCAAGGTGCTCAAGGTAACACGGGTGCCACTGGACCTCAAGGTATTCAAGGTAACACGGGTGCTACCGGACCTCAAGGTGCTCAAGGTAACACAGGTGCTACTGGTATAGGAGTTACCGGACCTACCGGACCTTCTGGTGGGCCTCCTGGACCTACTGGACCTCAAGGTAACACGGGTGCTACCGGACCTCAAGGTGTTCAAGGACCAACGGGTGCTACTGGACCTCAAGGTGCGCAAGGTAACACGGGTGCCACTGGACCTCAAGGTGTTCAAGGACCAACGGGTGCTACTGGTATAGGAGTTACCGGACCTACTGGACCTAGCTTCCCAGTAGCAACAATCGTTGTAACAAACAACATCCAACAAACAGTACTCCAATTTAATAACTTTATTTTTAGTACTGCAATTAACGTAAACAATATTATCTTTAACGGCACAAATACAGTTACTGTTATTAACGCTGGTATTTATGTAATTAGCGTATCTATTTCTACAACTGCACCAGGATGCGCTCCACTTGGAGTAGGAATTTCAATTAATGGAGCAGTTGCTACTGACAACTTCTCTTCAAATCTAATAGGCGACTCACTTTCATTTACTACAATCGAAACATTAGGTGCTGGAGCAAACATTTCTGTCCAATCTACTCTTAACGAGATTACGATCCCTGCAACAGGAAACACTAACATTCGTCTTACTGTATTTAGAATCGCTTAAATTTCACTATTTATTGTTTATGACAAATAAAAAAAAGAGCGAGAAACTCGCTCTTTTTTTGTTATGTACAATAATTCATTACTACTCTAATTCAATTGAAACATTTTTTTGTGGTACAAATGTAGAAATTGCATGTTTATAAATAAGCTGTTGCTTACCTTCTGTTTCCAGCAGGACTGTAAAATTATCAAATCCTTTAATTAATCCACGAAGCTGGAAACCATTTAATAAGTACAGCGTAACGAACGTATTCTCTTTACGGAGTTGATTTAAAAACTGATCTTGAATATTGATTGATTGCTTCATGTCGAATCCTCCTCTTTTTCTCTACTTACTATTATTCGACTTTAGTTGTAGCTTTCCTTCTATGTATCGTAAAATTTCTGACGTTTTTTCACCATCAGTAACATCGAACCACGCGACATCCATCTTATTACGGAACCACGTTAATTGACGTTTTGCATAACGGCGTGAATTCGTCTTTAATTGTGATACCGCTTCTTCTAAAGATACACGATTCTCAAAATAATCATATATCTCTTTATAACCAATCGCTTGAATAGATTGACAATCTCGCACTCCTCTTTCATGTAAACCTTTTACTTCTTCTAATAAACCTTGTTCAATCATTAGGTTAACACGTAAGTTAATGCGATCGTATAGCATTTCTCGATCCATTGTCAAGCCAATTAATGAAACATCGTACAGTAACTCATTTTCTTGTTTTTCGAGCTGGTTACTCATTTTTTCACCCGTCGTGTGAAAAATTTCTAACGCCCGAATAACACGCCTTACATTATTGGCATGAATACGCTCCGCACTTTCTGGATCTACTTCTTGTAACTTTTTATGTACATATTCCACACCGTGTTCTAATGCTAACTTTTCCATCTGTTCTCGATATGTAGCATCCCCAGCCTCATCTGTAAACTGGTAATCGAATAAAACAGATTGTATATAGAGACCGGTTCCACCAACAATAATTGGTAATTTCCCGCGCTCTGTAATTTCTCGAATGCACTTACGGACACGTTCTTGAAATTCCGCCACAGAAAATGAATCTTCCGGATCTTTTATATCAATCATATAATGCGGAATTCCGTCCATCTCATCTATCGTCACCTTTGCAGTCCCGATATCCATCGTACGATAAATTTGCATGGAATCACCACTAATAATCTCACCATTCAACGCTTTTGCAAGATCGATACTTAACTTCGTCTTTCCGACAGCAGTTGGCCCAATGATGACAGCAACTTTTTCACGTTGCACTTCTCCCATATCATTCAACTCTCTTTATGTAATATACTCCATCTATTGATTATAACCAATCTTACCAATTTTAACGGCATGATTGCAAGTTCTTTGAATCTAGTACATGAAATTACACAAAAAAAGAGCATAGCTTGCCCAATTCTGCATATACATGATAAAAAATAGCTCGGAGAGGGTGCAATGACTATGAAACAAGCGACTATCGATTTTCCATTATTAATAAAAGACCTTATTTTAGCTACTGCTATAAAAGAACAAAATTGTTCACAAGAAGAATTATACTTCGCACTAAATTGTTTACTACGTTCCTTTCATTCTACTATTCAAGAAACAACGTTACATCCAGAAAATAAAAATACAGAGTATATGCAAACTCAATTTTGCACCGCGTATAAAATTATTACAGGTAAAACAATTTACCCTTTTCAATAATTCTTATAAAAAAAAGCGGCCGCTTAGACATTTTCAAGCAGCCGTTTTTTATTTTAATAAATTATTTTATAACTTTCACTTTAACGGATTTACGACCCCAACTATCAGCAGTGCTATCTGAACCAACTAAAACATCAATACGGTTTCCTTTAATCGCGCCACCAGTATCTCCAGCAATCGCTTCTCCATATCCTTCCACCCACACTTTTGATCCGAGAGGAATTACTTTCGGATCAACAGCAATAACTTTCATATTTGGATTCGCTGTTAAATCATGCCCCATCGCTGTTAACACACGACCACCATATGTGCCATTTTCACTCGGGTGAGCTGTGTAAGCTGTCGCTTCTACTGTTATTTCACGACCAGCAGGTTCACTTGTTTCAGTAGATTTCGCCACTGGCTTAGTTGCCGGATTCGCTTGCGCTACTGGTTTACTTGATACTCCACTTTTAACTGATTCTTTTCCATTAACTGCCGTATCATTTTTAGCCGGCGCTTTCTCCTTAACTGATGTATCATTTTTAACCGCCGTTTTTACCTTAGTTGGCGCTTCATCTTGAGCTGGAACTTCTTTTCTTTCAATAACAGGTGCTGTACCTGTTAAAAATGGTATGTGAACATACGCCGCTTTCCCGCCATATTCGAATTGTAACCATTCGTTTTGTACTTGATTTATCGTTTCAATCAAGTCATCTTTTTTAAGCGTGCCAAGAATTTCTGAATCAGTATTCGCTCCAGCACGAATGTTTAATACGTTTGCTGTTACATAATAAGAACTTTTCGTAAACTCGGCACTTACAAAAGCTTCTTTACCATCTAATTTAATTTTGGACCATCCGTTTTCTGTATTTATAACATCTAATTTATTTCCACTTAACATTTTACCTACAAGTTTTGATTCTACAGTTGGGTTTTCTCTAACGTTTAATACATCTGTTGTTACAATCGTTTCCGCTTTAGCAGAACCTGCAAAAATCCCAAGACCAAAAACTGCTGCTGTTGCTATACCTAATAATTTTTTCATGAATAGCCTCCATTTGCTTTGTTTTCGTGTTCTCATTATAGCAACAGTTTTTTGTAGAATTTCGAAAATCACACAATTACAAAGCATTCGTAATAAACGATTAATGATTTGTAACATAAATTTCCATATTAAAGAATTGTATTTCTACCAAAATTAGCAATAGTTTTCATATATTTCTCACAAATTAGCATAAGAATTTTTTTCCAGAAAAAATTACAGTATTACTTTTTTGTTACAAAAAAATCACTTTTCATTACATCTTTTACCAAAATCCATCATAATCCAATTATTAAATTACTTTTTGTAACGAAAAAGGAACAACTCCTATTAGCTGTCCCTTTTTATCTTTTATTTAACTTTCTTCTTCCAAACACCTATCATAATAGCTGAAACAATCGTCCCAATTAATATAGAGAAAATGTATAGCAACGGTTTATTCACTAATGCGATAACAAACAATCCACCATGCGGTGCCGGCAATGTAATTTGGAATAACATAGATAAGGCACCCGCGATACTTGAACCAACAACACAACTTACTATTACTCGAACCGGATCGGCAGCTGCAAATGGAATCGCCCCTTCTGTAATAAACGATGCTCCCATAATATAATTTGTTAAACCAGATTTACGTTCTGCTTCTGTAAATTTTGTTTTAAAGAATGTAGTTGCTAATGCAATCGCAAGTGGCGGTACCATACCACCAGCCATAACAGCAGAGTGCACTCCAAAATTATTTGCTTCTATTGCAGCAATACCAAATGTAAATGCCGCTTTATTAATTGGACCACCCATATCAATTGCCATCATACCGCCTAAAATAAGACCTAATAATATAGCATTCGTACCGTTCAAACCATTTAACCATCCTGTTAACATTTCATTTAATGCTACTACAGGCGGGTTTACTACTTTTTGCATTACAACTCCTGTAATCAATAATCCAAAGACTGGATATAACAAAACAGGTTTAATTCCTTCTAACTGTACTGGTAATCCTGAAAATAATCTTTTCAATCCTAAAACAACATATCCAGCTAAGAAACCAGCAATTAATCCACCTAAAAATCCAGCATTCGCATGTGCTGCTAAAAATCCACCGACAACACCAGGCATAAAACCAGGACGATCAGCAATAGAACTTGCAATAAATCCAGCTAAAATAGGTACAAGGAATAAAAAGGCTCCTTTTTCTCCACCGCCAATATTCATTAACATTTCAGCAATAGGACCTTCCGCCTTAATTCCACCGAACATAAATGCTAGTGCAATTAAAATTCCACCACCAACAACGAACGGAAGCATATTACTTACACCGCTCATTAAATGCTTATAAATTCCTAGCCCTTTTTCTTTCTCTACATTTTCTGCCTTCCCATCCTCTTTTACACCTTTAAAGATTGGTGCATCTTGTTTTATAGCTCGATTAAGAAGGATTTCAGTTTTTCTAATCCCGTCGGCGACTGGTACTTGAATGACATGCTTCCCAGCAAAACGATTCATTTCTACTTGTTTATCTGCAGCTACAATAATAGCCGTTGCGCGTTCAATGTCCTCTTTCGTTAAATCGTTTTTAACACCTGTTGATCCATTCGTTTCAACTTTAATCGCTATTCCTAACTCTGCTGCTTTTGCTTTTAAACTATCCGCAGCCATATATGTGTGAGCGATACCAGTTGGACAAGCTGTAACAGCTAATACGTATGGCTCATTCCCTTCCGGCTTTGCTACTTCAACTTCTTCTTCTTTTTCACTCTCTTTTTCATCAAATAAACGAAGAAGTTCCTCTTCATCCTTTGCTTCTAATAATTGTTTACGAAAACCTTCATCCATTAATAATGTAGATAGACGAGACAACGTTTCTAAATGAGTATTATTCGCCCCTTCACTTGCAGCAATCATAAAGAATAAATGTGCAGGCTGTCCGTCAAGTGATTCATAGTTGATACCGCTTACACTTCTACCAAAACAAATCGCCGGTTGCTTAACGGCATTCGTCTTCGCATGAGGTATAGCAATACCTTCACCAATGCCTGTTGTACTTTGTGACTCTCGCTTTAAAATAGCTTCTTTAAATTCAGCTTTACTATTTAAACGATTTGCCCCGCTTAACTTTTCAACTAATTCATCTATGACAGCTTCTTTATTTGAAGCTGTCAAATTCATAATGACTGTATCCCTTTTTAATAGTTCTGTAATTTTCATATGCTGCTTCCCCCTATCGCTTAGCTACAATTACTTGCGACAATAATCCTTCTACTTTTTCCTTTGTACATAAATCCGCCGAGAATGCTGTTGCACTTCCTGTTGCAACACCATATTGAAATGCTTTTTCAATATCTTTTGTCTGTTCATATTTACCTACAAATCCAGCAACGAGAGAATCTCCTGCCCCAACCGAATTAATTACAACACCTTTCGGAACAGTTGCTTCATATATACCTTCTGCCGTAAATAATAAAGCTCCATCTCCTGCCATTGATACGATAACGTGCTCTACACCTTGTTCGATTAATTTTCTTCCATACGGTAATATGTCTTCTACGGTTGAAAGCTCCACTCCGAATAACTCACCAAGTTCATGATGATTTGGCTTTATTAAAAACGGCTTATTTTTAATTACATGCTGCAGTGCACTACCGCTTGCATCTACCACTACACGAATACCTTTTTCCGCTCCAAACTCTGCGATTGATTCATAAAATGTATTTGGAATAGAAGAAGGTACACTTCCAGCTAGTACAACACAATCTCCAGATTGCATACTTTCGATTTTTTTCATCAATTGTTCAAATTGCTCATTTGTCACAATAGGACCTTGTCCATTTAATTCTGTTTCTTCTTGCCCTTTTATTTTCACATTAATTCGAGAATCTCCATCTACTTGGACGAAGTTTGTTGTTACACCTTCATCATGCAATACATCTTTAATAAATTGGCCTGTAAATCCACCCGTAAATCCAAGCGCTACATTTTCAACACTTAAACGATGAAGAACACGAGAAACATTAATCCCTTTTCCTCCAGGAAACTTCATATCTTTCTCTGCTCGGTTTACTGTTCCTAAATCGAAAGAATTAACTTGTACTACATAATCAATAGATGGGTTTAAAGTAACTGTATAGATCATTGTTTATCAGCCTCAATTACATTGGTTTGTCTTTTATATTTTTCTAAATCAATTTCTAAATGGTTTGTAATAATGCTTGCATCTTCAACATTTGCAATTTTCGCAAACGCAACTTCTGAAAACTTACTTTCATCAATTAAGAAATATCCTTCGTTTGCTAATGTTAATGCCATTTGTTTTAAGAGTGCTTCTTCTGGATCTGGCGTTGTAAAACCAAGCTGTTCATGTACACCATTCGCTCCTAAAAAACATTTATCAAAGCGATACTTCTGCATACTTTCCTGTGCCATAGCACCAATTAAAGCTTTCGTCCTACTCTTCATCATCCCGCCCAGTAAATATGCACGAATATTATTTTCAACTAAAGCTTCAATATGCATAAGTCCATTCGTAACGACTGTAACATCTTTATTTATTAAAAATGGAATCATTTCAAATGTTGTACTTCCTGCATCTAAATAAATACAATCACCTTGTTCAACAATGTTAGCCGCATACCTCGCAATTTGGTGTTTTATTTGAATGTTTTTGGATGATTTTTCAACCATCGTTGGCTCTTGTCCTTTTCCTGTTAAAACAGCAGCACCACCGTGAACTCTTTTTAATAACCTTTGCTTTTCCAATTGCGCTAAATCACGACGAATTGTTGATTCAGAGCTTTCTGTTCTTTCCACTAATTGTTGTAATTTAACAACCTTCTGCTCTTTTACAAGTTGCAATATCATTTGATGACGTTCAGGAGTTAACATTTTATTCACCTCTTCTTTGATTACAGTATAATGAAAACGATCACAAAAATCAACCACAAACATCCAAAAATAATCATTATCAATCAAAACCGGTTATAAACAACAAAAAAGAAACCTATTTGATACAACAATCAAATAGGTTTCTTCTCTCGCTTCACTTATAAAGAAGCTTTATAAATTGCAAGAACATCATCTTTATTTAATTTTTTAAAGTTACCGAATTCACCATAAGCCATCGCTTTATCCGCCATTAAGTCAATTTCACTTTCTCTAATAGCGTAATCAGCTAATGTTACTGGAGCTTCAATTGAAGTCCAAAATTGACGTAACGCCTCAATTCCCTCTAACGCAACCTCTTTATCTGTCTTCCCATCTGTTTCTACATCGAATACACGAATAGCGAACTGTTTAAAGCGACTCACATTTTCATCTATAACATGCTTCATCCAATTTGGGAATAAAATTGCGAGTCCGCCCCCATGCGGTATGTCATGAACAGCAGAAACTGCATGCTCAATATTATGAGTTGCCCAGTCTCCTTTTACTCCCATCGCTAAAATGCCGTTTAACGCCATAGTACCGCAATATAAAATTGTTTCCCTATGCTCATAATTTTCTAGATCACTTAAAAGCTTAGGAGCTGTTTCAATTACTGTTCTTAAAACAGATTCACAATAACGATCTTGTAATTCTGTATTCATGCCGTGATGGAAATATTGCTCTAATACGTGCGACATAATATCGACCATACCATAAATCGTTTGATCTCTCGGCACAGACGAAGTATGTAGTGGATCTAAAATAGAAAACTGAGGGAATGTAACTGGACTGCCCCAGCCGTACTTTTCATTCGTTTCCCAGTTTGTAATTACAGATCCTGCATTCATTTCAGATCCTGTTGCTGCAAGCGTAAGCACAGTACCAAATGGTAACGCCTCGCTAGCAAATGCTTTTTTCGTTACAATATCCCACACATCTCCATCATACTTACTACCAGCTGCAATCGCTTTCGTACAGTCGATTACACTTCCTCCACCAACTGCTAAAATAAATTCGACTCCATTGTCTTTACAAATTTGAATCCCTTTCTTTACAGTTGATAAACGAGGATTCGGTTCAACACCTGTCAATTCAAACACTTCCGCATTTATATCCTTTAAAATAGAAATTACATTATCATAAATACCGTTTCTTTTAATACTTCCTCCTCCATATACGAGAAGAACTTTCTTACCGAACTGTGGAATCTCAGTTTTTAACTGCTCTAATTGTCCTTTACCAAAAATAAGTTTTGTTGGATTACGAAATACAAAATTTTGCATATACCTTTACCATCCCTTCCATATGAAAAGCAACTATACTTTTGTATACCACACTTTTTTAATTTCACAAACAAATTTGCTTAACAAAAAAATCCCAGCCTTAAAGGCTGAGATTTTTTATTGATAATAAGGCGAGATCATTAAGTAAACAATAACCCCAGATAAACTTACATATAACCAAATTGGCATCGTCCAACGTACAATTTTACGATGACGTGTTAATTGATTTGTAAAACCAAATACAAGTGCAAACAATGCAAGTGGTACAATAATTGCTGCAAGGATAATATGTGTAATTAAAATGATGAAATACACATATTTAATGAATCCTTCTCCGCCAAAATGTGTTGCTGGCGCCAAGTAATGATACGATAAATAAGAAACACAAAATAGCAACGTCGTTGTAAATGCTGCTAGGATGAAACCACGGTGCATTTTCACATTCTTCTTAATAATAGAGTATAAAGCTGCTAATAAGAATACGAACGTAAAGCTATTAAAAATTGCATTTAACATTGGTAAAATTGTTACATCAAAATGTACTTCTCCTTCATAGCCAACAGGTCCAAAGAACAAAAATAAAATAATCGCATTTACAATTACAGAAAGCGTTATCACAATAGGAGCATAGCTTTTCTGATTCGTTGATTGATCCACCAAAATGGTCACTCCTCTTCCTTCAAATATGTATACGTAACCTCACTATTTTAACATATTATTCACAGTGTAAATGTGACAATAGTTTGACACAGTAAGACAGGGCAAAGAAAAAACCCTTCTTAACAATACTTCTTAAGAAGGATTTTATCGCTTTATTATTCAAATAGCAATGCGATTAGTTTTTGTTAAAAAACGTACTGCTATACGCTTGATATATTTCAGACACTTGATATCCCATTAATGAAATTGCTGTTAATGAAAAGAAACCAATCATAAGAAATCGAAACCACATATAAATCTCCTCCTTGTATTTAGCTTAAAAAGCAGTCGCTATATTACAAGTTGAGTGGCACTCTTCATCGTCACTTTCCTTTTTCTTTACAATTGCTGTTATAAATCGAATCATAAAGAAAATCACAAAAGGAAATTGTTCGTAATTTACCTTGGCATAGTTTGGCAACGGCTCGCGCTGCACATCGAACGGAGATGAGAAGGAATAGAACATACCTTGCTCTTCCATATATACAATTACAATTTTCATACAAAACATTATTCCTAGAAATGAAACAATATCTTGCCATTCTGTCGTATATAAAAAGTTATACAGCTCTAATACGTACTCTTCCATCGTCATCCCCCCTTCCTTTTTTACCATTTTGCTCGCCTTTATATAAAAAGTCAAGAAAAAAGTTTATATTCACTATGACAATAGTAATTACTTGTTTCTATGATTATATATGATTCTTTTATAGCAATGATTGGGTGTAACTCTCTTCTAAAACAAGAAATTAGAATCGAACAGATTCCTCATTCTTACTTTTAGGATTCAACAATGTACTATTTTTATTTCTATTAAAAATAAAATAAGAAATTATTATAAGAACAGTAACAAGCATTGTTAAAAGCGCTTGTGAACGTAAAGATTCAATTGCGAGCATGGCAACTAAAACTGCTATAATCGCAGCAATTGTAACATATGTTACATATGGAAAAAGCCACATTTTCACTTTCAAATTTTGTTGTTCCGCTTTCCCCATTTTTTTACGTATCTTGAAATGTGAAACTGCTATAACGAGATAAACGAGTAACGCAATCCCGCCAGATGCATTCACTAAAAATAAAAATACTTTATCTGGAGATATGTAACTAAAAACAACTCCAATGTAAGCAAAGAAAGTTCCAAATAAAACCGCCCGAACTGGAACACCACTACTATTCAATTTCAAAAATGCCTTTGGCGCATCTCCTCTTTCTGCCATTGAAAAAAGCATTCTTGAGTTCGTATATAAACCCGAATTTAAACAAGAAAGTACAGCTGTTAAAACGATAAAATTCATAATTTGCGCTGCCGCTGGTATCCCTATATGTTCCAGTACCGCCACAAATGGGCTTTTTAGTATGTTCGCCGAATTCCACGGAAGGAGTGTAACAACTACAGCGATCGATCCAATGAAAAATACGAGAATACGCCAAATTACACTATTTGTTGCTGTTTTGACTGCCTTTACAGGTTCGGCAGACTCTCCAGCGGCCACTGCAACAATCTCAGATCCCATAAATGAAAATATAACGACGGTGATTCCAAGTAACACCGAACTTATACCATTTGGCATAAATCCTCCTTGACCTACCAAATTCGAAGTGCCAGGTGCTTCCGTTCCTGGTACAAATCCTAAAATAACAGCTAGTCCAAGACAAAGGAACAAAACAATACTTATTACTTTAATAAATGAAAACCAATATTCAAATTCTCCAAATGATTTCACCGAGAAAACATTCGTCAACGTTAATAAAATCGTTAATATTAAGCTTAATAACCAGAGTGGGATTTCTGGAATCCAGTATTGAATAATACCAGCACCTGCTGTAGCTTCTATTGCAATAACAATTACCCAGAAAAACCAATATAGCCACCCAATTGTATAACCTGCCCATGGACCAATTGCCTCTCTTGCATATGTTGCAAATGAACCACTTGTCGGATTAATAGCTGCCATTTCTCCTAGCATTCTCATAACGAAAATAACTAGAAGTCCTGCTAATGCATATGAAACGATAGAACCTGGACCTGCTGAATGCACAACCGCACCACTTCCAACAAACAAACCAGCTCCTATTACGCCACCAATGGAAATCATTGTAATGTGGCGTATTTTGAGGTCTTTCTTAAGATTTTTATCCAACTCTTGTACATCCCCTTCCAAACTTAATTTTGAAATTTATGTAAGAGTATTATGTGAAAAATCTTATCCTATACTTTAAAATATATCAAAATATTCTGAATTTAACAATCGTAATTCGACCTCCTTCAAAAATTATTTCATTAGGTTTAATAATTTCCCATACACAATTGTTGAGAAAATTATAGTCACCTTACAAAAGAATGAATTTTCAGATATCATTGAATAAACAAGATTATACATCTAGACAACTTTTTGTATAGGAGTGTTGATATGTTAAACAAGTTTAAATTCATTTGTTGTACTTTAGTAATTTTCTTACTGCTACCGCTAGCTCCCTTTCAAGCACAAGCAGCAAACAATTTAGGGTCAAAATTACTCGTTGGATATTGGCATAACTTTGATAACGGTACTGGCATTATTAAATTAAAAGATGTTTCACCAAAATGGGATGTAATAAATGTATCTTTCGGTGAAACTGGTGGTGATCGTTCCACTGTTGAATTTTCCCCTGTGTATGGTACAGATGCAGAATTCAAATCTGATATTTCCTATTTAAAAAGTAAAGGAAAAAAAGTAGTTCTTTCAATAGGTGGACAAAATGGGGTCGTTTTACTTCCTGACAATGCTGCTAAACAACGTTTTATTAATTCCATACAATCTCTAATCGATAAATACGGTTTTGATGGAATAGATATTGACCTTGAATCAGGTATTTACTTAAACGGTAATGACACTAATTTTAAAAACCCAACAACTCCTCAAATCGTGAATCTTATCTCAGCAATTCGAACGATTTCAGACCATTACGGTCCAGATTTCCTATTAAGCATGGCTCCTGAAACAGCTTATGTTCAAGGCGGCTATAGCGCATATGGAAGCATCTGGGGTGCATATTTACCTATTATTTACGGAGTGAAAGACAAACTAACATACATTCACGTTCAACACTACAACGCTGGTAGCGGGATTGGAATGGACGGTAATAACTACAATCAAGGTACTGCAGACTACGAAGTCGCTATGGCAGATATGCTCTTACATGGTTTTCCTGTAGGTGGTAATGCAAATAACATTTTCCCGCCTCTTCGCTCGGATCAAATCATGATTGGACTTCCTGCAGCACCAGCGGCCGCTCCAAGTGGCGGATATATTTCTCCAACTGAAATGAAAAAAGCTTTAGATTATATCATTAAAGGAATTCCTTTCGGAGGAAAGTATAAACTTTCAAATCAGAGTGGCTATCCTGCATTCCGTGGCCTAATGTCTTGGTCTATTAATTGGGATGCAAAAAACAACTTTGAATTCTCTAATAACTATAGAACATATTTTGATAGTCTTTCCTTGCAAAAATAATAAAAAACAACAATAGGTTTTATATGACCTATTGTTGTTTTTTATTTATGTAAATTACTTTTTCACTTCTACATGATGAAGAAATTCTTTTCCATCTCTTGAATAACTATTCACAAGACTTAAAAGCAACTTCCCACCAACCAACATCGCACGTTCATCAAAATCGAATTGAGGATGATGGTGTGGATATGTTGCCCCTATTTCTTCATTACCGGCACCTGTGAAGAAAAATGCTCCTGGAACATGTTCTAAGTAGTATGCAAAATCTTCTCCGCCCATAATAGGTGGTACTTCCATGACCCTTTCTTTGCCAAGATCGTGTTCCGCAACCGTCATAAAATGACGTGTTTCAGCTACATGATTTATTAATATTGGATAGCCTCGTTTATATTGAATATTAACTTCAGCATGAAGGGACTGACAAATCCCCTCAACAACTCGTCTAAATTCCTTCTCCATATATTCTCTCACTTCAGAATCTAACGTTCGAATGGTTCCTGTAAACGTAGCAGTATCCGCAATAATATTATCGGCTTGCCCGGCATGGAATGTACCAACTGTTAAAACTGCTGATTGAAGTGGATCGACTTTTCTACTCACTAAAAGTTGCAACTGATTAATAACTTGTGTTGCAACGATAATAGCATCTACAGTATGATGTGGCATACCGCCGTGACCACCTCGCCCTTGAATCTTCACTTCAAAAGTATCAGCTGCCGCCATCATTGCTCCAGCTTTCGTTCCAACAATTCCTAAAGGCATCTGAGAAGATAAATGTGTACCAAAAACAACATCTACTCCTTCTAAACAACCATCCTCAATCATGGCAATTGCTCCGCCAGGCTCTTTCTCTTCTGCATGTTGATGAATAAGGACTATTTTTCCTGAAAGTTGGTCTCTGTTATCACTTAATATTTTTGCAACTCCTAAAAGTGTTGCTGTATGTCCATCATGGCCACAAGCGTGCATTACACCAGGAACCTTTGATTTATATGAAACTTTCTTTTCATCTTGAATAGGTAGTGCATCAAAATCAGCACGTAGCGCCATCGTCTTCCCAGGTATTCCACCTTCAATTACGCCGATTACCCCTCTTCCCCCGACATCTGTTTTCACATCAATATGAAAACTTTTTAAAATTCCAGCTATTTTTTTCGGTGTTTCTATTTCTTGAAACGATAGCTCTGGGTATTGATGAAAATCTCTTCGCCACGAAACCATTTGATTATATAAACTTTCCAATTCTTTATGCCATGTTTCTATCATAGAAATTCCCCTTTCTTTTTAACAGTTTAAATAAAAAATACATAATATTCTGTATTTAATCAATAAAAAAAGAGAACTTTCTTTAAAAGTACTCTTAATTCTTCAAAATATTAAACGTTCTACTTCAGTCACTACTTTGCTTCAATACAAATAGTGAAAGTTCCGGTACACTCAAAAATCTAACAGGCATTCGGGTTGTCCCAATACCTCGATTTACATATAAATGTAACGGCTTACTCGTTCCTTCTAATTCATACATACCTTCAACATGAATCTCAGCTAGTTTTGTAGTAATTAAAGGACCTACAAAAGGAATTTGAACTTGTCCTCCGTGACTATGTCCTGACATTTGAAAATCGACTGGATAACGAGATACTTTATCTACAACATCCGGCTCATGTATTAATAGCATATTGAAATCTTGCTGTCTTAAGTTTTTTAAAGTCAAGTCTATTTGTGGCTTCCCTAATAAAAAATCATCCAAACCTGATATTGTAATATACTTGCCGTTTTCCGCTTTAATTTTCTGCACTTCATTTACTAACACAGAAAAACCAGCTTCCTCCATATACTTTTTGTAAAATAAACTACCGCCCCCACCTCTATCATGATTCCCAAACACAGCATATTTTCCTAGGGGAGCTTTAATTTTCTGCAAAATAACCTTTGCTTCTTCTCTTTCCGCACTATAGGATCCAAACTTATCTATTAAATCTCCTGTAAAAACTACTATATCTGGATGTAATTCATTCATCTTCTCCACCAAATTTTCTAGTTGTTTCAATGTAAAATCTGGTCCTAAATGTACATCTGAGAACTGCAATATTTTTTTATTATTAAACTCTTTAGGAATTGTAGGAGCTTCTATTTCATTCCACGTAACTGTTACTAGTCTTCTTTCTATTTCAGTCGCATAGAAATACAAACTTACTGGTATCATTAATATACTTATGAAACTAATAATAAATATCTTTACGATTGATTTTTTTCGTTCTTTTTTTACATGATGCGTATTCATGTTTTCACCTCTAAAATCACTTTAAATCCTTATTGTTACATTAATGTGACAACATGAACAATGTTCGTTATATCCAATTTCATCCCCACTCACTTTGACAAATTTATACAGAAGTCATATCATATTTTTATCATACATAGATTCTTTAAAATGTTTCTTCTATTCATTCCATCATTCTATTGAGGAGAGGTTATTCATGTCTGTATTTACACCAGAAGAAATTACGGAACTTGCTGCTAATTCTGGAAGAAAAAAAGCTCATTTATCATTGCTCCCTATGCTAATTCTCGGTTTTTTTGGTGGTGCTTTCATAGCATTAGGATATTTACTTGATATCCATGTTATCGGAACAATGCCAAAATCTTGGGGATCATTTACTAGCTTTTTAGGTGCTGCCGTATTCCCTATCGGTCTTATACTCGTTATCCTTGCAGGCGGTGAATTAGTAACTGGCAACATGATGACCGTTTCAATGGCATGGCTTCACAAAAAAATCGACTTATTTCACTTCATACGAAATTTAGTTATTGTTACGTTTAGCAACTTCATAGGTGCTATATTCGTCGCTTATTTTTTTGGTCATATCGTCGGCTTAACGGAGGGAGCTTTTTTAGCAAAAACAGTTTCTATTGCACAAGCTAAACTACAAGATACACCACTGCAAGCCTTCATTTCTGCAATCGGGTGTAATTGGCTCGTTTGTTTAGCTGTTTGGCTCAGTATGGGAAGTAAAGAATTTATCGGAAAGATTGTCGGTATTTGGTTCCCTGTTATGACTTTTGTTGCGATTGGATTTCAACACGTTGTAGCCAATATGTTTGTCATCCCAGCTGCAATTTTTTCTGGTCATTTAACTTGGGTTAAATATTTTCCAAACTTCATTTTTGTTTTCTTCGGAAACTTAGTAGGGGGTATGTTATTTGTAGCATTACCTTATTTCATATCTTATAATAAGAAACTACCTTCCAATAAAGAGCAAACTGCATTAAAGAAAAAATCTGTATCCGCTTAAATTGAATGTCTATAAATTGGTCCTAAAAAATATTACAAATTTCATTTTTTTTACGAATATATGTGCGTACACTTGTTCTCGAATGTTTTATACGTTATAATAACAACTTAAATAGCATTATTTACATATGAGGTGAAAACATGAATAAAACAGAATTAATCAAAAACGTAGCACAAAACGCTGAGATTTCTCAAAAAGAAGCTACTGTAGTTTTACAAACTGTAGTAGAATCAATCACTAACTCTTTAGCTGCTGGCGAAAAAGTACAACTTATCGGATTCGGTACATTCGAAGTTCGTGAAAGAGCTGCTCGTACAGGCCGTAACCCACAAACGGGTGAAGAAATGCAAATCGCAGCTTCTAAAGTACCTGCTTTTAAAGCTGGTAAAGAACTAAAAGAAGCTGTAAAATAATGAAAAATCGCCTTCTCATTTATGAGAAGGCGATTTTTTTCATGACATAATTAATAAAAATTTGACCATTATGCTGCTTATTTTGTTCCTTTATGCAAATAAAACCTTTGCTTTCAAAGAAAGGTTTTGCTGTAATACTCGCCTCTGTATATATATCCCTATGCTGCAAGTTCACTGCTTCTTTTTCTAACTTCTGTAGTATGTATGATGCTATCCTTTTTCCTTGATAATCTTTATGCGTAAATAAGCGATCTACGTAATGATCATCATTATAATCCCCAAATCCCACTATCACACCTTTATAATCAGCAACGTAACAAATATTCTTTTCTAAAGACTGTAGCCATCTCTCTCTATCTAGTCGCTCTGGGGCCCACGCCTGTAGCTGTAACTCGTTATAATCTTTTGCATTCACCGTATGAACCGTTTCATAGAACAATTGTAATACTTGCTCTAAATCCTCTTTCTGGAATGTTCTAATTTTAATATCTTTAAACATATGTAAAACTCCTTATCAAACTAACTCTTTTATTTCGGTTATTCCGATAATTATTTCGTGTTTATTTTCGAAACAGTTTCTACCACTATATATGATTCTACTTCTGCTCTTTCTATATTATATCGACTTTTCTTTCTAGACGAACAATAAACAATACTTATACAAAGTATTGTTTATTGTAAAAAGCATATTAAATTCGCTTTATAGCTGGAAGTGTTTAAGATTTCAATTTAACTCTTTGTAATCTTAATGCATTTAATACGACTGATACAGAGCTAAATGCCATTGCTGCACCTGCAACCCAAGGAGCTAAGAAACCGAGCGCCGCAATTGGAATTCCTAGGCCGTTATAAGCTAACGCCCAGAATAGATTTTGCTTAATATTTCTAATCGTCATTTTACTCATAAAAATTGCATCTGCAATACTATTTAAATCGCCACGGATTAACGTAATATCTGCCGCTTCCATTGCTACATCCGTTCCGGTTCCAATTGCCATACCGATATCCGCCGTAGCCAGTGCAGGAGCATCATTTATTCCATCTCCAACCATTGCTACTTTCTTACCTTGCGCTTGCAGTTTTTTCACTTCTTCTGCTTTTCCTTCTGGTAATACTTCTGCAATTACGTGATCAATACCAACTTGCTTAGCGATTGCCTGAGCAGTTTGTGTATTATCTCCTGTAATCATAACAACGTCTAGACCCATTTTCTTAAGTCTTGCGATAGCTGCTTTTGAAGTATCTTTTACAGTATCCGCAACAGCCACTATACCAGCATATTCTTTATTAATCGCAATAAGCATTGCTGTTTTTCCTTCTCGTTCTAGCGCTTCCATCGATTTAGAAACTTCTTCAATATCAATATCGAATTTCTTCATTAATCGACGTGTACCAATTAATAATTGTTTCCCTTCTACAACTGATTCGATGCCGAATCCCGGAATCGCTTCAAATGTTTCTGAACTTGGGATAACAATTTTCTTTTCTTTAATTCCTTCTACAATCGCTTCTGCAAGTGGGTGTTCAGAATTTTTTTCTGCTGCACCGACTAATTTTAATATTTCCTTCTCTTCAAATCCATCTGCTACAATTATATCCGTTAATACCGGCTTTCCATTTGTCACTGTACCCGTTTTATCTAAAATAATCGTATCTAATCGATGCGTTGCTTCTAAATGCTCTCCACCTTTAAATAAAATACCGTATTCAGCTGATCTTCCTGATCCAGCCATAATAGATGTAGGTGTCGCAAGACCTAAAGCACACGGACAAGCGATAACAAGTACTGCTATCATTTTCTCAAGTGCTCCGCCAAAATCACCAGGTGTAACAAATAGCATCCACACTGCAAATGTGATAATAGCAATCACAACTACAACCGGTACGAAAATACCTGAAATTTGATCTGCTACCCTTTGAATAGGAGCTTTTGAACCTTGAGCCTCTTCTACTACTTTAATAATTTGAGCTAATGCAGTATCTCTTCCTACCTTAGTTGCTTTCACTTTTAAAAAGCCATTTTTATTTATTGTAGAACCGATTACTACGTCCCCAATTGTTTTATCAACCGGAATACTCTCGCCTGTTAACATCGATTCATCTATTGCTGACTTTCCTTCTACAATTTCCCCGTCTACCGGGATTTTTTCCCCTGGTTTCACATAAACGATATCACCGGCTACCACTTCTTCGATTAAAATTTTTATTTCTGTTCCATCTCGTACAACAGTAGCGGTTTTCGCCTGTAGTCCCATTAATTTTTTAATTGCTTCTGACGAGCGTCCTTTTGCTTTCGCCTCAAATAATTTACCTAAAATAATTAATGTAATAAGTACTGCGCTCGTTTCAAAATACAAGTCTGTCATATGTTCCGAAGAACCAATCGACCTAATACTTAAATACACACTGTAGAAATATGCTGCAGACGTTCCAAGTGCCACGAGAACATCCATATTGGCGCTTTTATTACGTAACGCTTTATAAGCTCCAACATAAAACTGCCCACCAATGATAAACTGAACTGGAGTTGCAAGAGCTAGCTGCACCCAAGGGTTCATAAGCATATCAGGTAAATAAATAAAAGATGTAAATGAAAAATGACTCACCATTGCCCACAATAACGGAAATGATAAAATAAACGAAAAAATAAACTTCTTCTTTTGTCGCTCAATTTCTTTTAAGCGGTGATCTGTTGATGAATCTTGCTCATCTGATTTTACTTCTAATTTATATCCTAACTTTGTAATCGCGCTCTTCATTTCATTTACATTAATTTCATCAGGATTAAAGTCAACTGTAGCCGATTCTAAAGCAAAATTTACTGTTGCTTTATTCACACCTTCTAGCTTATTCAAACGTTTTTCTACTCTATTCGCACATGCTGCACATGTCATTCCCGAAACAGTAAACTCAGCTTTATCACTTACAATTCCATATCCTAACGATTCAACTTTTTCTTTAAATTGTTGCGGATTAGTTTTAGTTGGATCGTATATAATTTTTGTTTTTTCAAGTGCAAAATTTACATTTGCATCTTGCACACCTTCTACTTTTTTAAGACCTTTTTCAATTCTATTTGCACATGCTGCACATGTCATTCCTGATATTTGAAGATTGGCCTCTTTTTGTTCATTCATGTCTCTCACCTCTATATACCCTTATAAGGTATAATTATTAGAAAAATAAATCGTACTTCGTTTAAAGTACGATTTATTTCCGTATCTAAAAATAATTATTGAACATCATATCCTTGATCTTCAATTACAGCAACGATATCTTTTAACGTTACAACTGATGAGTCGATAGTAACTTCAACAGTTCCTTCTGATAATTGAACTTTCACTTGTTCAACACCGTTTAGTTCTTTCACGCTGCCTTCGATAGAATTTACACAATGTCCACAAGACATACCTTCAACTTGTAATGTTAACTGTTCCATTTAAAATCCTCCTCTTGTTTCTTCATTGTTTGTTAACCACAACTACATCTTACCATACCCCCCTAAGGTAATCAATGGTTTTGTATCATGATTTTAATTCTTTTCTAAAATCTTTATTTTTTTGCTCCAATTATGAATTTATATATCTTCTCCTATATAAACAAAAAGCCAAGCTAATATTCAATTAGCTTGGCTTTTTATGCTTTTGAAAAACGTTCAAATACTGTCATTAATTCTTCAATTGCTTCGTCACCATTACCATTTTTAATAGCTCCTGAAACACAATGACTCGTATGATTTTTTAAGACACCCATTCCTACTTTTTTCATCGCTGCATTAATCGCAGAAATTTGAACTAAAATATCCACGCAATAACGATCATTTTCAATCATATTTTGAATACCACGGACTTGGCCTTCAATTCTCTTTAATCTATTTATAATTTGTTCTTTTTCTTTTTCTGATCTATGTGTTACTGATTCATGGTCCTTATGATCCATATTATCACCTTCTTAAAGTTTCTCTTCATCCAATAAAACAATTGCTTTTATGAGTATACCAATTATATCATCAAATATCTATGTATGATACCCCATATGAGTATATTTTCGCTTTATGATTATTCTTAACACATCATTAGCTTCTCAATCTCAATTAATATGATACCCTTTCTTTTTTTCAAAAAAACATTTCATCTCCCATCAAAACTCAATAAGGTGAAACTTTAATCACCCCTCACCAATCGAGCTTTTACAGGTAGCTAATGCGGGATAAAATGAAACAATAATAAGCGGGGATTGTCCATTCCCCACTTATTATTCGCCCACAAATATAAAAGCCTCAATCTTCACACATTTAAATCGAGGCTTTTTTCTTCCTATATATAATTATTGCTGATCACATACTTTTGTATCATTCACTACTGAAGTTCCTTCAACGGTTACCGTATGAAAACAGTCATTTACACGAACTGTCACAACATTATCTTGCCGATCAATGATATGATATTCATTAAAATTTTTATTCAGAGCACTGCGAATTTGTTCTCCTTCATAAATTGGAATGCCATGTGATAAAACCCAAATAAGCCCAGCGATAGCAAGAATAGTTTTCATACGATCTACCTCCTTGAGAATATAGTGAACTTTAAATCCGCTCTTTTTCAGCTTTACTAATCATAAATTGAATTAACCAAGCCCTTTTGGAAGTAAGTTCATTTCGTCTATTTTATGTTTATGCTAATTGTGACCGAATTGTGACAACTTTTTGTCTGTTTAGACGAAAAGTTGAAACAAAACTTTCAAAAAGGACAATTCTACTTGAACAAACGAAAGGCTATGGAGAATTTCCCCATAGCCTTTCGTTTGCATTTTATTAGACAATCATTTCATTATGTTTAATGTTAAGTGTTTCAATTTGAATTGTAGCATGTTCAATATGGAACTCTTGCTTTAAGATATTAATAATATTTTGAAGGACTTCTTGATCATCTTGTTTTTTATCAATCATTACATGGACGCTTAATGCATCTAATCCAGATGTAATTGTCCAAATATGAAGATCGTGTATATCACGTACACCTTTTACTCCTTTAATAGCTTTCTTAACTTGTTCTATTTCAATTGAAACAGGTGTACCCTCCATAAGTATATGAATGGAATGTTTTGTTACTCCCCATGCACTCTTTAAAATCAATAGAGCTACAACTACTGAAATAATTGGATCTGCAATATACCATGAGAATAATGACATAAGTACACCAGCTACTAATGCGCCAACTGATCCTAAAGCATCCCCAAGAACATGTAAATATGCGCTACGTAAATTCACGTTATTTTTTACATCACCTTGTCTCATGAGTGCCCATGCACTAATTAAATTTGCTAGTAAACCAATTGATGCGATTAACATCATTGGGCCACTTGCTACAGTTGGTGGTTCAAAAAAACGACCAATTGCTTCCCATACGATAAGCCCTGCTACAACAAATAATGTAATTCCATTAATTAATGCTGCTAATATTTCAAAACGATAATATCCATATGTTTTTGTAGAAGTAACCGTTCTAGCTGCAAGTCCTATTGCAATTAAACTTAATAATAATGAACTTGTATCACTTAACATATGTCCTGAATCAGATAATAAGGCCAAACTATTTGTAACTAGTCCTCCAAAAAATTCAAGGAACATAATAGTTGCTGTAATTACTAAAGCTGTAATTAACCCTTTTCTATTCCCTTTCCTGCTCTCCTCAAAATGATGATGTCCATGCGAATGCCCGTGAGTATGTCCATGATGTTGGTGACCTTGATGATGTCCCATATAAATTCCTCCTTTTAATTTTGTTTTGTCTTTAATAATTCCTCTATTGAATTTTCACTTATTTATAAATGGCTCTTTTCTTACCTGAATCGAACTTGTTGGACAGCCGTCACTTGCCGCCAACATTGCTTTCAAGAAAGTTTTTGGGATTCCCATTATTCCTTGATTGCTATCTAATGCACTAAATGATTTCCCTCTTCCATCTAATTGATATATCAGGTGCTATAGAAGTACATAATCCACATGACTCACAATTCTTTTTATTTACGACCGTATAATGTAACAATATAAATCACCTCCATTATAAATATACAATACATCGGTAGGGTATATTAAAGTGTTTATTTTATACAAATTTCCCTATTCAAATAATAATGGTCTATCGGTTTTAAATCATTATCCAATTCATAAACCAATGGTGTTCCTGTTGGAATGTTTACATTCTCTATATCTTCATCTGACATTTGATCTAAATATTTTACTAAAGTACGTATTGTATTTCCATGTGCTGCAATAATTACTTGTTTACCAGCTTTTACATTAGGAGCTATCTCTTCATCCCAATATGAAACAACTCGTTTCTCTGTATCTTCTAGATCTTCTGTAAGAGGAAACTCATGATCTTTTAAATCTCTATATTTCGGATGTGCCGCTTCATATCTTTTGTCATCTTTTGTAAGTGATGGTGGGCGTACATTTGTTGAACGTCTCCATAAAGTTACTTGTTCATCACCATATTTTCTCGCTGTTTCTTCCTTGTTTAATCCTTGAAGCGCACCGTAATGACGCTCATTTAATTTCCATGTTTTATGAACAGGTATCCACATCAAATCCATTTCTTCGAGAGTAATCCATAAAGTACGCATCGCTCTTCTCAAAACAGATGTATATGCTATATCAAATGAGAAACCATTAGCTTTCAGCATTACTCCGGCTTCTCTTGCTTCTTCCAAACCTTTATTGGATAAATCAACATCCGTCCAACCTGTAAACCGATTTTCAACATTCCATTCACTTTGTCCGTGCCGTATTAAAACTAGCTTTACCATACTTATTATCTCCTCTCCTTTTAAAGTTGCATTTTCATAAAGAAGTATCTTTATGAAAATGCATGATTACATATCAAGTTCTTTCTTATTCAGTTCACTACTATGACTAAACGCTAATTCAATTAATCCATTTACGTGAGAATCATCTAATGAATAAAAAACAAGTTTCCCCTCTTTACGCTTTTTCGCTAATCCTATCGTTTGTAATAGCCTTAAGTGATGTGAAGCTGTTGCAATACTGCTATGAATAATACTTGCGACATCTCGTACGCAAAGCTCATTTTCCGTATACAGCGCATAAGCAATTTTCAAACGTGTTTCATCTGCAAATGCCTTAAACATTTTCGCTACACTACTTATATTTTCTTTCTCCAACATGTCACTTGCATGCTTTACTTTTTGCTCATCGTGATAACAAAGTTCACAATGTTCTTCTTTCATAAGTAACACCTCTTATTCAAGTATATATTTGATTATGTATACAGTATACCTTATTAACCAAAAACATTCAAATGCTTATTTGAATGTTTTTGGTTATCCTAAAAAAAATTATAAAAAAAAGAATCCTAAATGACTTTGGATTCTTTTCTATTATTACTTCTCTTTAGAAAAACAAAACTTCGAAAAAACCTCCCATATAAGTTCATTTCTACTACATACCCCTACCTTTTCAAAAATGGATTTAAGATGATCTTGAACTGTATACGTAGAAATATGCAATTCTTCCGCCACGTCTTTTGTTGACATTCCTCTAACAATCCCTACTATCACTTGCTTCTCTCTTTGAGAAAGACTATAAGAATCTGCAATAAGGGGAAAAACTTCTTCCGGCCTCGCTCTTTCAAACAAAACTATATAGCCATCATTACAACTACCGTAACCTTCTAACCTACTCGCGCGAATAACTAAAAATTGTCCACAAGATAAACCAATACCTACCATTTCCCCTTCATCTGCTGCTTCCCTATTAGATTCGTTGGCTTTCACTCTTGAACAAACCGCACGTATTGGCCTTGGAACGTCATCTTCATTCAATTGTTCATATGTTCTAAGAGTGGATAGCCATGCCTTTCCATTTTGATCCCAATATAGTAGGTCAAATTTTTCATTTAATATAATCGTACCCGTTCCTACTACTTCCACTTGTTCCTCTGAACATGTTATAAATGATTTTCTTAATGTATCTCCCACAATAGAGCTTATTTTTGATAAATACTCACATTCATTTTGTTGAAAAGATACTCTTGTATTATCTCGAAACAAACTTAAGTGTCCAAAACATTTTCCTTTACTCATACAAACCACTCTTACTTCATCTATAAAACCGGCTGGTTTTAAAATATTTCGATACCTAGCGCTTTTTATCGGATTATCATTTGTGACAATACGTATCGCGCCAACATGGGGGGCCTTTCGTGCTAAATCTTTAAATTTGTTGTAATCATCCTCTAAAAATTCATTCATAAATAACTGCGAATGCAGCTGTTCAATTATTCGATCTGTATATGCCCCGGTTGATAAAAATGTGCGTGGGTCTATAGCGGTGAAGCAGGAAGCATCAAATGGAATTAACTTTTTTAATATATTTAAAAACCCTTTTTGGAATTGTCTAGTTGAGCTTTCGCTTTTCATTAACACTGTTATTTCTTTCGTTGCCTGTTCATAAATCATCTTTATTCCCCCCAGATTTATGGGATTGTTTCCTCTAACCATTTCATTTCATAATAAAGTGAAACTTTATTGTAAAAGAGGAGGTTAAAAAATGAGCTGGAATGATTGTACTGTACATACGTATGAACGAACAATTCCGTTGAAAATCCCTGGATATTTTACCCTATATGAAATGATGAATCATTTCTTATTTACTACACTCCCTAAAGAAAATATGAATCCAAAGTTACTAGTTATAGGTGCTGGTGGTGGACAAGAAATTCTCTCAATAGGCAAACAAAATAGCAACTTATCTTTTACAGGTGTTGATCCATCTGAAAGCATGCTACAGCTAGCTAAAAAAAGAATTGAAAGCGAAGGCATACAAAATCAAATTCACTTTGTACATGGAACTGTCCATTCATTATTAACCAATCCATTATTTGACGCTGCTACTTGTATGCTTGTTCTTCATTTCATCCCAACTATTAAGGAGAAAAAAGAGCTTCTTAATGAAATTAGTAGTCGCTTAAAACCTGGTGCTCCATTCTTTCTCTCTACAATAAATGGTGTACCCCATACAAGTATGTTTTCTGCACAATTGAATGCTTGGCGCAACCACATGATGCAAAATCAAATTCCATTAGAAGATTGGAACCGATTTGAAAATTCTTTTGAAACAGAAATATTTCCTATTTCCGAAACGAATCTACTAGCTATCATGGAGGAATGTGGATTTACTCAAATCGATCGCTTTTTCACAAGCCTTTTAATTGATGGATACGTAGCAATAAAACAATAATGAAAAAAGGTAAGCAATTGCTTACCTTTTTTCATATACATCTTCTACACTTGACTAATAAATCTCAATCCTTTACTTAAAGATGTCGGCACAACAGATGCATGATTCTCCCCTTCAGCTTCATAAAACATAAACCTAAACTGATCGTGTTTTACTTGGAGAAGGCGCTCTGATAATTCGTTTGCACCTACAACCATATGCTCTCGTTCCAATGACCCAACTGTAAGGAATACTCCCGTTTCAACCTTAGCATTGTTTAATTCATTTATAAGATTCTTTTCTTTTTCAAGCACGGATTGGTTATTCCACCAAATAGATGGACTACTTATAAAATAATTTTGAAAGGCATTTACGCTTGTGAATAGTATATGTAAAGCAAATAGACCACCTAAAGAATGTCCAAATAACGTTTGCTTTCCTTTATCAATCTCAAATTCCTTTTCAATTTGTGGTTTCAATTCTTCTTCAATAAAAGTAAAGAAGTTATGTGCTCCCCCTGTTTTAGGCCACGGTTTACCGTCCGGTTTTAACGGGGCATCTTTTGAAATTACGACAGGTGTAAGATCATAACATCTTTCTTCTCCTGAAAATGCGCCTTCAATTGGATAACCAATACCTACTATAATTGCTGGTGACACACCTGTTTTTTCTGCTCTTACCGATTGTATTTTAATAGCTTCATGGAACGTTTGGAAAAAGGCGTTCCCATCTAATACATATATAATAGGATAACCAGAATCCGGTGCTGGCTGCTTCGGTTTTGAAATATGAATTTGATACTCACGATTCTCTAATGTCGAATACATTTTCCACTGTTCGGTATTAGATACAATAATTTGTTGTTTTTCAATAGCAGTATTCATTATGCACATCCCCCCTTAACTCGTTACATACATCTCTACTTTTTCCTCTTGAAATACACTATCATAACCGAAGCAAACGGGAGCTCCGTTATATGGATCTATCATGACACGCGCATCGATATGAAATACCTCTTTTAGCACCTCGTTTGTAATAATTTCTATAGGACTACCAGTTGTAATAATGTTTCCTTCTTTCATTGCGATAATTTCATCTGAAAATCTAGCTGCGTGGTTAATATCATGTAATACCATTACGACCGTACAATTATGTTCTTTATTCAGTTTCTCAACGATTTGCAGTACATCTAATTGGTGTGACATATCAAGGTATGTCGTTGGCTCATCTAATAATAAAACTTCCGTCTCTTGCGCTAAGGACATTGCTAGCCATACTTTTTGTCTTTGTCCACCTGATAAATTCGCAATTTGTCTCGTTCGAAACGCTGATGTTTTGGTAATATCTAATGCCCAATCAATCATTTCTTTATCTTTTGAAGTTAACTTATTCACGTTATTACGATGTGGATAACGCCCATAAGAAACCAACTCTTCTACTTTAATCTCTCCTGGGGCAATCGGGTTTTGCGGAAGCAAAGCTAACTGTTTCGCGATTTCTTTCGTTGAAATCGTATTTAAATCTTGTCCTTGTAAATATACTTTACCGCTTTTTTGTTTTAAAATTCTTCCCATCGTTTTTAATAATGTCGATTTTCCGCATCCATTTGGACCTATAATTGTCGTTACTTTTCCCTTTTGTATTTCCACATTTAAATCGCGAAACACTGTAAGTTTTTCATAATTTGCTTCCAAGTTTTTTGCACTTAAAATATTCACTTATGTTTCCTCCTCTTACGCTTTCGCCTTATAAAGTAAATATAAGAAATACGGTACACCGACAATAGCAATAACAATCCCTACAGGCAATTCTGCAGGCATAAAAATTGTTTTTGCGATAAAATCTGAAGCAATTACAAGTAACATCCCAATTACTCCGCATGTAGGAATTACATATTTATGTTGAATGCCAACAAGTCTTTTGGCTATATGTGGCGCCATTAGACCAATAAATCCAATACTTCCTGAAACAGCAACACATGCACTTACAAGTCCAATACTGCTTAATAATAGAATAGACTTCTCTCTTTCTACTGAAACACCTAGACTTGTAATACTCGTTTCTTCCAATTGAAATAAATCTAGCAAATAAGCTTTCTTTTTTATAATTGGAATTAATATAATAAGCCATGGCAACATTGCAATAATGTATTTCCAGTTTGCATTATATATGCTACCCGAAACCCAGACAGCTGCCATTTCAAAGTCAGTTGCTTTCATTTTCAATGATAAATACATAGAAAACGCTCCGAAACCTGACCCTATTGCGATCCCTGTTAGTAACAGACGCTGTGAATCTAACTTTCCATTTCGCCAAGAAAATATATAAATTAATATAGCCGCGCCTAACCCACCAACTAAGCCAAACATCGGCATCATCATTATAGAAATCCAATCCGTACTCTTTATTTGTCCTTGGAAAAAGAACATAAAAATTACGATTGCAGTTCCTGCACCAGCATTTACTCCTAAAATACCCGGATCTGCTAAACCATTTCTCGTAATCCCTTGAATAACAGCGCCAGCTATCCCTAGACCTAATCCTACTAGGCCAGCAATTATGATTCGCGGCAGTCTAAAATCAAATATAACTAAATCATGTTCTGGGACTGGATCAATCCGAAAAATTGTTCGAAAGACGTCCATAATTGTAATATCAAATGTACCATTCGTTAAGCTAATATAAATGGTACATAAAATTAAAAGTATAATAGTCCCCATAGTCATTACAAAACGCTGATTTGAGCCTTTAAGCATGTCTCTCTCCCCCTCTTGTACGAATTAAATAAAGGAAGAAAGGAATTCCAATTAGAGACGTAACAACGCCTATTGGTGTTTCAAATGGATAGTTTACAAATCTGCTTAACACATCACATAAAGCAAGAAACACACCACCAATTACTCCAGCACAAGGCACAATCCATTTATAATCTACACCGATTAAAAAGCGGGTAATATGAGGAATAATTAGTCCTACAAAACCTATTTTCCCTACTAAAGCAACTGCTGTACCAGTCAGAAATACAACAGATAAAATTGCAGTCACTTTTATAATTTTCGTACGCTGCCCTAAATTAATAGACACTTCTTCTCCCAGTGAAAGGATTGTAATAGATTTTGAAATGAGAAGTGCTAAAATAATACCAACTATACCAAAAGGAATTGCTAATTTAAGTATATTGGGATCTACTTGATCTAATTTCGCGTTGTACCAAAAACTAATATTTTGAGAGACTTGAAAATAAGAAGCAATTGCGGCAGAAAGACTACTTAAGAATGTCCCTATCACGGTTCCTATAATTGCTAATCTTACAGGTGACAATCCGTTTCTAAGCAGTGAACCAAATCCAAAAACAATTCCCGCACCTAATGCTGAACCCAGCATAGAACATAAAATCATGTTGACTGAAGACATTCCCGGAAGGAATACCATACACATTGTAATAACAAAAGCAGAACCATCCGTCACACCCATAATAGAAGGGGATGCAAGATAATTCCTTGTCATCCCCTGCATAAGTGCTCCTGATATGGCTAGAAAAGCTCCAACTAAAAGAGCTCCAATTACCCTTGGTAAACGAGATGTAACAATAATATTATGATTTACATTACTCGAATCAAAATGAAACAATGCATTCCACGTCGTTTCAAAATCGATATTTTTTGTCCCATATAAGATAGATAAAATAACAGTAAGTAAAATACATATGGGTGCTAAGCATAAAATTATCATTGGAAGTGAATTTATTTTCCGCATATCATTCAACGCACCTTACTAATTTTATTATTTAGTCAAATTTTTCACTGCTTCTTTTAAAAATACTGTTTTACTCCAAGCAGTACCACCTTGTGCAATAGGATCTACAGTATTTACAAATACTTTCTTCTCTTTTACAGCATTTACACTTTGCCAAATTGGATTACTTTCTATTTCTTCTAGCACTTTCGGTTTATTATTTTCACTTGCTTCATATTGTAAAAATACGTAATCTGGATTTATTTGAGCCAGTTGTTCTAAAGAGAGTTTCTCTTGCGCTTTTACATTTTTAAGTTGTTCTGGAGCAGTTAATCCAAGGTCTTTATAAATTACAGGGTTGAAGTATACTCCTTCTGGATAAACGAATAATGTATTCGCTCTTAATCTTATTACAAGTACCTTTTTATCTTTTAACTTATCTCCAATTTTTGCTTTCGCTTTTTCAGCGTCTGCTTTATAATCCTTAATAATTTTTTCTGCTTTGTCTTTTTTACCAGATAGTTCTCCCATTAATTTTAAGTTTTCTTCCCAATCTGTAGAAACATGTGATATTGGGATTGTTGGAGCTACCTTCGTAAATTTCTCAGCCGCTTCTGCTGGGAATTTCGTACTTGATGTAATAACATCAGGTTTTAATTGAAGTAATGTTTCAAAGTTGGGTTCCATTTTCTCACCGACAGATTTCGCACCTTCTAAATCTTTTGCAACGTTCCCTGGTAATTTCCCACCAACCGTAATTGCACCTACCGGTTTAATTCCAAGTACTGCCGCATCTTCCATTGACTCTAAACTAGCTGTCGCAATTTTATCTACTTTTGCTGGTACTGTATATTCTTTACCTAAATATGTAATCTTTCGCTTTTCGTCTTTTTTCGTTTCCGTAGCCTTTGTCTGTTGTTTTTGTTCCCCAGAAGTTTTGTCTGCACTATTACATGCTGCTAAACCAACACTTAAAACTGTAACCATCCCTAATGTAAATAACTTCTTGTTCATCTTTATATATCTCCTCTCGAAATCTTCAAATATATTATTTCAACAATGAAACTTAATTATATGAAACATAATCCTCATCTATATTTCACATCATTAATAAATCTACGTAAAATGGAGAGCCATTCTCGTTCACTTCCCCTAGTATTAAATTCTTTACAACCCTCATCCCACGATAATCACTAACAGTGATAATGATTATCGTTATTAAGTATATATTTAATATCAGATTATTTCAAGAATGATTTGAAAAATTTTAACAAACTGAACAAAAAAGAAGTATCTCCTTTTTTCAGGAAGATACTTCTTTTTTTAGAAATCTATATGTAATTCAACTGGACAATGGTCCGATCCCATCACTTCACTATTAATTTTCGCATCGGTAATTTTATGTTTTAGCCTTTCAGAAATCACAAAGTAGTCTAAACGCCAACCGATATTTTTCGCTCTTGCACCCATACGATATGACCACCATGAGTACGCTCCTTCTTGATCAGGATAAAGATAGCGATACGTATCAATGAATCCCGCCTCTAAAACACATGTGAATTTCTCTCTTTCTTCATCCGAAAAACCAGGATTTTTCCGATTACTTTTCGGATTTTTTAAATCGATTTCTTTATGAGAAACGTTTAAATCACCGCAAAAAACAACTGGTTTCTTCTCATCTAACCGCTTAATATACGCCCTGAAATCATCTTCCCATTCCATTCTGTAATCTAAACGTTCTAATCCTCGTTTAGAATTTGGTGTATACAGCGTTATCATATAAAAATCATCAAATTCTAACGTAATAACTCGTCCTTCTTGATCATGCTCTTCAATCCCTAAACCATATGTAACAGAAATCGGTTCTTTTTTCGTGAAAATAGCCGTTCCTGAGTAGCCTTTTTTCACAGCATAATTCCAATATGTATAATATCCCTCGGGATTTAAATCAATTTGTCCACTTTGTAATTTAATTTCCTGTAAACAAAATATATCTGCATTAAATTCTTCTAGATATTCTAGAAATCCACCTTTTGCAATAACTGCTCGCAAACCATTTACATTCCATGAAATCAACTTCATCTATGTTCCTCCTCTTGATGTGCATTTTCAATTTTCATGCTAACACAAAATAGATACCCTATCATAGTTTCATCTTTGTAATCTTGCTCTTACATTCGTAAATACGTACATACGTACTTTATTCAGGTTATACTAATGCCAGAGGTGATGTTCTGTGCATAATGAAGAGTTCACAGTAACAAATGAGTATTGGCAAGCAATTATTCATAATGACTCCACATATGATGACAAATTCTTTTACGCTGTAAAATCAACCGGTATTTTTTGCCGACCATCATGTAAATCGAGAATGCCGAATAAAAACAATGTACGTATTTTTCTTAAGGCAGAGCAAGCATTACATGAAAATTTTCGTCCGTGTAAACGTTGTAAACCAAACGGGCTAACTTTACCTAATGAAGAATGGGTAGAGCAAATTAAAGAATATATCCAAAAACATTATTGTGACGTGTTAACCCTCGACTTACTCGCAGAAATATGCCATGGTAGCCCTTATCATCTACAACGCACTTTCAAGAAAATTGTAGGGATTAGTCCAATAGAATATATACAGCAATTCAGAATTAAAAAAGCGACAGAATACCTTTCACATACAAATCAATCCATTATGGAAATTAGTACTGATGTCGGGATAGAAAATCCGGAGTATTTCGCGACTTTATTTAAAAAGAAGACAGGATTTACCCCTACTGAATATCGAAAAAAGAACGGAATAAAAGAGGTATGAAATAATGAAACCATATGAAAATAAAACTATATATTGGACATTGCTTATTCATAAACATTGGCGTATGCATATTGCAGCTACTTCAAATGGATTATGCTTCATCGGATCGCAAAATGAAACTTTTGAAGAACTAAATACGTGGGCTAGCAAAAAACTGCCACAACATACATTCATCCAAAATCCAGATCATCTGCAAACATATACAAAAGAACTTATCGAGTATTTGGAAACCAAACTAGAAACCTTTACAATTCCTATCGATGTTTACGGAACTGCATTTCAATTAGCTGTTTGGAATACAGTACGTGAAATTCCTTATGGGGAGGCACATTCTTATTCAGAGATTGCGGAAAGAATTCAAAAACCTAACGCTGTACGTGCAGTTGGGACTGCCGTTGGGGCAAATCCTCTGCTTATCACTATTCCTTGTCACCGCGTTATTGGGAAAAATGGTAAACTTACCGGTTTTAGAGGTGGTTTAGAAATGAAAAAAGAATTGCTCAAATTAGAAGCGCTTCGGGAGGAGTAAATATGACAGAGGGCTGTAATGAAATATTGTCTTTAGTCGTTCCAAAAGAATTTAGTTTTCAAGAAAACTTACGCTATCTATCACGTTCTAAAAATGAATGTATGTTTCATATTGAAAACAATAAAATCTATAAAGTCATTCCTGTTCAAAACATAAATCCATTAGTTGAAATTGGTTTGAATGCCGATAGTAATATTCAAATACGTTTTTTAGGAGAATCATATGTCTCTGAAAAATGGGCACACGATGCCGTATCTAACTATGTAAAAGAGTGGTTTGATTTAACTACTGATTTAGCTCCCTTCTATAAATTAGCTAAACACGACCCACTCCTTCAAAAACCCATTAAAGAATTTTACGGTCTTCGTACTTTGGGAATTCCGGATTTATTTGAAGCACTATGCTGGGGGATTCTAGGTCAACAAATCAACCTCACATATGCCTATACTCTAAAAAGAAGATTAGTCGAAAATTTTGGCGATTATGTAGATTGGAACGATAGAAAACATTGGATATTCCCCTCACCTGAAGTAATAGCAAATCTACGTGTAGAAGATCTCGCAATGTTAAAAATGACTACAAGAAAGTGCGAATACTTAATTGACGTCGCGCAGCTCATTACAGAAGGTAAATTATCAAAAGAATCTCTATTACAAATACAAGATGTGAAGCAAGCTGAAAAACAATTAACTAGCATTCGCGGTATAGGGCCATGGACAGCTCACTATGTTTTGATGCGTTGTTTACGATTCCCTTCAGCTTTTCCAATTGATGATGTTGGTTTGCATAATGCAATTAAATTTATAACAGGTTCCGAAAAGAAACCGACTAAAAATGAAATAAAAGAATTTGCAGTAAATTGGATACAGTGGGAGTCTTACGCGACTTTTTATTTGTGGCGTGTTCTATATTAAAAAAAAGCATTTTTAAGTGCTTTTTTTTAATATATTTTCAGGTGATATTTCATCATCGCTTTTTGTATAATAGTTTTCATCATGATATGGTAAAGATAAGTGTTCTAACTTCTCATCGTCTTCTACACACATGACTTTTAAAGTATATCCTTCGAAATCAACTGGAAAGAAAACTTCTTCACTTTGATTTTCATTTATTGCCAAATCAATCATATCCCTTAATTGCTCTAACCCTTCTTTATTTCCAATAATAATAGCTTGATCATGCCACATTTGTTGTCCATATATATGACAGACCTTATAATCTTTGAAATTCATAAATGTTCTCCTATCTACTTTTTCACATGCAAAAACTTCACACATACCGGTTCTGGCGCACTTATTCCATCCTGTAAGAGCACTAATTTCCCCGTTAATTCATTTCTAGAGAATAAAGTCAATGTATTAGATTTTTCATTCGCAGCAATTAAAAATCTTTCTGTCGGATCTAAAGAAAAGTCCCGTGGCCAATCTCCTTCTGTCGATACTGTTTCAATAAAAGTTAGCTCTCCATTATGCTCATTTACTCGAAAAACTGCGATACTATTATGCCCTCTATTTGCTGCGTAAACAAATTTGCCATCTGAAGAGATATAAATTGCACTTCCATAACTTTCTTCACTATAATCTTCAGGTAATGTAGAGATATATTGTTTTTCTTTAAAACTACCACTATGTGCATCATATTGCAGTACAATAATCTCTGAACTTAGTTCCGTCATAACGTATGCAAGATGTTTATTGGGATGGAATACAAGATGTCTCGGACCGCTACCAGGTTTAACAGATAAACAAGCAGCTTCCATTAATCCTCCGTCACTTTCTTTATATGTAATCACCTTGTCTATTCCTAAATCAACTGCTACTACATATTTTTCATCAGGAGTAAAATTCGCATAATGAGCATGCGCCTTTTCTTGTCTTTCCTTATTCAGTCCTGAACCTTTATGTTCTACAATTGTCGTAGCAGTATTTATACTTCCACTACCCTTTTTCACTATATAAGATTCAACTGTTCCTTTATGATAATTCGCTGCTACTACTATACTATTCTCCCGATTCACACTTACATAGCACGGCGATACCCCTTCTAAAACTTGCATGTTAATCGAATTTAGATTACCGGATTTATTATGAATGGAAAAACTAGCAATTCCACCTAACCCATTATCTTTCGCAACAGAATAAAGGTACTCGTTGTTATGACTAATCGTTACATATGTCGGACTTCCTATATGAGCTGCTAATTCAATCCCTTTAAGTTCTCCGATGTTCGTATCAAGTATAAATTTATAAATCCCCTTACTCTCTGCTTTGGTATATGTCCCTATATAACCATGAAACTGATTTTCACTCATAACATTTCCCCCTTTTACAAACGTCTTGTAACAAGTTTCACTTTGTATTTTTTACTATAGAAAAGAACCAAGTAGCACTTCATTACTACTTGGTTCTCTTTTTAAGCTTGTTCTTCAAATCGTCTTGCAATTTCTACAATTACTTGAACAGCTTTTTCCATAGTATCTACCGAAACATACTCAAATTTACCGTGATAGTTTTCACCACCAGTGAAAATATTTGGCGTTGGTAATCCCATATACGATAATTGTGATCCATCTGTTCCACCACGAATTGGATGGATGTTCGGTTCGATATTTAAACTTTTCATCGCTTCATATGCAATATCAACAATTTCTCGCACTGGTTCAATTTTTTCAAGCATGTTATAGTACTGATCATTCATCTCTAAAACAATCGCATTTTCACCGTACTTCTCTTGCATGTTTTTCACAATATCTTTAATGTTATTTTTACGCGCTTCAAAATGAGTACGATCAAAATCTCGAATAATATAGTAAGCCTTACTTTGCTCGACGTCACCATTTAAAGAGAGTAGATGATAGAAACCTTCATACCCTTCAGTATATTCTGGCGCCTCTTCTACTGGCAACTGTCTATCGAATTCCATAGCAAGTTTACTTGCGTTACGCATTTTGTTTTTCGCTGTTCCAGGATGTGTATTTGTCCCTTTAAAAGTTAATTTAGCGCTTGCAGCGTTAAAACTCTCATATTCTAAACCACCTAATGGACCTCCGTCCATCGTATAAGCAAACGATGCACCAAACGCTTCTACATCAAAATGCGCTGGTCCACGACCAATTTCTTCATCCGGTGTAAATGCTACTCTTATTTTCCCATGCTTAATTTGCGGATTATGTATTAAATAGTTCATTGCTACCATGATTTCTGTAAGACCAGCTTTATCATCTGCTCCAAGAAGTGTTGTACCATCAGTTGTAATAATTGTATGTCCTTTATATGATGGTAATTCCGGGAACTGTTCAGGTGTTAACACAACATTTAATTCTTCATTTAACGTAATCGCATTACCATCAAAATTTTCATGAATTTGTGGGTTTACGTTTTTCCCTGTAAAATCTGTTGCTGTGTCTAAATGCGCTAAAAAGCCGATTACAGGAACATCTTTATCTGTATTTGCAGGTAATGTTGCCATTACGTAACCATTATCATCCATCGTCACTTCTGATAATCCAATCTCTTTTAACTCTTCCACTAATAACTTACCAAATTCAATTTGTCCAGGTGTTGTTGGTACTATATGACTTTCTTCATTTGATTGGGTATCAATTTTTACATATCTCGTAAATCTTTCAATAAGTTCTTGTTTCAAGTTCTTTCACTCCCTTTTCTGTTTCTTTCTCCATTATAATCCTTAAAACGAAATATTTTAACTTTTTTGACTGTGAAAATATATATCCATTTACATTTTTAATAAATCATAAAAAGACATAATATTTGTACATTTAAATTCAAACATGTAATATACATCATTATATATTGGGAGGTTTTAAAGATGAGGCTAACTCTCTTTCGCTATTTTCTTTTTTTCCTAGGATTAATTTTTTTTGGACTTGGAAATGCTCTCGCAGTCAAAGTTAAATTCCTCGGTTTACACCCTTGGGAAGTATTAAATATGGCTCTCTATGAACGATTCGGATGGACACTTGGTACTTGGAGTGTCATATGTGGGTTATGCCTCGTTCTTATCTCTTTATTAGTAGATCCAAAATATATAAACGTAGGTACATTTTTAAATGCACTACTTATCGGTCCTATTATGGACTTTTTCTTACGATCAAACATCCTTCCAAACGCTAGTGATTATTTATGGATAAACTTACTCATTTTATTTTCTGGTATTGCAATTACAGGAATTGGGGGAGGGATGTATGTTGCGGCTGGGATTGGTGCTGGACCTCGCGATGGATTCATGCTTACTATTTCTGACAAAACTGGGTTATCTATTAGTCGTGCTCGAATCATTGTAGAATGCTTTGTACTAGTTATTGGATATATGCTAGGAGGTCCTGTTTTCATCGTAACTTTTCTATACACTTTTATTCAAAGTCCAATCTTTCAGCAATCATTTAAGATATTTCAAACACTCTTACATACTTTAGATAGCAAAAACAAAGAGCAAATTAATGAAAATATATAAAACATAACTTAATACCAATTACTCTTTTCATTAACTTTCTTACAAATAATTCACCCTATTTACGATTCCCACCGCAAATAGGGTGTTTCTTTTTTCATCCGATAATATATATTTAATTAAACATCAAGAGCATATACTACTCATTCACAATAAAAGTATATACATCATTATAAATACAACCATTTACTCTAATAACATACTTACCCGGTTTATTGAACTGAACTGTATAATTACTTAATTGTACCGCTTCTTTATCTCCTGAAAGAATATCAATACTTCTACCACTCAATAAATAAGATTCACTTTGATTCATCGCTACATTAATAGTATTGAACTTCTCCTCTTTCGCTTGTGGTGTTTCTGCAGCGCTTACACTTGGTTCTAAAAAAAGTAATCCACTTAATCCAATTGAACCCGCTAGAGCTACTCCTGCAAATTTTTTCATTTTTTTCATCACAATGACCCCCTTATAATTTTAGTGTAAAGGCGATGTCCCCCCTTACACCACAAAGCCTATATGTTAAGAAATGAAAAGTAAACGTGTACAGTAAGACAAAATTCTACATTTTTTTCTCCTATTGAATATAAATCCAGCGTTTGGAGTTTTGTCACATTTAAAATTGTTTCCCTAAACCAATTTTCCAATAAATTATTCAAAATCTGAATAATTACTTATTAATTTAACATTCTAAAAATAGTTGATAAAAACTATTTCTCTTCAAAAAAAGAGTGTGTTTTAAAAGTAATTTTTAAAACACACTCCATATAATCCATTTCATTTCTCTCTCCATAATCTCTCTACATTTATTAATTGCTCGTCTTTAAATTCCAGCTTATATACGTCTGGCTTTGATGTATTCATTAAAAATTCAAGCCCATATTGGTTATCAAAATAGTTCATCATCAATGTCATTACAAGCCCATGTGTACCAACTACAATTTTATGTCCTTGAAAATCTATTAATATTTCTTTTAATATTTTCACTACTCTTCTCTGACAATCCACATACGACTCTCCTCCAGTTAGTGTGAAATCTGGATTAGAGAACATCTTCTTTACGAGTGGATACACTTCCTTATCTGATATAATCTTATCCTCACTTAAAAATCTACACTCTTTGAGATTTTCATATACTACTATTTCTTTTTCATGGGAATTAGCTAACTTTTCTATTGTTAACATTGCCCTCTTATACGGACTTGAAATGAAAGTATCAATCCCCTCTGTTTTTAATATCTCAGTTACTTTATGGGCATCTAAAGTTCCCTTCTCAGTTAATCCACGTGTTCTTTCATCTCCTTCTAATTTTGGTGATTCACCATGCCTAACCATATAGATATATGTATTCATAATTCCTCCTTGAAAATATTTATAAGTTAATTACTTACTTTAATCTTTTCCGTATCAAAACTTGAATACAATCAAAATATTAATTTATTCTTTTTTTATGAACTTTGCTGAGCAGTTCGTCTAACCCACTCCAAAACTAAACTCTCAAATAATTCAGGCTGTTCAATTTGTAAATTATGTCCCGCCATATCTAATACCGCTAATGTTGCTCTTGGATAATCTTCAATGATTCCTACAATATCTTGATAACCTACCGATATATCTTGTCTTCCAGCTAATAAAAGAACAGGTTTCTCATATTTTTTATGCTGGAAGTCCAAAGTAAGAGAGTAATTCTTTTGTAATCTTTCAATAAACCCATCATTAGCAATATCTAGCCCAGGCTTAATTTCTTCTTTGAAACGCTTATATGTATACTCATTCGCAACCACTGCTAATTCACAAAATTCTTCCCTTTCGGTTGAAGTAAGCGCGTTTAAAAATTCTTCATCTCTTACAATTACCTGTTTATCTGGAAGAAGCCTTTTTTCTCGTTGCGCTACAACAACAGGACATACTAACAATAATCCATTAACTCTATCAAACATCTTTGAAAGTATCCCGCTAGCTAAATATCCCCCGTAAGACTCTCCTACTAGTAAAAAATCTTTAGTTGGGATGATTTTCTCAATAAATGCAGTTAACAGTTCTAATATACAATCTGAACTATTTATCCAATCTGGGGCATTCGATTTCCCCATTCCAGGTAAATCAATATAAATTCGTTGATATCCTACAGACTTCTGAAACACTGTTTCCATACATTTCTTCATTAATCTATGGTCAGGAGAACACCCATGTATGATAAGTACTGGCTTTCCTTCTCCAATGATTTCATAGTATACTTCTGCATCCCTAATCCGGCATATCATAAAAAAACCTCCCTATTTTTATATTCACCTTTAAAAACAACCCGCTCAAACTCAAAAGAATACACGTTCTCATTTTACATCTTTTCAGAAGTTAATTTCAAATCTTAATTTTCAGATTACAAATACAAAAAGCTTCCCTATGAGTGTATCTCCTCCAAGGAAACTTTTTTATATTTTCTTTTACTCTATCAAAATTCGAAACTTCTCTAGCCTCATTCTTCTATTTGCATCAATACAATTCTCCAACCATCTGGGTCCTCTATAGTAATCCCCTTTTCTTTCCAATATGGATTTTCTGGATCTACTTCATCGTATCCCATTGCGTGCAGCCTTTTACTCACTTTTTCTATTTCATTACATTCTTTAATATAAAATACAAGTAAATTATCTTTTGTTGGAGCAGGACATGGGCTTCCATCTATATGTCTTGTAAATTCTAAATGAAATTCTTCATCTGGTAGACCAAACATGACTCCATCATAGCCGTCATGGTCATTAAACTCTCCTATACGTTTTAAACCTAATCCTTCTTCATAGAATGCTATAACCGCTTCAAACTTGTCTGTTGGACGTGCTATTCTAAACTTCACCCATTTCATCGTGATTTTCCCTCCATATTAAAAATCAATTACTGTATTACATATTATTGTATATAATCAACACGTTTCTTTAATCCCTCATTAGTATGAGAATAGGTACATACAAAGGTCTTACTTAATACACTTTAATAACGAAAAATCCCCCTCATCTAGAGAGAAGTTCCCCTCACTTTATATGCAATTTTGCATCTTCACTTGCAAATTACTAAAAAATCTTTTAAATTTACAGGATGACTAAATATACAAATTTCATCTACATTCCTTATAACCTAAAAATTATTAACTACAACATTTTTTCAATTTTAAGAAGTATTATACTCTTCATTTTTTTCTTATAAGCATGCTTTTTATAAGGAAATCTGATACAATCCTTAAGTAATATTATTATGTATAGATATTACGAATATAGTGCATACTTAAAGAAGGTGATTTTATTGAAATTAAATAAAAATTTACAACTATGTATATTAATCACAACATTAATATGCTATTCAATCTATTTTATGTTTTTCTTTCTGTTCCCTACTAATTTTTCAAATTTCAATGTACGCTTCGCTTCACTCATCGTTGAAGTCATTACATTTATATCGCTAATTTACTCTATATACTCTAAAAAAGTTAGTTCAAATCCTTTTTGGATATGTATTACAATTGCAATTGGTAGTTTTTTATTAGGAAAAATAGTATATACGTATCAAGATACCTTTTTCGAACTTCCAATACATCATTTTACTATTTCTGATGTATTTTACATGTTTTTTCTATTCTTCTGCCTTATCGCTTTTTGCTATAAGATCTTAAAAGAATGCAATAAATGGGAAAAAGCTTTCTTTATTTGTGATATATGTATAGTACTTACTTCCATATTCACATTAGAATGGTATTTATTTAATCAGCCAAATTTAAATATATTCTCACTTTCACTCGGAGATATTTTCCTTTCATTTCTATATCCAATTGCAGATCTATTATTTCTTCTACTAGGTGTTAGTCTCTTTTTCCGCCCAACAATTTTTAAGTCCAAGCGGAAAATTTATATCTTTATTTTTGTATTAATTAGTTCTGCAACTTTTAACTATATTTATTTTTACTTAAATACCCATTTATCAACTGACACTATAACATTTTTACGTCTTTTATATAGAATACCTATATTGCTTATCGCAATAGCTGGGTCTATTTCAGAAGATGATAATAGCCATAAAAATTATTTCATTGTAAACCCTATACTAGGAAAGAAAGTTTTAGTCGTATTTCCCTATCTTGCTGTTGCAATACTAATCGGGTTTACGTTAAAAGAACAAACATCATCTTCAACTCTCATTACAGGGAATTGTATCGCTTTTGTTTTCGTACTTATTCGCCATTCTATTGTGCGTATGCAAAACGACAGCCTAACAAAACGTTTACAAGTATTTAATGCTCAACTAGAAGAAAAAGTTACTTTAAGAACTTCTGATTTAGTCCATAAATCAGAGGCCCTATCTCAGAAACAACAAAAATTCAAATCATTATATGAATATCATCCTGATCCCATTTTTACGATTGATTTAAATGGAATATTCTTAAATGTAAATAAAGCAGGAAGTATACTACTTGGAGCACCAACGAACGAGTTACTTGGTGAGACATGTTTTTCTATCATTTTAGATGCAGATAAACATAAACTGATATCTGCATTAGAAAAAGTTAAACAACAAGAATCAGCATCCTTACAACTTAGTTCTCAATATAAAGATGGCTTTACTTATTTTTTATACGTTACCATCGTTCCTATTATAATAGATGGACAAATTTCAGGAAGCTATATTATGGTAAAGGATATTACCGCACTAAAAAAACAACAAGAAGAAATAAAATATTTAGCATTCCACGATACTGTAACGAAAATTGGGAATCGATCCTTTTTCCATAGAAAGCTAAGAAAATTTATAAAAAATGCTAAAACAACACAAAGTGAGTTTGCATTATTATATTTAGATTTAGATCGCTTTAAAGTAATTAACGATACACTTGGACATTCGTCAGGTGATTACATATTAGAAGAAGTAGCAAAGCGATTCCAATCATGTCTTCCATCACATACTCATCTGTCAAGAATCGGTGGTGATGAGTTTACAATCTTAATTGAAAACTATACTGACGAAGATTCCTTATTCGAGTTATGTAACCAATTATTTGAAAGCATGGAAAAGCCGTTTGTCATACATGAGCATAAATTAACTTTATCACTTAGTATCGGGATCGCTATATATCCATCTGGTGGAATCGATACCGCTACACTCTTAAAAAACGCTAATGTTGCAATGTATGATGCAAAGGCAAAAGAGCTTAACTCTGTCTCTATTTATGACGATGTAATCGCTAAAAAAATCGAAAGACGATTACGATTAGAAAAAGATTTACCAAACGCAATACAAAATGAAGAATTGTTCCTTTTGTATCAACCTCAAGTTGATAGTGAATCTAATAAAATTATCGGTGCAGAAGCTTTAATCAGGTGGAATCATCCTGAATTAGGTGTTATTTCTCCATACGAGTTTATTCCGATTGCAGAGGAAACACTACAAATTATTCCAATAGGAAAATGGACATTACAGCAGGCTTGTGAGCAAATGAAACGTTGGCACACACTCGGATATTCGCATTTAAAAATAGGGGTAAATTTATCTGCTAAAGAATTTGAACAAGAAGGCTTTGTAAAATCTATTTCTTCTACTTTAGCAACTACAGGCTTACCAGCAAGTTCCCTTGATCTAGAATTAACAGAACGAATTGCAATGATGGATGAGAGAGAAACATTGATAAAACTGCGTACACTAAAAAGTTTAGGGATTCACATTTCAATCGACGACTTTGGTACAGGCTATTCTTCCCTAGCCTACTTACCTTTATATCCCATCGATACGTTAAAAATCCCGAGAGAATTTCTTACAATGTCTGAAACGTGTGAAGATGGAATGGAAATCATTAAAACGATCATCACATTAGCAAATACATTAGGAATGTCTGTCATTGCTGAAGGTGTAGAAACGAAAGAACACGTAAATTTCCTTCAAAAAAATAAATGTCAGTTTATTCAAGGTTACTATTACAGTAAACCTATTCATACTAATGCATTTACTGAGCTATTAGAAATCGGTATTCACCAATAGTACATAGCTAATCGGTATAAGTAATAATGAATTTGAGCAACTATAGTAAAAAGGAAAGAAGATACCTTCTTTCCTTTTGTATTTCTATTTAAATTTCTATTACTTCACCACTTCATTTATTATATCTATTAATTGATGAATCCCCTCATCATTTGTTTTCTTATATCCATTCATGTTTTGAATATATCTCTCCTTATTTGTATACAACTTATTTACTGCATGTGTAAATGTACTACTGTTTACTCTATCTTGAAGTAAAACTTCCGCATATCCTTGCCTAGAAAAATAGTCAGCATTTAAAACTTGATCCCCTCTACTGGAACCATTAGTTAACGGAATAAGCAACATCGGTTTCTTCAAAAATAACAATTCAGAAATAGCAGTAGAACCAGCCCTGGAAACTACAACACTTGCCATATTCAGTATATGCGGTAACTCTTCCCCTATATATTCAAATTGCATATAACCTTCCATTCCGATAGAAGAATCCACCTTCCCTTTACCACACATATGAACAATATTAAAATTTAATAATAATGTATCTAAACTTTTCCTTACCATATCATTTATCCACTTAGCACCTTGACTCCCACCCATTATTAACAATACCGGTTTATCTTGCTGAAATTTACAATAGCTTCTTCCTCGTAATACGTTACCTCTCTCAATTTCTTCCCTTACAATTGGCCCTACATAAACCTTCTTCTCAGTACTTACATTACCCCCTGTTTGAGGAAATGTTGTGCATAGTTTTTTAGAAAAAGGTAATGCTATTTTATTTGCCAACCCTAACGTACTATCTGGTTCACGTATTATTATAGGTACACGATTTAACCATGCCCCTATAACTACAGGAACTGAAACAAATCCTCCTGCCGAAAAGATAACGTCAGGCTTCATTTTCTTAATTAATTTATAACTTTGTAAACAACCGTTTATAATTTTAAAAGGATCTTTAAAGTTCTCCCAATCCCAATATCTCCTAAGTTTTCCTGTTGAAATACTATTATACTTAACATTTTGAACTAATAATTTTTCAATTCCATTTTGAGATCCAATATACTCAACTCCCCATCCTTTTTCTATAAATTTAGGAATCAATACCATATTAATCATTACGTGTCCGGCTGTACCGCCCCCAGTAAAGAGAATCTTTTTATTCATAACTTATATCCACCTTTATCATTAAAAATCTAGCTTTATATTAATCTTTAACTCAAGTCCTATATCTTGTAAGAGATCTTTGATGAGTTCATAAAAATCATTTCCATACTCACTACACTCATACTGAGCAAAAACTTGAATCACATGCCTAGTTCTAGTCTCTAGTGCTGGCTTTATTCGATCAACCTTTTTTTCTTCCACATACGCTCGATATTGATTTATCGCCTCATAGAGGTGCAACACATGCGCTTCTTCATCTTTCCAATCCAACGTATCAACAATCGAAAGAAATAGCGTACTTTGATTATCTATCGCTTCATAACAATTCATATATTTGTTACATCCTTTTATATTTTTATTGAATGCAGATTTCACTACACTTCGCATATTCAAGTACATCTTTTAATGATTGCTGAAATTGAATTTCTGGGATCCATCCTAATTTTTTTATATCCTCTAATAATAAATTTTCATTTGAGCTGCTCCCACTATTCTCTTTTTCTTTTATAGTAAAATTCAGCTGTGTTAATCCTTTAAATTGCTCCAATACATCTAATAAAGAGCGTTTTACTCCTGATCCAATATTATATTGTTTTCCATTTATACCATCACGTAATAACACATGATACGCTTTAACTGCATCACGTACATCCAGAAAGTCCCTACTATCTTTCAAACTGTTTATTTCAATAATTGGTTCACTTTTCCCCAACTGTATATCTATCATTTTTTTTGCAAGAATAGAACAAATGCCATTCGATACTCCTGGACCAATTAAATTTGAGGGCTTTGCAATGATAATATTTGAATCCATTAATCCGCCCCAAGCCTCTGCAATAATGACTTGCATAGTTTTACTTAAACTATATGGATTTGAAACTTTTATATTTTTCATACTATCTGCTTGCAATGCAGATCCTATAACTAATGTTTTACAATGCGAGGCTTCCTGCTTAATGGCTTCTAATAAATATAAAGTCCCTATTACGTTAATCTCTATATATTCCAGAGAAGCTGTCCAAGACTCATTAACTGAGTTTCTTCCTGCTAAATGCAATACATAGTCTGGTTTTATTTGTTTAATTACCTTCATTACTTCACTCTTATTTGTTAAATCACAAGTAATACCATTTTCGATTTTTTCTCTATGTGAACGATTTTGAAACATAGGAATTACATGAAAGCCCTGCTCTAAAAAATATTGGTAAGCATGACGTCCTGTGAAGCCATTTGCACCAGTTATTAAAAGGCTCGCATTTTTTTTCATCGTAAAAACCCTCCTTTTTCTAACATTTGTTTCACCTCGTATTTTGTAAGTAAGTCTTGTTGAGAACTAAAACTATTCACATCCACAAGCGGATAACTAGCATAATATTCTTGAAGTCCTTCTATAGGAATAGTCGGTAGTACCACAAAATAATTTTGATCAAAACTAATACTTGTTTTACTCTCTACCTCAGATAAAAGCATTTCACTTAATTTTTCACCAGGTCTTATTCCTACCTCTTTTATCTTCACGTTTTCTTTTTTTGAATCTTCAATCAATACTTTCGCTAAATCCGTTATTTTACATGCTGGCATTTTCATAACAAAGATTTCTCCTCCTCTTCCTTCAGATGCTGCTTTAAATAACAATCCAACAGCATCTTCAATGGTTAAGAAAAATCTAGTCATATTTGCATCGGTAATCCCTACTTTTGAAGATTGCTTAATTTGCTTTTTAAAAAGCGGTACCACACTTCCACTCGTTCCTAAAACATTTCCGCCACGAACACAAATGAATTTTGTTTTCTTCGTTTGCACATTCGCATGAACCATTAATTTTTCACCAATTGCTTTTGTCATCCCATACGTATTTGATGGATCGGCCGCTTTATCAGTTGAAACATATATAACTTTCTCAACTTGATTCTGGATAGATGCTTCAATTACATTTTGCGTACCATGTATATTTGTTTTTATAGCTTCATAAGGATAATATTCACATACTGGAACATGCTTTAAAGCTGCAAGATGAAATACATAATGTACACCTTGGCAAGCATATACTAGTTGCTCTTTATCACGAATATCTCCAATAATAAATTTTAATCTCTCTTCATTTATAAACTGTTGCTGCATTTCAAACTGAACCGTTTCATTCCTTGAAAAAACTCTAATTTCTTTCGTTGATTTTTCTAATAGTTGTTTTATAAGTTCATGTCCCCACGAACCTGTACCACCAGTAATTAAAATTATTTTATTAAGCATTCCTTTTCCTCCTACCATACATTTCAATTCAAATTGTATTTATTAAGGTTATTGAATTATTTTCAATTGATTCAAATCATAATCGTCGTTTGTTACATTTAATTGACAAAATAAAAAAACAGAAACTATTTTTTAATAGTTTCTGTTTTTCATTTCACTTCTTAGCAATTAGATTTTCTTTATACTGTTTGAATGATCACTATATTACTGATTTAAAAAACACCGCTCATTTATTTCTTATACTCGTAATAAAATAAAGTGAAACTTTAATTAGTGGGGATTTTGTCCATCCCCCACTGATTATTAGTTGAATCAATCGGGCTTTTACGAGCAGCCCCACCCTCACCTAACTTCTTTGCTTTAGCCGACTTTTGAGATGGGAGTCTTACTGCTCGTTAATAGCGGGATAAATGGAATGATTCATAACCAATACCACATTTAAACTCATAGCAAAGGGAGGTAATGGAATGTACCGAAGCAATTCAAGCAACACAAATAACGAACCTTCCAAAGTACTCCCTCTCTCCCTATTCGACGTGAAAAATGAGTTAATACAAAAAAGCAACCTCATCCATTCTGATACAATGTGTAAATTAACGAAAGAAGAGCAACTTATCATCGATAAAATTAAAGCTCAGACAAAAGAACTAAATAAAAATAACGTCACAAGAACACGTGCATACTACCAATTTTACATTCAATATCCAGAAATACATTGGGCACTACTTGGGCATATCGTATCACGTAACGGTGGCTGGAATATGACAGATTTAAAGGGAGATTTATATACGAGGCTTTTATCCGAGAAAGATCAAATTACATTTTTCTCTTTTTTAGAAAGAGGAAATTGGCTCATTTTCCAAGATGTATATCCTCAATTTTTACTATATGAGCAAAGTGTAAAAAAATCAAAAAAGCTATTTCACCTTCTCACTCACTTAAATGTTTCTACATTTATGGAAACAATGTGGAACGATTTTTGGAAAACAGGTAACAAAAAAACATTAGCGATCGCAACTATTATTAATGAACAAAACTACTTAGAAAAAAGAGTTATTCAAAATACACACTTTAAAAAGACTGTATTAAATAGTATTGGATTTAAACTCTTTGATTTTTTTCAGTTTAATCATATCCTTTTCCCATTTTACGAAAATGATAAAAAGCAAAAAGTATTACTATTTGGTGATACAATGAAACATTTCACCTCTTTGCATGAACGAATTTCACTTGGAAAACGTTTGTATTCATTGTTATTTCGGGATACACATATTTTATCTCAAATAATAAACTGGGTCGATCACCATCCACATACAGGCTCAAGAAAAGATTACTGGCCTCATTTATTTTCTAGTGTAAATGAATCTTTTTCGCGTGAGTTTTATAAACGCCGAATAAAGAAATGCCAGTTACGTAGTGACGCGTATCGTATATACAGCCCTGCACTCATCTATGCATGGCGGGATATGAAACATGAAGAAGTTGAAAATGAAGATTGGTTTAACGATTGGCAAGTTGTAAATTATTTAGTTGATAAGGAGGAAAATATAAATGGACAAATTACAGAAGACTACTGCAAAACACTCGAAAAAATTGAACTCGCAATTCTCGCAAAGAAAAATGTCCTCCTTCGAGAAGAAGAATGATTTTTTAGCATTATTAGTTACAGTCTTACTTTCTTCTATTATTGGAACTTGCTTAGATGCTTTCTTTGTGCATACACAAATATATTCCTTTCCAGTTAGACCTTTCTCATCTATATTTTCAGTTAACATAGGCTTTACGTTGTTTGTGCTACCAATTTTAACAATCATTTTCATACAAATTTCAAAAACATTATCTGCAGTTTCTAGAACTCTATTTATTATTTTAATAGGGCTTTGTGCTAGTATTTTTGAACAAGTTGCTGAGAGGCTAGGCTTATTTGTACATAGTACGGATTGGCAGCATAGTTATTCTTTGTTTGGATATATGTTGTTTTTATTTTTCATATGGAAAGTCTATCAGTCAATCATTAATAAAAACGGGTACTAAAAGGCTAACAATCCTTTTAGTACCCGTTTTTATTATGTTTCACATACACATTTTTATGCATATGACTTTGCTAACTCAATAATTTTATCAACAATACTTTGCTCGTCAACCTTTAAACATACGGACGCATGATTTATTAATACTTCATGACTCCCAACACAAATACTTTCCTTAGCATGTATAAACATTGATAAGTCGTTCGAATCATTACCAAACACTACGAATTCTCCCTCTTTTATACCTAATCGTTTTAAACCTTCCCATTTATCAATATGTGGCGGACTTATATCAATAATCCCCTCTTTATCGTGCTCATATATTCTTATAGGAAGTTCTTCCAACGCATTTATGATTAATTCTTTTTTTATATTATCAGGAAATAAAACCACTTTTACTACTTCACCAATTTCATCAATATTCATATTAATAGCCAATTGATTAGGGTCTATGTTTTTGTAGATAGGGTGACTCTCACTTCCTGTATAAGCATAGTTCCATTGACTATCTACCAAATAGGAAAGACTATACTTTTCTATGATTGAACGCATAGCACTTACTGTTTCAATGTCAAAACGTATAACTTCAACAATTTCTCTATCCTTTGCGATAAAAGCACCATTTCCACCAATCATTGAATAATGATGCATATGAGTTGGTAGAACAGGTAATAAATCTCTAATTGGTCTAGCAGATGCAAATATAATCTCATGTCCTATACTATGACAAACGTCTAGCGCTTGAATAATCTCTTTCGTTACTGCGTTTCCTTTAAAGCAAATAGTACCATCAATATCAAAAATAAATTTCATATACATCACTCCTTTCTTTTTAATATATATGAATTATTTTATAATAGATAGGACAGATGTCCCAAAAGGAGAAACATTATGCAAAAGATTGCAGATAATACCTTATTATTAAGCTACTTAAATAATGAGTACATAAAGAAGCTATTCCAACAATTCAATCATCCATTTGAGATTCGCAGATATGCAGCAAAAGAAACTATACTACAAGAAGGTGCAGCTATCGACGGCCTTTACATTCAAATGTCAGGACGTACAAAAATAACTTCAAGTGTAATTACAGGTAAAGCATTATTACTACGATTTTGTTCTGCAGTTTCTATCATGGGGGATATTGAATTAATTCAATCCGTAGACATACAATCTCATGTAATTTCCGAACAACAGTCTGATTTTCTTTTTATCGATAAAAATTATGTAACAAGTTACTTATTACACGATGTAGTCTTTCTTCAAGAGCTAATTCATCATGTCACTTATAAACTCCAAACTTGCACAACAGCTTCACGTATCAATTTACTGGCTTCTGTGGAGACACGCTTTGCTAGTTATTTATGTACAGCCCGAAATCCTTCTAATTTATTTGGGCGAGAAATTCATACTAAAGATCATCATGAAATCGCCTCATTAATCGGGACTACTACCCGTCATCTTAATCGAGTCATTGAAAAACTAATAGCTAACGATATAATTCATAAAAATAACAAACAAATTATCGTAGTCCATTGGAAAGCTATTGAAGAGCTTTCCAATGGACTACGATATGAATAATTAATTATATACATCCTACCTATAATAAAGAGACCGTTATAATAACGGTCTCTCCTTAAGCATAATCTTCAGTTACTGCTACTGAACGACTTTGAAGGCTTTTTGACCGCAAACGATATGCAACTACTTTCTTCTTATATTGCTTTACCACATCAACGTGTTCCTCGTAGCTATATATAGAAAATCTAATCTCTCTTTTTCCTTTCTTCGTCTCCATGACTATCGGTGTTCCATTCCCTTGCGGTGGAAAATAATGCTTATCTAAAAATAAAGCCTCGTTAAATTCATGAATAATTTGAAGTTTCATTTCTCCTTCTATACTTTCCCCATCTACCGTTACAGTAGTATTTTCCTCATCAAGTTTTTGGTGTAACTCAAATCTACTAATAATTGATTCTACAACAGAAGTTGGCATACTAGAAACTAGTACTTTAAGAGCACCAAAAATAAATAATGTAACTATAAACCATGTTGTCATTTTCATCATCTCCATTACGCTCTAAAATGAGTAGTGTTATACTCCTTATTACGATTCATTAATTTTCAAAATAAAAATTTCACTCCATAAGGTACTAATATACTAATAAGTATCCCTGTTACAATCATCGTTACCGAACCGATAGTTGCCTCTTTCTCTCCTTCTTTCACTAGACGGCTCACACCAATAATATGTGATGCGCAGCCCATCCCCACTCCTTTTCCAATCGTACTTGTTATACGGAAAAACTTAAGTACTGTCGGTCCGATAATAGCACCTGTTATTCCTGCAACAACTACAAAACTAGAAGTCATAGATGGAATGCCACCAATTTGATCCGCTAATGAAATGGCAATAGGCATTGTCGCTAATTGTGGTAAAGTTGTTAATATAAGTTCCTTATCTATATTTAAAATTCCACCAATCACTACATTCATACTCGTTAAAGCCACTATACCTATCACTACGCCGATTAGTATCGCTAAAAAGTTTTTCATAAGTATCTTTCGCTCTTTAAATAGAGGTATGGCTAACGCTACAATTGCAGGACTCAAAAAACCTGAAAGAATGTCTCCCCCATTTTCCTTATACTCATGATGAGAAATACCAAATATCAAAAATAAGCAAATCATAATTGCTGTAACTGTTAATACCGGTAACGTAAATGGAAACGTAAATTTTTTATATAACTTTGTCGCCAATAAATAAATTACTACAGTAATAATAATTAAGACCATTTGAATCGTGCACCTTGTCGATTTTATTTTTTTGATGTTACTAATAATTGACTTACATACCCTGAAACAATCAATGTTACTACCGTACTTGCAACTACTAAAAGGAATATAACACTCCCCTTACTTAAAAGAAAAGATCCATATTCCATTAATCCTGTTGTCGAAGGAATTAGAAATAACGGTAAAAATACTATTAACTTTTCTGCCCCTACCTCAAACCACTTTAATGGAAAAACACGAGTAGAAAGGAGTAGAAACAATATTAACATCCCTATTAAACTTCCTGGCATCGACAGATGGAATACTCCTTGAATCCACGTACCAGCTAAGCTAAACACATATAGCACGCCTACTTGAAGTAAAAGCGTCACGTACTTCATTTCTTTCCCTCATTTCCATATTACGCTTCACTATTATGAAATCTCATTTAATGTTTCCGCAAACCTTGTAACTCCAAGCTGAATTTGTTCTACATTCGCTCTGCCAAAAGTAAATCGGATATATTCACTTTTCGAACCTAGGACGCTTCCTGGGACAAATGCTACACCATTTTGTATAGATTCACCTAGTAAATGATATTCATCAAACGTTCCTTGCACTTTGCACCATAAATGTATTCCGCCCTCAGGAACAAAAAATTCAATCTGGTCCCCTAATATTTCTTCAAGCTTTCTAATTAACTCATCTCTTCTTTGTTTCAGTTGTCCACGAAGCATCGTAATATGCGTATGAAAATCCTCAGATTCTAAAAATTGGTTCGCTACCCACTGTGTAAATACACTATGACCGAAATCAACTTGCTGCTTCGCATCTGCCAATCTCTCAATTACGCGCGTGGGGCCAATTACCCAACCAATACGTAATCCTGATGCAACAATTTTTGATAATGAGCTCACATAAAGAACATTCCCATTTTGATCCATCGATTTCAATGTTGGATTCACTTCTCCATTAAAAGAAGTCAAACTATACGGATCATCTTCTACAATCGGTATACCAAATTCAGAAGATAGTTCTAAAACCTTTTTACGTCTTGCCAATGAAAGTACCGTTCCAGTTGGATTTTGATAATCCGGATTTAAAAACACCATACGAATGCGATGCTTTTTGTGCAAATCGATTAAGTCATCTGGATTCATACCATGCTGATCAACTGGTAAACGGAATATTTTTAAACCTGCTGATTTAAACATTGGAAGTGAATAACAATAGGAGGGATCCTCAATTGCAATCGCATCTCCAGGCTTTAACAAACATTGAACGATAAGATTAAGTGCTTGCTGAGCTCCAGATGTAATAAGAATAGAGCTTGAATCTGCTTCTATTTGTTTATATTGCTCGACATGTGCCGCAATGGTTTTTCGCAACATTTCATTTCCAAGCGGATGGTCATAACCGAGATTTCCCATAAATGTTTTCTCCGACAAAATTGTTCGAAATCTATCACTCGGAATTAAATCTGATGACAATTCACCACTCGCTAAATTGATTAAATCATCTTTTTGTGTTTCCGTTCGAATTTGTTGAACAAGTGGTACATTAGGTAAGAACGATCCATCCTCAACGTACCTACCCCAGTTCGGTATTCGTTTATGTGACACACCCCATATATCTGTATTCACCCGAGTGCCGCTTCCTTTTTTCCGTTCTACTACCCCAAGTGATTTCAATTCCTCATAAGCAGCTACGACCGTACTCCGGTTCACTTGTAAATTCTGTGCTAACATACGCTCGGAAGGCAATTTTCTATCAGAAGGGAATTCACCGGTAGAAATGCCTCTTTCAATGTAATCAGCAATTTGTTTATAAACTGGTATCTTATCTTCACGATTCGGTTGCCATTCCATTTAGTTCCCTCCTCTCCAAGCTGGTGTCCTGAACTCATTAATAACAGTATTCACTGCATAAATGGTATTAATCAAGCGCATGATTTAAAAATGCCTCTACCGTCACATTAAAGCTAGTAGGCTGTTCTAAATAAGGCAAGTGTCCACTATTTTTCAACTCAACGAAAGTCACGTTTCTCAGGTGTTTTTCAAATTCTCTCACATACTTTTCCGGAACAAAATAATCATTCTCTCCTCGTATTATTAATACAGGACATGCAATGTTAGAGAGGTATGGTCTTTGATCGTAATCAACTAATTCAGCAAATAACCTTTGAATATGAATCGGATGAATCGTTTGTAGGGATTGATGAAATCCTCGGACAATTGCATCATTATCTTCTACTCCCATTGCTCTCAATAACGTATCCGCCCAAGTTTTCCCTTTATCCTGTAAGCTAAGTAAATCATATACTTCAAGTCTTTCTTTACGATCTGCCTGTTCTAAATAGGGAAATGCATTTACAACAATTAAGCTAGAAACAAAACGTGGATATTGAATAGCAAAATCGATACCCACTCTAGCTCCTTTTGAAAGACCACAAATTGTTACTGATTTTAGCTTTAAATGATTACATAACTCATATAAAACATTTGAATATTCTTTAAAACTAATTTCCATCCCTTCGGATTTCCCATGCCCAGGTAAATCGAGTGAGATTACGGTCCATGTCTTCTTGAAGTATTTTCTTTGATATAACCAATTATTCGAATTTCCTCCAAGACCGTGTAAAAACAATATGACAGGCCCCGATCCTTCTATATTGTAAAAAACCTTTCGATTCTTATATTCAAAATACATATTCATCACCTTCAGATGTAGCATCACATATTTTTATCTTTGAATGAATATATCCAAAACGGTTCTCTTTCTAACCACTCAACTGTTTCTGGAACACCATCTTCATACTCTCTTTTCAGTTCCGTTACCTTAGTCGCAAATTGTGATGCATGTGCTTGCAATGCCTCGAGCTTTTTTGGAACATATTCTTTTACTTCATTTTTAAAACTTGGAGGTCCTATTTCTGCTTCATGATTATTTGAAAAAGCTACAGCATAAAATGTTGGCCTTTTATTTTCCGGAATATTAGCTAACGCCCTGGCTACCGCTTCTCCTGTTGCATCATGATCTGGATGCACTGCATATCCCGGATAAAAAGAAATGACTAACGAAGGATTCAATTCTTCCACATATTTTTGTATTACACTTCTTAATTCTCCAGGAGTTTCAAATTCAAGCGTTTTATCACGATATCCCATCATACGTAAATCTTTAATCCCTAAAATATTAGTAGCGCTCTTTAGTTCTTTCTCTCTTATAGCATATAAGGATTCACGTGTTGCAAAAGGAGGATTTCCCATCGCTCTCCCCATTTCACCTAACGTTAAGCAAACATAAGTAAGAGGGACTTTCTGCTCAGTATAAGCCAAAATTGTTCCAGCCACGCAATACGACTCATCATCCGGATGCGGGAAAACAACTAAAACGTGGCGCTCATTTTTCATCAATATATTAACTCCTTCATCATATACAAACTTTATAAAATAACGACCGCATACCAAGTAACTCCTACAAGAAGCACTAAAAGAAGAATGATATAGATAGCGGATAAGTTTTTCACATTCCTCTTTGTAGACTTACCGTAATTCTCCTCTACATTTCGTGCGACTAGTACGGTCCCAAACAGTGATACAACTACAATAATAACAACTAGTGAAATCGCAAAACTCATTGTCTTCCACCTCTCTAAGGCCAGTCTATTTTAAAGCATGAATAAAATACTACCTTTCTTCTCTTATCATAATAGAAGTTTATAAAAAACGGACCAACCACTTTTGTGTTTTTTTGCTCATCCACTTTAAAAATAAAAAGCAACTGCTCACTTAGGACCAGTTGCTTTTTTACAAGGCTACTTATATTCATTTTCAATTAAAATTAATCCGATTTAAAAGTTTAGTCTTTTCATAATGAAACATTGATTGAGATAGCTCGAAAATTGTTCCATTTACAAGATAAACTGTATTTTCAATAAGAAGCGCTGGATCACCTTCATTTAGTTCTAAAAGCTTTGCATTTTCTTTATTTATTTTTTCACAACTAATAACTTTATCGGCAAAGCCAATATTTAATCGTAAATCTTCAATGAAATAACTGTATACAGAGCTTAATGCGATGTCTTCATTCAAATAAAGAATGATATCCTTTTTGAAATAACTTACTTCAATAGAGAATGGTTTCCCATCTACAATTCTTAAGCGCTTCAAAAAATATAACCTAGTTCCAACTTCACATTGCATCTGCTTTGCTATCTCTTCATCCGCATCTATTACTTCAAGCTCTAACACTTTCGTTTCAATATTTTGTGAAACGAGGTTTTTCGTTAATCCACGCAAACTGCCTAGATTAATGTAATCTGTTACAGAAGTTTCGCGTAAAAACATTCCACTACCTTGCACTTGAAAAATATAGCCTCTATTCACAAGCTGACTAATTACTTTACGTATCGTATTACGGCTTACTTCAAATCGGTTCATCAACGCTTCTTCTGTAGGTAGTTTTTTCGTTTCATTAAAAAGCCCATCTCGAATGTCTTGCTCTAAAACATCAGCAATTTGTTTATACTTTGCACTCATACACTTTCTCCTAAAATACTCTTTTATCTGTTATAACTCTTCTCCTCTCGTTTCGATCACATGCTTATACCAATGAAACGAAAGTTTCTTCTTACGTTTTAAGTTATCATTATGATCGACAAAAATAAAGCCATATTGCTTTTTATATCCATTTAGCCAACTTAATAAATCGATAACAGACCATGCATAATAACCTTTTAAATTAATTCCCTCTTGAATTGCACGCTTCACTACTTTTAAATGATCTTCAATAAATTTAATTCTCGGAACATCTACAATTTCTCCGTCAATGATTGGATCTTCATCACCAAGTCCATTTTCCGTTACATACATCTTTATGTCACCGTAACGCGCTTTCAACATATGCAATCCATCTAAGAAACCTTCGGGAGATATTTCCCAACCCCATTTGGTATATGTTTTATCATCCATTTTTACTGTTCGATAAAAACCATCAAAAGAAGGATTACCTGGAGCAAGTGTTGAGTTTTCTCGAGAATGCTCCTCGCTCTTTATATCCATATCATATCTTTCTACTCGTATTGGCTGATAATAATTCAAGCCGATAAAATCATTTTTTTCGGCATTTTGTTTAATGATTTCTAATTCTTCAACCGTCCAATTAGGAGTCCACCCATTTTCCTTTAATTGTTGTACAACATAAGACGGATACTCACCTTTTAAAACTGGATCGTAGTACCAATACGTTTCATATTCATTCGCATGAGTTGCTGCTAGTATATTTTCTTTTTGATCATCCACACTATAAGCAGGTAAGAAAACATGTGTAATCCCAATCTCCCCATACTGTTTCAGCTGCTTGTACACCGCAACTGTTTTCGCATGCGCATAAAATACATAATGAGTCGCTTGAAAATACTTTGGAACATCATTTTGTATTCCTGGTGGATGTGCACCTTTTAAATAGCCTAATCCACAAAACATTACTGTTTCATTAAAAGTAATCCAATGTTTCACTCTATCACCAAATGCCTTAAAGCAAATTTCTGCATACTTTACAAAAGCCTCTGCTGTTCGTTTATTCGTCCACCCACCATCTTTTTCTAACGGTAATGGTAGATCCCAATGATATAAAGTGGCAAACGGTACAATCCCGTACTTTAAACATTCATCAATTAAGTTGTTATAAAATGCTATTCCTTTTTCATTTACCTCTCCATCTCCAGTCGGCAAAATTCTCGCCCAAGAAATAGAAAAACGATACGATTCTAATCCCATCTCAGCCATTAAGCGAACATCTTCCTTATATCGATGATAATGATCAACAGCTACATCACCATTTGTCCCATTGTATGTTTTGCCAGGAATTTTTGAAAACTCATCCCAATTCGTAACACCTTTTCCATCCTCATTCCATGCACCTTCTACTTGATAAGAAGCTGAAGCAGCCCCGAATAAAAAATCATGTGGAAACTTCATAATATATACCTCCGTTTCATTACAACAAATCAAATTCATTACTACATATAAAATTTATAGGTACAAATTTTATATGTAGTAATTATAGCTTAAGTTTCGATTTTTTTCTATCATGAACGTACGATATGTAAAACTATATTTGATATTAATTTTTAGAAAACAAAAAAGAAGCGACGTATTTCATCGCTTCTTACCATGACAATCTTTACTCTTTTACAAGTGACTTATTCGCTCTTATAACTTCTTGATAAAGTATTGGGGACCATTTTTCATTTATATAATCTTGAATTACCCAGCCCACTCTCGTAGGATTCTTTTGCTTCATATAGCTTGCAATTTCAGGATTTATGTAGGACGCATAATAATATGGACTATTCCATGCTGTACCACCAGAAGACAAGCTTGTAAAATTAATATATAGATGATTAACATCTTCACTATTGCTAATCGTCTCATTTATTGTATCTTTAATAGCGTTTACTTTCTCATCATAACTCACTTTATATTGATCTTGTACTGTTACATTTACATTTTGATTTATAGTTGAGGTAAACGTCTCATTGTCTGGCCAATAGAAATTATTATATCCCCCAGATTCATTACTACCACTATATCTTTTTAGTAATACAATTTTCCCACGAGCATCTCCAAGCTTTATATTCCCTTCTGTTTTTAAAAAGATTGGATCACGAAAATAATTTTTCTCAAATGTACTACTAAATGAGTTTTCCGCCCCTTTCATATCCTCATACTCTTTTTTTAAAGACATAATAATCGTTTCACTTGGATTATCTTTTAAAAATTGTTTCGCTTCATTTATAAATTCATGCAATGTTACATAAAGATATAATGGCCCATGATGAAGAACTATCGTATTATCATCTGTTAAACGCCCTCTAATATCAAAAATTCTAGCTCCGTGATCCATTTGGTAACGAAAATTATATTCTTGCGTCATTCCCCATACTTGCTTTATCGGATTTTGCAACTTGAACGTTCCACTATCATGTGTTCCTGGAATTGAAATTCGTGCTAACGGTATGTTATCGGGTATAGGTTGCATCCATCTTGACCAATTTTCAAGTTCATTAATAGAGCTAGCTGCAACTACTTGCTTATCATTTAAAGCAAATACAAATGTACTAAATATAGTACTACATATGAATAATTTCAAAAAAAATTTCTTATTGCTCATTATTACTCCTCTCTTTTTCTGTTTTTATATCAAACTTATTGAATGTAATATAGGGTAGTTAATAAAAAAACATTCACATATTCTCAATGCATTAGGAAAATTTAAAGTCCCTTTCTACTAGATAAATTATAGTAATCAACAACATAAACTTCAATGGGCTTTCATATGCAATATTTCATATTTGGGTCCTACATGATATAAATAAAAAACTTATGATGATTATTTATTCCGTACGTGCTAATATACTTATATTAAAATATAAATACGTACCTTATATACTCTGAACTACATTATTCAACAGCTAAAACTTAATTTTTTATTAGGAGGATTTACAATGAAATTATTAAAAATAAAACATATACTTCCTTTATCTGCAGTAGCACTTACATTCGTATGTAATCAAAGTACAGCTGAAGCTTCCACCATACATACAGTAAAAAAGAATGATACACTTTGGGGCATCAGTAAGCAATATGGCGTTTCCATACAGGCCATTAAACAAGCGAATAATAAAGGAAACGATCAAGCTTTTATTGGAGAACAGTTACATATTCCAGAATCTATGAAATCAAATGAGGTTACAGTTCATCAAAACGAAAAAACTACGAACACTTCTGGACAAATTATTTACCAAGTACAACCGGGAGATTCATTAGAAACGATAGCAAAGCGCTACAACGTAACCGTTCAATCTATAAAACAAATTAACAACACAGTCGGTAACAAGCTTTATACAGGACAACATTTGAAAATTAATTCCAGTATTTCCGAAAAAGAAAAAGACTTAATGGCACGCTTAGTTACCGCGGAGGCAGGTGGCGAATCATATAAAGGAAAAGTAGCTGTAGCAAAAGTTATCCTAAATCGAGTAAATGCAAAAGGATTTCCAAATACAATAACAGGTGTTATTTATGAACCTATTAAACGCGGATATGCATTTACTCCTGTTACCGATGGTAGAATTAATCAGCCTGCAAGCGCTGAAGCAAAAATGGCTGTAGAAGAGGCTATCTCCACAAGTGGAATACATTCTGATTGGCTTTATTTCTACAACCCAAAAACATCAACAGACAAATGGATTACGACACGTCAAACAGTAGCAGTAATCGGTAACCACGTCTTCGCTAAATAAAACTATAATTCCCTTCAAATTTATACACTTAACAACTATTTCAAATGATTAACAGACCTCTTTACTTAAAAGGTCTGTTCTTTTTATATTTAAGCTTTTTATTAACCATATGATAAAATGATTGTTTAAAAGTATCTCTCTTTTCAAATAAAAAACTGTTGTATCTCATTCATCATTTAGAGTAATTGAGAAAGTATCAAATCCACAACTATGACTTTATTAATACAAGCTATTTCTTAACTTCATAAAAGTGTTATACACTAAGAAAATAAAAAACAAACTATTCGTTAGCAGGTGAAAGAATATGTATGATGTTACAATTATCGGAGCTGGAGTGAGTAGCATTTTTATGGCTTATTCACTAGCTAAAAGTAATAAAAAGATTTTAATTCTTGATAAAGGTAAAGCGCTAGAAGATCGCCATTGTCCTTTAGACCAAGGAAAAGTGTGTAATTGTACTACATGTGATAAATATTTCGGGTTTGGTGGTTTAGGAAAATCTGAAGGAAAATTTAATTATACAAACGGATTTGGCGGAGAACTTGAGCAAAAAGTCGGTAAAGAAGGCTTTTTACAACTTATGGCTGAAGTAGATGAGATTCTATGTCAGTTCGGAGGAAATTCTGTTTCAAAATATTCTACAGAAAATCCAACCCTTAATAAGAGAGCTGAAACGTGTGGTTTACAAATGCTCACAACAGAAGTAAGGCATCTTGGCACTACACTTTCAAGTAATATTTTTCAGCAGCTCTACGAATTTTTACTTACGAAAATAAATATCCGATTCCATATAGATGTAGAACATATCATAAGGCAGAAAGATCATTTTAAAATAGATACCAATCAAGGAATAGTTCAATCTAAGCAACTCGTATTTGCAACAGGACGTTCCGGGGCGGATTGGTTAAAAGAAATGTGCACTTCTCTAAATATTTCTCAAGAGCAAACTCGTGTAGATTTAGGTATTAGAGTAGAGATGAAAGAACACCAATTACGTTCTATATTAAAAAATACATTTGAGACGAAACTTTCTTATGAGCATGAACTTTTCACGGCTACTACTTACTGTATGAATCCAAAAGGACGCATTATTCGAAAGTACGAAGACGGCTTGATTATGCCTGACGGTCAAAATTTCCGAGAGCAAGAAACTGGCACTTCTAACTTAAATTTCACTTTATTTATCCCGCGCTATTTTCCAACTCTCAAAGAAGCAAATGTATACGCAAGTTCAATTATTAAAAACATTAACCAAGGACGAGATCGGATTGTTATACAGCGTTTAGAGGACTTAATAAAGAAACAACCTACAGCGGAGAACAACATGAAACATAATCGTATACAACCTACACTACACGGAGATTATGGAGACTTGAATAAAGAAATTCCTCCACTATATATTGAAGGACTCAAAAAATTTTTATTACGTTTAGAACAATTTATCCAAGAACCTATCGATCAAGATACTTTATTATATGGAATTGATGGCAAGTTCTACGCTCCTACAATAAAAATCAATAACCATTTTGAAACAAGTATGAATGGGCTATTTTTAATTGGAGATTGTTCAGGCGTCACTCATTCATTATCTCAAGCAGCTGCAAGTGGCCTGTATGTTGGAAAATACTTGTCTGACATTTAATTGTTATAATTTAGATACCAATCAAACATTTTGAGTTTCACCAGTACTTTACTTATGTAGTAATAGCAGGAATGAAATCCTTCCCGTGCTACTGATTAACCCACAAAGAATCGGGATTTTACAAGATACATATTTAATATAACCATGTATGTAAAACTATTGACATTCAATTCTAACAAATTTAATGTCAATAGTTTTACAAGTCTCTATTCATTTTCACTTTTATTTGTTCGATATTTTGTAACATCGCCGTAGTGTTTAATATGTTAGGATGTCTATAAGTATTTTTTACTACAACTATGGCTTTTTCTGCTCCGTTTCTAAAAAAATTAGATTTATGTTACTTCGCTTTAAAATTCTCCATTATATGTATATGAATACTTCAAATTATTACCTTTAGAAAGATATAATCTAAATGGTTCACCACACTCTAATAGTTATAAAAATATAATATATAACATTAGTTAAATAAATTCTATAAAGAAGGTGTAAAAATGAAGAATAAAATAAATTTACAACTGCAAAATATAAGCTTTGTTATAATAATTGCTTTAGCAGTATGGTTAAAAACATATCTTATTACGCGATTCAGTTTTGATTTAAAAATTGAGTCTTCTATACAAGAACTTATTTTGTTTATTAGCCCCCTCGCTGCATCGTTAGCATTTGTTGGATTAGCATTATTTGCAACCGGTGAAAAGAGAAATTATATAGCGCTATGTATTAATCTCTTATTAACAATCGTACTTGTTGGGAATGTAATGTTCTATGATTTTTATAATGATTTCGTTACGTTACCAGTACTTGGACAAACATCAAACTTCGGCCAATTAGGCGGCAGTATTATAGAAATATTGAACTACAAAACTATACTCGCATTCGTAGACATTATTTTCTTCTTTATTTTATTAAAAAAGAAAGCAATAGTCTTTAAAACAGAACGTGTAACTCATTCTTCACGCTTATTATATTTTCTTTTAACAATTGGTGTATTTTTTGCAAATCTACAGCTTGCAGAAAAAGAACGACCTGAATTATTAACGAGATCCTTCGACCGCGTAATGCTTGTGAAAAATTTAGGACTATACACTCATCAAGTATATGATTTAACACTACAAGTAAAGGCTGGATCCCAAAAGGCACTTGCAGATAGTAGTAAATTACAAGAAACTGAAAACTACGTAAAATCAAACCAAAGTGAACCAAATCCTAATATGTTTGGTGCAGCGAAAGGAAAAAACGTAATTGTCGTTACTCTTGAATCTTTGCAAACCTTTTTAATAGGTGCATCAGTTAACGGTCAAGAAGTTACGCCATTCTTAAATGAATTCATAAATGAAAGCTATTATTTCGATAACTTTTTCCACCAAACTGGTCAAGGAAAAACATCGGATTCTGAATTTCTAATAGATACATCGTTGTATCCATTAAATCGAGGTGCTGTATTCTTCACGCACGGTAACAACGATTATACTGCGACTCCAGAAATTTTACGTCAGCAAGGCTATTTCACTTCTGTATTCCATGCGAATAACGCAACATTCTGGAATCGTAATATTATGTACTCCGCTCTTGGTTATGATCGTTACTATAATGAACTTGATTACAAAATTACACCCGAAACAAATTTAAATTGGGGATTAAAAGATATCGAATACTTTGATCAATCAGTAGATATATTAAAAACTGTTGATCAACCATTTTACGCTCGTTTCCTTACTTTAACAAACCATTATCCATTTACGTATGATGAAGATACAAAATTCATTGAACCATACAACTCTGGTAATGGCGTATTTGATCGTTACATCGTAACAGCACGTTACTTAGACGAATCAATTAAAAAATTTATTGAGCGTTTGAAAGCCGAGGGAATGTATGATGATTCTATTATTGTGTTATACGGTGATCATTACGGCATTTCTGAAAAACATAATCGCGCAATGGCACAGTTTTTAGAAAAAGATCAAATAACAGAATTTGATACTTTAAATTTACAACGCACACCTTTATATATTCATATCCCTGGCCAAACAGAAGGTCAAACTATTTCAAAGCCTACGGGACAAATCGATATGAAACCTACTATTCTAAATTTATTAGGGATTGATACTACTAACGATATCCGTTTTGGCCATGATATGTTTTCAGATGAATATACCGGTTTTGTTGTTTTACGTGATGGTAGCTTTATTACAGACAAGTATGCATATACAAATCATACTTTTTATAATCGAGAAACAGGTGAGGTTGTAGATTTACCAAAAAAAGAAGCTCAAGAAATGATTAACCGTGCACAAAATGAATTACGAATGTCTGACAAAATTATTGAAGGCGATTTATTACGTTTCTCAGAAAGTAATAAAATTAAAACTGGAGAAGTAAAAACTAAAATTAAAGAAACTGAAAAATAATCTATATGGAAAAGGAGCAACTTATTAAAGGTTGCTCCCTTTTTACTTTCTTATAACACATGGTGCAATTTTATATAAAAACCTGATATATTTTACTTTTATTCTACGCTTGTTTCTAAAGTTACATCTGTATAGGAATTACCCTCACCTATATTCAAGATTACTTCACATTGACGTAATCTCAATTCAAAGAGCTTTATAGGATCATGGTAAACTTCAGGGTTTGATTTCATTTTATGCAATTTATCTTGTTTTTCTTTTATTTCTAAATGAGTGTTTTCTATAGCTTGTTCCAACGCACCAAATGGATTTCTAAAGAACATATTAATATCCCGCTCTTGTGTGTTTTCAAACAGCTCAAATTGCAAGAAAAACTTCTTCATAATAGAAGTCGTTACATCGGTATAATCTTCATTTTCTAAATACTGTTTGTATTTGTTATATAGCATAGCTTTATTTTTAGGAAGAACTCCAAATAATTTACCGGCACTTTTCAGTAAAAATTGTGCTGGTGTAAATCGGCGTAAAATATTTACTTCTTCCATTTGTATTCTAGTTGTCATTCTATCAGTATCTCTGCGCCAATCATCAATTACTTTAAAGTCACATTCTAACTGTATTCGATTTTCTCCAAATAAAGAATTAAGTCCTTCACTGGTTTCTGCTAAGTACAATTGACTTTGAAGGAGCTCGTTATTAGAAGTCGCAATCCAATTCTGCATAGAGCGAGCAAGATTAGGTAATACAGTTTGTTCTAGATATTGTTGCACTCTTCCATTCATCGCTGTGTTTAGTTCAATATCAATGTGACTAAAATCGCTTTCTTCACTAATTAAATCGGAACAACTCTGCAATAGTTTCGGAATATGTTCTTTAAGATCATTAGTAATTTCGCTTTTCATCGTACGATATGATTCTGTAATTAAATGAATTTTTTCCTTCTCAAAAGCAGTAAGGTTATTAATACAACCATTAAGTTTAACTAACATATCTTCATTCCAATTAATAGAATCCACTAAATCTTTTTCACTCTCAACGCGTTTATCCAAAAGATATGTAATTGTTTTTCGAATGAAAAACAATAGCTTTTCAGTACGTTCTGCATCAATATTTTTATGGTTAAAGTTAAAATGAATAAACTCAGTTAAATCGTTTAGTTGTTTACTATTTGTATATAACGAAGAATAAGGGAAAACTCTTGCATTAGGGAAATATGTGTTAATTCTCACTTGCGTATCTTGTATAACTCTTTTTGCTTCTGCTTCATTGTAAATGTTATCAATTTTATTTAATAAAAAATGAACTTGTAGATTTGGTGTATGTTCTTGGATACTCAATAGAATGTCACGTTCTTTGTCAGTAAAAGGTGAATCCGCATTCAATACGAATAATAATTCATCTACAGAATTTAAATATTCAAACACCTCATCTCTCGCATCATTGTTCCTATTAAAGCTAGGTGTAACAACGCATGTAAGTTTGTTTTTACTTAAAAATCTGCACGGTAACTTAAATTCAACACATGCTCTATCTCTATATGTTTGACGGTGCACTGCCATCATGTTATGGAAATCAGAGAAATTCTCAGTTGTTGTAATTTCCGAATCTGTTATAGCGTTAATTTTTGTATAAGCGTCATTTTTAAAAACAACTACATTTGAGATTGAGTTTTCTAATATATTTTCTCCTAAAATAGAGTTAATAAATGAAGCTTTTCCGTTCCCTGAAGTTCCAGTTACTAATAGGCGATTTGTTCTTAAATCTGCAACCTCACCAACTAACCAGCTAAATCGGTGACCCATTTCTAAATCATGTTCTTGTGCCCAGTGTGTAATAGATTCAAAAAGATGTAAACTATACTCTAAGCCATTCACATGATTAATAGAATATGAAAGTAGTTTTTCCGCATCTTTTATATCCGCTGAATCTATTTTAGAAGGAAAAATCTCATCCCATGCCAATACTGCTGCAGATGGAAATACAGCATGAGAGGGATTGACTACCTTTAACCAATTTGTTAACAGATTTGGAATGATATCGTGTAATTGTCTAAGCATATATTGACCTTGAATTAATTCAAAGTATGTTTCTTCGTAAAGAGAAGAAATTTCGTCCCATATATCGGACGAATGTATTTCGATATGTATGAAAAATTCATTTATTGTGTTGAGCCATAATAAGTAATTTTGTTCATCTTTATAGCTGTGCCAAAGTGATGAAACAATTTGCGTAAAGTGTACTTGATCTACATTATTTAATGTAACTAATACTTTATAAAAATAGTCTGGTGAAATATTTTTAGTAAATCCTTTATCGATATATTCTTTTAGAACCTCAAACCACGGATAAGATTCTGTTCGAATTAACTCGTTCACAGCAAGCTCTACTGCACTATCAAAATCTTGCTGTTCTTCATAAAAGGAACGGGCAATTATTGTGACGTTTGGATAATCGGGATTTAAAGAAACCGCTTCTTTAATAGCAGCGAAAGCTGAATCAAAATTATTTTGCTCGATATAAAGAGACAGTAATTGCAGTACAATTTCGGTCATCAGTATTTTATTATCAGTATTAATAGAAGTATACACGTTTTCAGCAACTGATAATTGGTTAAGTTCGAAGTAAGCATCCGCAATATTTTTTTGTGCCCATGGCGCTAATTCATTACTAACTTTCTCCCATTTAAAAATAGCTGCTTCAAAATCTTGATGGTGATAATAAAATTCACCTTGTGCAAAACGAATATAAGATCCATCAGAAATCTCATTTTTTTCTTCGTTTACATAAGCTTCTCCAAGTACTTGAAGAGGTGGGTGTGTTTCATTCTCTATTAGGAATGTTTCATAATACATCTTTTTTATTAATTGTTTTTCTAATCTCATCTTTTCCCCCACTATATCTCGAAAATACATTTTTTGAGATATGTCAATACTTTTTTGTATGTATGCTTTTTATCTTAACAAAGAATTCCTTTTAGAAAATTTCATTTTCCTTTCATTTTTCAAGTAAGATTGAATTTTTATGAGAAAAGTTTCAGTTCTTTTTCAATTCCCTTTCAGTTGTGAAACAACATTAAATGTTCCTAATAACCTAATAATAATATAATATTTCACATTATATTATCAGGAAAACTCTATATATATTACATTATAAAAACAATCTATAACGAATATATATGCAAGACTCCCTTCGCTAATAAATAAAAGAAATCATTATAATATATTTCTCACATTGTTTTCCTTTGAAATATTTCAGTAGTTACGTAATTAAATTCCATTAACCTATATAAATAACTAGTCCAAAAAAAATCTATATGCATATCATGTTATAGTAAAGAATTCAGGAAATCCTAAAAGGAGGCATTTTCATGTTTGAAGATAAATCTAAAATAAACTACCCATATGAATTTACTGAAACTACAACAATCCCTCTAAAAAACCCCATCAATAAAACATACAAAAACGGCTCTGGTACACATACTTTCCCAATAAAAAAACACTACAAAGAACAAGTTCTATACACTGAAAAAATTAATAATAATAATAAAAATAAATAATCATATAGATCCTTATAACAATTAACAAAGTAAGAATCTATTTTTAGCCGTGCATAGTTACGCTTTTAATAATGTACAACCTTTATTTTAAAATCCACGTACCTTTTAAAAAGTGCTGATATACAGCGCTTTTTTATACATAGATAATGGAAGAACTTGAATTATAAATATAAGGTATGGATTTTTTTCCATACCTTTTTTGTTCTTTGCTATTTATAAATGGAGTACGCTCATGTTTACTTTGCATAATAGCACTTTAATGGCCCTTCTAGAAGTCGTTGGATTGAATTTATATAATACCTTGAATATTTTACGTCTATTTTTTCTTAAGGGATATTTATTCAGGTTACTTATTAGATTATCAATTATATCCCTTCCGACCCCTACTTTTTATAGGCATTATTGCTCTATTATATATATTTAAAAATTTACCAAACGTTGTTTCAAAGCTACTTAGTTTTCATAAAATATTTTTTGTTTCCGTTGGAACGGATAGGCTTTAATCTCATCTGTATCTAAATTTTCATGAAATAAATGAATGGCTATAATTTGTCTACAATCGTAAGTATGATAATAATATGTTCCGGACTCCATACACATTACGCTTGTATAAATGGTATTATCTAATGCACCGTCTTCTGTTATTACTCCGCCTTTAGGAACCTCGCAATTTGATAAGATATGAAAAAGGGCCGATACTCCCTCTTCTTCACTATCTATACCTTGAATGTTTTGTTTGCCATATGCTGCCCGCACAAACCTTGATGGCGGGGTGAAATCCCCTGGAAGTCCCATTGAACCTGAGCCCTGACCAAAAGCACTTAATGGTACATTACTCCACTCAGTTGGCGCGAATGGCTGCGATTTAAGGCCTATATATTGTCTTAAATTTTGCAAATGCCAATTAAACTCTGGACTATTCGTCATCACTCCTAGTGGGTTGTCATACATTTTTAATCCTTCATTTGTCGGCTCCAGTACAATGCAATCTCCCCATTTATCCGCTAAAATCCAATGTAGTGGTGGCGTAAGTCCTAAATCCGGTAATGGTATATCCAAAAAGGTAAGGCTATCTACAGATTTCTTTAACTCTTTGACAGAATTGAATTGTGTGAGACTCCAAGTCACAAAATCAAATGGAGCCAAATTCGTTTTGTTGTCATCTATGCTTTGACTATAAGTTGCGAATCCTGGAAAATAGAGTGTTGCACATGTCATACCTGCTTCATTTACTCCGTCCGCCATAATGATCCTTCCTTGATGATTAATTCCCATTCCGACCGTAGCATGTTTCGTATTAATGATTTCACCAGTTATATTATTCCACTGGTAATGCCGAGGAATGATTATTACTTCTTGATTCATATCTAATGTGAAGTCCATCGTTCTCGCAAAAAGGTGCTGACCGTTTTTTGTCTGTAATGTCAAACTAGTACACATAAAGAACACCCCATTTTATAGTTTTATCTACACTTCACATAATTCTGATAAATCTGTAAATTAAAAACCCCTTTCCTTACAAAAAAAATGAGAAAGCACATATACATTACAAGTAGGTTATTTCTAGTTTATAAATGAATTTTTAAAATATAGTTGCAAAAGAATTATATTAAAAAGAAGCGACTTGTTACTATCGCTCCTTTTTATTTCTCTCAATATTTTATTAAAATAACTGTAGAGAACATTGCTATTACATATTTATTTTATTTTCTTTCAACACATATAAATAATACTAGGCACTTTCAAACCGTTTCAAATAACTGGGAACGAACTTTTTCTCTTTGGACATTAATCCCTACATAACCCTCTTAAACATCTTCTCCAACTCATAAGTAGAATGATGCACAAGAATCGGTCTTCCGTGCGGGCATGTGTATGGGTTTGTTGTTGTACGTAGTTCTTCCAGTAAAGCAAATATTTGATCGTTCGTTAAATATTGATTTGCTTTAATGGACGCTTTACAGCTCATCATGATGGCTGCTTCTTCACGTAATTTTTTAATATCAACTTTTTTTAGTTTGACGACTTGTTCCATCATTTCGTCGATAATTTCTGTTTCTTGACCTTTTGGGAACCACGTTGGATGTGAGCGGACGATAAAAGATTGATGACCGAATTGTTCTAAGAACAGTCCAACTTTTTTCAGTTCTTCTAGTTGCTCTTCGACACGTAAAAATTCGGTAAGAGATAAATCGATGCGGTACGGTACAAGTAATTCTTGTACTTCTTGCGTAACTCGTCCCACTTTATCACGGAAATATTCATAATTGATGCGCTCCTGCGCAGCATGCTGATCAATCATATATAACCCATTATCATTTTGAGCGAAAATATATGTTCCGTGCATTTGTCCAATTGGATAAAGCGGTGGTAAATCATTACCGTTCATTTCAATCTCTTTTATTTCGTGAACTTCTTCTTCCAATTCCTCTAATTCAAAATCGTCATCGTTGCTAGTCCATTCCTTTTCCTCTCGAACCGTTTTTTCTATTACCGGCTTAGAGGATGGCTGCCAGCTTTGCTCTTCTCTTACGAGTGACTGTGGTGGTTGCCATTCTTGCTTCGGCGGTTGCCACAGTTGTGCTGGTTGTTTTACAGTCGTTGTTTCTTCTTGTTTCTCATCCATTCCTGTTGGTAACACGATGTTAGGCATAGATGATTCTCTCGGTTTTGTATGCTCAAACTTGAACTGTTCTTGCACACTTTCATCTTTTTCTTTTTTCTTCGTTGTTACACCAGCATCTGGAATGAGTTGTATTTTTTTGAATGCAGCTTGCAATGTTTCTTCGATAAGCTTTAGCAATTCTTGTTCTTTACTAAAGCGTACTTCTAATTTTGCTGGATGTACGTTGACATCAACAAGCATTGGATCCATTTCAATTGATAAGAAGCCGATTGGGTATCTTCCGATTGGCAATAACGTATGATATCCTTGCTGAATTGCTTTCATTAATACGAAATTTCGAACGTAACGGCCATTTACAATCGTTGACATATAGTTACGCGACGCTCTCGTTACTTCTGGTAATGTTACATATCCTTTAATTGTAAAGTCTAGAGACTCAGCTTCAATCGGAATAAGCTTCTTCGCAACTTGAATGCTGTAAATCGATGCAAGTACTTGTCTTACATCACCGTTTCCTGATGTATGAAGCAATTTCTTTTCATTATGAAACAGTTTTAACGATACTTCTGGATGTGACATTGCAATACGATACACGATATCTGTAATGTTCCCAAGCTCTGTATGAATCGTTTTCATATATTTAAGGCGCGCTGGTGTATTAAAAAATAAGTTTTGTACAGTAATATCTGTTCCTTTTCGGCTTGCCGTTTTCTCTTGTTTTATAATGTCTCCACCTTTAATAATAAGGTGTGTACCAGGCGCATCACCTGTGCTCGTAATTAACTCTAATTCACTCACTGAGGCAATACTCGGCAGGGCCTCTCCGCGGAAACCGAGCGTTCTTATACGAAATAAATCATTTTCATCTTTAATTTTACTCGTCGCGTGTCGTTCAAATGCAACGATACAATCTTCTTCAGCAATACCATCTCCATTATCGATGATGCGAATCTTCGATAATCCAGCTTCTTCTAAGTGGATTTCAATAGATGTACTATTCGCATCGATGGAATTTTCCACGAGTTCTTTTACAACTGAGGCAGGGCGCTCTACTACTTCCCCTGCCGCAATTAAGTTAGAGAGTTGATCATCGAGTTTGCGAATTTTCCCCATCTACTTACTCATCCTTTCTTTAACTTTTTCTGTAAACGATACAGTTCATTCATCGCTTCTAAAGGCGTCATATCGAGTAAATCAATCTTTTTAATTTGTGCAAGTACTGCCGTTTCTTTTGCATCTAGAACTGACTTGTCTTGTTTTTTCGAAGACTGTTCTCCACCAAAGAATGATAATTGCGATTCTTCCTCAGTCTCTACTTTCGTCTCTTGTATTTCTGCTGGTTCTTCTTTTACAACAACTGGTTCTGGAGCGACTTCTGGCACTTTCACTTCTACTCGTTTCGGAATAACAATTTCTTCCTGTCCTTCTAGTTGTGCTAACACTTCTTTCGCGCGAGCGATTAAGCTCTCTGGAAGCTCGGCAAGTTGAGCAACGTGAATTCCGTAACTTTTATCAGCCGCTCCATCTTGAATTTTATGAAGGAAAACTACTTTTCCATTCTCTTCAATTGCTGAAACATGTACATTCTTTAGTTGGTCTAAACTTTCTTCTAACACTGTTAATTCATGATAATGTGTAGAGAATAATGTTTTCGCACCAATTTGGTCATGAATATGTTCAATGATTGCTTGCGCAAGTGCCATACCATCATACGTAGATGTACCGCGTCCAATTTCATCGAATAAAATTAAACTTCTCTCTGATGCATTTGCAATTGCATTTTTCGCTTCTAACATTTCAACCATAAATGTACTTTGACCTGAGATTAAATCATCCGCTGCACCAATTCTCGTAAAGATTTGATCGAAGACAGGTAATACTGCTTCTGTCGCTGGTACAAAACAACCAATTTGTGACATAACAGTAACAAGTGCTAATTGTCTCATATACGTACTTTTACCAGACATGTTCGGTCCTGTAATTAAAAAGACATCCATCTTCTCCGGCATAATACAATCATTCGGTACATACAATTTCCCGTTCAATACTTTTTCAACGACAGGATGACGACCATCTTTAATAAAGATTTCGCGCTTATTTGTTAAAACAGGTTTTACAAACTGCTCTTCTTCACTAACTGTCGCAAAGCTTTGCAGTACGTCTAGTTCACTAATTACTTTCGCTAAATGCTGTAATTTCGGAATGAATACTTTGACTTCTTCGCGAAGCGCTGTAAATAAATCGTATTCTAATTGTACAATTTTCTCTTCTGCTTCTAAGATTAATGTTTCTTTTTCTTTTAATTCATCTGTTATGAAACGTTCAGCATTAGCAAGCGTTTGTTTACGCTCATAGCGCCCTTCTGGAAGTGCTGCAAGATTAGCCTTCGTCACTTCAATATAGTAGCCGAAAATACGGTTGTACCCAATTTTTAATGATTTAACCCCTGTAATATCACGCTCTCGTTTTTCAAGCTCAGCAATCCACGTTTTTCCGTTTTTACTAACGTAACGATATTGATCAAGCTTGTCATTATAACCGTCTTTAATAATATCTCCATCTTTAATAGAAAGCGGTGGGTTTTCTTGAATACTTCTTCCTAGTAATTCAGTTAAGCTCTCACATGGATCCGCACCTTGAATTAACCTTGCTGCATAAGCATTATCCAAAAGACTAATCGCTTCTAAAATAGCTGGTACTTGAAGTAAAGAACGTCTTAATTGTAATAAGTCCCGTGCATTTACATTACCAAATGCAACTTTCCCTGCTAAACGCTCTAAATCATATACTTCTTTTAACTTTTCTTTTAAATCTTCACGTAAGAAGTAATCATTTACAAACATTTCAACCATTTCTAAACGCTCTTCAACTTTTTCTTTCTGGATAAGTGGACGTTCCATCCACTGTTTTAACATACGCCCACCCATAGCCGTTTTTGTTTTGTCTAATAGCCATAATAATGAGCCTGTCTTTTCCTTCGTGCGAAGAGTCTCTGTTAACTCTAAATTACGTTTTGAATGCACATCAATTTTCATAAATTGATTCGTGTAATAAATTTCTACTGGTTGCAAGTGATCTAACGAACGTTTTTGTGTTCTTATCACATAGTTAAATAAGCGTCCAATTGCTTTAATTAATTTTGCTTGGGAGACACTTTTCACAAGATGCTCTAATCCTTCTGGAATAGTTGTTGTATCTTCATACGAAATCGTCATTTTTAATGTTTCAGTTAACTTATTTAATTCATCTTTTGAAAATGTAGAATCTACAACAATTTCTTTTGAACCAGTCGCATACACTTCTAATAAAATATCTTCTACTGAACCAGTTAATAACGTCACTGTATTTTGTCCAGTCGTTAAGTCATTACAAGCTAGCGCATAAGATCCATCTTCGAAATGTGTTAATGCTGCTAAGAAGTTATTCTCCTTCTCGTCTATTGTACGCCCTTCCATCATCGTTCCTGGCGTAATTAGTTGTACTACTTCACGACGTACTACACCTTTAGCTGTTTTTGGGTCTTCCACTTGCTCACAAACAGCTACTTTATATCCTTTTTCAACAAGTTGTTCAATATAATTTTTAGCTGCATGATGCGGTACACCACACATCGGTATACGTTCACTACTACCACCATCTCGGCTCGTTAATGTAATTTCAAGTTCATGAGCTGCTTTAACCGCATCTTCAAAGAACATTTCATAAAAATCACCTAATCGGAAAAATAAAAAGGCATCTTGATAGTCTGCCTTAACCTTTAAGTATTGCTGTATCATAGGCGTATATTGCGTCATGTCTTTCCTCCATAATTCTTACATAATAATCTATATTCATATATGTCACACTTCACGGACATCCATATCTCCTATTCCAGGAGTCTTTCCTCATTATAGCACATTTCATAAGGAATCATGTTCATGCAGAACCACTTATGTACTGTAAAAAGCTAGGAAGAACTTCTCCCTAGCTTTCTCTTACTCTTCTTCTGCATCGACGATAAAGTTCGGATCTAATTCTTCAAACTCATCATCATCGACTTGGAAATCCTCGTCTGATTCTACGCAACCTTCAGGATTTACACTTACACAAATTTTCGTTTCCCCAACTACTTCTGTTACAAATTCACGTTCTACCGTCACAACAATTTTATTACCATTTGGCGATACAAGAGCTTCTAAACAATTTGGCGGCTGAATTACACGAGCGATAATTTCTAAATCGTCACCAGAGAAGTTTTTATCACGATACCCAATACTTACTTCATCATTGTAGTTAACACGTTCTGTTACAACTTCAGTCTTTGTGTTTCCATCAAATGAATACCAAGTGTTTACATCATAGAAACCTTCAATTTCCACATGTTTTCCATTCTTTCTCGCTTCGTACGAATGGTTAATTACCCAGCACCCTAAAATACTTGTTGGCTCATTATTCGATTCACATGTATGCGTTGACTTTGTATACTTACGTCCTTTTCCAACCACTGCTTTTGTAATAATCTCTCTAAATTCGGACATTCGTAACCCTCCTCAATCACTATTCACTTAATCATATGCGTGACAATAGCGGAATGTGTCATTCTTTTTTTTGAGAAGAATTTCCGATATAACCCACTAAAAAAAAGAGATGTCAATAAGACATCTCTTTAACAACCACAATTTCCTTTTTTACTTTCTACTGCTGCACCAGTTTCACCCTTCAACACATCGCCGCCAGTTGAAACTAATATTTCATCTGTTACATTGTTAGAAATGGTACTAGCAACTAGCTGTAGTAAGTCATTTACATACGTTTGTGAAGATTTAAACTCCTGTACAACTGGGATATTATCTAACTTATCTTGAAGTGCATCAATTTCAGCTTCTACTTTTTTCAAAGCTTCCCATTTCCCATAATGTTGCAAGTTTACTGCTTGTTTTTGCAAAGCTTTTATTTCATCAATTGCTCGCTTTACATTTTCATTTTTATGAATTTGTGCTTCTGCTCGCTTAAAGAAATCGACTTCTTCTGTTTCAGAGATCATTTTCGCTAATTCTTTCGCTTGCTCAACAATTTCATCTTTCGTATATACTTTCATCTATTATTTCACCTCAATCGGCTCCTTAACCAATTCCCCGTTAAGAGACCAAGTTTTTGCTTCCGTTATTTTTACTTTCACAAGCTGACCAATTAAAGATTTTGAAGCAACAAAGTTTACAAGTTTATTCGTACGTGTATATCCCGCAAGTACTTCAGGATTATTCTTACTTTCTCCCTCAACTAATACTTCTACAATTTGACCTATATAACGCTTATTCTTATTAACTGCATATTCATTCACTAGTGTATTTAAGCGTTGTAATCGCTCTTTCTTCACTTCCATCGGAACATTATCCTGCATTTTTGCAGCTGGTGTACCTTCACGCGGAGAATAAATAAATGTAAATGCCGTATCAAATCCTACTTCACGATATAACGACATCGTCTCTTCAAACTGCTCATCCGTTTCATTTGGGAAACCAACGATAATATCAGTCGTTAGCACTGCATTCGGAATTGTTTCTTTAATTTTTCGTACAAGCTCTAAATAGTGTTCTCGCGAATATTTACGCGCCATAATTTTAAGCATATCTGTACTACCAGATTGAACCGGTAAGTGGATATGTTCTACTAGGTTACCACCTTTTCCAAGAACATCAATTAAATGATTGTCAAAATCACGTGGATGGCTTGTTGTAAAACGAATACGCACGATATCGATTTTACGAAGTTCATCCATTAAATCGCCAAGACCATATTGTATATCTTCAAAGTCTTTACCGTATGCGTTTACGTTTTGTCCAAGTAACGTAATTTCTTTATAACCGTTCGCAGCTAAATGGCGAATTTCTTTAATAATATCTTCTGGACGTCTGCTGCGCTCTTTTCCGCGTGTATACGGTACAATACAATATGTACAAAACTTATCACAGCCATACATAATATTTACCCAAGCTTTAATATCACCACGACGTACTTTCGGAAGGTTTTCAATTACATCCCCTTCTTTTGACCAAACTTCAACTACCGTCTCTTTTGAGAACATTGCGTCCTTTAGGATATACGGTAATCTATGAATATTGTGTGTACCAAACACCATATCTACATGCTGATTTTTTTGCATAATTTTATTTACAACAGATTCCTCTTGAGACATACAACCACATACACCAATTATAAGATCCGGATTTCTTCGCTTTAATGATTTTAAATGACCAAGTTCACCGAACACTTTATTTTCAGCATTTTCACGAATTGCACAAGTATTTAATAAAATTACATCTGCCTCTTCAGTTGAAAAGGTTGGCTCATATCCAAGCGTTGTAAAAATCCCAGCCATTACTTCTGTATCATGCTCATTCATTTGACAGCCATATGTACGAATGTAAAACTTTCTTCCTGCGCCAAAATTGCGAAACTCTTCAGGTAGGCCAAAATCTCTTTCAATTTTAACTTCTTCTTTCCCACGCTTTTTCGCCAATTTCAAGGAAGGTGGTTGGTATACACTTTCAAAGTATTTACTATAATCTTTCTCTTCTTTTTTCGTAGAGGAATTTGCTTGTCGACTTGCTAATCGTTGTTGCTCGTTCATCGGTAATCTCCTTTCACCCTTAACTATACACACACTCTGTAGTCCATTTTAATGCGCTTAGACCCATCTCAATGATGTTAGATAGCATGAGAGATAACTTGCCCTTTGAAACTTGAGTAATCGATCTAATCATCCGTAAGAATGAAGTCTTCCCCACACAAATAGACATTCCCTTTTTATTATTTCATCTTGTCCTACCCAAAAGCATATTGCTTTATCCCTATACACATTATCATAGTATAGAGCCTTTAGCCAACTTTAACGAAGAAGGCTTCTTATCCTATATTTCATTTCACAGTTAATGAACATGCTATTTTTATACAACGATTTATATATTATTTTATCATTCTGAATTTTCTAAGTAAACAAATCTATTAATTATTTTTATTCACTCAAAAAGAAGGTTACCAAGTGGCAACCTTCTCTCCGATCATTACATAAATTCAGCAACAAGCTCATCAAACATTTTCTGATCCATATTCAAATCAGCTTGCACTAAAGGTTTTTCACTATAGTCTTTTACAAGCTCTTGGTAAGAGGGCTGCTTTGTATTTTGATAAATTAAACCTGTTACTAACCCGTTCTTTTCCATTAATGTTTGCATAGCCATCATGCGGTTAGATGGATCATATCCTTCTACTGTACTTAGTTTCGTTAAATTCTCTTTAAACCAATCATACGTATTTACTTTATTGTAAGTAACACATGGACTAAATACATTAATTAATGAAAAGCCTTTATGATTAATACCAGCTTCAATAATTTGCGTTAATTCTTTTAAATCACTTGAAAAGCTTTGCGCCACAAATGTCGCACCAGCTGTTAAAGCCATTTCCATAACATTTAGTGATGGTTCAATTGAACCTTGTGGTGTACTTTTCGTTTTAAATCCAGCTTCACTACGTGGTGAAGTTTGACCTTTTGTTAATCCGTAAATTTGGTTATCCATTACGATGTACGTAATATCAATGTTACGACGAATAGAATGGATTGTATGTCCCATACCAATCGCAAAACCATCACCGTCACCACCGGATGCAATAACTGTTAAATCACGATTTGCCATTTTCACACCTTGTGCAATCGGAAGAGCACGTCCGTGAATACTATGCAAACCATATGAATTAATATACCCTGAAATACGACCGGAACAGCCGATACCAGAAATAACAGCTAGCTCATCTGGATTTAAACCAACGTTAGCTGCCGCACGCTGAATCGCAGCCTGCACCGAGAAGTCTCCGCAACCTGGGCACCAGTTTGGTTTTACACTGTTACGAAAGTCCTTAAATGTTGCCATTTAATACAACCCCTTTTTTACATTCGTTGTAAATCTCTTTCGGCAAGAATGGATTTCCATCGTATTTTAAAAGACTAGAAATTTTCTCACCATTGCCAAGATTCATTTTCATAATGTTAGCAAGCTGACCAGTTGCATTGTTTTCCACTACTACAACACGCTTCGCTTTTTTCACAAGTGGATCGATTTCAGCTGTTGGGAACGGATGAATTAAACGTACATGGGCATGGTTTACTTTCATTCCTTCTTGTTCTAAACGCTGCATTGCCTCTTCGATCGCACCACGAGTTGAGTTAAAGCCTACTAACAATACGTCTGCGTCATCATGCTTAGCATTTTTGTAAATAGGGGTATTAAACTGTAAATTCGCCATTTTACGGAAACGTTTGTCCATTTGATCTTTACGATTTAACGCTGATTCAGATGGTTTACCCGTTTCATCATGTTCTACACCTGTAACATGGTGAATACCATTTTTCATACCAGGTAAAACACGTGGTGAAATCCCATCTTCTGTTACTTCATAACGCTTGAAGTATGCTTTATTTTCACGTTCTGGTAATTCTACTTCTAAATCAAGCTTACCACGACGAATTTCCACTTTATCTAACTTAAGTGGTTCTACTGTTTGCTTTCCTAAAGAAAGCTGTAAATCTGTTAAGAAAATAACAGGCACTTGATATTCTTCTGCTAAGTTAAACGCTTCTACAATATCATAGAAAGCTTCTTCAACTGTACTTGGCGCCATTACGATTTTTGGAATTTCACCATGCGTTCCGTAAATCATAGCCATTAAGTCAGACTGCTCTTGTTTTGTTGGTAAGCCCGTACTTGGGCCACCGCGTTGTGTATCAATGATAACTAGCGGTGTTTCAGTAATACCTGCTAAACCAATTGCTTCCATCATTAAAGAAAGACCAGGACCAGCAGATGCTGTTAATGTACGAACACCAGCGTAGTTTGCACCGATCGCCATTGTACAAGCTGCGATTTCATCCTCAGTTTGGATTACTGTTCCGCCGACTTTCGGTAACTTTTTAATTAAATATTCCATAATTTCAGATGCAGGTGTGATTGGATATGCAGACATAAAGCGAGCACCACCAGCTACCGCACCAAATGCGATTGCGTCGTTTCCAATCATAAACATGCGTTTCTGACCATCAGCTTTTTCAAGCTGCATCATGTTTACTTTCTCACCAAGCAATTCTTTCATGTATTGAGAGCCGCGTTTAATTGCTTCCATATTCTTTTGAACGACTTGCTCTCCTTTACGACCAAAGATTTCTTCAACAACCTCTAAATAAGCTGTTTCGTCTAATCCTAATACCGCACTAGATGCCCCAACAGCAACCATGTTTTTCATTAAAGATGTGCCTAATTCTGAAGCGATATCCGTAAATGGTATCACATATAGATTTACATCTGTATTATCAGGTATTGTCGGATTAAATTTCGCATCTGCAACTACAATTCCGCCCGGACGTAGTTCGTGGAAGTTAAAATCAATTGTTTCTTGATCAAAAGCAATTAAAATATCTAAATCATCTGAGATCGCACGTACTTCTGTTGTACTTACGCGAATTTTATTATTTGTATGGCCGCCTTTAATACGTGATGAGAAGTGGCGGTAACCGTATAGGTAATATCCTAATCGGTTTAATGCAATACAGAAGATTTCTCCTGTACTTTCAATTCCTTCACCTTGTTGGCCTCCAACTTTCCATGAAAGTTGACTAATCATCTCCTACACCCCTTTTGGCTGCATTCATTGTAGTGTATTTTTTTACAGTAATAGTTTAGCATTTTTTATGCAAATAAACTACAATGGACGCAAATTATGCCTCTTCTGATTTCCCTTAATCTTTAGTATAATGCTATTTCGTTTACCATTCTAGTATTAGGTCTTAAAAAAATCAATAAATTCAAGTAAATTTATTTTAATTTTTCTGAATTTTTAAAACATATTTTTTAGAACGTTATACAGTCAACAAAATTTTTATACAAAAATCGCTCTACAGTTGATTCATTATACTTTTTACACAGTTGATTCATTATATTTTCATAATCCCTATATGCTTCTACACCTACAACAGTTTCTAAAATCCCATCAAAATCAGAACCAAACCCTATATTTTTTTCTCCACCTAATGAACAAATATATTCCACATGCCTTAATATATCTGCTATATTCGCTTGTCTTTCATTCGTTAAAAACTGCGGTACGAAAGTAATACCAATAATGCTATTTTTCTTTATAAGAGCTCTTATTTGCTCATCGGTTAAATTGCGTGGATGCCCACAAAGTTGATAACAGTTTGAATGAGATGCAATTGGGTTTTTAGCAATTTCAATAACATCCCAAAAGCTTCTTTCATTTAAGTGAGACACATCGGTCCATAAATGTAACGTATTAAGTTCTTGTACAACTTGTCTACCAAATGTAGTTAAACCTGCTCCACGTGCCTCTAGCGCTCCATCAGCTAACAGATTGGCATAGTTCCATGTCAATCCAAAGGAACGTACACCTAAGCGATAAAACAAACGTAATTTCATCGCTTCTTTTCCAATTGCTTCGCATCCTTCTAATGTTAATAATGCTCCAATCTCGTCCTGTTTTAGCATGTTAATATCGTTTTTTGTCTGAATAAACTTCATTCCTGGTAGCGATAGAATTTCATTATGAAAAATATCTATCATTTGCAGCGCAACTTCAAAACGCTTTTCATACGCTACTGTTTCTGGTATATATATAGCAAAGCATTGTATACTTCCTTTTCTTTTCATTAATTGTTCAAATGTAATATGTAATTGTGAATCGTTTTGAAAGTCTTTTTTTCCCTTTGCACTCCATAACTGAAAGAGTACATCGCAATGTGCATCAAAAATTTTCATTTTCATTCCTCCATTACAAAAACAACCTGTTTGCATACATGCAAACAGGTTGTTTCAACTTAACGAGGTTCTACAATTAATTTTATCGCTGTACGCTCTTCACCATCAATCATAATATCTGTAAACGCTGGGATACAAATCAAGTCCAAACCGCTAGGCGCTACAAATCCTCTTGCAATTGCTACTGCCTTTACCGCTTGGTTCAATGCACCTGCACCAATAGCTTGAATTTCTGCTGTTCCGCGTTCACGAATAACACCTGCAAGTGCACCAGCTACAGAATTAGGGACCGACGTTGCTTTAACTTTTAATATTTCCATTCCGCGTTTCCTCCTCGTTTCTATAAAAAGTAATAGCAATTATTTCACTTTAACTTATATTCACGAGGAATGGCACGTATTCCTGCTAAATTTCTGTAATTTTTCTAAAAAATTAAAATATAAAGAATTCTCTAACTCTTCGTTAAAAATCAGTCAAAAAATGGTTGGTCATCATTAATTAAAATGCGCTCAATTTTCTTCGCTTTCCCTGTATTAGGATCCACATCAATTAACACTGCACTTAATTGTGTTCTACCATTCGTCACTTCAAAACGCACTGGTAAGTTCGTTAAAAACTTCTTCAATACCGCTTCGCGATCCATACCTAAAATCCCATCATATGGGCCTGTCATACCAACATCTGTAATATAAGCTGTTCCGCTTGGTAAAATACGATTATCAGCTGTAGGAACGTGTGTATGTGTACCTACTACCGCTGTAGCACGACCGTCTACATACCAACCTAACGCCTGCTTCTCACTTGTTGTTTCAGCATGAAAATCAACAAAGATAATGTTTGTACGTTTTTTTGCAATGCTGATTAATTCATCCACTTTACGGAATGGACAATCAATTGGAGGAAGGAAAGTACGTCCTTGTAAGTTAATAACTGCAACTTCTGTTCCATTACAATTTACAAAGATAAGCCCTTTTCCCGGCGTTCCTTCTGGGAAGTTAGCTGGTCTTGCAAGATATTTTGCATCATCGATAAATTCAAATACCTCACGGTTATCCCAAGCGTGGTTTCCAAGCGTAACCGCTTGTGCCCCGCACTCTAAAAAGTTTCGATATATTTTTTCCGTAATTCCACGTCCACCCGCAGCATTTTCTCCATTAATAATTGTTACTGTCGGTGTATATTTCTTCTTTAATGCCGGTACGTACTGTTGAATCATGTCTCTACCAGGAGATCCTACTACATCCCCAACAAATAATATTCTCATATGTCTTACCCTTTCTATGTACTACATTTTTTATTACCATACTATAACTTAAAGCTATTTCCTTACAACAGTTACAATTTATCTATTATAAGTTTCTTTCACTTGCATACTGCTCATAAAGTGAAACTATAATCAGTGGGGGTTTTGTTCATCCCCCATTGATTATTAGCCTTCACCAATCGGGCGTTTACGGGCAGTTTATCCCCCACCTAATTTCTTTTCTCAAGCCGAATTTTGAGGTGGGAGTTTTACTGCCCGTTAACGCGGGATAAATAATTTTCTTTATTTTACCCAATTCCAACACAAAAAAATAAAGTGGTGTTTCACCACTTTATTTTGCGTATTCCACTGCACGTGTTTCACGAATAACAGTTACTTTAATATGTCCTGGATAATCCAGTTCATTTTCAATACGTTTTCGAATATCACGAGCTAAACGATGAGCTTCTAAATCATCAATTGTATCTGGTTTTACCAGAATACGAACTTCACGTCCTGCTTGAATTGCGAAAGATTTTTCTACGCCTTCATAAGACTCTGAAATTTCTTCTAACTTTTCAAGACGACGAATGTAATTCTCAAGCGTTTCACTACGAGCTCCCGGTCTTGCAGCTGATAATGCATCTGCTGCAGCAACTAGAACTGCAATGATAGAAGTTGGCTCTGTGTCACCATGGTGAGATGCGATACTGTTTATTACAACAGGATGCTCTTTATATTTCGTTGCGAGTTCAACACCAATTTCAACGTGGCTACCTTCTACTTCATGATCGATTGCTTTTCCGATATCATGTAATAGACCAGCACGTCTTGCTAGTTTTTCATCCTCACCAAGCTCCGCTGCCATAAGTCCAGTTAAGTATGCAACTTCCATAGAGTGTTTTAAGACGTTTTGCCCGTAACTTGTACGGTATTTTAAACGACCTAAAATTTTAATTAAATCTGGATGTAAGCCATGAACACCCACTTCAAACGTTGTTTGCTCTCCGACTTCACGAATATACTCGTCCACTTCACGTCTTGATTTTTCGACCATCTCTTCAATACGCGCTGGGTGAATACGTCCGTCCTGTACTAGTTTATCAAGAGCGATACGAGCTGTTTCACGACGAATCGGGTCAAATCCAGATAGAATTACCGCTTCTGGTGTATCATCGATAATAAGGTCAATACCTGTTAACGTTTCTAACGTACGAATGTTACGACCTTCACGTCCGATAATACGTCCCTTCATTTCGTCATTTGGAAGATTTACAACCGAAACGGTTGTTTCAGCAACATGATCAGCTGCACATCTTTGCATTGCAAGAGATAAAATCTCTTTTGCCTTCTTATCCGCTTCTTCTTTCGCGCGAACTTCACTTTCTTTTACCATAACGGCAATTTCATGAGAAACTTCACTTTCCACTTTACCAAGAATAATTGCTTTCGCTTGTTCGCGGGTCAGATTGGAAATGCGCTCTAATTCTGTTTGTTGCTTTTGAACTAACTCTCCCACTTTGCTTTCCAACTCTTCAATCTGTTGTTGTTTCGCTACAAGAGATTCCTCTTTCTTTTCTAACTGTCGCTCGCGGTTATCGAGCGTTTCGTCTTTACGATCAAGGTTCTCTTCTTTTTGCATTAAACGATTTTCTTGTTTTTGTAATTCGCTTCTACGGTCACGAATTTCTAATTCAGCTTCTGTACGAAGTGTATGAATTTCATCCTTTGCTTCTAAAAGCGCTTCTTTCTTAAGTGCTTCAGCATCACGATTCGCTTCGTCTAGAATACGTTTTGCTTCATTAGCTGCACCATTAATCTTCGCTTCAGCAATAGACTTTCGAACAAAAAAGCCAACAACTGCACCGACTGTTGCAAGCAAAATGGAGATGAGTATCCAAACTGTACTACTACTCATGATTTCACCTCCCCTTGCTATGAATGAAAAAAGACTGTCGGCATGTACATTGAATTACAACGTACAGCAAAGACCGTCGTCCCGCTTTTTTAAGGGACTTTCTTCATTTCACAATTAAAATGTCATATTATTATTTCGGCAAGATTTAAGTCTTACTCCGAATATTACTTCTCTTCTTGAGAAGAGTATATCGTATATAAGAAAAAATATACATTCTCATTGTATCTATCGCAATTTTCATTGTCAAGCGTTGTCTACTTTTACTTTCTTTACCTTCAGCCCTGAATCTTATATGGATTAAAAAAACAGACGGCATATTATCCTGGAAAACCTTAGAAAATCCCAATTCATTCACTTAAAATATATGAATATTCCCCTTTATACATAGCCTTTTGGATAGAATAAATATTTTATCTCCAGCTATATACAACGCTTTCATAGTGGATTAAAAAATAAAAGACACGGGACCGTGTCTTTTATTTTTTAATCTTGACGAGTTGAATCTTCCGTGTCTTCAACACCAGAGTTTTCACCAATTCCGTGATGTTCACGAACAAAGAAGGCAATTTCTTCTCTTAAATCCGTATTCTCTTTTAAGAATTGCTTCGAATTTTCACGACCTTGTCCTAAGCGTTCTTCATTATAAGAGTACCAAGCACCGCTCTTTTGAACGATATCAAGTTCAGAAGCCATATCTAAGATTTCACCTTCTCTTGAAATACCTTCTCCGTACATAATATCAACTTCAGCAACACGGAATGGCGGTGCTACTTTATTTTTAACTACTTTTATTTTCGTTTTATTACCAACAATATCGTTACCTTGCTTTAACTGCTCAGCACGACGTACTTCAAGACGGACAGTTGAATAGAATTTCAACGCACGACCACCTGGAGTTGTTTCTGGCACTATCTATAGATTTTCCATCTCTATAGTCCGGACTATCTCTTCATCTCTTTGCAGAGAGCCTTGCACTTCCAGCAGTAGCCTATCATCTGCCGTACCCTACTCAGTTAACTAAAAGTCCTTTTCGGTAGTCTCTACACCTTCCCCATATCACTATGGAGCTTGGCACGGTATTACCCTAATTAATGGTGGGCTTCACCGTTAGCAACTATATAAATAGTTACACCCTTAGGCAATAAGGTTCACAAGGTTTTTTAACATGCTATCACTAGCAAGGGAAACCCATGGTAAACTCCTTAATCTTTTGCGCGACTTTTTCTTTATTTGCTAGTTCTTCTTCATGTATAACAAGATATTTATAGCAGCTCTCTTCCATAAATAAAAGTTTTCTTTTATCTCGTTCTTTTATTTTTTTGAGTGAGTGTGCCCATTTCCCATGGACATCTAAACAATATTTTCTACCTAAGTAGAAATCAATAGACCACTTATCGATTCTTTTTTGCTTAATGAACACCAAATCTAAGCTTAACAATATCTGTTCAACCTGTTGTTCCAGTAAAGTATCATAATTTTTCTTTCTGACCTTTACATTAAGCTCTTTTCTCCTTTTAGCAACACATGTATCGGATACGCCATACTTAACGGCAATTTCAACATGTGATAAATATGGATTTTTCAACTCTTGTTCAACTTCTGCGGTTTTAGGTAAGTAAATCTTCCAATGTCTGGTTCTTTTAATTCCGAGTAACTTTAATATTTCACCTACTCGCCTTTCATCAAGATTAATTTCTTTACCTATATCTTTTAATTTTCTATCCGCATGTGTCGCAATAAAATCCACTTGCCATTGTTCTATGTTTCGATAAGTTCTATTTCCAATTGTCACTGCCATTTTAATCTCTCCTTATAAGAAATCCCTTATAAAGACTTAAATGAAGAAAACAAATAAAGATTCAAGTACTACACTCTGATTAAGCAACTTGTAGTTGATTTCCGAACATAACCCCAACTTTTTCACGAATTTGGTTGATAAAGATTGCGATTGTTTTTGATTTGTTGATTGCACCTGAAAGTTTACGAAGTGCTTGTGACATTAAACGTGCTTGTAAACCAACGTGAGAGTCACCCATGTCCCCTTCGATCTCAGCTTTCGGTACAAGAGCTGCCACAGAGTCAATTACGATAATATCAACCGCTCCACTTCGTACAAGTGCTTCTGCGATTTCTAGTCCTTGCTCCCCTGTATCAGGCTGTGATAATAGTAATTCATCTATGTTAACACCTAATTTTTGTGCATATACAGGATCCATTGCATGCTCGGCATCAATGAACGCTGCTTGTCCACCTTGACGCTGTACTTCCGCGATTGCGTGTAATGAAACTGTTGTTTTACCTGAACTTTCAGGTCCATAAATTTCAATAACACGGCCACGTGGGTATCCGCCTACCCCTAGTGCCACATCAAGTGCTAAAGAACCACTTGAAAATGTAGAAATTCTACGCTCCGCTTGTTCTCCTAATTTCATAATTGAGCCTTTACCGAATTGCTTCTCTATTTGTTTTAACGCCATATCTAATGCCGCTTGACGATCGCTCATTCAAAATTCCTCCTTAACTAACTTGCTAATCTTATTATACCTATTTTCAATTCAATTTGCCAACAAAAATCGAACATTTATTCGATTTTTTATTTTATATCGAATAAAACTAGGTTTTCCAACAAAAAAAACTAGAAGAAATTTATATCTCTTCTAGCTTTTTAAATAAATGATAAAATCCATATTTTGTAGAGCGTTCTCTAATTTGTTGACGACTTCCACTTAAATTAAGCGAGAAGACTACAGCTGGTTCATCTTTAATCACCAATCCAATAAATACTGTTCCTGGTTCTTTATGCTCTGAAGCATCCGGTCCTGCCACCCCAGTGAAACTAATTCCGATATCTGCTTTTAACAGTTCCTTTACATTTTCAGCAAGATAGCGAGCACACTGTTTACTAACCGCGCCATCAGTACGCAACACTTCTTCAGGTACATGTAAAATTTGTTGCTTCACATCATTTTGATAACAAATGACACCGCCTTTAAATACAGACGAAACACCAGCATTTTCTGTTACTTGATTTCCAAAAAGACCACCTGTTAAACTTTCTGCACACGCTAAAGTTAACCCTTTTTCCTTCAATAGCCTTATTGCCTTGTAATGAAGGAAATCTTGGTCATATCCGTAGAAAAATTCTCCTACTCTTTCTAAAATCAAATCTTCCACATGCTGAATCAGTTTCTCCGCCTCATCAGCATCATGATGTTTGGCAGTTAAACGTAATGTCACTTCTCCATCATTTGCAAGTGGTGCAATGGTTGGGTTCGTTTGTCCATCAATTAAATCTTGAACTTTCACCTCTAATTGAGATTCCCCAATACCAAAAAAACGAAGAACACGAGAATAAATATTTTCCCCCGTTGTAAACTTACATAAAAAAGGCTCTACGTAACTTATATACATCGGCTTCATTTCTTTTGGTGGTCCTGGTAATAAAATATAAACTTTTCCGTTCTTATTTAACCCCATACCAGGCGCCATACCGTGATCATTCGCAAATACAGTCGATCCATTTAAAACGAGCGCCTGCTTTTTATTATTCTCCGTAAATTCACGGCCTGTACGCTTAAAATAATCGCTTATCGATGTTAATGCCTTTTCATCATACACAAGCTCTTCATCTAAACTAGACGCTATTGCTTCTTTCGTTAAATCATCTTTTGTCGGTCCTAATCCACCTGTAAAAATGAGCATATCAGCTCGTTCTTCAGCCAATTCAATTGCCTTCTGTAATCGCTTGTTATTATCCCCAACAACAGTATGGTAGTACACGTTAATTCCGATTGAAGCTAACTTTTCAGATAAAAACTGGGCATTTGTATTTGCAATTTGTCCAAGTAATAATTCCGTTCCAACCGCAATAATTTCAGCATTCATCCCAATTCCCCCATAAACTTCTATTTTGAGTTTACAAAAGCATCTTTATTTTTCCAGAAATAATCCCATCCTGAAATAACGGTAAAGAATAATGCAATCCATATGAAAATATCTGCAACTGGAATATGAAGTAAATTTAACGGTACATCATGTAATAAGTATGCTGCAATCGCAATAATTTGTGTCCATGTCTTAATTTTCCCTAGCTGATTTGCTGCAACTACTTCCCCTGTCCCAGCAAGTACAAGGCGTAAACCTGTTACTGCAAACTCACGGCTTATAATTACAATAACGATCCAAGCAGGTACATATTGCATTTCTACCAATGTGATAAGCGCTGCCGAAACAAGTAATTTATCTGCTAACGGGTCAAGGAATTTCCCTAAATTCGTTACAAGATTATACTTTCTTGCATAATGTCCATCAATCCAATCTGTAGCCGAAGCAATAATAAAGATAAGTGCCCCTACTAAATGTTGAATTGGTAACTCTACATCACCAATTATAAATGAGCCCCACTCAAAGGGCGCTAACATAATTACCATAAAAATTGGAATTAAGAAGATTCTAGATATTGTAATTTTATTTGGTAAATTCACAGCTATTCCTCCATCATGTCAAAAACATTTGTTCATTGAAAAAAGTCATCGAAGCGATGACTGTTATTGCGCAGCTTGCCCTATCCCTTGGTTTTTTATCACCAATCTTTGGTGAAGTTCTTTTGCTGGATCCAATGGGAAAGCAACCACTTGACCATTCAGTTTAACTTCAACATTCGTTGCATTTCCAATATTAAGTCGCACTTCTTTTACTGTTGATAAATCACGTTTTTCTATTTGGCCACCTTGTACTGTAGTGTTTAGAATTTCGTTCCCAGCATCATCTTTAACATCTACATAACTCGCACCTTTACCCGATATTTCCAGTTCTAATGTTTTATTATTATGAATTTCCAAAGTAGATACCTTACCAGTTGTTCCAACTACTTTTATCTCTTGCTGTCCAGTTGGTTGTGCTGGTTGTTCCTCTTTCTTTGGCTCTTCTTTTTTTGGTTCTTCTTTCTTTGGTTCTTCCGCTTTCGCTTCATCTTTCTTTGTATCTAGCGGAGAATTTTTTGCTTTTTGAACCTCAATTTTCTCACTTTGAGCATTTGGAACTTGCCTATCATCTTTTCCAGTTAACGCTTGAATAACAAACCAGACTACCACTCCAAATGCGATTACTAACAACGCAATCAAAATTTTGGGCATATGATCCGCAATTGGCCATGATGAAGATTTTTGCATTGTTTCTTGTGTTTTTTGTCCAGTTGATACTTGTGGAACTTCACGTTTTTCAGACTGTGGTATCGTACTCTGATATTCTACAAGCAGTTCCTCTCCATTTAATCCAACAGCATCTGCATATTGTTTAATGAATGCACGCGCATAAAAAGCTCCTGGCAACACATCATAATTGCCTTCTTCAATCGCTACTAAATGGCGTTTTTGAATTTTTGTAATCTCATGCAGCTGATCAATAGATAAGCCTTTCGCTTCTCTTGCTTCTGTCAGCTTTTGTCCTAATTCCGTCACTACTAACACCTCAATATTTCTTTAAAAGTCGAACATAGAGAAATTGTTTTGCGTACCTTGCTCAATTTCATCTACTAAATTATATTGAATTTCTTCATCATAATCGTTACGCAATTCGATAATATAATCAAAATCATCCAATGTGTATTCTGACTGACTCACAAACACATCCGGATGTTCCACAACTTTCGTTGCAGGCAATCTCATGATTTCACGAACGAGCTGCCAGTGTCTTTCATTTGCACGCTTTGTCGACACAATTCCATCTAGTATGAAAATATTATCGTCGCTATACTCATCTTCAATCAATTGGCTACGAACAGTTTGCTTAATGAGAGTAGATGATACGAATAACCATCTCTTATTTGCACAAACACTTGCGGCAACAATAGATTCTGTTTTTCCGACACGGGGCATTCCTCGTATCCCAATTAATTTATGACCTTCTTTTTTCATTATCTCCGCCATAAAGTCTACAAGCAATCCTAATTCATCACGCACAAATCGAAATGTTTTCTTATCATCTGCATCTCGTTGTATGTACCTACCATGTCTAACTGCTAGCTTATCTCTAAGCTTTGGCGGACGATATTTCGTTACCGTTATATTATCCATCGTATTTAAAATTGATTCAAGTCTAGAGATTTGTTCTTGATTATCACACATAAGCAAAAGTCCACGTCGTGCATTATCTACACCATTAATTGTGACAATATTGATGCCAAGCATACCGATTAACGAAGAAACGTCACCAAGTAAGCCAGGTCGGTTTTTATGTATTTCATATTCAAAATACCATTCAATCATCCAAGATCACTCCCCTACGCTTACTTTACACCTACGTACTATATTATATGATTTCATCTTAATAGGGAAGCTAAATGTATAATCTATTCCTCCTAATTACTATACAAAAAAAGTAGAGAGGAGCTTCTCCTCTCTACTTTTACTTATGTTGTACAAACTTCACCATTAAATTTGCAATTGTATGTTGCTCTTGTTCATCAGCAACTTTCCAAAGCTCAGACAATAATTTTTCTTGATCGTTGCGCGCTTCTACTTCATTTGCTAAATAATCACCAACACGAAATGCCATATCTGATACGGCACCACCATCAAGCCCTTTTCCCCCCGCTTGTTCTAAACGTTCTCCTAAAAAGCTCTTCCACTGATCAAAATTATCTAACACTGACATGTTTAAGCACCTCACTATTTTAGTAATAGAATCATGCTTAATTTGTACAATTTCTTGTTTTTTATGTAAGAATTTTTTAGCAATGCCAACCGCCATTCACTCCGATAATTTGCCCCGTAATATAAGAAGCTCCTGGCGAAACGAGGAAGGAGACTGTTTTTGCTACCTCTTCGGGTAGTCCTATTCTACCTAATGGAATATCTTCAGCAATTTCATTTTTATCATCTTCTGAAAATACATTTAACATTTCTGTTTCGATTGCACCTGGCGCTACCGCATTAACGCGCAATCCACTTAGAGAAACTTCTTTCGCTAAAGCCTTCACATATGAATTTTGTGCACCTTTCACCATTGAGTACAGCACCTCACAAGACGCTCCTATTTGCCCCCAAATGGATGAAATAACAACAACATTACCCCTTCTCCGCCCGATCATCGGTGGAAGCGCCATCGATAAAAGTCTATATACACTCTTCACTTGAAGCTCCACCATATAATCTAATTCTTCATTAGTAACATCTGTTACTAATCCAAATATACTCTTTCCAGCTGCGTATACAATAACATCAATAGGATGTTCGATTTGTCCCCACAATTTCTCTGCTCCATCGATAGAAGCTAAATTTGCTTGCACAGGAATCACTGCATCAAACTCCTTTTGTAACCCCCTTATCTTCTCTTCGCTTTTATTGTAATGAATATAGACTGTATAACCATCCTCGATTAACTGCTTCGAAATAGCAGAGCCAATCCCTCCGCTTCCTCCAGTTACTAATGCATACTTTTTCATAAATTCCCTCTCTTATCTTTTTATGTATAAATAAATAATACCCTCATCTTACCATTTGGCAATAACCAAACGTTAGATGAGGGATATAGATACTGCGTTTTTTATTCACATATTACTTCATTTTTTTGGTAACACTTGGCAGACACTCATTTTCTCTTCAATCAATAATGTTTTTGCTGCTTGTTGTAAGTCTTGAACAGTTAATCCTTCTAACACTGTAAGAGCATCAAATAAACTAGATTCATTAAACGCATATCGTGTAAACTGATTTGCAATATATTCAGGTGAATTCAACGATCGTAAAAATCCACCAATTTTCTTTTTCTTCACCCGTTCCAGTGCAGTCTCATCTAACTGATCATAATTCGTTTGTAGTAAAATACCTTTTAATCGCTCTGCCAATTCATCAGGGTGCTTCGTATCTCCACCAACCATTGCAAAACCGAAGTTATTTTCTTCTGTATAGTCATACGAGAACGAATCATCAATAAGACCTTCATTATATAAAGATTCGTAATGAACTGACCCTTTTCCAAATAAATAATCTAAAAGTAATGTAAGTGCAATTTCTTGTTTTAACAGAGCTTGCCCTTTTTCTTTTAAATTCGTTGCCTTAATACCAACTAAACATTTTGGAGTTTGAACAGGCATTGAAATAATCTTTTTCTTTTCATTTACTTCTTCTGGTTCCTCTTCAAAAGAGCGAACGATTTCTGGTTGATTTTCGTAATCTTTTTTCGCTTGATTTTCACGAACTAAATCCATTGTTTTTTCAGGATCAATCGCTCCAACAACAAATAATAACATGTTGCTCGGATGGTAAAAAGTCTCATAACATTCATACAGTAGGTCTTTTGTAATTTTACTAATAGACTCAATCGTCCCTGCAATATCAATTTTAATTGGATGTTTCACAAACAAACTATCGATTAACCCAAAGTATAAACGCCAGTCTGGGTTATCTTGGTACATTTGAATTTCTTGACCGATAATACCTTTTTCCTTTTCAACCGTTTTTTCAGAGAAATACGGTTCTTGTACAAAGTCTAACAACGTATTTAAATTTCTCTCTACATTTGATGTACAGGAAAAGAGATAAGCGGTTCTTGTAAAAGATGTAAAAGCGTTCGCTGAAGCACCTTGTTTACTAAACAATTGAAACGCGTCATGGTCCTCTTTTTCAAACAATTTATGCTCAAGGAAATGAGCAATTCCATCTGGTACACGAGTCATGTCTTCTTTTCCAAGCGGTACAAATGTATTATCAACAGAACCGTACTTAGTCGTAAATGTTGCAAATGTTTTGTTGAAGCCTTGTTTCGGTAAGATATATACGTCTAATCCATTCGGAAGTTTTTCATAATATAGCGTCTCTTTTAATTGCTCATACACAATTTTCTCCATTTATTCTCCCTCCGTTCCATGTAAAAAGTAGATTGTATCTAGTTCAATATTATTAGCAACTTTCACAATCTCTTCTTTCGTCACGCTTTCTATGCCCGTTAGCCATTCTTCAACTGGACGCGTACGCTCTGAAATCACCCCGTGATAAAGCATTTCAACAAAGCCACGTGGCGTATCAATTGCCTCTAAGATTTGATTTTGAATTACACTTTTCGTTTGCTTAATCTCTTCCTCTGAAAAATCACCGTTTTGCATTGCTTTCATTTGTTCTTTAATAATTTCAACAGCTTTTTCAAAGTTCTTCGCTTCAATTCCAGACATGACGAAGAGCAAGCCTTTATGACTTTCAAATCTCGATGCTGCATAGTACGCTAAACTATTTTTTTCACGGACATTTACGAATAACTTCGAATGAGAAAACCCTCCAAATAATCCGTTAAACAATTGTAATGCAAAATAATCTTCATCTTTATACGTAATGAATGTGCGATAGCCGATATTTAATTTACTTTGCTTTAGTTCTTGTTTTTCAACAATTTCTTTTTCTTCATTATTTCGTTTATGAAGAAGTACATTTCTCTCTTTCATAGCGCGAGGTGAAATCGAAAAATACTTATTTACAAGCTCCACAGCATCTTCTGAAATGTCACCAATGATATATAAATCCATTTCATCTTCAGCTAACACTTTTTGATAATATTGATACAAACTTTCATTTGTAATAGAAGCAACACTTTCTTTTTTTCCATTTGCACTTAAGCGATATGGTTCTACTTTGCACATCTCTGCAATTAAACGCTCGTTTGCATAACGCATTTTATCATCATAAGTAGCTTCAATTCGTTGCAAGAGTGCTCGTTTCTCACTTTCTACAATAGAAGATAGAAAACCGTCCCCTTCTGTTGCTGGATGTAAAACAATATCAGATAACATAGAAAGCGCTTTTTCAAATAACGGTGGTGCATCGCGTAAATATGTTTCATTTGCAATGTCTACATAAATAGAGATGATATGGTCTTCCCCTTTTTTACTTACATCTACCGCTAAAGAAGATCCATATAATTCTTCTAAATATTGACGAAGACGAATTACAGAAGGCAGTTTTTCTGTCGCACTTTGCAATACGTACGGCAATAGGGCACGCTCTGTCACCGTCTCCTCATTTAAAGGTGCTTTAAAACGAAATACAAAGGTATTTGTTTTAAATTTATCAGTCGGAATAATATGTACTCGCAAGCCACCTAATTCATGCAGTTGCTGTTCCATTAGTTTCATTAATAGCCCTCCTTTACGTATGTAGGAATATTCCTCTTCAATATACAGTTTTTAGAAATAAAAAATCAACTTTTCTTCCTTATTATGCTTACATTTGAGTCTTTCTAAAAACTTTAATATGTAAGGAACATAGTAAAATTCCGTATTAAATATATTCTATGTAAAAAAGCCCGCACTAATGTGCGAGCTTTTTTTATACTTTCTAAATACTCATCGTTTTCCTTTTTCATAAGGCGTTCCTAATGCTTTCGGAGCTTCAGATCGGCCTACAAAACCAACGAGTGCTAATATTGTAAATACATACGGTAATATCGTTAGGAATACACTTGGAATTTCTTTTAATATAGGAATTGTACCACCTGTTATCCCAAGTGATTGAGCAAATCCGAAGAACAGCGCTGCTCCAAGAGCACCAAGTGGATTCCATTTACCAAAGATCATAGCTGCTAGTGCCAAGAAACCTTGTCCAGTAATTGTAGCACCTGAAAAGTTACCAGAAATCGACATTGCGAAGACCGCACCACCCACTCCTGCAAACATTCCAGATATACAAACTGCAATATAACGCATTTTATATACATTAATTCCCATCGTATCTGCTGCCATTGGATGTTCACCAACAGCACGAAGACGAAGACCGAACGGTGTTTTATAAATAATGTACCAAACAACAAATGCTAAAATAATGGCAATATACGATGTTAACGGTACATTTGAGAAAAAGATTTTCCCGATTACCGGAATATCCGAAAGTCCTGGAACATCGATTTTTTCAATTCGGTATTGAATAAAATCAGTCTGTCCTTTACCAAAGATTTTCTTAATCGCAAATACTGTTAAACCGAGCGCCAAAAAGTTAATCGCTACCCCGCTTACTACTTGATCCGCGCGGAATGTAATGGACGCTACTGCGTGAAGAAGTGCAAATAATCCACTACCAATAGCTGCAAATAATAGTGCAATCCAAGGAGTCATTGCTCCCCACGTATCACCCATTAATAACGTTGTAACGATACCAGTAAATGCACCAAATAACATTAAACCTTCTAAGGCTATATTTACAACCCCAGAACGTTCACTGAACACTCCACCTAACGCCGTAAAAATAAGTGGCGCTGCCGTATATAACGTACCAGTCACAAGAATGGCTAAAATATCTATAAAGCTCATTTATTTCCCCTCCTTGCTCATGCGTGTAAGTGCCCAGCGTAAAACATAACTGCAAGCAACAAAGAAAATAATACATGCGATAATAACATTAATTAACTCAGAAGGTACATCTGCTTCAAAATTCATTTGCGGGGCTGCACTTTTCAAACCACCGAACAGTAAAGCCGATAATAATATACCAAACGGATTATTTCCTCCAAGAAGAGCTACCGCAATCCCATCGAATCCAATACCAGTAAACGATGTCATTGCCGTCATACTTTGGAATGTTCCTAGACCTTCCATTGCCCCACCAATTCCAGCAAAAGCGCCAGCAATTGTCATTGATAATACAACATTACGAGAGACTTTCATCCCTGCATATTGCGATGCATTTTGGTTAAAACCAACCGATTTCAACTCATATCCTAACGTAGTTCTATCTAATACGAACCACATTACAATAGCAATTAAAATAGCTACAACAATTCCCCAGTGCAAACGAGATCCATCTGTCAATGAAGATAGCCAATCAGAAGCTAATGAAGCACTCGCTTGTACATCATAAGATTTCTCATTACCTTCATGTATAAAACGTTTAATAAGATCATACGTAACATAAAGTGCAATGTAGTTCATCATAATTGTGACAATTACTTCATTTACTTTAAGCTTTCCTTTTAAATATCCAGGTATAAATCCCCATAAACCACCGGCAATCGCGGCTACTAAAATAGATAACGGAATATGCAAAAATGCTGGTAACGATACTGCATATCCAAACCAGACAGCGGCAAGCCATCCAACCAATAATTGTCCTTCTACCCCAATGTTAAAGAGACCTGTACGAAACGCAAATGCAACAGACAGACCAGCTAACACGAGTGGAATCATCGTACGTAGCGTCTCACCGATAGCCTGCGGATTTCCAACCATTCCTTCCCAAAGCGCTGCATACCCAACAATTGGATCATATCCACTAACTAACATTACAATGGCACCAACAAGTAAACCAAAAATAACGGATAATACAGGAACTAAAATGTTAATTGTTCGCTCCGTTAAAAATTTTTTAGCCATTTGTATTCACCTTCTCTTTCTCCGTTCCGCCAGCCATCAACAAACCAAGCTGTTGTTCATTTGTTTCTTTCGCATCGACAATTGCTACAATTTTCCCTTCATATATAACAGCAACTCGATCACTTACATTTAAAATTTCATCCAGTTCTAACGATAGAAGTAATACCGCTTTCCCGTTATCTCTCTGCTCGATTAATTTTTTATGAATAAATTCAATTGCACCTACATCTAAACCACGTGTTGGTTGTGCTGCAATTAATAAATCTGGATTACGATCTACTTCACGTGCAATGATAGCTTTCTGCTGATTTCCACCTGATAGAGCACGCGCTAATGTTTGTTCACTAGGTGTACGTACATCAAACTGTTCAATAAGCGCCTTTGCTTTCTCTGTGATTTTGCTAAAGTTTAAAATCCCCTTCTTTGAAAATGGATTTTTATAGTATGTTTGCAAAACTATATTGTCTTTAACAGAAAAATCAAGAACTAGCCCGTGTTTATGACGGTCTTCTGGAATATGACCTATTCCTTCCTCTGTAATTCTTCGAACAGGCCAATTCGTTATTTCTTTTCCTTTAATTGCAATAGAACCTGACTCAACTTTTCGTAAACCAGTAATCGCCTCTATTAATTCACTTTGACCATTTCCATCAATCCCTGCAATACCAACGATTTCTCCTGCACGAACAGTTAAGTCAAGGCCTTTTACAGCAGGTAATTGGCGTGCATCATGAACGACAAGATTCGCAACAGACAGAACCTCCTCTTTCGGTTTGGCCCCTATTTTTTCTGTTTTAAAATTCACTTGACGTCCGACCATTAATTCTGCAAGTTTATGTTCATCCATTTCCGCAACGTCAACTGTACCAATTCCTTTACCTTTACGAATAATTGTGCAACGATCGCAAACTTCCATAATTTCTTTTAATTTATGTGTAATAAGAATGATAGATTTCCCTTCTTGCACAAGCTTTTTCATAATTTGAATCAACTCATGAATTTCTTGAGGAGTTAACACTGCAGTCGGTTCATCGAATATTAAAATCTCCGCACCACGATAAAGCGTCTTTAATATTTCAACCCTTTGCTGCATCCCAACCGAAATATCTTCAATCTTTGCATTTGGATCAACAGCTAAACCGTACTGTTCAGATAATTGTTTAATTTCTTTTGCAGCCTCTTCAACAGCTATTTTCCCTTTTCTCTTCGGCTCATTTCCAAGAATGATATTCTCTGTAACTGTAAAATTATGAACAAGCATAAAGTGCTGATGGACCATCCCAATTCCAAGGTCATTTGCAATATTCGGATTTGTAATTTTTACAGGGTTTCCTTTAATTTTAATTTCGCCCTGTTCTGGTTGATACAAACCGAACAGTACATTCATCAACGTTGATTTCCCTGCACCATTTTCTCCAAGTAAAGCGTGTATCTCTCCCTGTTTTACTTGCAGCGTAATATCATCATTCGCTACAATGCCTGGGAATACTTTTGTAATATTGTTCATCTCAATTACGTATTCCATTTTGTTCCTCCTTCTAGCAGGGAACACTCCCTAATTACACTCTATTAAAAGTATTTTTATATATGCAAAGGTTAGTTCTAAGAACTAACCTTTGCTATTGCTCTATCATTATTTCTTTAGAGCAGCTTCGTATGCTTTATATTCATCATCAGTCGCAGGTACTTTAATTTCACCAGCAGTGATTTTCTTCTCAAACTCTTCTATTTTTGTTAAAATTTCTGGGTTTACTTTTTTCACATTATCAGTTGTTTTCGCAATACCAACGCCATCATCTTTTAAGCCGAACTCTTCTACTTTACCGCCTTTTAACTTACCATCTTTCGCTTCTTGCGCTACTTTTGCTACTGCAACATCAACACGTTTTACCATTGAAGTTAAAGTTACATTTTCAGGCATGCCTTCTTGATTTTGGTCACGGTCAACACCGATTACCCAAACATTTTCACCTTTTTTCTTACGGTTTTTCGCTTCTGTGAATACACCGTTACCAGTTGCACCTGAAGCATGGTAAATTACGTCAACGCCTTGACCGTACATTGCTGAAGCTAATACAGATCCTTTTTCTGGCTTATCAAATGCATCAGCATATTGTGATACAATTTCGATATTTGGATTTACTGCTTTTGCACCAGCTTTAAAACCTGATTCGAATTTTGTAATTAACGGGCTCTTCACACCACCAACAAAACCAACTTTATTTGATTTTGTTGTCATCGCTGCTACAGCTCCAACTAGGAATGAACCTTCATGGTCTTTAAATGTAATACTTGTTACGTTCGGCTTCTTTACAACTGTATCTACAATCGCAAATTGCTCTTTTGGATACTGTTCAGCCACCTTTTCAATTGATTTCTCCATTAAGTATCCAATACCAAATGTTGTGTTATAATTATCTTTCGCAAATTTCGTTAAATTTGGAATGTAATCAGCATCTTTACTTGATTGAAGGTAACGATATCCTTCATTTTTCTTTAAATCGTTGTCTTTACCAAATTTCGTTAAACCTTCCCAAGCTGATTGGTTAAATGATTTGTCATCAACGCCCCCAACATCTGTAACCATACCAACCTTAAACTCTTTATCCCCTTTTTTGTCACTATCCGCTTTATCCGAGTTACCACATGCACCTAACACTGTACTTGCTGCTAACGTTAACGATAATAAAAGACCTGTTTTTTTCTTCATACTAGAAACCCCTCCTGAAATGTTTTGTCTAATGATTCATACGCTGCTGTCCCTTACTTCTTGCTGTCACCTCCCTAAAAAGGAACTTCCCTACATACGTTTTCTTAATACGTGGAAGCTAAACTTATCAGCTCTAAAGTAATTAATAGAATATAAGATTGGCTCATCATTTTGATCATAGTGCATTTGTTTTAAAACTAGCAGTGCCGTTTCAGGTTCACATTCTAAAATCGGTGAAATTTTCGGGTGATAACCAATCGGTTCAATGTGAGCAACTGCGTATGTGATACGCTTGTGCGTATTATTATGTATTACTGTAAGCAGCGATTCCTCATTGTATCCCGATAAATCTGGTAATATCTCTTTTGCCAGTTTATCAATGCAATATACAACTGGTTCCCCATCCGCTGTACGAACACGTTCAATCATTACTGCGCTAAAAGCATCTTCACAATTAAATTTCTCTTTTTCTTCTTCTGTTAAAGTTGTTGTAGATGATGATAAAAAGATTGTTCCTGGTGTTTTCCCCACACTAGAAATCATATCTGTAATACTAGAAAGTTGCTCTATTCCAGAAGAAAATAACGGCTTCGCATTTACAAATGTCCCTACACCATGTCTACGAATAACAACATTTTCTTCTTCTAAAATACGTAGTGCTTCCCTTAAAGTTGCCCTACTTACACCAAGTTCTTTCGCTAGATCAAACTCTGAAGGTAACTTTTGTTTTTCTTTGTAAGCCCCATCTTTAATTTTTCCTTTGATGTGATCAATCACCCGCAAATATAGGTGACGACTATCGGATTTTACTGACATAAGACTCCCCCGCATTTCAATTATTCGACCTCTGATGTAAGACTTCTTCTCTCTTTTTTCAACTTACAACATAGTATAAATTACTAAATACTAAAAATAAGCGTAATTATCGAATAAATATTAATAATTTTTCAAGATGAAATTTTCACACTTTATTCCATAAAAAAAACTTTGTACCATAAACATTTCTCATATAGAGAAAAAGTTCGGCACAAAGATTCCTTACATCCTTTGTTACACACTTTTCCCCTCATAGTCTAGCAATTCATGGTTGCCAGGTAGAAACTTATGGACCTTATCTCCAAGATTATATGAGGCAGTGATTCTTTTCGAAGTAATCTTACCACTTGCTCCCATATGTGTCAACAGAATTCAACATTTTTCTACATTAAATATCGAACGTTTCGAAAACCAAAACGATAAGCATTCGTATTCTAAAGAGCTCCCTATTATGTAAGCACTTTCTTTTCTGTTGAATATAGTATATAACAAAAACAGCATATAAAAAAGCCTAATTGTAAAACAATTAGGCTTTTTTTAAGAACTTTTTTCTTGTACATCTTTAATGAGTACTCCCCTTGGTTTACTACCTTCATAAGGACCTACTACACCATTCATTTCCATGGCATCAATTAAACGAGCTGCTCGCGTATATCCTACTCTAAATCTACGTTGTAACATAGAAACAGATGCTGTTTGCATTTCTACTACAAGCTGAACCGCTTCATCATATAATTCATCTTCTACTTCCTGCTTTGTTTCAGGAACATCTTGTGGAATCATATCCTCTTGATATTGCGCTTTTTGCTGCGCAATAACAGATTCTACGACTCTCTCAACTTCATCATCTGATAAAAATGCCCCTTGTACACGAACAGGTTTCGATGCACCAATTGGTATGAATAACATATCTCCACGACCTAGCAACTTTTCTGCACCACCACCGTCAAGAATCGTTCGAGAATCTATTTGGGAAGATACAGCAAATGCAATACGCGATGGAATATTCGCTTTAATAACACCTGTGATAACATCAACTGACGGGCGCTGAGTCGCAATAATTAAATGAATACCAGCAGCACGTGCCATTTGTGCTAAACGCATAATCGCATCTTCTACATCCGAAGAAGCAACCATCATTAAATCAGCTAACTCGTCCACAATTACTACAATATATGGTAATTCAGGTTGTTTCGCTTCCGATTGGCTATTATGTTCTTTAATATAATCATTATATCCTTCAATGTTACGCGTACCGCTATGCGCGAATAATTCATAACGACGCTCCATTTCACTCACAACTTTCTTCAAAGCCTGTGATGCTTTTTTCGGATCAGTTACGACTGGTGTTAATAAGTGCGGAACACCGTTATATACATTTAACTCTACCATTTTCGGATCAATCATCATTAATTTTACTTCATGCGGTTTTGCACGCATTAAAATACTTACAATAATTCCATTAATACATACACTCTTTCCACTACCAGTCGCACCAGCTACTAATAAATGGGGCATTTTATTTAAACGTGCCAATACAGCCTCTCCTGTAACATCACGTCCAAGACCGATTAATAACTTCTCTTCTGGGTGGTTATTCGCCTTTGAATCAAGAACTTCTCTCAGCGTTACCATAGAAACTTCTGAATTCGGAACCTCAATCCCTACAGCTGATTTCCCGGGAATAGGTGCTTCAATACGAATGTCTTTCGCTGCTAAAGCAAGCGCTAAATCATCACTTAAACTAACAATTTTACTTACCTTTACTCCCATATCAGGATACACTTCATATTTCGTAACTGCAGGACCTCTATGTACTTTTGTTACTTTCGCTTTCACACCAAAACTTTGGAATGTACGTTCCAATTTACGAGCATTTTCATAAATTTCCGCATTTTCATTTGTAACTTGCTTATTTTGGGGAAACTTTAATATATCAAGCGAAGGAAGCTTATAATCTTTATTTTCCACATTAGAAAATTGCATAGGAGGTGCTTTCGTTTCACCTTCTAGCGATTCAACGATTTTTTCTCCTCGTTTCTTGTGAGGTTGTTCTTCTGGCGCAGGCGGAACTGCCTCTTCAATAAACGGAGGAGTGATTAAATCATTTTCTTCTATCTGCTTTTCCGTCTCTTCACGTACTGGATAATTCTCAGTAAAATTCGAAATAATTGGTGGACCAATTTCTATTTCTTCTACTGGCTCAATAGCTTCTTCTTGTTCAGCAACACGTTCACGCCTCTTGCTTCTTGTTGTTTTTTTCTTTTCAGTTTGCTCGGCGACCCTTTGAGATTTCCAATCTTTATAATCCCCTTGCATGACTTGAAACTGACTTCTAAGAATTCTCCCTACCGGAGCAAGTACTTCTCCAATATGTTTATTTGTTATACAAAGTATTCCAAGAATAACTAAAATAATTCCAATGATATATGCCCCTACTTCGTCAAATAAGAAGTAGCACGTTGCGAACATCAGTGCACCGAACATACCACCACCTAAATGAACACTATCCGGGCCCTTTTTCATTTCAAGGAAGAAGTAATCTTTTGTACTAACAATTACAGAAGTATTTTGCACAGCTCCATCTTTCGTAAGCAGGTTAAATAATGTAATATGACTAAACATTAATATTGCTAGTACAATTAAATAAACACCTATTAGCCGTTTATTTAAAAGGTTGGGCCATCCCCGCTTTATTACAAACGCAACAGATAAAGCTATTACACCTAATACACCAATTATGTACCACTCACCAAAGAAGAAGCGAAAAAATAACACAAACGATTTCCCTACAACACCTAGCTGTAAAATCGTAATAATCGAAAGTGCAAAAAGAGTCAACCCGACGATTTCATAATACAAAGTTGGCTTTATCGTACGTCTTGCCTTAGCCTTCGTCCCTCTTTGCTTTTGTTTTGCCATTTCTTCACCTCGTGTTCTAAAAATTAAGTACAACTTTCTTATAAAAAAGCTCTACTTACATGTCTTTCTCTCTATTTTTCAGGTCTTTATATCTTCTATTTTTACACTTCTTGTAAAATGTTAAATAAACAGAAGAAAGCAGCCTACTCATGGCTGCTCAACCGTCTTGTTTTTTATATTATACCATAGCTCCTAAACAAAATCCTTCTTTTTGCTAAAAGGTAATTTTCTGTCCAGGCTCAAACTCTAGGTAGTGAGACGGATTCGTACTTAATACACGTACAATAGAGTAACATTGATTATCCTCCTCAGAAACCACTAATTCCACGCCATTTATATTCACAACTTTTTGGCTTTCGCATTGTGAATAATCGGCCGGATACACAAGTTGCTCTGGCATAATTGTATATAAAATCATTGTAGCATTGTCCCTTCTGTACTATTATCCTTGTGTTCATCAATTAATTCGTTTAATTTTCGAAGTGCGCTACCAATACCACCGACACCATCTATAAGACCATACTTCACTGCATCTCCACCTATTACATTCGTCCCAATATCTCGCGTCAAATTCCCTTTTGCAAACATAAGCTCTTTAAAACGATCTTCCGTTACTTTCGAATGCTTTGTCACAAATCGAATGACTCTTTCTTGCATTTTATCCAAATACTCAAATGTTTGTGGCACACCTATAACAAGACCTGTTAAACGAATCGGATGAATTGTCATCGTCGCTGTTTCGGCAATAAATGAATAATCAGTTGAGACCGCAATCGGTACACCGATTGAATGCCCTCCTCCTAAAACAAGAGATACAGTTGGCTTTGAAAGCGAAGCCACCATTTCAGAAATCGCTAATCCAGCTTCAACGTCACCCCCAACTGTATTTAATATTAACAGTAAGCCTTCAATTTTTGGATTTTGTTCAATCGCGACAATTTGCGGAATGATGTGTTCATATTTTGTTGTTTTATTTTGTGGTGGCAACTGAATATGACCTTCCACCTGCCCAACAATTGTTAAGCAATGAATACGCGATTCATTCATTTGTGGTACATTTGTCTGTCCAAGTTGCTGAATTTTCTCCACTATAGAAGCCTCTTTTGGAACTTCTTTCGGCTCAGCTTCTTTTTCTTCATTTGTATAACGATCACGTTCTGTCATATCGCATCCCCTTTCACTCGTATATAACTATTATTTCTTAAGTTATGAATTTCATTCGATAGGGTTAAAAAAGAAAAAGATCACCTGTAAAGGTGACCTTCTTTATACTTCCATAATAATCGGTAAAATCATTGGCTTTCTCTTCGTTTCTTCGTACAAGAACTGCCCTAATAATTCACGAATATTTTGTTTCAACATAGACCATTCAATTGTATATTCTTTAATTGATTGTTCAACAATCATACGTACAATATCTGTGGATCGTTCGATTAATGCTTCTGATTCACGAACATATACAAAGCCGCGTGAAATAATTTCTGGACCAGAGATTATTTTCTTTTCATCCTTACCTAGTGTTACAACAACAACTAAAATTCCATCTTGAGATAACATCTTTCTATCTCGAAGAACGATGTTACCGACGTCACCTACACCTAATCCATCAATTAAAACATTACCAGCTTGCACTTTACCAGCTAATTTTGCTTCATCGTCACCAAAAGCAATTACATCGCCTTTTTCTACGATAAAGATATTCTCTCTCGCAATACCTACATCTTCCGCTAAATACGCATGTGCTTTTTGCATACGGAACTCACCATGTACGGGTACAAAATACTTCGGCTTCATTAAATTTATCATCAGCTTTAATTCTTCTTGGCTACCATGACCTGAAACGTGAACTTTTCTTTCACCGTAATAAATAACCTCAGCACCAGATCTAAATAACAAGTCAATAATTTTTGATACAGATACTTCATTCCCTGGAATTGGAGAAGCTGCAATAATAACAGTATCACCTTTACGAATTGAAATTTGTTTATGAGCTTGCTTCGCCATTCTAGAAAGGGCTGCCATCGGTTCCCCTTGACTACCAGTCGTTAAGATAGCTACCTTTTTTTCCGGGAAATTGTCTATTTCTTGTAATGAAATAACCATACCTTCTGGAACATCTAAATAACCAAGACGTCTTGCAATATCTACCACTTTCACCATGCTACGTCCTACTACCGCTACTTTCCTTCCAGTTTCAGCAGCTGCATCAAACACTTGTTGAATACGATGTACATTGGAGGCAAATGAAGCAACAATAATACGCCCTTCTGAACTATAGAATACTTTAGAAATCTCTATACCAACTTCTTTTTCCGAACCTGTATAACCAGGACGTTCAGCGTTTGTACTATCAGATAACAAGCAAAGTACGCCTTCATTTCCAATTTGCGCCATTTTCCCAAGATCTGCTCCACTATTTCCGATTGGAGTTTGATCAAATTTAAAGTCTCCTGTATATACTACAGCACCTTTTGATGTATGGAAACAAACACCCACAGAATCCGGAATACTATGTGTCGTTCCGAAGAATGACACATTTGTTGAATTAAACTCTACTGTTGAATTCGAGTCAATTGTTTTTAAGTCTACACGGCCTAACATTCCTGCTTCGCCAAGCTTTTCTTGTATAAGTCCTACCGTTAATTTCGTCGCATATACTGGAATAGATAATTTACGAAGCACATAAACAATTCCACCAATATGATCTTCATGACCATGGGTAATAAATAGTCCTTTTACTCGCTCTTGATTTTCTACTAAATATGTAATGTCAGGAATAACAATATCAATCCCAAACATTTCATCTCCCGGGAACATCAATCCTGCATCTACAATAAAGATTTCAGAATCAATTTCAACACAGTACATGTTTTTACCGATTTCACCTACTCCGCCAAGAGCAAATACTTTAACAGACTCATTCTCTTTTCTCTTCATGTTGTTGCCTGGTTTAAAAATCTTGCAAACACTGATTTCACTAAAATTGCAGAGACACCAGGGGAAACTCTACAACCACCATATATTCACCGTCCAAGACGAATGTCCTTACCGTTATGCGATATCATGTCCTTGTTAATTTTTTAAACCAGGTTTCACCTCTCTTTCATTATATAAATCAAATATCTTATTCGATATGATATGAAAATTTCATTAAATCGTAATTTTTACCAATTTTGCTAAGCATACCCGTACTAAGCTACTTAGCCATATTATAACTGATACAAGAAATAGAACACAAGTTAAATTATGCGAAAGACAAGAGAAGACACTAAAATGAGATTATAATTTAAGAGGGCAAAATTCATATCGGTTTTACTATTTTCCCTACGTAATAAGAGTTTGATGGAAAAATATTCATGTAAATTCTTTACATAAACATGAAACGATATTCACTAAAAAAACCTTATCTCTGTAATCAGTTTCTTACTAATTCTCCCCCCTGCCATCCCCTTCTTATTACAGCCTATTAACTATAGCTAATTTTCATCACTTACATATAGTTAGTCAAAATAAAAATGACCTAGTTTCACACTAGGTCATTTTTATTAACGAGGAATAGATTGCATTACGGATTGTAACGTTATTCTTTCTTCTTCCGTTAATGGAAGAAGTGGCAAACGTACAGAACCTACATCTAATCCCACCATTTGTAATGCTGTTTTTACTGGTGTTGGGCTCGGCGCCATAAATAGTGCATCCGTTACTTTTACTAGTAATTGATGTAATTTCTGCGCTTTTTTGAACTCTCCAGCTTGGAATGCAGCAATCATTTCTTGCATTTCATTCCCGATAACATGAGATGCTACAGAAACAATACCTTTTGCTCCAATTGCCATAGCTGGTAATGTTAAACCATCATCACCGCTGTATACTGCAAAGTCGTCCGCTGTTTTTTCAATGATTTCTGTCATTGTTAATACATCGCCGCCTGCATCTTTAATCGCAACAATGTTTTCTATTTCTGATAAACGAACAACTGTATCAACGGAGATTTGTACAATAGATCGTCCTGGAACATTATATAGCATTACCGGAAGCGGAGTGCTTTCAGCGATTGTTTTAAAGTGCTGGTACATCCCTTCTTGACTCGGTTTATTATAATACGGTGCCACTAGCATAACTGCATCAACACCAACTTCAGTTGCCTTTTTTGTTAAATCAACAGAAGCATGCGTATTATTGCTACCTGTTCCAGCGATGACGGGCACCCTTTTATCGACAACAGATACGACATGGCGATATAACGCTACTTTTTCTTCTGATGTTAATGTAGGAGATTCTCCAGTCGTCCCTCCTACCACGATTGCTGTTGTACCGTTATCAATTAAATAATTTACCAATTTCGTTGTCTTTGCAAAATCGATATTACCATTTTTATCAAACGGTGTTACCATCGCGGTTGCAATTGTCCCAAAATCTATCATGATCTCACTCCTTATTGTTCCAGTTGCTTTTCTTTTGAAAGCTCAAATGCACTATGTAATGCATTCACAGCCTCCACTAAATCGGCTTCTTTTACAAGAACCCAAATTGTCGTATGACTATCTGCTGATTGCAGAATTTGAATACCTTTTTCCGCTAAAGCTGTGACAATTTTCGCTGTAACCCCTGGAATACCTGCCATTCCAGCACCAACGATAGAAACCTTCGCACAATGCTCTGTCACAACTGGATCATATCCAAGTTGCTTTAAAACCTCAACTGCACGCGCTGATACACTATCCTTTACTGTGTAAGCTACACCGGTAGGAGAAATGTTAATTAAGTCCACACTAATCCCTTCATTAGCCATTTCTTTAAACACGTGTTGTTGTAAATCATATGCAGTTTCTTTTGCAAGCACCTTAATTTGCGTTACGTTTGACACATGGGCAATTCCTGTAACAGGACGTTCTTCTACATCCTGCCCTTTTGTAGCACCATCATATGCCGCAATAAGCGTACCTTCACTATCCGAATACGTAGAACGTACACGAAGTGGTACTTTTGCATGCATCGCAATTTCAACCGCACGCGGATGAACAACCTTCGCACCCTGATAAGCCATGTTACAAATCTCGTTATATGTTACAGTTTGAAGATGACGTGCATCTTTTACGATACGAGGATCCGCAGTCATAACACCTTCAACATCTGTGAAGATATCGATATATTCAGCATGAAGCGCAACACCTAATGCTGAAGCTGAGGTATCACTACCTCCGCGTCCAAGTGTTGTCGTATCTCCATTTTTCGTTTGACCTTGGAATCCAGTCACGACGATAACATCTACATTTTGTAACTCTTCATGTATACGATCGCAATTCATTTCAATAATCTTAGCATTCGTAAAGTCATTATTCGTTACAAAACCAGCTTGCGCACCATTTAATGCTGCTGCTTTTATACCATTCTCATTCAACATGTTAGAGAAAACAATTGCTGAGATTAATTCTCCGCATGATAATAATAAATCTTGCTCACGTTTAGAAATATTAGATTCCTCTTGATTTACAAGACTTAATAACGTATCAGTTGCATACGGTTCACCTTTACGGCCCATTGCTGATACGACAGTAACTACTTTATAACCAGCAGCTAACGATTTTTTTATATGGTGAAGCGCATGCTTGCGCCCATTGTCATCACGTACTGATGTACCACCAAATTTTTGAACAATAATTTTCATATTTTGCACCTTCTCTTAGCCGTTTACACTAATTGTAATTTTACTAAGCGCTCTGCAATTTGAACAGAATTCCATGCAGCGCCTTTTAATAAGTTATCAGATACGACCCAAAGGTGGAATCCTTTATCATTATTTAAATCTTTACGGATTCTTCCAACGAATACTTCATTTTTACCTACTGCAGTAGCTGGCATTGGATATAACTGCTCTGCTGGATTATCTTGCAGTACAATACCTTCTGCATTTGCAAGTAAGTTTTTCATTTCTTCTACTGTTACGCCTTCTTTATCTACTTCAATGTACACAGACTCGGAATGACCCGATACAACTGGTAAACGTACACATGTCGCAGCTACTTCTAATTCAGGCATATGCATAATTTTTTTCGTTTCATTAATCATTTTCATTTCTTCGAATGTAAATCCATTATCTTGGAATTTATCAATCTGTGGAATAGCATTAAAAGCGATTTGGAAATGCTTTTCGTCACCTGATACAGGTAAAACATTCGCCTTTACTTCTTCGCCATTTAAGATTGCTTGTGATTGTTCATGAAGTTCTTCAATAGCTGCCGCACCAGCACCTGATACAGCTTGATATGTGGAAACGATTACTCGTTTTAAACCATATTGCTGGCGAACTGGTTCAAGAGCTACTACCATTTGAATTGTAGAACAGTTTGGATTTGCAATAATACCATTATGTTCTTTTAAATCATTTTCATTTACTTCAGGTACAACAAGTGGCACGTTTTCTGTCATACGGAATGCACTTGTATTATCAACAACAATTGCACCGCGCTTTGCTGCTTCTGGCGCTAATTGTTTCGATACAGATCCACCTGCACTAAATAGTGCAATATCTACTCCTTCAAAACTTTCAGGAGTTGCCTCTTGAACTGTAAATTCTTCGCCTTTAAATACAAGTTTCTTACCTGCAGATCGTTTAGATGAAAGTAACGTTAACTTCCCAATTGGAAATTCTCGTTTCTCTAAAGTATTTAACATTTGTTCACCAACTGCGCCGGTTGCTCCAACTACAGCGACATGAAAAGTTTTTTGCTTTTCCATCACTATGCCCCTTTCTAGATACCAATCCTTCTATAACTTAGAATTAGAAGGAGCTTACAATGCCCCCTCTAATCTTAATAACGTTAATTTTATCATATTCTACAGTAAGAATGATGGTTTCATCAAAAATTGTACGTTTTTTTCGTTTTTTAATTCATATATCTGAATTTTTCTACAACAACAGGTTGTAATTGTTTTCCTTGTAGCGCTTCTAATACTGTATCTTCAAGTAACTCCATACGAGCTACCATTGAGTTCGGTTTTTTCTCTGGTGCATCTTGGCCAAATGGTACAAAGTAGATGTCTTTTGTAGCCATTAGGCGCATTAGATTTACTCCATTAAGCCCCAACGCATCATTCGTCGAAACAGCTAACACAACAGGCTTCCCATTTCTAAGCGTCGCTTTTGCTGCCATTAATACTGGAGAGTCTGTCATTGCATTTGCAAATTTACTCATCGAATTCCCTGTTAGTGGTGCAATCACCATGCAATCTAGTGGAATTTTCGGTCCTAGTGGCTCTGCGCCAACGATTGAATTAATTGCCTTAAAACCGGTTATTTCTTCGATCTTTTTAATCCATTCTTCCCCTTCGCCAAATCTAGTATTTGTTGATTGGACAGTATAAGAAACAACGGGACGTACTTCTGCACCTTCTGCAATTAACTTCTCTAAATGTGGCATAACTTCTTCATACGTACAATGTGACCCTGTAAATCCGAAACCAATTCGTTTTCCCTTCAAACTCATTTCTCATCATCCTCCTTTGCGATTGCATCTGCTATTAATAACTGAGAAAGAACATTCGCTAATATTTGTCCTGCTGTTTTCGGTGCAACAATCCCAGGAAGACCAGGTGCTAATAGTGCCTTCACTCCACGCTTCTCCGCATAGCGAAAGTCCGTGCCACCTGGCTTAGAAGCTAAATCAATAACTAGCGTATGAGCTGGCATTTTTGAAATAACATTCGCTGTCACAACGAGATGTGGAATTGTATTAATAACAATATCGATATTACCTACTTCTTTCTCTATGTCTTGCATATGAAAAGGAGAAAACATCATTTCTGTAATACGAGCAATATGTTCCGAACGTCTCGCTCCAACTTTGACATGTGCTCCTAATGATTGAAAGGCTCTTGCAACACTCATACCAGTTCTACCAAATCCTAAAACCATTACATTCGATCCATGAATTGTGTAATCAGTATGTTGAATAACCATCATTAGTGTACCTTCTACGGTCGGAATAGAGTTATAGATTGCAACATCATCACGATCAAATAATTTTACAAGTTTGCGATTTGTAGTAGCTACGAGATTTTCCAAGTAAGGTGTACCAATACCTGAATATATAGTGAAGTTTTCTGGCGTCTTTTCAATTTGTTCTTTCGTTATGGAAACTTTTTCATTTGAAAAAATAGTATCTACTTCTCCTCTGGCATTCGTCCCTGCAACCGGCAAAATAATCGCATCTAAAGAAGTGAAATTTAAATCTTGTATACTTTCCTTTGCTGCCCCTGTGAAGCCATGATCTAACTGTTCAAACCCTATTAATGAAAGTTTCGCGTCCAGTTCGACTAGCTTGCGAATTACTTCTAGCTGCCGTGCATCTCCTCCTATGACAGCAATATGCATCTCAGTCAACATTCCCTAATTCACCTTCTTTTTCTTTCATTTATAAGAAAAATGCCTACTTTTTCTTTTTCCTCCACATCATATGTAATGTACGCGTTTGAGGTGATTGAAAAACAAAAAGCACACGTGATTTATTTTCTTTATATAAAGATAAAAAAAAGACAACCAAAATGGTCATCTTTCACTATGATCTTGAATGGTTCGTAAGATCGCAAAGTATCATATCATTTCCAACCTTCTTTATTTTGCTCCATTCTACTCTCACTTCTTGCTGTTCTCTTTTAAAACCTCCCCATTTCCCAGCAGGTATAATAAGCGCTTGTATTTTTCCATCTCTCTCATCAATTTCTAAATCTGCATGACCTAAAACTCCCATTTTTTCTGCTCTTTCTAAATCCACAATCTCTTTGCCACTTAATTCACTTAAACGCATTAAATCTCCCCCTATCCTACTTTTTATGAAGGTTATCCTATAATAAGTACCTATTCTGCATATATAAAAAAAATAACCGTATCTCATATAAAAGAGATACGGTTATTTCCGAAAGCGAATGAATTACAAGATCGATTAAAGTTTCATTCCTTTTGGCAGTTTTCCATCCGGACTAATAAGTGCCGCAGAGAATTCATCGGTAAACATATTGCGAATTAACTCGTCTACATTTTGCTTTGTTACAGTGTTTACACTTTCAATAATCTCATCAAGAGAACGATGTTTACGAAGAAGCAATTCGTTTTTACCATTACGGCTCATACGACTATTCGTACTTTCTAAACTTAACATTAAGTTTCCTTTTAATTGTTCTTTACTGTTAACAAGCTCTTTTTCTGTAATACCTGTATTTTTCAACGTATTTAACGTTTCTTGCATTGTTTCATACAGTGTATCTAATTGTTTACTACCTGTTCCACCGTAAAGTGTTAACATACCTGTATCTTCATAAGAAGAATGGTAAGAAAATACTGAGTACGCTAACCCACGTTGCTCACGTACTTCTTGGAATAAACGGCTACTCATACTACCGCCTAAAACATTATTTAATACAATTAAGTTATAAATATCTTCGTGTCCCATTTGCAAGCCTTTATATCCTAAACATAAATGAGCTTGTTCTGTTTCCTTCTTACGTGCTACTTTATTGAAATGGAAAATTGGGCTATGTACTTGTTCACGATTTGTTGTCCCTTCGTAACTACCGAAATATTGCTCTACAGTTTGTAAAAATGCTTCATCAATATTCCCTGCAATTGATACAACAACATTTTCAGGTGTGTAATGATCTTTCATATATTGACGTAACGTATCACCTGTAAATGTTTCAAGCGTTTCTTCTGTTCCTAAAATAGGATATCCAAGCGGATGCGTTTCATATGTCGCTTTCGTTAACATATCATGCACAATATCATCTGGCGCATCTTCGTACATTTTTATTTCTTCAAATACAACATTCTTCTCTTTTTTCAGTTCTTCCTCATCAAATGTTGAATTAAAGAACATATCTGCTAAAACATCTAATGCATATTTAGCATGCTCATCTAGCACTTTCGCATAGTAACATGTATATTCTTTTGAAGTAAAAGCATTTACTTGTCCACCAATGCTATCAAATGATTCTGCAATCTCTCTTGCACTTCGCGTTTCTGTCCCTTTAAAGAACATATGTTCCAAAAAGTGCGAAACCCCATTATTTTTTTCATTTTCATTTCTTGAACCTGCGTGGATCCATATACCAATCGCAACCGAGCGTACAGTTGGTATATTCTCCATAACAATTCTTACACCATTTTTACACGTATATTTTTTAATCAAAAACTTTCCTCCTAATGCCAGTTTCTCTAAATAATTGCTATTATTTAATGATAACAAGTTTAGAGATGAATGTCATGCAAATGTATTTAATCCACACGTTTTTCATCTAGTAATTCTGTAATATTCCCCACTTTATATCCTTGTTCCTTTAAATTTTTAATCATAGTATCTAGCGCTTCTGTTGTAGATGAAGTAGGATGCATTAGCACAATAGCACCTGGATGTATTTTTCGCATTACTCTCTGCAATAGCACACCCGGTTCTGGCCGCTTCCAATCAATTGTATCTACAGTCCACATAATCGTCCCCATTTGGAAATCATCCGCTATTTTTACTACCTCATCCCGAAAGCTTCCACTTGGCGGAGCAAACCATCTCACTTTCTGATTTGTAGCTGCTTCTATCATTCGATTCGTTTTTTGTAATTGATCTCGTATTTCATCTGTAGACAGCGTTTTCATATTAGGGTGTGTGTAAGAATGATTTCCTACTTCTTGATTTGCATCGACAATCATTTTGGCAAATCGTAAGTTTTCTTTCACCCAGCGTCCTTCTAAAAAGAAAGTCGCCTTCACATCATGTTTTTTCAATATCTCTAATATACGTGGCAAATACTCATTACCCCAGGCCACATTAATTGTTAATCCCACCATCTTTTTATGTGGATGTCCTCGATAAATGGGAGCCGGTGGTAAATCTTCTAAGTGAACACTCGGTGATACTTCCTTAAATTCAAGTTGTTTTTGATCAAACTTCTTGATTTTCTTCATATTATTATAGGACGCTTCTATATCCACTTGTTTTCCATTATACCCAGGCGTCGCCTTCCAAATCTTATCAATCATCGCATTTTGCGGCATAATCTCATACTGTTTTACATGCTTTTGAATCTCTTCATGCAAGTTATCCTGCGCAAAAACGGAATAAGAGCCACAACCCATGTATAAAGAAAATATAAATATGTACGCTAATATACGAGCTTTCATATAAACCCTCCCATTAACTATAAAAAAGAAACCATTTTCTTCTTATCTTTGTTAATTTGAGCGTTATGATGAAAACTATACCTATACTCACATAAAAATCTAAATGAATCACATTTTTTACATAACAAAAAAAGCCAGCTAAACTGGCTTTCACTTATTGTTGCTCTTGTGCGTTTTCTTCTTTAGCTGCTTCTTCTTTAGCTGCTTCTTTTTCTTGCTCTTCTTTTAGCAATACTTTTCTAGATAAGTTTACACGACCTTGTTTGTCAATCTCGATAACTTTAACTGAAATCTCATCACCGATTTTCACAACGTCTTCTACCTTACCTACACGCTCAAGTGCAAGTTCAGAAATGTGAACAAGTCCATCTTTACCGCTAAATAATTCAACGAACGCACCGAATTTTTCAACGCGTTTAACTTTTCCTAAGTAGATTTCGCCTACTTGTACTTCGCGAACGATATCTTCGATAATTTTCTTCGCTTTTTCATTCATCTCTTGATTAATTGATGAAATGAATACTGTGCCATCTTGCTCGATGTCAATTTTAACGCCAGTTTCTTCAATGATTTTATTGATCTGTTTACCACTTGGTCCAATAACATCACGAATTTTATCTGGGTTAATTGCCATTGTAATAATCTTCGGAGCATACGCAGATAACTCAATGCGAGGTTCCGCGATAACAGATAACATGTGATTTAAAATGTGCATACGACCAACTTTCGCTTGTTGTAATGCTTCTTCTAAAATCTCACGAGATAAACCATCGATTTTAATGTCCATTTGTAGTGCAGTTACACCTTTTGCAGTACCTGCTACTTTAAAGTCCATATCACCTAAATGGTCTTCCATTCCTTGAATATCTGTTAAAATTGTGTAATGCTCACCAGATTTCACTAGACCCATTGCAATACCAGCAACTGGTGCTTTAAGTGGTACACCCGCATCCATCATCGCTAATGTACTACCGCAAATACTCGCTTGTGAAGTTGAACCATTTGATTCTAATACTTCAGATACAAGACGAACTGTATATGGGAAATCCTTTTCAGATGGAAGTACAGGTTCAAGAGCACGTTCTCCTAGTGCACCGTGACCAATTTCACGACGACCTGGTCCACGCATTGGTCTTGTTTCACCAACACTAAATGAAGGGAAATTATAATGGTGCATAAAGCGTTTTGACTCTTCTACACCTAGACCATCTAAAATTTGCACATCGCCTAATGCACCTAATGTACAAATACTTAATGCTTGCGTTTGTCCACGTGTGAATAGACCAGAACCATGTGTACGAGATAAAATGCCAACCTCTGATGCTAAAGGACGAATTTCGTCACCTTTACGACCATCTGGGCGGATTTTTTCAACTGTAATAAGACGACGTACTTCTTCTTTTACAATTTTATATAAAATCTCACTTACTTGTCCTAATGTATCAGCATCAGCTTCCTGAGCTTCGTAATGCTCAATTACACGCTTTTTCACTACGCTAATTGCATCTTCACGTGCATGTTTTTCGTGCACTTGAATTGCAGAATGCATATCTGTCTCAGCCATTTCACGTACAGCTTGATTCAAATCAGCATCCACTTCATAAAGTTTCACTGCTGTTTTCTCTTTACCGACAGCTTGTACAATCTCTTCTTGGAATGCAATTAGACGTTTAATTTCATCGTGTCCAAACATAATTGCTTCTAACATTGTTTCTTCAGGTACTTGATCCGCTCCTGCTTCAACCATGTTAATTGCATCTTTCGTACCAGCTACAACAAGGTGCATATCACTTTGTTCTTGCTGTTCTACTGTTGGATTAATAACGAACTCGCCATTAATACGACCAACTGTCGCACCTGCGATTGGACCTTCAAATGGAATATCTGAAATAGATAATGCTAATGAAGAACCAAGCATAGCTGCCATCTCAGAAGAACAGTCTTGATCAACACTCATTACGATGCTGACAACTTGTACTTCATTACGGAAACCATCTGCGAAAAGTGGACGGATTGGACGGTCAATTAAACGACTTGCTAAAATTGCTTTTTCACTTGGACGGCCTTCGCGCTTAATAAAACCGCCTGGGATTTTTCCAACTGCATATAAACGCTCTTCATAGTTTACTGTAAGCGGGAAGAAATCTACATTTTTTGGCTCTTTTGATGCAGTTGCTGTAGATAGAACTGCTGTGTCGCCATATCTTACTAATACTGCTCCGTTTGCTTGTTTTGCAAGCTGACTTGTTTCAATTGTTAGCTGACGACCAGCTAAATCTATCGAGAAGACTTGCTTTTCCTGACTCATTTAAGTACCCCTCTCAATTTAAAATATTCAATTCTTCTATGTAAATGGGTAGTATATCACAATATTCTTTCCTCTAGTATTGCCGAAAATTAAGTAAGCTATAAAGAGTAGAAGATATATTTTTACCTAACAAAAAAGCGGGAATATTCCCGCTTCTTTGACTATCGACGTAAGCCAAGCTTTGTGATTAATTCACGGTAACGTGTGATATCGCTATTACGAAGGTAAGTAAGTAAGTTACGACGTTTACCAACCATCTTTAATAGACCACGACGTGAATGATGATCCTTCTTGTGAGTACGTAAGTGCTCGTTTAGAGTGTTAATTTGCTCCGTTAGGACAGCAATTTGAACCTCTGGAGAACCAGTATCAGTCTCATGAGTTCTAAATTGTGCAATGATTTCGTTTTTACGCTCTTGTGTTAAAGCCATCCTATTTCACCTCCTAATAATTAAACCCCCAGTTACCTAGCAAGCATCGGTGAGTCGCAATGCCAAGTAATGGTTGTCATAAAGTACATAACATAGAATACTACTTTTCATTTGAAAAAGCAAGTATATTCTTTACGCTCGCAAAATATTCTTCGGCAACCTTTTTATCTTGAGCGATTTGCGCAACTAACTCATCAATTCCATTAAACTTTTTTTCTTCTCTTATACGCATGTGCCATTCCACTGTAACACTTTGATCGTATATGTCTTTATTAAATTCAAATAGATGCACTTCAATAGATAATTGACGCTCATTCTCTTTGAAAGTTGGTTTATATCCGATATTACACACACCATCATACCATTCATCATGAACCTTCAACCTTACCGCATATACACCTACAGGTGGCAACAAATATTTATCACTTAAACCTACATTTGCAGTTGGAAAACCAATTTGACGTCCACGCTTATCACCGTGTACAACTGTTCCTTCTACCGTGTAAGCTCTCCCTAAAATAGATGGAATTTGTTCCATTTCACCGTTTCGAATTAACTTTCGTAATGAAGTAGAACTTACTTTTTCTTCTTGATATTCAACTTTTTCGATCACGGTCTGTGTAAACTCCCCTCTTGCATGAAATGGTAAAGTCTCCATCTTCCCTTTTCCTAAACGTCCATATGAATAATCAAAGCCTGCTACTACATGCTTTACATTTAAACCAATAATATACTCATCGACAAACTGCTGTGGTAATAATCCAGCAAATGGCTCATCGAATTTCACCACATATAAGATATCAATTCCTAAACTTGCGATGATTTCTTCTTTAAGGCGCATCGGTGTAATATACTCCACATGCGCTTCTTTTTTTCCTAATACAACAGATGGGTGTGGATGGAACGTCATGACAGCACTTTTACATCCTCTTTCATCCGCTATTTTTTTCGCTGTTCGAATCACACGTTGATGTCCTAAATGAATGCCATCAAAATATCCTAATGCCATTACAGTAGGTGGTAATTCTATTTTATTTTGTTCATGTGGATGAGTTAAATGAATAAGTTTCACGCTTGAATTCACCTTTTTCTGTAATAATCCTTCCAATAATTCATTATAGCTTTAGTTCTTGATTATTCACAAGTACTTTCATTGGCTTTAGCATTCCAGGGTGTTTTGGGTGATGCTCATAAATTGCTAAGCAACGATCATTTTTATCAAATACTGTAATAAATGGTGCTGTTGTTTCTAATTCATTCTTTAAGAACATACCGTTCTTTATTTTTTCAGCTTGCTTTTCATCTACAACCATTTTTGGAAACTTACTTAGCGCCTCATCAATTGAGATGAAAATAGACTCTACTGTTCCATTTTGCATGTTTTCTTCAATTTCTTCAAATGATATGCAATCTTCTAGTAAAAATTCACCAGATGCTGTTCTTACAAGGTGAGACATATGTGATGGAAATCCAAGTTTTTCACCTATCATTACTGCTAGTGTTCTTACATATGTTCCTTTACTACACGTTACACGGAAACGAAATGAAATATTTTCCCCTTCAAAAACTTCACGTTCATCAAGTAATACAAATTCATGAATTGTAATTGTACGAACTGGACGTTCAACTTCTTGTCCTGCTCTTGCATATTCGTATAGTTTTTTCCCGTTAACTTTTACAGCTGAGAACATCGGCGGCATTTGTTCAATTGTCCCTGTTAATTCCGCTAGTACCTCTTCTACTTCTTTACGTATAATGACACGATTTACATCTTGTTTCTCCACAACTTCACCAGAAGCATCTTCTGTTGTTGTTGAAAATCCTAATGTCACTTCACCTTCGTATGTTTTTGTTTCACTTGTTAAAAATTGCGCAATTTTTGTTGCACGCCCAACGCAAATAGGTAATACTCCTGTTACATCTGGATCCAGTGTCCCTGTATGACCAATTCGTTTCTCACGCAATATCTTTCTTAATTTGAACACACAATCATGTGATGTCATTCCCTTTGGCTTATGTAATAATACTACACCTTCCATATACTCACCTCATCGTTATTCTTTTATAGTAATTGCAATTATGCAAAACTTATTTCACATTGAAAAAATGGATAGACAAATGTCTATCCATTATTCTTCACGTTTACCGTCTTTATTAATTTGATGTAAAAGTGTATCAATTCGATGACCATATCCAATAGACTCATCAAACTCGAAGGAAATTTCCGGTGTTTTACGAAGACGAATACGTTGGCCAATTTCTGAACGAATAAAGCCTTTTGCCTTCGCTAAACCTTTTAATGTATTTTCTTTCTGTTCTTCGTCACCTAAAACAGAAATATATACTTTAGCAATTTGTAAATCTCCACTTACCTGTACATCTGTTACTGTAACAAATCCAATACGTGGGTCTTTAATTTTACGACTGATAATGTCGCCTAATTCTTTTTTCATTTGCTCGCCCACACGGTTCGCACGTAATTTCATAACTCTTCACCTCATTCAATACCATTCCAAATGTGTTATCGTACGTTCAATTTCAGGAAATGAATCGATATACTCAAGTACACGATTCATTTCTTTTTCACAGACAACACGATTTGAGGATACGGAAACAATTGCAATTTCTGTACGTTGCCATACATCTTGATGCCCAACTTCAGAAACAGCTACATTATAGCGCTGTTTCACACGAGTTAACACACGTTGCAAAATTGCTCGTTTCTCTTTTAAAGAATGCACATCGTAAATCATACACTCGAATGAGAGTGAAGCGATAATCATCGCTTCACTTCTTCCATAACGTATGCTTCAATGATGTCCCCTTCTTTAAGATCATTATATCTCTCAATTGTAATACCACACTCATAGTTTTGTGCAACTTCTTTTACGTCGTCTTTGAAACGTTTTAACGTATCAAGTTTTCCTTCGAAGACTACTACGCCATCACGGATAATACGAACGCCACTATCACGTGTAATTTTACCGTCTATTACGTAACAACCTGCGATTGTTCCAACTTTTGTTACTTTGAATGTTTGACGAACTTCCGCTTGACCGATTACTTTTTCTTCGAATTCTGGATCCAGCATACCTTGCATTGCTGATTCAATTTCTTCGATTACTTTATAGATAATACGGTGTAAACGAACATCAACTTTCTCTAATTCAGCTGTACGCTTCGCATTCACATCAGGGCGTACGTTAAATCCAATTACAATTGCATTAGATGCAGAAGCTAAAATAATATCAGATTCTGTAATCGCACCTACGCCTGTATGGATAATTTTCACTTTTACGCCTTCAACATCAATTTTACGAAGTGATGCTGCCATTGCTTCTACAGAACCTTGTACGTCTGCTTTCACAATTAAGTTAATTTCTTTTACATCGCCCTCTTGGATTTGTTGGAATAAATCTTCCAGGCTGAATTTAGATTTCTCACCACGTTGTGCAACTAGCGCTTCTTGTGCACGTGATTCACCGATCTGACGAGCTTTCTTCTCATCAGCGAATGCCATGAAACGATCTCCCGCTTGTGGCACTTCATTTAAACCTGTAATTTCAACAGGAGTTGACGGACCAGCAACTTTTACACGACGACCAATATCACTTACCATTGCACGAACACGACCGAATGATGTTCCAACAACAATTGGATCTCCAACTCGAAGTGTACCGTTTTGAACAAGTAATGTCGCGATAGTTCCTTTACCTTTATCAAGCTGTGCTTCAATTACAGTACCAGCTGCATAGCGATTTGGATTTGCTTTATATTCTTCTACTTCACTCACAAGAAGGATCATTTCTAGTAAGTTGTCAATTCCCTCGCCTTGAATCGCAGAAATTGGTACGAAAATCGTGTCTCCGCCCCAAGCTTCTGGAACTAATTCATATTCTGTTAATTCTTGCATTACACGATCAGGATTTGCCGCTGGTTTATCCATTTTATTCACAGCAACAATAATTGGTACTCCAGCTGCTTTCGCATGGCTAATCGCTTCAACTGTTTGTGGCATAACACCGTCATCAGCTGCAACAACAAGAATTGTAATATCTGTTACTTGTGCACCACGAGCACGCATTGTTGTAAATGCCGCGTGACCTGGTGTATCTAAGAACGTAATTTTCTTATCATTTACATCAACTTGGTATGCACCGATATGCTGAGTAATTCCACCAGCTTCGCCAGCAGTTACTTTTGAATTACGGATAGAGTCAAGCAATGTTGTTTTACCATGGTCAACGTGTCCCATAATTGTAACAACAGCTGGACGTTCTTTTAAGTTTTCTTCATCATCTTGCTCATCGATGAATGTTTCAAATTCAGTTTCACTTACAACTACTTCTTCTTCTACTTCAATACCGTAATCAGTAGCAATTAACTCAATTGTATCTTTATCTAAGTCTTGGTTAATTGTCGCCATAATTCCTAGCATGAAGAGCTTTTTAATAATTTCAGATGGCTCTTTGCTTAACTTTTTAGCAAGGTCACCTACTGTAAGGCTTCCAGAGAAAGTGATTTTATCTGGTGTTTCTACTATTGGTGTTTGTTGTCTTCCAGCAAAGTTATCTTGACGTTTATCTTCATTTGCTTTGCCTTTTTTCTTATTCTTATTGCTGTTCTTTTTACTGCGAACAACTTTCTCTTCTACTTCAAACTCATCTGCAACAGAAGGTTTTTCCGCTCCAGCGCTATATTGATTATCTAATTTGTTTACTACTTCATCTTCTAACATTGTCATATGATTCGAAACCTCGATATTCATCTCTTTTAGTTTTGTCATAAGATCTTTACTTGAGATATTATTTTTTTTTGCATATTCATGTACTCGAATTTTACTCATACCTTCACCCCCGGTAATTTGTATCGAGCATGCTACGTAGCTTTTTCGCAAAGCCTTCATCTAAAACAGCTACAACGACTCGCTCGTCTCTCCCAATCGCATGCCCTAATTGTTGTCGATTTTCGACTTTTCTCATTGGTATGTTGTAGTACGTGGTTTTATCAATGATACGTTTTGTAGTGTTCGCTGACGCATCTTCAGAAAGCAATACTAGCTTTGCTTTGCCACTTCGTACTTCTTTTAAAACGAGTTCTTCACCCGAAATAATTTTTCGAGCGCGGTTTGCTAGTCCTAAAAATGATTTCCAATCAGACACTTATTTCGACTCCTTCTCAACAAGCTCAAGAAGCTCTTCGTACAGAGAACTGTCGATTTTCGCTTTTAGATGATGTTCCAAAATGTTTTTCTTTTGGGCTTGAATAATGCTTTCTTTATCTTTTGATAAATATGCACCTCGTCCTGATTTTTTTCCTGATAAATCAATAGACACTTCGCCCTCTTTGGAACGAACAATGCGAACTAGCTCTCGTTTTGATTTCATCTCTTGCGTCGCAATGCATTTTCGTAACGGAACTTTTCGATTGCTCATACTCATCACCTCTATTCGATTTCGTCTTCAGCTGAATCGAATCCGAATGCGATTACGCTATCTTCTTCTGTCACAATACCAAGTTGTTTCGCATCAGACTCACTTTTAATATCAATTTTCCAGCCTGTTAATTTAGCTGCAAGACGCGCATTTTGTCCACGCTTACCAATCGCTAATGAAAGCTGGTGGTCTGGAACAACAACAGTTGTTGCTTTCTCTGCTTCATCTACAAGTACTTTAACAACCTGTGATGGACTTAAAGCATTTGCAACATATTCAACTGGGTCATTCGACCAGCGAACGATGTCAATCTTTTCACCTTTTAGTTCATCTACAACGCGTTGTACACGTTGTCCTTTCGGTCCTACACAAGAACCTACTGGATCAACATCGATATTCTCTGCATATACAGAAATTTTAGAACGGTCGCCTGCTTCACGTGCTACAGAGCGAATTTCTACAGTTCCATCATAAATTTCTGGAACTTCCATTTCGAATAAACGTTTTAAAAGACCAGGATGTGTACGTGATACGTAAATTTGTGGTCCTTTTGTTGTCTTTTCTACTTTTGTAATAAATACGCGAATACGATCATGTGGTTTATATTGCTCATTTGGCATTTGCTCACTTACAGGTAATAAAGCTTCTACTTTACCTAAGCTTACATAGATGAAACGAGCATCTTGGCGCTGTACAATACCAACCATAATGTCTTCTTCACGATCACTAAATTCTGAATAAATTACACCACGTTCCGCCTCACGAACTCGTTGTGTTACAACTTGTTTTGCAGTTTGTGCTGCAATACGACCAAAATCTTTTGGCGTTACTTCAATTTCTAGTACGTCACCATCTTGGTAGTTTGGATTAATTTGTCTTGCCTCTTCTACAGAGATTTCAAGACGTGGATCAAACACATTATCTACAACGTCCTTACGTGCTAAAACTTGAATTGTTCCCACTTCTGGGTTAAAGCTCACACGAACGTTTTGTGCTTGGTTAAAATTGCGTTTATAAGCAGAGATTAATGCTGCTTCAATCGCATCAATAATAATATCTTTGCTAATACCTTTTTCTGACTCTAATACGAGCAAAGCATCTAACAACTCAGTGCTCATGAAGATCCCCCTTCTTACTAAAACGTAACAGCAAGTCGCGCATTTGCAACTTTATCCATTGGAATTTGGATTTCTTTTTTACGTGTTTTAATTGTTAATAGTAGTGTAATTGTAGTACCGTCGTAGGAAAGTAGCTTTCCTTCAAACATCTTCTCACCATCAATCGGCTTATATGTTTTAATTGCCACTTGTTTTCCTACCGCTTGCTGGAAGTCTTTCTCTTTCTTTAATGGGCGTTCCGCTCCAGGAGATGATACATCCAAAAAGTAAAGATGAGGAATTGGATCCTCTTTATCTAAAGCTTCGCTTAAACGTTCACTTACCGCACCGCATTCTTCAATTTCGACTCCCTTTTCAGAATCAATGAATACGCGTAAGAACCAGTCTTGTCCTTCTTGCACATACTCTACATCTACAAGTTCAAGATTTAACTCTTCAACGATTGGCTGCGCAAATGCTTCTACAATTTCTGTGACTTTCTTATCCATAAACAGCCTCCTTCCTGCCGCCATGTACCATTTACAAGAAAAGATCCCGTTCATAAAGACGGTCTATCTTATTCTTTCTCGTTAGCTAACAAAAGCCCCTGCCGTTAAGCAGGGAATATCTGTCTTAGTATTACCAAATTTAAGAAGTAAAACTTGTAACAAAATATGTATATACGACAGAAATATCATTACTATCTACATAAGCAAAATGTAGATAGTAACACGAAAGAGTGGGTTTCCCCACTCTCTTTTTCACAAAATATACATGACATGGTTATCTCGGTTTATAGTATACCATAGCAAATGTTGATTTGCAAAGATTTTTCCTACCTATTAGAACAGTGACAATTGGTTTTGATCCGGTAAATCTCCTAGACAACCTTGACCATCTAAATACTCAATAATCGTTTTAGAAACCTTACTGCGCTGCTGTAAGTCTTCTTTTGATAAGAAATCACCATTTTTACGAGCTTCAACAATACTGAAAGCTGCGTTTGTACCAAGACCAGGAACTGCATTAAATGGAGGAATTAAAGTATCCCCATCAATTATAAATTCGGTTGCATGCGAGCGGTATAAATCAACCTTTTGGAATGAATAACCACGCTCACACATTTCAAGCGTCATTTCTAGTACCGTTAATAAACTCTTCTCTTTCGGTGCTGCATCCAATCCTTTTTGTGCAATTTCGTCAATTTTTACACGTATGGATGCTGAACCTTTCGCCATCGCCTCTACATCAAAGTCATCTGCACGAACTGTAAAATATGCCGCATAGAATAAAAGTGCGAAATGTACTTTAAAGTATGCAATACGTACAGCCATAAGTACGTAAGCAGCCGCATGGGCTTTAGGGAACATGTACTTAATCTTCTTACATGAATCAATATACCAACCTGGTACATTGTTATTTCTCATTTCCTCTTCCCATTCTTCTGGTACACCTTTACCTTTACGCACCGACTCCATGATTTTGAAGGCTAATGATGGATCCAAGCCTTGATAAATTAAATATACCATGATGTCATCACGACAACCGATAACTTCACTCAGTGTACACGTACCGTTATAAATTAATTCATTCGCATTACCTAACCATACATCTGTACCATGGGACAGTCCAGAAATTTGGACAAGCTCTGAAAACGTCGTTGGTTTCGTTTCTTCTAACATTTGTCTTACGAATTTCGTACCAAACTCTGGTATACCAAGTGTACCTGTTTTACAGTTAATTTGTTCTTCCGTTACCCCTAAAGACTCTGGACCAGAGAAAATTTTCATTACTTCTGGATCATCCGTTGGGATTGTTTTCGGGTCAATACCACTTAAATCTTGAAGCATACGAATAACAGTCGGATCATCGTGTCCTAATATATCAAGTTTCAATAAATTATCATGAATTGAGTGGAAGTCAAAGTGCGTTGTTCTCCACTCAGCACCTATTGAATCAGCCGGAAACTGAATTGGTGAAAAGTCAAAAATATCCATGTAATCTGGTACAACGATAATACCACCTGGATGCTGTCCGGTCGTACGCTTTACACCTGTACATCCCGCAACTAAGCGATCAATCTCTGCATTTCGAATTGTTAAGTTATGATCATTAGCATAACCTTTCACATACCCATAAGCGGTTTTTTCCGCAACCGTACCAATTGTTCCTGCGCGGTATACATAATCTTCACCGAACAGTAATTTCGTATAGTTATGGGCGCGTGGTTGGTATTCTCCGGAGAAATTCAAATCGATATCCGGTACCTTATCCCCTTTAAATCCAAGGAACGTTTCGAAAGGAATGTCATGCCCATCTTTCACATATGGAACATTACATGTTGGGCATTCTTTATCTGGTAAATCAAAACCAGAACCTACAGAACCGTCATTAAAGAACTCTGATTGTTTACACTTTGGACATACATAGTGCGGTGGTAATGGGTTTACTTCTGTAATTTCCATCATCGTTGCAACAAATGATGAACCTACCGATCCACGCGAACCTACTAGATAACCGTCCACTAACGATTTTTTCACAAGCTTATGTGAAATTAAATAAATAACAGCGAATCCATGTCCAATAATACTTTTCAATTCTTTTTCCAAACGAGCTTCTACAATTTCCGGTAGTTCATCTCCATAGATACTTCTTGCCATTATATAGCTCATATCACGTGTTTCATCATCAGCACCTTCAATTTTCGGTGTGTATAAATCATCTTTTACTGGACGAACATCACCAATTAATGATGCGATCTTGTTTGTATTTGTCACAACAATTTCTTTTGCTTTGTCTTCACCTAAGAATGAAAAACAATCTAGCATTTCATTTGTTGTACGGAAATGTACAGGCGGTAATGAATGGCGATTTAACGGATTAGCTCCTCCCTGCGAACTGACTAAAATTTTCCGATATATCGCGTCCTCTGGATCTAAATAATGCACATTCCCAGTAGCAACAACTGGCTTATCTAACGTCTCACCTAGTTTTACTAAGTTAGAAATTATTGTTTTTAACTGTCCTTCATCTCGAACGAGTTCACGTTCCACTAAATGACGTAACACTTCTGGAGGCATAACCTCAATGTAATCATAAAACTGTGCAATTTCTTCTACTTCTTCAGGCGCTTTTTGCATCATAGCTTCAAATACTTCACCTTTGTCACAAGCTGTTCCTACTAAAATGCCTTCGCGATATTTTTTTAATAGTGATCGTGGTACACGTGGTACACGATAAAAGTAATTCAGGTGAGAATATGAAACAAGTTTATATAAGTTTTTCAACCCAACATCTGATGTGGCAAGTAACGTCATATGACTTGGACGCCCACGTTTATACGCATCCCCTTGTCCCATACTATCGTTTAGTTGATCGTGATATTCAAATCCCTTTTCAATCACATCTTTTAACATCTTCACAAGTAAATATCCCGTTGCTTCTGTATCATAAATCGCACGGTGATGTTGCGTTAATTCAATATCAAGCTTTTTACACATCGTATTTAATCGATGATTTTTCATTTCTGGGAATAAGAACCGTGCAAGTTCTAACGTATCAATAACTGGATTTTTCGTTTTTTCTATCCCAGCCTTTTTAAAACCTACGTTAATAAAGCCCATATCGAAGCTTGCGTTATGAGCAACAAGTGTATGGTCACCCATCCATTCCTCAAACTTTTTAAACACTTCGTCCACTTCTGGTGCATCAGTTAACATATCATCTGTAATGCCTGTTAATTCAATAATCGTCGCCGATAATGGTTGATGAGGATTTGCGAAAGATTCAAAGCGATCAATAATTTCTCCACCTTTTATCTTTACAGCAGCTAACTCAATGACTGTATCATATACAGCAGATAACCCTGTTGTCTCAACGTCAAAGACAACATATGTTTCTTCTGCAAGTAGACGATGCGCTTCGTTATATGCTATCGGCACACCATCATTAACTAAATTTGCTTCTACACCATATAGAACTTTAACTCCAGCCTTTTTACCAGCAGAATATGCTTCTGGGAACGACTGTGCAACAGCATGGTCTGTAACTGCAATAGCCTCATGCCCCCATTTTCCGGCTTGGGCAACGAGCTTAGAAACAGAAGTAACAGCATCCATTTGACTCATTGGAGTATGAAGATGAAGTTCTACTCTTTTTTCCCCTTCTTTTGCTTTATCTTTACGAGAAGGTCCCGTTATTTCATTTATATCATTTGCGATCATAACTAAATCGCGCACGAATGTATCATTTTGAACTGAACCACGCGCTTTTACCCAAGTTCCTTTTTTCAAGGATTGTAACATCGGGATATCTTCTTTATCACGTGAGAACATCTTAATCATAATAGAGTCCGTATAGTCAGTTATCTTTAAAGTTAATAATGTACGTCCACTACGAAGTTCTTTCGTCTCTACATGGAAAACATACCCTTGAACAGTTTTTCTTCTTTCTTCATCTTGAATTTCACGCAGCGGCGTAATCTCTTCATCTGGCTTAATAAGATAACCAAGCACAACTGGTCCTTCATGAACAACATCACTTTCTTCAGCTTGCCTTTTAGCCATCTCTTCCATAGCCTGTATAACTCGTTGACGATCTTCTTCCTGTGTTTGCTCACGAAACTTTTGCATTTCTTCTGCATTTTGCTTTATATGTGTGTCTAACTGAAAACGCGGGAATCCAAAAGCTTCGTATTGATCACCTACTGGTTTCGCAACGTTTTTCTTTAAAGTAGTAGATTCCAGCTCATTATTCACATTTAATAGCAACTTCACGCCATTGACCTGCGGAAGTTGCTTCTTTAAGTACGCGAACATAGGTGAAAATGTAATTCGTTCTGTACAAAGCGGCCAATATGCCTTCACTTCTTCTTCTGTAAATTGTTTATTCTCTGCTTCTAATGCAAATGTTGTTCTTGCAATATGAGAAAATGATTGCTTAAGCTTTGTTTCTAGCAACTCATATAATTCTGTCGGCAAAATACGTGGCACTTGTAAGTCAAAATGCCAACTTTTATTCGCTTTATCAATAACTAGCTTTTCAATACCACCGCCATGTAAATATTGATTTATAAGGTCTTCTGGTATTTGCAACTGTTGGAGCAAAATTTGAAATCGCTCTTGTTGTTCATTTGTTAATGACATAAGCACTCTCCTTCCATTTGCTATTATAAATTGAAACGTACTACAAAGAAAGATTTCTTCCTTCTTCTTTTACAAAATACGTTTACAAAGAAAGAGAAGGTACCTCATTACGAGGTACCTCTTCTTATTTTAAAATATTAGCAATATATGTTTGAAGTTCTTCTACTTTCACTTCTTCAGACTCGCCTGTAGCACGTACTTTCACTTCTACAATACCTTCATCTGCTTTTTTACCAACTGTAACACGAACTGGAAGGCCGAATAAATCTGCATCTGCAAATTTAACACCTGCACGTTCTGCACGATCATCTAGTAATACTTCGTATCCTTGCACTTGTAATGAGTTATAGATATTTTCACCCATTTCACGTTGTGCATCAGATTTCATATTCACTGGAATTACATGCACATGGAACGGTGCAACAGATTTTGGCCAAACTAAACCATTCTCATCATTAAACTGCTCTGCAATTGCTGCCACTGTACGAGATACACCGATACCGTAACAACCCATAATAAGTGGTTTTGTTTTTCCGTTTTCATCTAGGAACGTTGCGTTCATTGCTTCACTATAACGAGTTCCTAATTTGAATACATGACCAACTTCAATTCCACGTGCGAAAAGAATTGTTCCATTTCCATCTGGAGATTGGTCTCCTTCTTGGATGAAGCGTAAATCTGTATATTGATTTACTTTAAAGTCACGTTCTGGATTTACATTTACATAATGGAATCCTTCTTCGTTCGCTCCTGAACATCCGTTGACAATTGATGCTACAGCATGGTCAGCGATAATTTCGATATCCCCTGTAACACCAATCGGTCCTAAAGAACCCACTTCACAGTTTAATAACTCTTTTATTTCTTCATGTGAAGCAAGCTCAACGACTGAAGCTCCGTATACATTCTTCACTTTTACATCATTGACTTCATGATCGCCACGAACAAGTACTACTACTAATTTCGCATCTACTTTAAACACCATAGATTTAATGCATTTTTCCGCTGCGATATTTAAGAATGCAGATACTTCTTCAATAGCTTTTTGATCTGGAGTTGCTACTTTTTCAAGTGCTTTTTCGGCTTCATCACTCTTCGTATACGTAGCAACAACAGGAGCCATTTCAATATTTGCCGCATAATCAGATGTATTAGAATACGCAATTGTATCTTCACCTACATCAGATAACACCATAAATTCGTGTGTATCTTTTCCACCCATTGCTCCAGAATCAGCTATAACTGCACGGAAATTCAAACCACAACGAGCAAAGATATTAGAATACGCTTTGTATAAACCGCTATATACTTCATCCAAACTTTCTTGTGTTGCATGGAAAGAATACGCATCTTTCATTAAAAATTCTCTTCCGCGTAATAAACCGAAACGTGGTCTTTGCTCATCACGGAATTTTGTTTGAATTTGATATAATGTTAATGGTAATTTTTTGTATGATTTAATTTCATCACGTACAAGATCTGTAATTACTTCCTCATGAGTTGCCCCTAGCGCAAACTCGCGAGCATTACGATCTTTCATACGCATTAATTCTGATCCGTAAGAATACCAACGGCCTGATTCTTGCCATAATTCAGAAGCTTGCATAGCTGGCATTAATAGTTCTACTGCCCCTGCGCGCTCCATTTCTTCACGAACAATACGTTCTACTTTGTGTAACACTTTTAAACCAAATGGTAGAAAACTATAAATACCAGAAGCATTTTGACGCATAAACCCTGCGCGAAGTAATAATTGATGACTCTTAATTTCAGCATCTGCTGGAACTTCACGTAATGTAGGACTGAATACCATACTTTGTTTCATTTATTCGCACCTCTTCATTTTACTCTTACACGCAATAAAACCCCTCACCTCGAGTTAGGTGAGGGATTTTATTCTATGAGCTCTATTTCATTATAACCTTCTTCTTATTTTACAAGAAAAACTTACGGATGTCATTCCATGTTACAACTAACATAAGCAACATTAATAATGCAAACCCAATAAAGTGAACCATTCCTTCTTTTTGACGATCAATTGGTTTTCCTCGTAACGCTTCAATTAAGAAGAAGAACAAACGTCCACCATCTAAAGCTGGGACTGGTAATAAATTAAATAAACCAAGGTTAATACTTAAAACTGCCGCTAAACTTAGTACACGCGTAAATCCATAATCTACAACTTGATCTGTTAGATTATAAATTCCTACTGGACCTGACAACTCATTAATAGAAAATTGACCCGTTACTAATTTCACAAGAGAATCAAAAATTAGTTTCGTCCATTCGTATGTTTGTTCAAACCCTGATTTAATAGAACCCATCACTGTTTTCTCTACAGGAGAATAAACACCAATTCTGCCAACTTCGTCTTTTCCTTCTTTATCAAGCGTTGGTGTTACTTTCACATTAAATTGCTCACTATCACGCTTTACATGTAACGTAATTTCTTTATTTGGGTTTTCACGTACAATCGTTACAACATCTTTCCATGTACTAGTGTTCTTCCCATTGATTGCTTGAATTGTATCGTTTTCTTTTAATCCAGCTTGTTCTGCAGCACTATTCTCCATTACTTTTCCGACCATCGGTTTGTCAACAGGAACTCCTTGTACAAATCCAAGAATCACAAAAATAACAAATGCTAGAATAAAGTTCATTGCAGGACCTGCAAAGATCGTTAGAGCACGTTGGCCCAATTTTTTAGAGCCAAATTGTCTATTGTACGGAGCGATTTGAATTTCTTCTCCCGCAGAAATGATACGAGCTTTTTCATTCACTCGGAATGTTTGCAGCTCTTCCTCGTACTCTTCATAACCCAAAATTGTAAGATTATGCTCTAAATCAGCTTGTTCGACTTCAATGACACGAACATTTGGATATTTTTCATGTCCATCAAAAACTAATTTCACAACTTCGTCTTTTTCATTTAATACAAGTCCAACCTTTTTTCCAGGTTTTAACTCAACTGTGTCCGCATCCTCGCCAGCCATTCTTACATAGCCACCAAGGGGCAGTAATCGAATCGTATACACCGTTTCATTCTTTTCAAATGAGAATATTTTCGGACCAAAACCAATCGCAAACTCGCGGCACAAAATACCTGCTCTTTTTGCGAAATATAGATGCCCTAGCTCATGGAAAAATACGAGTGCACCGAAAATTAATATAAAGGCAATCGCTGTATTCAATTCCATAACCACCTTTGCTAAATTTGTTCCATCACAAACCGTCTTGTGGCTGCGTCAATTTCCTGAATTTCCTCTAAGCTCGGACGTGCAATGACAGTGTGATGGTGCATTGCTTTTTCAATGAGGTCTTCCACTGTTAAGAAACCAATTCTCTTTTGTAAAAAAGCTTCAACAGCTACTTCATTTGCCGCGTTCATTACAGCCGGCATACTTCCACCTGTCTTTCCAGCTTCATACGCAAAACGTAGACAACGGAAACGCTCTTGATTCATTTTCTCAAAATGCAATGTTCCCATTTCCCATAAATTTAACTGTTTCGTGTCTGAAAGAGGTAATCTATCAGGATATGTAAGCGCGTATTGAATCGGTACTCGCATATCAGGTGAGCCAAGCTGTGCCATTACACTACGATCTTCAAATTCAACCATAGAATGAATAATACTTTCTTTATGTAGAACAACATCGATTTGCTCATAAGGGATACCAAAAAGCCAGTGTGCTTCAATTACTTCTAGCCCCTTATTCATCATTGTAGCAGAATCAATTGTAATTTTCGAACCCATTGACCAGTTTGGATGACGAAGTGCATCTTCTACGGTCACTTGATGCAATTCATCTCTCGTTTTATCACGAAAACTTCCGCCTGAAGCAGTTATAATTAAGCGAGAGATTCTTTTTTCATTTTCACCATTCAAGCATTGAAAAATAGCTGAATGTTCACTGTCTACTGGAAGTAACGATACATTATGTTTTCGTGCTGCTTCCATTACAAGATGCCCTGCAGTTACTAACGTTTCTTTATTTGCAATTCCAATTGTTTTTTTCGCCTCAATTGCGCGGAGTGTCGGTAACAACCCTACGCTACCTACAACAGCATTCACTACAATTTCTGTATCTGGGTGCAGCGCTACTTCTAATAAGCCTTCGCTACCATATACTACTTTTGTATTACCAGAAACAGCTTGTAGTTTTAAAACATCTTCCTCTCTTTGCACAGAGACAATTTGCGGGGAAAATTCTTGAATTACCTTTACTGCATAATCAACATTTTTCCCTACAGAAAAAGCAACGAGACGGAATTGGTCTGGGTGCGAGCGTAACACATCTAATGTTTGTGTACCGATTGATCCGCTTGCACCTAGTAAGCTAATGTTTTTCATGACTCCAACCCCTCGTTCATTTATTAATTGTATTGTAATAAGAAGTATAGAATTGGTAACACAAACAACCAACTATCTGTTCGATCTAAAATACCACCATGTCCAGGTAAAATTGTACCTGAATCCTTTACACCATAATGGCGTTTAAATGCAGATTGTACTAAATCACCAATTTGTCCAAAAATAGAAATGATAATCGTCAGAACGATTAAAACTCCTACATTCGCTTCAACTGGGAAGAACATATTGTAAACAAGTGCAACAACAATTCCACAAACAATACCGCCTAATGAACCTTCAATCGTTTTATTCGGACTAATTTCTGGCCATAATTTTCTTTTTCCAAATGCTTTTCCTATGAAATATGCACCTGAATCAGTTGCCCATATGACAAATAGTGCACAGAACACATATTTGATTCCTAATATTCTCGTTTCATTTAAATATAAGAATCCCATTCCAACATATGTCGTTGCCATAAGTAAAAATGAAGCATTGTCAAAAGTAAATGTATTCTTAGAAAGGACTGTATATGATAAAAGTAATAAAACAATCACAAATGTGATTTCTAATTTACCTAACCCAATCCACGTAAACAGTTCTGATGCACTACTCGGAATTAAAATAATCCACAATAATACTGCAGCTAAAACTGTTGGTACCGAAATAAGCGTAAGCTTGTTCATACGAACTAATTCATATAAACCTATAGAAGCAAGTGCATACACTAAAACTGTAAAAGGCACGCCACCGTAAATTACGATGGGAATGAATAGCGCGGCAGCAATCACTCCAGTAATAATTCTCTGTTTCACTACCAAACCCTCTCTTTCTACACGCCTCCGAATCTGCGCCCTCTATGTTGAAAGTCTGTAATCGCATCTAGCAAATGTTCCTCGGTAAAATCTGGCCAATACACATCTGTAAACCAAAATTCCGAATAAGCAATTTGCCATAACATGAAATTACTAATACGTAGCTCTCCGCTTGTACGGATTAACAACTCTGGATCAGGTAAAGAACTCGTCATTAAGTAAGAAGAAATCTTTTCTTCACTTATTTCTTCCGAACGAATTTTTCCTTCCTCACTATCTTTCATCATATGTTGCACAGCAGAAACGATTTCATCTCGACTTCCATAGTTTAACGCGAAATTAAGAATTAATCCCGTATTCTCTTTCGTATCTTCCATGGCTTTTTCCATCGCTCTGCGCGTATGCGTAGGAAGACGATCTTTTTGCCCTATTACTCGGACTTGTACGTTTTCTTCAATCAACTCTGGTAAAAATGCACCTAAAAATTCTTCTGGAAGCTTCATCAAATAATCAACTTCTTTTTTCGGTCTTTTCCAGTTCTCAGTCGAAAAAGCATAAAGAGTTAATACTTTCACATCAAGCTTACTTGCAAATTTTGTGATTTTCTTCACAACTTGCATACCTTCATGATGACCAGCAATGCGAGGCATGGCTCTTCTCTTTGCCCATCTTCCATTACCATCCATAATAATAGCAATATGTTCTGGGATATATCCTTTTTTCACTTTTTCAATGAGATGATCAAACGATGTGACCTTTTTACTTTTAAAAAAAGGAAACTTTTTAAACATCATTCATACCCTCCAACAAGCAGACGTATGCCTAAAAGTGTAAAAAGACCCCCTTAAGAAGAGGGTCATATTTGCGAAATTATCGCTATTACACTTCCATAATTTCTTTTTCTTTGTTTTTTGCGATTTCGTCAACTTTTGCAATATATTTATCTGTTTCTTTTTGGATATCTTCAGTATATCCTCTTAAATCATCTTCTGTAATGCCGCCAGCTTTTTCAAGCTTCTTAAGGTCATCATTACTGTCACGACGTACGTTACGAACAGCAACTTTTGCTTCCTCAGCATATTTCTTCACAACTTTTACAAGATCGCGACGACGCTCTTCTGTTAATGCAGGGAATGCAATACGAATTACAGTTCCATCATTAGAAGGGTTTAAGCCTAAATCTGCTTTTAAAATTGCTTTTTCAATATCACCGATAGAAGTTTTATCATAAGGTTGAATTACAAGTAAACGTGCTTCTGGAACTGTAATGTTCGCTAATTGCACAACTGGTGTTGGTGCACCATAGTAATCAACTTGTACCTTATCTAATACAGACGAGCTTGCACGACCAGCGCGAACTGTTGCTAATTCACGAGAATAAGCAGCAACTGCTTTTTCCATTTTTTCATTTGAAGACTTCAATACTTGTTGTCCCATAATTTATTTCCCCCTTACAACTGTTCCAATATTTTCGCCTAAAACGGCACGTTTAATGTTACCTTTTTCCATAACCGAGAATACAATTAATGAAATATCATTATCCATACATAAAGAAGAAGCTGTAGAATCCATTACACCTAAACCTGCTTTTAATACATCTAAGTAAGTAAGTGTTTCGTATTTCGTAGCTGTTGGGTCAATAGATGGATCTGCACTATATACGCCATCCACATTATTTTTCGCCATTAAAATAACGTCCGCTTCGATTTCAGCTGCACGTAATGCTGCTGTTGTATCTGTAGAGAAGTATGGGTTACCTGTACCTGCAGCAAAGATAACAACACGTTTTTTCTCTAAGTGACGAATTGCTTTACGACGAATGTAAGGCTCTGCCACTTGACGCATCTCAATTGAAGTTTGTACGCGAGTTTGAATTCCAATATTCTCTAAGCTATCTTGAAGAGCTAATGAATTCATAACTGTTGCTAACATGCCCATGTAATCTGCTCCTGCACGATCCATGCCCATTTCACTTCCAATTTTCCCACGCCAAATGTTACCGCCACCAACAACAACAGCAACCTCTACATCAAGTTCTGCAATTTCTTTCACTTGTTCCGCAACTGACTTAATAACAGCTGGGTTAATTCCAAATCCTTGCTCGCCAGCTAAAGCTTCTCCGCTCAGCTTTAAAACGACACGATTATATTTCGGTTTACTCATAATGAACCTCCAATTGCTTACATCTTTATTTTAAAAAAGGGAACACAATGTGTTCCCTAATCTGTATTAGTTGTTACCTTTTACTTGGTTCATTACTTCTTCAGCAAAGTTGTCTTCGCGTTTTTCGATACCTTCACCAACAGCGTAGCGAACGAATCCTTTTAATGTTCCGCCTTTAGACTCAACGAATTGACGAACTTTCATGTCAGGATTCTTAACGAATGTTTGGTCAAGTAAGCAAATCTCTTCAAAGAATTTGCCAAGACGGCCTTCTACCATTTTCGCAACGATTTTTTCAGGCTTGCCTTCGTTTAAAGCTTGTTGTGTTAATACTTGACGCTCATGCTCAACTTCTTCAGCTGTTACAGCATCGCGGTCGATGTATTTAGGGTTAACTGCTGCGATGTGCATTGCTACATCTTTAGCAGCTGCTTCGTCAGTAGAACCTTCAAGAACTGTTAATACACCAATACGTCCACCCATGTGTAGGTAAGCGCCGAATGCATCAGCATCAGTTTTTGATACGATTTCGAAACGACGAAGTGTAAGTTTTTCACCAATTTTAGCGATTGCTTCGTTGATGTGCTCTTCTACTGTTTTGCCGCCTTCGATTGTTTGAGCCATAGCTTCTTCAACGTTAGCAGGTTTGTTAGCTAATAAGTGAGCAGCTAATTCTTTAATTAACGCTTGGAAACCTTCGTTTTTCGCAACGAAATCAGTCTCAGAGTTTAATTCTAAGATTAAACCTTCGTTACCGTTTGTTTCGATGAAAGTTAAACCTTCAGCAGCGATGCGATCTGCTTTTTTAGCAGCTTTCGCAATACCTTTTTCACGTAAGAAGTCAATTGCTTTCTCCATGTCGCCGTTAGTTTCTGTTAAAGCTTTTTTGCAGTCCATCATACCTGCGCCAGTTTTTTCGCGAAGTTCTTTTACCATTTGTGCAGTGATTGCCATATTTTTCATCCTCCTAAAATATGTATTTATACCTTTTATAAAGGTGTTTATACCTTAAAAAAGGTGATAAAAGGCCGAACCCCTTATCACCTTTCCAAATTTGTTACGCAGTAACAGTTTCTTCACCTTGTTTTGTTTCAAGGATCGCGTCTGCCATTTTAGATGTAAGAAGTTTTACAGCACGAATTGCATCATCGTTTGCTGGAATAACGTGATCGATTTCGTCCGGATCACAGTTTGTATCAACGATACCGATGATTGGAATGTGTAATTTGCGTGCTTCAGCAACTGCAATACGCTCTTTACGAGGGTCTACTATGAATAATGCACTTGGAAGACCTTTCATATCTTTAATACCGCCTAAGAATTTCTCAAGACGCTCTAACTCTTTTTTAAGTTGAACAACTTCTTTCTTAGGAAGTACTTCGAAAGTACCATCTTCTTGCATTCTTTCGATATCTTTAAGACGCTTGATACGCTTTTGGATTGTTTGGAAGTTTGTTAAAGTTCCACCTAACCAACGTTGGTTAACGAAGTACATACCAGCACGAGTTGCTTCTTCTTTAATAGCTTCTTGTGCTTGTTTTTTAGTACCTACGAATAAAATGTCTCCACCTTCAGCAGCGATGTCACGCATCGTTCTGTAAGCTTCCTCAACTTTTTTCACAGTTTTTTGTAAGTCGATGATGTAGATACCGTTACGCTCTGTGAAGATGTAACGCTTCATTTTTGGGTTCCAACGACGAGTTTGATGTCCGAAATGAACACCAGCTTCAAGCAATTGTTTCATAGAAATTACTGACATAATTTAGTTCCTCCTAAATGGTTTTTTTGATATCCTCCGTTTACTTCATCTCTAAGCGAAACTACGAACGTAGCACCAACACTTAAATCAGTAAACGTGTGTACTTTGTACTGACACCACTGCTTACTATATCATACTGAAATATTACAATCAAGTCGAAAATGCGAACAATGTAAAACTTTCTTTTTTTCACGCTCAAATCCTAGTATTACCAACCTTCAATTCCTTTAAGCAAGGAATTGAAGGTTAATTAATAGTTTTCTAATGAATGTTGTCATGATGCCTTACGTAAGCACAATCATTCACTTAAAAAAACAAAAAACTCTCCTCAAGCGAGGAGAGTTTTTTTATAAATTAGTTTGTTTTTAATTTAGCAAGTTCCTGTAGAAACTTGTCGTTTAGCACTTTAATGTATGTTCCTTTCATACCTAAAGAGCGAGACTCAATAACACCAGCACTTTCTAATTTACGTAGTGCATTTACGATTACCGAACGAGTAATTCCTACGCGATCAGCAATTTTACTTGCAACAAGTAAACCTTCTGTTCCATTTAATTCTTCGAAGATATGCTCGATTGCTTCTAACTCACTGTAAGATAATGAGCTAATCGCCATTTGAACAACAGCTTTACTACGTGCTTCCTCTTCGATTTCTTCTGCTTTTTCACGTAAGATTTCCATACCTACAACAGTTGAGCTGTATTCAGCAAGAATTAAATCATCGTCTAAGAACTCTTGACCAAGACGAGCTAATACTAGTGTACCTAGACGCTCACCGCCACCAACGATTGGTACGATTGTAGTTAAACCTTGACCGAATAATTCTCTATTTTCTACTGGGAATGCTGTGTAGTCACTATCCACACCTAAATTTGAAGATGTTTCTGTAACATTGAATAAACTTTGCGTATACTCTTCTGGGAATTGACGCTCTGCAAGCATGTGCTTCATACGTTCGTTTTCGATTTGTTGGTGAATCGCATATCCTAATAATTTACCGCGACGACTTACAACGAACACGTTCGCTTCAATTACTTCACACATTGTGTCAGACATCTCTCTAAAGTTTACAGGCTTTCCTGCTGCGCTCTGTAATAACGCATTTAATTTTCTCGTTTTTGCTAATAATTCCATTTCAAAATTTCCTCCTACATGTTACTTACATATTTTTTCATCACTTGGAAACTAGGGCGAGTCACCTGATGACACTATTACAAAATAAACTGGCTCACATCTTTATTTTTAGCTATTGTCGCTAATTTTTCCTCAACATATTGAGGTGTTATCGTTATTTTCTCTAACGTAATTTCAGATGCCTCAAACGATAAATCTTCAAGGAGCTTCTCCATAACAGTATGAAGTCTTCTCGCTCCAATATTATCTGTATCCTGATTAACTTGATAAGCAATCTCAGCAATCTTACGAATAGCTTCGTCTGAAAATTCAATTTCTATACCTTCAGTCGCTAATAACGCCGTGTACTGTTTAATTAGCGCATTGTCAGGCTCGATTAATATTTTAACAAAATCATCCGCCGATAATTTTGTTAATTCTACTCGAATCGGAAATCTCCCTTGCAATTCCGGAATTAAATCCGACGGTTTAGACATATGGAACGCTCCAGCTGCAACAAATAAAATATAATCCGTTTTTACTGATCCGTATTTCGTTGCTACATTCGACCCTTCTACAATCGGTAAAATGTCACGTTGCACACCTTCACGCGATACATCTACGCTATTCGACTGCTTACCAGCAATTTTGTCAATTTCATCGATAAAAATAATCCCGAGCTGTTCAGCACGATAAACAGCCTCTTGTGTAACTTCATCCATATCAATTAAGCGCTGTGCCTCTTCATTTGTCAAGAGTTTTCTTGCTTCTTTTACAGAAAGTTTACGTTTTTTCGTTTTTTTCGGCATGATACTTCCTAGTGCATCTTGGAAATTCATTCCCATTTGCTCCATGCCAGTTCCTTGCAACATATCAAACATAGAAGACTGTTGTTCCGTCACTTCGATCGATATCACTTCATCTTCAAGAAGGCCTGCCGCAAGCTTTCTTTCCACATCTTGACGTTTCTTTTCGATTTCATCATCTTCCTGTGCATCAGATGTTTGGTTTGAATTTTGATTACCACCAAAAAGCATTTCTAATGGATTTTTAAATCCAGATTGTTTCTCCGGACTCGGCACTAAAATTTCAACAAGACGTTGATTCGCTTGCTCTTCTGCTTTATCTTGAACTTTAACTACCATTTCCTCTTTCACAATACGAACAGACGTTTCAACAAGGTCGCGGACCATCGACTCTACATCTCGACCCACATATCCAACTTCTGTAAATTTCGTCGCTTCAACCTTAATAAAAGGTGCTCCAACGAGTTTCGCCATTCGCCGTGCTACCTCTGTTTTACCAACACCTGTCGGTCCAATCATTAAAATGTTTTTAGGTGCAATTTCATCACGTAAATTTTCAACTAATTTACTGCGACGGTATCGATTTCGTAGAGCTACAGCAACCGCTTTCTTTGCATCTTTTTGACCGATGATGTATTGATCTAATTTTTCCACAATTTGACGCGGAGTAAAATGTAAATGCATATAAAATGCCTCCCTTACGATTCTACAATTCTTCAACAATTATGTTGTGGTTCGTATAAACACAAATATCGCCTGCAATTTCTAAACTGGCCTTCGCAATTTGTTTCGCTGTTAAATGTTCACTTGCATGTTGCTTTAAAGCACGACCAGCAGCAAGTGCATAATGTCCGCCTGAACCAATTGCTAAAATACCATCATCTGGTTCAATCACTTCTCCTGTACCTGAAACAAGGAGCATCGTTGTTTTATCCATGACAATGAGCATTGCTTCTAGCTGACGTAGCATTTTATCACCACGCCATTGTTTCGCCATCTCAACTGCAGCGCGCTGCAAGTTGCCATTATACTCTTCTAATTTTCCTTCAAACATTTCAAAAAGAGTAAATGCATCAGCAACTGATCCTGCAAAACCAGCTAAAACTTTCCCTTGGAAAAGTTTGCGAACTTTGCGAGCTGTATGTTTCATTACAACAGCATTCCCCATCGTTACCTGACCATCTCCAGCCATTGCACATTCTCCATTATGATGAACTGCAAATATCGTTGTAGCGTGGAAATTTCCCATAGAAAAAACTCCTTTATATGTTTTTATAGCCTTAAAAGCAATTTATGCCCGCGGGTGATGCTTCATGTACACAGAACGCAATCTTTCTTTAGAGACATGCGTATAAATTTGTGTGGTTGACAAATTCTCATGACCTAATAGCTCCTGCACAGTACGTAAATCCGCTCCTTCATCCAACATATGTGTAGCAAATGTATGCCTTAACATATGGGGACTTATCCGCATTGTAAGTGAAGCTTTCTTAATGAGTTCGTTCAAAACATAACGTACACCCTGATCTGTTAACGGCTTACCTTTCGCATTTAAAAATACCATATGAGATTGTTCTTCAGTCTTTTGAGCTAACTGTTTTCTCCCGTTCTCTATATAAGTAATTAAAGCATCTTGTGCATAGCTTCCGAACGGAATATATCTTTGTTTTTTCCCTTTTCCCATCACTAAAATTGTTCCCACTGCAAAGTCAATGTCGGTAAGTTGCAAATTAACGCATTCGCTTACACGAATCCCAGTTGCATACATCAACTCTAATAAAGCTTGATTCCTTTGACCTAATGGTGCCCCTGTATCAGAAACTTCAAACAATTCCTCTAACTCTTCAGCATATAAAAACTTTGGGATTGACAATTCTTTCTTGGGAAGTGACGCAAGTGCAAACGGATTATCTTTTTGATAACCTTCACGCATCAAAAAACGATATAAACTTCGTAAGCTTGATACTTTCCTTGCGACAGATTTACGGGCTAACTTCTGATCGTGCAACGTCGTCAAGTATAAACGAACATCCGCGTATGTAACATCTAAAAAAGAGGATATGCCTTCTCGCTCCATAAATTGCACAAAATGTTCTAAATCATTTTGATAACTTGCAATTGTATATTTTGAATAATTTCTTTCAATTTGTAAATATCCAACGAATAATTGTAACAATTTCTTCACATTCACATCCATATAATTCACCTCAATAAAGGCTACTAAATCGTATCACAACTTAGTAGCCTTTGCAAGAAATTTAATTAAATATTTACAAAATTTTGAATTGTTTCCAAAGCGCGTGTAGCATATGCTTCATTTCGCTCTTGTTTCTTTTTAATTTTCTTCTCTAACGGTGTAAATAAACCAAAGTTTGCATTCATTGGCTGGAAGTTTTTCGCATTTGTCGCAGTAATATAATTCGCCATACTTCCCATTGCAGTTACAGGTGGTAATACAACTGGCTCTTCACCTTGTACAAGTCGAGCAGCGTTAATACCCGCTAATAATCCTGATGCTGCTGATTCAACATAACCCTCTACACCAGTCATTTGACCAGCGAAGAATAAATCATCACGTTGTTTATATTGATATGTTGGACGAAGCAAATTAGGCGAATTAATAAACGTATTACGATGCATTACACCATAACGTACAATCTCTGCGTTTTCTAGTCCTGGAATTAGCTGTAACACTTCTTTTTGTGGCCCCCACTTTAAATGTGTTTGGAAGCCTACAATATTATATAATGTTCCTGCTGCATCATCTTGACGTAACTGAACAACCGCATACGGTGTTTTCCCTGTTTTCGGATCTTCTAACCCAACAGGCTTCATCGGTCCAAATACTAACGTCTGTCTCCCTCTACTTGCCATAACTTCTACTGGCATACAACCTTCAAAGAAAATTTCTTTTTCAAATTCTTTTAAAGGCACTGTCTCAGCAGCAATTAAAGCCTCATAAAAACGATCAAACTCTTCTTCTGTCATTGGACAGTTTAAATATGCCGCTTCACCTTTATCATAACGGGATTTTAAATATACTTTATTCATGTCAATGCTGTCTTTCTCAACGATCGGCGCTGCAGCATCATAGAAATAAAAATAATCTTCACCTGTTAATTTTTTTAATTGTGCAGAAAGATCCGGAGACGTAAGTGGACCTGTCGCAATAACAGTTGGTCCCTCTGGAATTTCAGTGATTTCCTCATTCATTACAGTTACGTTCGGATGATTTTTCACATATTCAGTCACTTTCGCCGCGAATTCATGACGGTCTACAGCTAAAGCACCTCCTGCTGGTACAGAGCACTCATCAGCTGCACGAATAATGACAGAATCCATTAGACGCATTTCTTCTTTAATAACACCAACAGCATTTGTTAATGTGTTTGCACGAAGTGAGTTACTACATACTAATTCAGCAAATTTATCTGTATGATGAGCTGGTGTTTGCCTTACTGGTCTCATTTCATATAATTTTACTTGGACACCACGCTTTGCAATTTGGTAAGCTGCTTCGCTTCCTGCAAGACCTGCGCCAATGACGTTTACTACTTGTGTTGTCATATATATCACCTTTCCTTTTCTTCCCGAAAAAAATGTGAGCAGTTACGCTCACATTTGTTGTTCTTCTTCATAATCACACGAAATACATTGTACTTGCACGCCTTTTTTTAACTTTTTCTCTACGAGCATACCTTCACACTTCGGACATTTACGACCAATCGGCTTATCCCAAGATACAAAGTCACATTCTGGATACGTACCGCATCCGTAGAAAAGGCGTTTCTTTTTATTACTACGGCGTTCAATAATTTGCCCTTTATCACACTTCGGACAAGTAACACCGATTTCTTTTACAATCGGTTTTGTATTACGACATTCCGGGAAATTTGAACAAGCCATAAACTTCCCATATTTACCCATTTTAAAAACCATCGGGTGACTACATAATTCACAGTCTTCCCCAGCTGGTTCATCTTTAATTTCCACTTCACGCATTTCTTTTTCCGCTTTTTCTAAACGCGGTTCAAATCCTACGTAGAAATCATCAACAATTTTCACCCAATTTGCATTTCCTTCTTCTACTTCATCAAGGCTTTGCTCCATATTGGCAGTAAATTCAATGTTAATAATTTCTGGGAAAAACTCTAAAATAAGTTCGATTACTATTCCACCAAGCTCAGTCGGAACGAAGCGTTTATTATCTAAAGCAACGTATCCTCGTTTTTGGATTGTTTCAAGTGTCGGTACATAAGTAGACGGTCTCCCAATTCCAAGCTCTTCAAGTGTTCTTACTAGACGAGCCTCTGTATAACGCGGCGGAGGCTGTGTGTAATGTTGCTTTGGTTCTATATCTTTTGAAAATACAGTTTCACCTACTTCTAACGGTGGCAACATCTTATCCTTTTCTTCCGCACCATCATCTTTCGACTCTACGTACACTTTCATAAATCCTGGGAACTTTACAACTGATCCACTTGCACGGAACTGAACATTGTTATTAATGAGTTTCGCTGTAACAGTATCCATTATAGCAGATGCCATTTGACTTGCAACAAATCGCTCCCAAATCAGTTTATACAAACGGAGTTGATCACGACTTAAGAAACTTTTTAGTTCCTCTGGCTTTCTCATTACCGAAGTAGGACGAATCGCCTCATGCGCATCTTGTGCTTTCGACTTTTTCGTTTCTTTCCTCTTCTCTGTTCCTATGTATTCCGCACCAAACGCCTCAGTAATGTAATCACGAGCCTCTGTTTGAGCTGTTTCTGAGATACGTGTTGAATCAGTTCTCATATACGTAATAAGACCTACAGTCCCTTGTTTTCCAAGATCTATCCCTTCATACAGCTGCTGTGCAAGCATCATTGTTTTCTTTGCTCGCATATTTAACTTACGCGCTGCCTCTTGTTGCAAGGAAGATGTTGTAAACGGTAATGCAGGGTTACGCTTTCGCTCTTTTCGCGTTACATTTTCAACCGAAAACGCATTGTCTTTCATCTTTTCGATTATTTCGTTCACTTGTGCTTCGTTCGTTAATTGAACTTTTTCACCATCTACACCGTAAAAGCTTGCTTCAAATATGTCTTTCCCTTTCACAAATTCTGTTTTAATTGTCCAGAATTCTTCAGGTTCAAAACTTTGAATTTCTTTTTCACGTTCGATGATTAAACGAACTGCTACAGATTGTACGCGTCCTGCACTTAATCCTTTTTTTACTTTCTTCCATAATAAAGGACTAATATTGTAACCAACAAGACGATCGAGTATACGCCTTGCCTGTTGTGCATCTACTAAATCCATATTAATTGCACGAGGATATTTAAATGATTCTTTTATTGCATCTTTTGTAATCTCATTAAATACAACTCGGCAATCTGATTCAACGTCCACATTTAACGTATTTGCTAAATGCCAAGCAATTGCTTCTCCCTCACGATCCGGATCGGCCGCGAGATAGACTTTCTTTGCTTTTTTTGCCGCTGATTTTAAATCTTTTAAAACGGGACCCTTACCACGAATGGTAATATACTTCGGGGTGAAGTTATTCTTTACTTCTATCCCCATTTGGCTTTTAGGTAAATCGCGGACATGTCCCATGGACGCGACGACTTTGTATTTTTTCCCTAAATATTTTTCAATGGTCTTCGCCTTAGAAGGCGACTCCACGATTACGAGGTAATCTGACATGCTAGTGCCTCCTTAAGAGGTGGATTCAAGTCTTCATCAATCTTATTGATTTCTCTTGTTTTTGTCAATCAAGAATGAATATACCATACAGCGACAATCTACCATTTGTCAATAATTGTTTAATAAAAACATAAAAATATATGGTTAATTTAAAATTTCTTCAAGGATATCCTCCGCATTTCTTACTAGCTTTGCGCCTTGTTGAATTAGATGATTCGTTCCCGCTGCACTCTCTATAAATATAGGTCCAGGAAGCGCAAACACCTCTCTATTTTGTTCTAGCGCAAGGTCTGCAGTAATAAGGGATCCACTTCTCGTTTTTGCTTCTACAACTAAAACACCTTTACTTATACCGCTAATAATTCGATTTCTTTTTGGGAAATACCATTTTTTCGGCACATAATGAGGCGGATACTCTGTCAATAACAATATATAATCTTTCCACATGTCATACAAACCTCTATTCTCCTTTGGATACATATAAGATAATCCGTGTCCTAATATTGCAATGGTCGGGCAATACTGCCTTACTGTAACTTCATGAGCAATTGTATCTATCCCTCTTGCAAACCCACTAACAATAAGCCATTCTTTTTCAAGCAAAGGGTGTAAGATAAACCTCATACTCTCCTTCCCATATAAAGACGGTTCTCTCGTTCCAACAATCGCTAATTTATTTACTTTATTTAGAAAATCTCTTTCTCCTTTTCCGTATAAAACAAAAGGGGGATCTTGTATTTCTCGCAGTAATTGTGGATAGTCCTTATCCCATATTGTTATATAAAATATTCTCTTTTTTTCTAACTGGGATACATATTGTTGGAGATTTGAAATTTGAAGAAAATTTACTAGTTCTAAAGATTTTTCCGAGGATATTCCAGCGTGATATTCAAATTGTTTCGGACTAAAATTGTATATTCCCTTCAGTTCTGGATCAACATATAGTAGTCTCTCCATCGCCTTCCAATGATCCGCCAACATGTAATGAAGGTGCAATAAACGTTCTCTTTTCATCCAAATTCTCCTTACCCATAATTTTTATTATGTAAACAAAAAATGTGTAAAAAGACACCCTCTAATAAGAAGGTGCCTTTCAAAAAGATTAGTAGTTTTTACAAGTCTCAAATAATCCCTTTTCTTTTAAAACAGAGATTAATGTTTCACCCATAACAGCTGGTGTTTCCGCTACTTTAATACCACAAGCTTCCATTGTTTTAATCTTTTCAGCAGCAGTTCCTTTGCCGCCAGAAATGATCGCCCCAGCATGACCCATACGTTTGCCTTCAGGCGCTGTTTGACCACCAATGAAGCCTACAACTGGTTTTGTCATATTAGCTTGTACCCATTCTGCTGCTTCTTCTTCTGCCGTACCGCCGATTTCACCAATCATAATTACAGCATGCGTTTCTTCATCTTCATTAAATGCTTTTAACGCATCAATAAAGTCCGTACCGTTAACAGGGTCTCCCCCGATACCTACAGCAGTAGATTGGCCAATACCTTCTTGCGTTAACTGATGTACAGCTTCATACGTTAATGTACCAGAGCGAGATACGATACCAACATGACCTTTTTTGTGAATATATCCTGGCATAATACCAATTTTACATTCGTCAGGTGTAATGACACCAGGGCAGTTTGGTCCAAGTAAACGTGTATGTTTACCCGCCATATATCTCTTTACGTTTACCATATCTAATACAGGGATTCCTTCAGTAATACATACTACTAAATCAACCTTTGCATCAACTGCTTCCATAATTGCATCAGCCGCAAAAGCGGGTGGAACGTATACAACTGAAGCGTTTGCGCCTGTTGCTTTCACAGCATCTTCTACTGTATCAAATACTGGTACGCCTTCAATATCAGTGCCACCTTTACCTGGTGTTACACCACCTACAATTTTCGTACCGTATTCAATCATTTGCTTTGTATGGAATAATCCTTGAGAACCTGTAATACCTTGAACAATAACTTTTGTATCTTTATTAACTAATACGCTCATTTTTCTCCCCCGCTTTCTATTAGCCCACTAGTGAAACAATTTTTTGTGCACCGTCTGCCATAGATTCTGCTGCAACAATATTTAAACCAGACTCATTTAAAATTTTCTTTCCTAGCTCTACGTTTGTACCTTCAAGACGTACAACTAAAGGCAACTCAAGACCTACCTGCTTCGTCGCTTCAATAACACCTTCTGCGATAACATCACACTTCATAATGCCACCAAAAATGTTAACGAAGATACCTTTTACATTTTTGTCAGAAAGGATAATTTTGAATGCTTCTGTAACTTTTTCAGCTGTTGCACCGCCACCAACATCTAAGAAGTTAGCCGGGTCACCATGGTAATGTTTAATGATATCCATTGTAGCCATTGCTAAACCTGCACCATTAACCATACAACCGATATTTCCATCTAAAGGAATGTAGTTTAAGTCATATTTAGAAGCTTCAATTTCTTTTGAATCTTCTTCTTCAAGATCACGAAGTTCTAAAATATCTTTATTGCGATATAACGCATTAGAATCAAAGTTTAATTTTGCATCTAACGCCATAACTTTACCGTCACCTGTTGTAACAAGTGGATTAATCTCAGCGATAGAGCAATCTTTTTCGATAAACGCACTGTATAAGCCCATCATAAACTTCACAGCTTGTCCTACAAGTTCTTTTGGAATATTGATGTTAAACGCGATTCTACGCGCTTGGAAACCTTGTAAACCTACTGCTGGATCAATATATTCTTTAAAGATTTTTTCAGGCGTTTTTTCTGCTACTTCTTCAATTTCTGTTCCACCTTCTTCAGATGCCATTAAAACAACTTGAGAAGTTGCACGATCTAATACAAGACCTACATAATATTCTTTTTTAATATCGCAACCTTCTTCGATAAGTAAGCGTTTTACTTCCTTACCTTCAGGACCTGTTTGATGCGTCACAAGTGTAGTTCCTAAAATGCTTTCTGCATATGTACGAACTTCTTCTAAATTTTCCGCAACTTTTACACCGCCAGCTTTGCCGCGTCCACCAGCGTGAATTTGCGCTTTAACTACACATACTTCCGTTCCTAATTCTTTCGCTGCTTCTACAGCTTCTTCTACTGTAAATGCAACCTTCCCGTTCGGAACGCTAACCCCATAGCTTCTAAGGACTGCCTTACCTTGGTACTCATGGATATTCATGGTCCCATCCTCCCCTGTTTTCCTGTTTTACTCGAAAAGTTTTTTAATGTTTAAAAAACATTACATTGCCATTGTATAAGATGATTGGCACGCTGTCTACAATAAAGTGTCAGAAAACTGAAATCGCTTTATTCTTTTTCGGAAATAATAATGTTTATATACCAAAATAAAAAATAAGCTGTGAATATACAGCTTATTTTTGAATCATATCTTTAATTGGCGCGAATGATTTTCGATGTTCCTCTAATACTCCATGCGCTTCAATCGCTTCTAAATGTTGTTTCGTCCCATATCCCATATGTTGTTCAAATCCATATGCAGGATACTTTCCTCCTAACTCTTTCATCATGCGATCTCTCGTCACTTTCGCAATAATAGATGCAGCTGAAATAGAGACACTTTTCGCATCACCTTTAATGATTGATGTTTGCGGAATTGATGTAGGAAGCTTCATCGCATCGATTAATAAATATTCTGGTGTACATGATAAATTAGCAACGGCATCTAACATCGCTTGCTTCGTCGCTTGATAAATATTTATTTCATCAATAACTTGTGGTGATATAATTCCAACTCCAATCGCAATTGCATGCTCTTTAATTTCATCATAAAAACGCTCACGTTTCGCTTCACTTAATTTTTTCGAGTCATTTAATCCTGGAATATAAAAATCTTCCGGAAGGACGACAGCCGCCGTCACAACCGGTCCTGCTAACGGCCCACGACCCACTTCATCAATACCAGCAATGTATGTGAGCCCTTTTTCACGTAACTCATTTTCGTACTTTGACATTTCTAGAAATTTTTCTCTTTCTTTTTGCGCTAACTCTTTTTGTTTATACCACTTCAAAATTAGTTTTTGAACACCTTTTCGCTCATCTTTCACTAACATTTGAAAACGCTCGTCTTCTTCATTCATAATTTCTTGCAGCAAACATTCCGCTTCATGAATAGTCATTTTTTGCATCTATTTACACTCCTTTTAAACGTAACCAAAAAGAAAAGACGTACAAACGCACGTCTTATACTTCTTCTACTTTTTCTGCATCTTCTACCTGCTCTGCAAACTCTTCTGGTGTTTCAAACGTCATTTTTCCAAATCTTCCACCACGAAGCTCACGAAGTATAAGCTCAGATGTTTTATCATAATCAATCATTCCGCCGCCCATTAAGCAACCTCTATTTTTTCCAATTGCATCAAATAACTCCACAATTTCTTCTGGAATGTCATTTAAATTATATCGCTCTTTTAAACGTTCTGGATAATGTTTTTCCATAAAACGTAACGCATAAATAGCTACATCCTGTAGATTTAATATAGAATCTTTAATTGCACCAGTCGTCGCTAAACGAAGACCAACTAATTCATCTTCAAATTTAGGCCACAAAATACCTGGTGTATCTAATAATTCCATTTCTTTCCCAACTTTAATCCACTGCTGGGCCGTTGTCACACCAGGACGATCTCCTGTTTTTGCTATATTTTTCTTCGCTAATTTATTAATCAGTGTAGATTTACCAACGTTTGGAATACCTACAATTAAAGCACGAATTGCTCTTGGTCTAATACCTTTAGCAACCATTTTATCGAATTTTTCTTTGACAAGAACTTTACAAGCTGCTGCAATTTCCTTCATACCTTGTCCAGCTTGCGCATTAATTGAAATTGCCTTTTGACCTCTTTCATCAAAATATGCAATCCACTGCTTTGTAAGACGATCATCCGCCATATCCGCTTTATTTAAAACAACAAGCCTTGGTTTATGTGTAATAATTTCATCAATCATTGGATTACGAGAAGATAAAGGTAATCGAGCATCTACAAGCTCAATTACAACATCAATTAACTTTAATTTTTCTGTTACTTGGCGTCTAGCCTTTGCCATATGTCCTGGGAACCATTGAATTACCATGTTGCCACCTTCTTTTTCTTTTATTTCACAATACGTGCATCTTTTAACGGCCAATATAGCATATTTGCTTTACCTATCATTTGGTCCATTGAAATTGTACCAATCGAACGGCTATCTTTACTAAAACGACGATTATCGCCTAAAACAAATAATTGACCTTCTGGAACAGTTTTCTTTCCTGTCATTTCTTCAAGAGTAAAATCATATGTAAGCGGTCCGTCAGCAAGTTGTTTTTTCTGCTTATCTAAATACGGCTCCTCATAAGGTTTCCCGTTAACATATAGTTTATCATTACGGTATTCGATTTCGTCGCCTGGCAGGCCAATAATACGCTTAATATAATCTTTTTCTTCCGTCGCTCGGAATACAATAATATCAAAGCGTTTCGGATCACCTATGTGATAGCCAATTTTATTAACAATCATTCGATCACGGTCATGTAAAGTCGGCGACATCGATACACCGTCTACGAGAATTGGGGCAAAGAAAAACTGTCTAATTACGCCCGCTAATACAACAGCAATCAAAATTGCTTTGATCCATTCCCAAAGTGAGCTCTTCTCTTTCTTCATGCTTTCCCCTCCACTGTTATGTAAGCTGCTCGTATTATACCAAAATTTCATATAGATTGGAAAAAGGGAGCTTGTGTATTTACAAGCTCCCATACATGTCTTATCGAATTTCTTTAATACGTGCTTTTTTACCGCGAAGGTTACGTAAGTAGTATAACTTAGCACGACGTACTTTACCACGGCGAAGTACTTCGATGTTCGCGATTCTTGGCGTGTGAACTGGGAATGTACGCTCAACACCTACACCGTAAGAAATCTTACGAACTGTGAATGTTTCACTGATTCCGCCACCACGACGTTTAATTACAACACCTTCGAAAAGCTGAATTCTTTCACGAGTTCCCTCAACTACTTTTACGTGTACACGTAAAGTGTCTCCAGGACGGAATGAAGGAAGGTCAGTTTTCAATTGGCCTTTTGTGATTTCTGTGATTAATTGTTGCATATTAAATTCTCTCCTTTAAACAGATGCTCTTATAAAGTCTTATTAAATTACAGCGGAACATCGTTAATACGGCTACTGATTTCAGTAGCACAAATGTTATAATAGCATATTGCTAGGACTGTTGCAATAGAAAATATATCAAGCCCTTATCGGTCTTCTTTAATCTGTTCCAGCCATTTCTCTTCTTGCTTAGATAATTCTCGTTCTTCCAGTAAATCCGGTCTACGTGTGTACGTACGACGTAGTGACTCTTTATGGCGCCATTCATCAATGTTTTTATGATTTCCTGACATTAGTACATCCGGTACCTTCATACCACGAAAATCAGCAGGACGTGTATAATGTGGGTGCTCTAACAAACCTGTGCTAAAAGAGTCTTCCACTTGTGACGTTTGATTCCCAAGTACTCCTGGCAAAAGACGTACAACACTGTCAGTGACTACCATAGAAGCCAATTCTCCACCCGTTAATACGTAATCCCCAATAGAAATCTCATCTGTTACAAGATGCTCACGAATTCGTTCATCGTATCCTTCATAATGGCCACATACAAAAATAACATGCTCTTCTCCAGCAAGCTCTTCTGCCTTCTTCTGCGTGAAACGCTCTCCTTGTGGACACATTAAGACGATTCTCGGCTTACGGTCTGTTTCCTTCGTTAACTCTTCTACTGCGTCAAAGATAGGCTGTGGGGTTAATACCATACCAGCGCCCCCACCATACGGATAATCATCTACACTATTATGCTTACTAGTTGTATACTCACGAAAATTGACAACACGAAGCTCTACCGCTTCTTTTTCTTGTGCTTTCTTTAAAATTGAAGACCCAAATACACCCGTAAACATATCTGGAAACAATGTTAAAATGTCAATTTTCATTATAGTAGCCCTTCCATTACATGAATGGTTACTAATTTATTTTCAATGTTAACTTGAAGTACAACGTCATCAATATAAGGAATTAACAAATCTTGACCCTTTGGACGTTTAATCACCCAAACGTCATTCGCACCAGGAGATAGAATCTCTTTGATTGTCCCTAACGCTTCTCCTTCTTCCGTTACAACGTTGCAACCAATAATTTCATGGTAGTAGTATTCGCCTTCAGCTAGTTCGCCTAACTGCTCTTCTGGTACTTTTATTAAAGAACCTTTTAACTTCTCTACTTCATCTACATTGTTGTATCCTTCAAGTGTTAATAAATCAAATGTCTTATGTTGACGATGAGAAGTTACCTTCACTGTAAGATAGTCTGTACCTTTCTCATCCCATATGTATAACGTGTTCCCTACTTTATATCGCTCTTCTGGAAAATCAGTACGAGAAATAACACGAATTTCTCCTTTTACGCCATGAGTATTTACAATTTTCCCTACATTAAACCACTTTGTCATAAATAGTATGTCACCCCTGGTTTCTATATAAATTAAGCATTTCCATTTTATATATGGAACATGCAATTTCTCTTTAAATGTTAAAAAAGGGAGAGGAAATAACTCCTCGCCCTTTTTACGTTTATTGAATTTCCAGCGTGACGTTCTCATCATTATGATGTCCCACTGAATACAAGAGCATTCTAATCGCTTTCGCAACTTTCCCTTGCTTTCCAATGACTTTTCCAACATCCTCAGGATGTACAGTTAATCGATACTTTATTTCTCCGTTGCAAAGTTCCTGTGTAACTTTTACATCTCCAGGATGATCCACAAGAGGTTTAACAATTGTCTCGACTAACATTTTCATTGTCATTGCCTCAATTACTTACCTTGTTTAGATAAGTGGAATTTCTCCATGATACCTTGGTTAGAGAAAAGGTTACGAACTGTATCAGATGGTTTAGCACCATTTCCTAACCATTTTAATGCTGCTTCTTCGTTGATCTTAATTTCCGCTGGTTGAGCAACCGGATTGTAAGTACCGATTTCCTCAATGAAACGTCCGTCACGAGGAGAACGAGAATCTGCAACAACTACACGATAGAAAGGAGTTTTTTTAGCTCCCATACGTTTTAAACGAATTTTAACTGCCATTTATAAAGCACCTCCGAATTTATTTCACACAGATAATTATATTAGCAAAAAGACTATTGCTTTGTAAAGTATTTTTTCTTAACAGAGCCATCTTTTTTCCTTACATGAATGGAAACTTCAATCCACCTAGTCCTTTTTTCTTACCTTTTTGCATTCCCGTCATCGTCTTCATCATTTTTTTCATATCATCAAATTGCTTGATTAGACGATTGATTTCTTGTACCGTTGTACCGCTACCTTTGGCAATGCGCTTTTTACGACTAGCATTGATTATTTCCGGTTGTTCTCGTTCTACTTTAGTCATAGAACGAATAATTGCCTCAATATGCCCAATTTGTTTTTCATCAACTTGTGCATTTTTCAGCCCTTTAATTTTATTTGCACCAGGAAGCATTCCTAACAATTCGTCAAGTGGTCCAAGTTGACGCACTTGTCCAAGTTGTTCTAGGAAATCGTCAAGCGTAAACGAAAGCGTACGCATTTTTTGCTCAAGTTCTTTTGCTTTCTCTTCATCAACTGTAGCTTGCGCTTTTTCAATTAATGTTAAGACGTCGCCCATCCCTAAAATACGGGATGCCATACGTTCTGGATGGAACGCTTCAATTGCATCTAGTTTTTCACCCATACCAGCAAATTTAATTGGTGTATTTGTTACAGCCTTAATAGATAATGCCGCACCACCGCGCGTATCACCATCTAATTTCGTTAGTACAACACCTGTTAATCCTAACTGTTCATGGAAACTTTGTGCTACATTTACCGCGTCTTGTCCTGTCATCGCATCGACAACAAGGAAAATTTCATCCGGCTTCGCAACTTCTTTGACTTTCGCTAATTCACCCATTAGTTCTTCATCAATATGCAGGCGACCCGCTGTATCGATTAAAACGTAATCGTGATGATCTTCTTTTGCTTTCGCAATCGCTTGTTTCGCAATTTCAACCGGACTTACTTGATCTCCTAAAGAGAAAACAGGCATGTCCAATTGCTTCCCTAATGTTTCAAGCTGTTTAATCGCTGCTGGACGGTAAATATCCGCTGCAACAAGCATCGGTTTACGATTATGCTTTTTACGAAGCAAATTTGCAAGCTTACCTGTCGTCGTTGTTTTACCCGCACCTTGCAGACCAACCATCATTATAACAGTAGGTGGCTTATTAGCAACAGCAATTTTGCTTTGCTCTCCGCCCATAAGTTCTGTAAGTTCTTCCTGTACGATTTTAATTACTTGTTGTCCAGGTGTCAAACTTTTCATTACATCTTGTCCGACAGCACGCTCAGACACACGCTTTATAAAATCTTTTACTACTTTAAAGTTAACATCCGCTTCTAAAAGAGCTAGACGAACTTCTCTCATCATTTCTTTTACATCGGCTTCAGAAACTTTTCCTTTGCCGCGGATTTTTTGCATTGTCTGTTGAAGTCGGTCGGCTAATCCTTCAAATGCCATATTGCCGCCCTCCTAATCTAATTTTTCGATAGCTTCAACAACTTGTTTCATTTCTTCATTCACATGCTCTTCTTCGCTGAGTAGCTGTTTTAGCTTTGCAACAAGTCGCTGTCGCTCTTGAAACTTTTGAAGTAATACTAATTTATCTTCATATTCTTCAAGCATCGCTTCAGTCCGTTTAATGTTATCATACACGGCTTGGCGACTTACATCAAATTCTTCCGCAATTTCACCAAGAGATAAATCATCTAGATAATAAAGCGACATATAACTTCTTTGTTTTTGCGTTAACAACGATTGATAAAAATCAAATAAATAGTTCATTCTCGTTGTTTTCTCGAGCATGTTGGATCATCCTTTGTTAAGTGATTTCCCTTTACATGACTTAGTTTACATGGAGTATAAAAGAGTGTCAAGTTTTTTTCTTAACATCACATATTTTTATAAAAAAAGAAGCGGAAATACCACTTCTTTCACTTACACTTCTTCTGTTTCTACTACGTTCGCAAACAAACCATAAACATATTGTTCTGGATCAAACTGTTGCAGATCATCCATTTGCTCTCCTAGCCCAACAAATTTCACCGGAACATCCATTTCGTTACGAATCGCTAAGACGATACCACCTTTAGCAGTTCCATCTAACTTCGTTAAAACAATACCAGTAACATTCGTTGCTTCACGGAATGTTTTCGCTTGGCTTAAACCATTTTGCCCTGTTGTTGCATCAATAACAAGTAATACTTCATGAGGAGCCCCTGGTACTTCACGCTCAATTACACGCTTCACTTTCTCTAACTCATTCATTAAGTTTACTTTATTTTGTAAGCGTCCCGCTGTATCACATAGCAATACATCCACTTTACGGGCCTTTGCCGCTTGTACAGCATCATACATAACAGCCGCTGGATCAGATCCTGATCCTTGCTTAATTACTTCTACACCAACACGATCGCCCCATACTTCTAATTGCTCAATCGCCCCAGCACGGAATGTATCTCCTGCCGCCAATAGGACAGACTTACCTTCTGATTTAAATTTATGTGCAAGCTTACCAATCGTCGTCGTTTTCCCCACACCATTCACACCAACAAATAAAACTACTGTTAATTGATCCTCTTGTATATTAACTTCATTACTAAAATCGCTGTCACCTTTGTAAATGCCCACTAGCTTTTCAGAAATAACAGCCTGTACTTCTTTCGGATCTTGAATGTTACGACGTTGCACTTCTTCTTTCAACTGATCAATTAATTCCATCACTGTCGAAACTCCGACATCCGCACTAATTAAAATTTCTTCTAATTCTTCAAAGAAATCTTCGTCTATTTTGCGGTAACGGTACACTAAGTCATTTACTTTATCAGCAAATGAATTTCTCGTTTTTTCTAATCCTTGTTTAAACTTCTCTGTTACCGTATCCGTTTGTTTTGAAATTTTTTCTTTTAATTTTTTTAAAAAGCTCATACTTCCCATCCTTCCTATCTACTTGCAACAAGTTCTTCGCCATCATCTAAACGAACAGAAACAAGCTTCGACACCCCTGATTCTTGCATTGTTACACCGTACAATACATCAGACTCTTCCATTGTACCTTTTCGGTGTGTAATTACAATAAACTGCGTTTCATCACTAAATTTCTTTAAATACTGCGCAAAACGAGCAACGTTTGCCTCATCAAGAGCTGCTTCCACTTCATCTAGAACACAGAATGGAACTGGGCGTACTTTTAAAATACCAAATAAGAGCGCAATTGCCGTTAAAGCACGCTCTCCCCCTGAAAGTAAACCTAAATTTTGTAGTTTCTTCCCTGGTGGTTGCGCTACAATATCAATACCCGTATTTAGTAAATCTTCTGGGTTTGTCATTACTAAATCCGCTCTACCGCCCCCGAATAATTCAGAGAATACAGATTGAAACTCTGTTCGAATCCCTTCGAACGTAGTAGAAAAGCGTTTTTTCATCTCTTCATCCATTTCCGTAATAAGTTGATGCAATGTCGATTTCGCTTCTTCTAGGTCATCTCTTTGCTCTAATAAGAATGTATGGCGCTCTGCTACACGTTCATACTCATCAATTGCCCCTAAATTTACTGCGCCTAACTCTTCAATGGATAGTTTAATTAGTTTCACCTTTTTACGTGCATCTTCTGCAGGCATCATCATTGTATACTTAAGTTTTGCTGCTTCAAATGAAATAGTATATGTTTCACGTAAATGTTGCAATCTATTTTCCAGCTCTACATCAAGTCGGTTAATTTTCACTTCTTGATCTTTCAGCATCTCAAGAATATATTTATGTTTACCTATTGTTTCTTTCACACCGCGCTCTAAATGCTCGACTCTTTCTTGCAATGATACGCGTTGTTCACGACGAGAACGAATTAACTCCGAAGTTTGATTACGATCATACGCTTTCTTCTCAATCATATTCGTAATTTGTTCTTCGCCACTTGAATTAGATGTCATCTCTTGCTTTAAGAACGCTAAATCTTCTTTCGTTTTTACAAGCGTCGCATCAGTCTCTTCTTTTTCCTTCGTCAATCGTTCGACTTTTTCTTTTTGATTAGACAAACGTTGTTGTTGTTCAGCAGCTTGTACTTTTAGCTCCGTCATTTCCTTCTGAACTTTTTCTTTTGAAGAATATTGTTCACTTTTTTGTTTCGTTAAAACGACGATTTTACTATCTAATTCCCCAATCTCAGCTTGAAGAGTCGCTAAAATCTTTTCTAACTCTTCTTTGCGCCCTTGCATTTTTACTTGATCTTGTAAAAATCCTTCAATCTCTAAATCGTAAATCGATAAACGATCATTAATACGATGTTCATCTAATTCTAAACGATTAATTTCTTCTCTTAGCTTCTGTTCATCTACACGTTCGGTCTCTACACCTTGGCGTAGCTCTCGTATTTGTACTTCTTTTTCTTGAATCTCTTGCTTTACTGCTTTAACAAAGTTTTCTAGCTTCGTTGTTTTTTCTTCCATGTCAGTTAGCTTCTTAGTCCACTCTTCAAGTTCACGTTGACGTCCCAATAAAGAGGATTTCGCCTGTTTTACAGCTCCACCCGTCATAGAACCACCCGGGTTCACTACGTCACCTTCGAGTGTTACAATACGATAGCGGTATTGCAGTTGTTTCGCTAACTCATTTGCTCCGCGTAAATCTTTCGCAACAACAACTGTACCTAATAAACTTGAAACTACATTCTCATATTTATTATTGTACTGCACAAGTTCTGCCGCTACACCGACAAACGATGGATGCTGATTCACAATGCGTAATTGATCAAATGATAGCGATCGGCTTTTAATAACAGCTTGAGGTAAAAACGTTGCACGGCCATGTTTATTTTGCTTTAAAAATGCAATTGCATTACGAGCATGCTCTTCTGTTTGTACTACGATATGTTGCATCGCTGCCCCAAGGGCGATTTCCATTGCGATTTCATATTCTTTCGGCACAGTCAGAAGTTCTGCAACAGCTCCCTCAATACCTTGTAGTCTATTTTCTCTAGCCTTTAATACTTCACGTACCCCTTGATAGAAGCCAGAGTAGTCCTCTTGCATCTCTTCTAACATTTCTTTCCGAGAGCGCGCCTGTTGCACAAATTGATACGCTTGATACAGTTTCGTTTCATTTTCACTATACTGTGACTTACATTTCCCAAGTGCCATTTCTGTCTTCTGTATGTTAGAAATAATGCCAGCTATTTTCTCTCTCGCTTGCTCATAACTGTCTACAAGTTTCGCCTTTTTTGCTGTAATTTCCACACGCATCTGTACATACTTTTCATTTTCTTCATCAAGTCGTTCGTTTTTAGAGTTTTGCTGTTTTGATTGTTCTTCAATCATAGATAATTCATTACGAAGACTTGCTTGTTGATTTAAAAGTTCAATATAGTCACCTTTTAAATTCTCAATTTGTTCCTCTAAATTCTCAGCAAAAGTCGCAAGTAATTGCTCGTTATCATGCAATTTCTTCTCCAACTCTTTTACTTGATTCACAAATTGCATTAAAGCTTCTGTACTTGTTTCAATTTCGCCATCATAACTTGTAGTTTTCTCTGTTAACTCAACAATTAGCTTTTCAAGCTGCGCACAATGTGTCGTTGCATTTTGCTTTCTTTCCTTTAACAGCTCGCGTTGCCCTTCTAGTTTTTCTAGTTCTTTACTAGACAGAAGTAGAACTTCTTGTAAGGAATTTACAGATTCATCAACGGCTTGTAATTGCCCGCGTAATTCCTCAAGCTCTTCTTCACTTTTTTGTAAGTTCGCCGACATTTTAGCTTCTTCATCTTTATTATGCCCAAATTGATTTCGAAGCGCTTCCCACTTTTCATGTAATTCTTCAATTTCATGTACAATAAGCGCAGCTTCTACTTTCTCTAATTCTTCTTTTTTCTCAAGATAATCTTTCGCAATAGAAGCTTGTCTTTCTAGTGGTTCTACTTGACTACTTAATTCGTGAATAATATCTTGTACACGATTTAAGTTTTCTTGTGTTTCCGCCAATTTCCCTTCAGCTTTCTTTTTACGAAGTTTGTATTTCAGCACACCCGCAGCTTCTTCAAATACACCACGACGTTCTTCTGATTTACTACTCAAAATCTCTTCGACTTTCCCCTGGCTAATAATCGAAAAAGCTTCCCTTCCCATACCAGAGTCCATAAATAAATCAATAATATCTTTTAATCTACAAGATTGTTTATTAATATAAAAATCACTATCACCCGAACGAGATACACGACGCGTTACACACACCTCGTTATACTCAATCGGTAAGCGTTGGTCTTCATTATTTAAAGTTAATGTAACTTCAGCAACATTAACCGCTCTTCTCGTATCACTGCCGGCAAAAATAATATCCTCCATCTTTGCACCGCGTAATGACTTTGCAGATTGTTCACCAAGTACCCAGCGAATTGCATCAGTAATATTACTTTTCCCGCTCCCGTTAGGTCCTACTACAGAAGTTACACCTGGAACAAAATCGACAGATACACGTTCAGCAAAAGACTTAAATCCTGCTATTTCTAATCTTTTTAAAAACACGAAAGGCCTTCCTCCTATTCTCCGTTGTTGTAAACGTTGTCTGTACGAAAACAAACTACTATACGGATTTCCCACTCCTTTTATTTATAAATAAAAGGAAAGTTTCATTCTATGCATAAGGAATCCCCCTCATTCAAAGGGGGATTCCTCATGATTGTTCTTTTAATTTTTTCAATGCTTCTGCAGCAGCTTGTTGCTCTGCCTCTTTTTTTGACTTACCACTTCCAAGACCTAATGCCTCATTATTTAAAGTTACACGGGACACAAATTCTCGGTTGTGGGCCGGTCCTTTTTCTTGCAAAATTTGATACTCAATATTGCCACTACCATCACGCTGAATCAATTCTTGCAATTGACTCTTATAATCCATCACATGAGAAAAAGCACCTTCATTAATTTTTGGATATACAACTTCTTTTAAGTATCCCCAAACTGTTTCTAGCCCTTGATCAAGATAAAGGGCACCAATAAACGCTTCAAAGACATCCGCTAATAAAGCTGGTCGTTCACGTCCACCCGTCATTTCCTCACCTTTCCCTAATAAAACAAGGCTACCAAATGACATTTCGTTTGCAAAACGAACAAGAGATGGCTCACATACAATAGCTGCACGTAGTTTTGTTAACTCTCCTTCGCTCATTGTCGGATATTTTTGAAACAGATACTGTGATACAGTGAGTTCCAATACAGCATCGCCAAGAAACTCAAGACGCTCATTGTCCTCATGCGGTTTTTTTCGATGCTCATTCACATACGATGAATGCGTAAATGCTTGAATCAATAATTTTTCATCTGTAAACGTAATACCTATCTTTTCTTGAAATACTTTAAAAGCTTCACGATATTTTGCTTCGTATTTTTTTTCTTTATGTTTTCGGTACGGCATAGGTCCCTCCAGATATAAGCCGAGAAGCCCCGTTAAAAAACGGGACTTCACTTAAGCATTATAGATGACTCTCTATGTAAGTCACAGCATCGCCAACAGTAGCAATCTTTTCAGCATCTTCATCAGAAATTTCCATTTCAAATTCATCTTCTAATTGCATTACAAGTTCTACTACATCTAGGGAGTCTGCGCCTAAATCTTCTTTGAAGCTTGCAGCTGGTACTACTTCAGTTTCTTCTACTCCTAAACGATCAACGACAATTTTGGTTACACGCTCTAAAACATCTGCCATTCTATTCACCTCCCCTCAAATATTATATAAAATATTGTCCAAAAAAACTAGGTGAAATCGATTCTTTTATTACATTACCATACCGCCATCAACATTTAACGTTTGACCTGTAACATATTTACTTTGATCAGAAGCAAAAAACGTTACAGTATTTGCGATATCTTGTGCTTCTCCAAACTGAGCTGCAGGAATTAATTTTAACATTTCGGCTTTTATATTTTCATCTAATACATCCGTCATATCAGTCGCAATAAACCCTGGAGCAATTGCATTTACAGTAATATTTCGGCTCGCTAATTCTTTTGCTGATGTTTTTGTTAATCCAATTACACCAGCTTTAGCAGCAACATAATTTGCTTGTCCTGGGTTTCCTGTTACACCAACAACAGAAGCGATATTAATAATACGTCCATGACGTTGACGCATCATATAGCGCGATACTGCTTTCGTACATAAGAAAACACCTTTTAAGTTTGTATTAATAACTGTATCCCATTCTTCTTCTTTCATACGCATTAATAAATTATCTTTTGTTACACCAGCGTTATTTACAAGAATATCAACTTGTCCAAACGTATCTACAGTTTGTTTCACCATTGCAGTAACATCATCAGCATTTGCAACATCTGCTCTTACTGCAATGGCATCTGAACCCAATTTCTTTATTTCATCAACTACTTCATTCGCCTTTTGCTCATTACCAGCATAATTTACTACAACATTTGCCCCTTGTTTCGCTAAATCAATAGCAATCGCACGACCAATCCCACGTGAAGCACCAGTTACTAATGCTACTTTCCCTTTTAACATCAGCTTTCTCCTCTCAAATTTGAAATGGTATCTTTTAATGTCTCTTCATCATATACCGCATATGCTTTCACTGAAGAATCAATCGACTTCATAAGACCAGCAAGTACTTTTCCAGGTCCGATTTCAATAAATGTATCTACCCCTTGATTCACCATATACTCAATAGATGGGTACCATAATACAGGCGAATAGAGCTGTTCAATTAGCTTTGCTTGAATATCTGTACCACTCGTAATAACATCTGCCGTAACATTTGCAATAACAGGAATATTCGTGTCTTGAATTGTAATTTCATTTAAAACACTTTGGAATTTCTCAGCAGCTGGTTTCATAAGCGAGGAATGAAACGGTCCACTTACTTTGAGCGGAATTGCTCTTTTAGCACCATTTTCTTTCGCTCTTTGAGAAGCAAGTTCTACTCCTTGCTTTGTTCCAGAAATAACAATTTGCTTCGTACTATTCATATTAGCAATTTGCACTGCATATCCTTCACTTGTTACTTCTTCTGTAACTCGTTTCAGCATATCCGGATCCGCACCTAAAATAGCTGCCATTGCACCTTCCCCGCCTGGAACAGCTTCTTCCATATATTCCCCGCGTTTCCTTACAGCATATACAGCGTCTTCGAATGTTAATGCACCAGCAGCTACAAGAGCGCTATATTCACCTAAACTATGTCCTGCGACAAAATCAGGTGTAATATCATACTCCTTCAAAGCTGTTAAAATTGCAAAGCTCGTTGTTAATAGTGCCGGCTGCGCATTTGTCGTTAATGTTAAATTTTCTTGCGGTCCTTCAAAAATCACTTCTGAAAGAGAATCATGCAAAACCTCATCCGCTTTTGCAAACACTTTCGCAACCTCTTTATTATTCTCCGCTAACTGTCTACCCATTCCAACTGCCTGTGAACCTTGGCCCGGAAAAAGAAATGCTATTTTTCCCATTTCAAATCCTCCTCTTATTGAAGCGGCTCCTTCTCCATTACACTTGAAATTGTAGGAATTACTTCTTTCGCTACCATTTCTCTCGTTTGACGGATCGCACTAAATATCGATTGGTCATTAGAAGAACCGTGAGCCTTAATGACAGGAGCTTTCAATCCAAACAACGCCGCTCCTCCATACTCCGAATAATCCATTTTATCTTTCAATACCATAAGTTTTGGTTTTAATACCGCTGCTGCTAATTTGCTCGTAAACGAACTCATTAATTGTTCTTTTAACATAGAAAATAACGCAAGTGCTGTTCCTTCTAATGATTTTAGCGCTACATTACCCGTAAAACCATCACATACAACAACGTCTGCTACACCTTGCAATAAATCTCTTGATTCAACGTTTCCAACGAAATTAATTGGTGCATCCTTGAGCATAGCAAAGACTTGTTTTGAAAGCTCGTTTCCTTTACCATCCTCTGTTCCAACGTTTAAAAGTCCAACGCGTGGATTTTTAATTCCTCTTACCTTCTCTGCGTAAACAGAGCCCATTACTGCATATTGATATAAATGAATTGGTTTTGCATCAACGTTGGCTCCAACATCTAACATAACAAAACCTTCTCCATCAACAGTTGGCATTGTAGGCGATAAAGCTGGTCGTTCAATTCCTTCCATACGACCAACAACAAACAATCCAGCTGCCATCAAAGCTCCTGTACTACCTGCTGATATACAAGCATCCGCTACGCCGTCTTTTACTTGCTGCGCCGCTAGTACCATTGAAGCTTGTTTTTTTCGACGAACCGCTCTTACTGGTTCGTCTGTCGATTCGATTTTTTCGTCCGTATGAAGTATAGTAATTCGCTCTTCACTCGTTAAATATTGACGAATCCCCTCTTCTTTCCCTACTAACGTAATATGTAAATCTGAGTATTCCTTAATAGCTTTCATTGCTCCTAATACTACAGCCTTTGGTGCATGATCGCCGCCCATTGCATCTATTGCGATTTTCATAAGTTGTTACCTTCCTCACTATAATTACTAGATCGATACATTTCAAAAGTGCCTGTAAAGACAAGTTCTTCTCCAACAAAGCTACGCACTTTGACAACCGTCCGTCCTTTATCATTCTCTACATCTTCAACACGTACTTTTGCAACAACACGCTCTCCTAATTTTACAGGACGAATATATCGAATGGTGGACTTTGCAGTTAAAGCTAATTCTTCATCAATAACCGCAACAGCTAGTGAGTTTGCTTGTGCAAACAAATGATGCCCACGAGCAATTTGATTTCTTTTAAATACATGTTCCACCTTTACTTCAAAGATAGAAATCGCATGTCTATCTAATTCTATATCAATAATTTCTCCGACAACCTCTTCTAACGGTAAAGATTTCACATCTTCTTCATGTTGTTTTGTAGCCACATGCTTAATTCGTTCTCTTAATTCAGGAATAGATAATTCCATACGATCAAGACGAACAGTTTGTATGCTCACTTGAAATTTTTCCGCTAAATCTTCATCCGTTATAAAAGGATTCGTTTCTATTGTTTGTTGTAATAATTCTTGTCTTTCTTTTTTACTTCTTCTTTTTTTCATACCGCACCATCCATTTTTATGACTAGGTACTAAAAGTAGTATATAATCATTAAAAGTAGAATGCAACAAAAACTTTTGCAGACTCCTTTTAATCGAGCTTCTCTCCCTGGAACACACCTGTCCCATCAAGATAAGTACGCAGCGAAGCATACTGATCATTATGCCAAAACGCTTCTGAATCAACTAGTATCGCTGCATCTTGTCTTGCTGTTTCTAACGCCCGATAATCATGTACCATATCAGCAACCTTAAATTCTGGTAGACCACTTTGCTTACTTCCAAAGAAATCCCCAGGACCTCGTAACTCTAAATCTTTTTCTGACAATACAAATCCATCATTTGTTTCAGTCATAATGCGCATTCTTTCTTTTCCCGTTTCTGATTTCGGGTCCGCAATTAATAAACAATATGATTGTTCACTACCACGCCCAACACGCCCCCTCAGCTGATGGAGCTGCGATAAACCGAAACGTTCCGCGTCATAAATAACCATAACAGTCGCATTTGGTACATTCACGCCTACTTCAACAACTGTTGTCGACACAAGAATTTGCACTTTATTTTCACTAAACTGTCCCATTATCTCTTCTTTTTCTTGAGATGATAGTCTCCCATGCATTAATCCAACTTGGCATTTCCCTTGATAATGATGAGTCAGCATACTATGTAAGTCGATAGCATTTTGTACATCAAGCTTCTCAGACTCTTCAATAAGAGGGCAAATAACATATGCCTGTCTTCCTTTTTTTATCTCTTTCTCCACAAAGCCGAGGACACGATCTAACATATCATGTTTTGCCCAGTACGTTTCGATTACCTTTCTACCAGCTGGCATTTCGTCAATAATAGAAACGTCCATCTCTCCAAATGCAGTGATAGCTAACGTACGCGGGATTGGGGTCGCCGTCATAAACAATACATCTGGACTTTCACCTTTCTCACGTAAAACCCGGCGCTGCCCCACACCAAATCGATGCTGTTCATCGGTAATAACGAGACCTAACCTATGAAATATAACTTCGTCTTGAATTAAAGCGTGCGTTCCAACAAGGATGTCTACTTCTCCCTGTTCTAATCTCGACAAAATTTCTCGACGTCTCGCACCTTTAACAGAACTTGTTAGCAATTCAACCTTCATACCGAAATGTGAAAACGTCTCCGCGAGCGACTGATAATGTTGCTCGGCTAAAATTTCTGTAGGAACCATCAAAGCACCTTGATAATGAGCCAATTTCGCCGCATAAAGAGCAATCGCAGCCACAACTGTTTTCCCAGAACCTACATCCCCTTGCAATAATCGATTCATTCGGTACGGAGATATCATATCTTTCATTATTTCATCTACAACCCGGCGTTGTGCGCCAGTTAATGGAAACGGAAGCGCATCAGTAAACTCTTGCAATTCTACTAATGAAATTTCCTTTTTCGTCCCTTTCGAGTTTTCCCTTTCCATTTTCCGTAATGTTTGCATTTTCAACTGAAACAAGAAAAACTCCTCATATACAAAACGGCGACGCGCTTGCTTTAAGTCTTCCTGTCCCACTGGAAAATGTAACCCTCTGAGCGCTTCATAGCGTGATAATAATTTATATCGACTTAACAAACCATCTGGTAACACTTCGACTATAGAATCTCCATACTCCTTAAATGCTTGTGCAACAAACCGGCGCATCTGTTTTACTGTCAGTTTTCCTTTCACTGAATATACAGGTTCTACTTCTTGTTGTCGTACAACCGGTCCGAAATTCAGTTCTGATACAGCAATTGTTTGACGATGCTGATCCCATTTACCAGTAATCGTTACCGTTTCATCTAAATTTAACTTTTGTTTATAGTATGGTCTATTAAAACATACAGCTGTAATTAAATAACGACCGACGAGAACACGAACTGTAAGACGTGACTTCTTCTTCCCATAATATTGCAGTAAAGGAGCACTATGAACTTTCCCCTCAACCGTTACACGCTCGTCATGCTTTACTTCAGCAAGATCTTTCATCGCATAGTCTTCATAGCGGTACGGAAAATGTTCTAATAGATGAGAAACTGTATAAATTCCCATCTCGTGTAACAACTCAGATGTTTCTCCTCCGATTCCCTTTACATCCGTAACAGGAACTTGTACAACTTCATTCAAGATTCTCACGCTCCGTCACATTATTTTCTTTGATTCATTCTATTGATTATCCATTAATATCATTGACATCTGTAATCGCTCTCTTTCACCTTATATATTCTATCATAGGCATTCTAAGAGAAACTACTCTAATCCCTCTATATAAAGTGAAACTATAATCATTGGGGGGTTACGGGCAGTTATTCTCCCACTTAACTTCTTTGCTACAGCCGAATATAGGGGGTGGAAGTTTTACCGCCCACAAATAGCGGGATAAAACAAAGTTGTACAATACGTAAGAAAAGAGCCTCACTATTAGCAGCAAGGCTCTTTTCTATCATCAATATGCTAGCCTTTTGAATAAAAACTAGTAATAAACTTCATATCACTATTTCTTATCCATTAGCAAGTAAGTAACCCATTTATTTTCAAATCGAATCTTTTCTTATTCTACAGAGAAGATGAAAGAATACACCGGTTGGTTCCCTGCATGTACTTCTACTTCTGCATCTTCAAAGTTCTCTTCTACAAACGCAACTAATTTAGCCACTTCTTCATCTGTTGCATCTTCACCTTGTAGAATCGTTACGATTTCAGAATCCTCATCAATTAGCGCTTCTAGTAATTGCTTTGCAGCTCCTACTTTCTCAGCATTTGTAGATACAATTTTTCCATCTGCAATACACATGAAATCATCTTTTTGAATCGCTACACCGTCAATTTCCGTATCACGAACAGCATACGTAATCTGACCTGTTTTCACATGAGCTAAAGCTTCTTTCATGTTTTCTTCATTCTCTTCTAGCGTTCCAACTGGATTAAATGCTAACATTGCAGCCATACCTTGAGGAACTGTTTTTGAACGAATAACAATAACTTCTTGTTCTACAACTGACGCTGCTTGTTCTGCTGCCATCACGATATTCCCGTTATTTGGTAAGATGATGATTTTTTCAGCATTCGCCTCTTCAATCGCCTTCACAATATCCTCCGTACTCGGATTCATCGTTTGGCCACCTTCGATAACTTTCGTTGCACCAATGCTCTCAAATAGAGTTTTAATACCCGATCCCATAGCTACAGTTACAATACCATACGGTTGTTTCTCTATTGGCTGATTCGTTTGTTCAGGTACCATGGTAGGTTCATCTAATAAAGCAGTATGCTGTTCACGCATATTTTCTACTTTGATCTTAATTAGACTACCGTAACGTTGTCCATAGTTCATAGGATCTCCAGGATGTTCCGCATGAATATGAACCTTTACAACCTCATCATCCGATACAACAAGTAGTGAATCTCCGTACACACTAATATCTTCACGGAATTTTTGTTCAGAGAAATTATGTTCCTTCATTTTTTCAGGCTCTAATTTCACCATGAATTCCGTACAATATCCATACTTAATATCTTCTGTACTCAATTGGCTTTGTACACTACGGTGATGTTCTGCACGTACCATGTCATTCATAGATGATTGGGCAGGCATATTAGAAGAAATCGTTTCTCCTTTTAAGTCAGCTAAAAACCCTTCATATACAACAACAAGACCTTTACCACCGCTATCTACAACGCCAACTTGTTTTAATACAGGTAATAAATCTGGCGTACGATTTAACGATGCGTTCGCTTCTTTTACAACGTTTTCCATAAACAAAACAAAGTCGCGCTGTTTTTTCGCAACTGTCACTGCATATTTACCCGTTTCTCTTGCAACCGTTAAAATCGTTCCTTCAATTGGTTTCATAACCGCTTTGTAAGCTGCCTCTACTCCAGCTTCTAAAGCTGCAGCAAAATCAACTGTCGTTAATTCTTCTTTTTGTTCAATGGATTTAGAGAAACCACGGAATAACTGAGATAAAATAACCCCAGAGTTACCACGAGCTCCCATTAATAATCCTTTGGCTAAACTTACACCAACTTTACCAGCATGCTGTGAAGGATTTGCTTTCACTTCACGCGCGCCTGAAGTCATTGATAAGTTCATGTTTGTACCGGTATCGCCATCTGGAACTGGGAATACGTTTAATGCATCAACAAGCTGAACATTATTTGTTAAATTATTGGCTCCTTGAATGATCATTTGTGATAAACGTTTTCCATCAATTTTTTGAATTGACACAGATTTTCCTCCTTAATGCACATTACAAGTTTATTACTTTAACTCCTTGTACGTAGATGTTTACAGAATCTACTGCTAGTCCTACAGTTTGATCTAATGTATATTTCACTTTAGTCTGCACGTTATGTGCTACTTCTGAAATTTTCGTACCATAGCTCACAATAATATACATATCAATATGTACTTCATCTTCATTTTTACGAACAATAACGCCTCTAGTGAAGTTTTCTTTTCGTAAAATTTCTGTTAATCCATCTTTTAACTGATTTTTTGATGCCATACCTACGATACCGTAGCAATCTACTGCGGCACCTCCAGCAATTGTTGCAATTACATCTGTACTAATATCAATTTGACCGTACTTCGTTTTAATTTCAATTGACATCTCGTTTCCCCCTTCATAAATGGTGAAAGTGAGCTAGACTACTTTAGTTACTATCATATAATCTTTTTAAAGAAAATTCCATCGTTCTTTCTTTTTCACTCTCATATTTTATGTTTTAAATTACATTTTTTTATGATGAGCAAAATAGTCCATTGTTATTATACAACATGTACCACTATAATATGTCAAGCAATTTTTCTTGATTTCACCTTTTCTTCATTGACATATAGTGTCAAGTATTTTTTCTTGATTTCTTTTTCCTACGGTGTTGCATTCTCTTTTTAGTTGTGTTAAATTATAGTAGTGTTTTTAGCATCGCATAAAAGGCTAACATTGAAAAATTACGTATGTTACGGTAGTTAAGGGAGGGAAATATAAATGGCTCGTGTTTGTGCTATCACTGGAAGAAAAGCTCGTTCTGGTAACTCTCGTTCTCACGCAATGAACGCTACAAAACGTAAATGGGGCGCTAACCTTCAAAAAGTTCGCGTACGCATCGACGGAAAAGTTCAACGTGTTTACGTTTCTGCTAGAGCATTAAAATCTGGCAAAATCGAACGTGTTTAATAATAAAAAAAAGAGCCGCTAGGCTCTTTTTTTATTATACCATTGGAAAAAGCACCGGTAATAGGTGCTTTTTTTAGTCTTTTTTGAAGGTATTTAACATCGCACGAACAATTCCACCAAGAAATTTAGGTAACTTAATTGTATAAAATCTCATGGTTTCCCTCCTAATCCCCATTACTCCACTTGTTCACTATATGATGCAAGGAGCAAAATTGTTTCTTCAATCAGTGCTTCTTATCATCATTAATATGCCAGAAGTAAATGAAAAATTACCTTTTTCCTCAATGAGTTCATTACTAATACAAAGTGTCGATCCCCACTCTATTGTTTTATTAGTAAGAGGGTACTTAAAACCGTGAAGTGTAATACCTTCTACCCTTTCAGTAACTGGTACAAATGATACGTATGGAAAATGTTCGTTTCCTTCAATTATATACATACCAAACTTTTTCACCATTATTTCATTTTTATTGTCCACAATACACATTTCTATGTTTACTTCTAATCCCTTTAAAAGCATCTGAATATTTGCTAAACCATGATCAAGTCTTCCACCAGTAGCACCAAAAATACGAATTAACTTTGGTTTCTGTTCTAAAGCCCAGCTAATTGCAATTTCTAAATCTGTTTGATCTTTTTCTCGCGGGACAATATGTAATTCATTTGTTTGCTGCCTCATCCATGCTAATTCCTCATCAGTAACTGAATCATAATCCCCAAACGCAACAGACGGAGTGATTCCTCTTTTCAACAAACGGTACACTCCTCTATCAACGGCCGCCCAAACTACTTCTTCATTTTCATACCGAGAAAAATCTGCGCAGTATTCTGCAGGTCCTCCCGCTAAAATATGAATAATCATTTTTCCTTCCCCTTCTATTGTAAAAAGGCAATCTGCCATTCGGTAGATTGCCTTTCTCCTTATTTGTCACTCTAACATGTATAAATAGTGAAGTCTTAATGAACTAGAAGCTTCACTAGGATAAAGGTTCGTTCTTTATCCGCGAATTACACGAATTGCTTCACCGCGGTCTTTTTGATTGTATACTGCTGATCCCGCTACAAGAACATTCGCTCCTGCTTCAATACAAAGTCTTGCCGTTTCAGCGTTGACACCACCATCAACCTCAATTTCCACTTCTAGATTTCGCTCTTTAACCATTTCTGCAACTTGTTTGATTTTCGGTAATACAGAATGAATAAACTTCTGTCCGCCAAATCCAGGGTTTACTGTCATAAGTAATACCATGTCTATATCTTCTAATACATGCTCAATCGTTGAAACTGGAGTATGCGGATTTAATACAACCCCTGCTTTAATGTCATGAGATTTAATTAACTGAATTGTACGATGTAAATGAGGACACGCTTCTACGTGAACAGTAATAATATCCGCTCCCGCTTTTGCGAAAGTTGGGATATAGTTATCAGGATTTTCAATCATTAAATGTACATCTAACGGTAATGATGTAATCGGACGGATTGCTTCTACAATTAATGGTCCAATCGTAATATTTGGTACGAAATGCCCATCCATTACATCGACGTGAATGTAGTCAGCTCCGCCTTTTTCTACATCTTTAATCTCTTCCCCTAATCTTGAAAAATCTGCTGATAAAATCGATGGTGCAATTTTAATCATGACTAATACCTCGGCTTTCTCTCTCTAATTTCTTCTACGAATTGTTTGTAATTCTTATAACGATATTCGGTAATCTTTCCTTCTTCAACCGCAGCTTTCACCGCACATTTCGGTTCAGCAAGGTGTGTACACCCTCTAAATTTACAGTATTGGCTCGCTTCTTTCAACTCTGGAAAACAATATGTAAGATCTTCTACCTCTATATCTATGAAATCAAGCGAACTAAAACCAGGTGTATCCGCAACAAGTCCGCTTCCAACTGTAATTAATTCTACGTGTCTTGTCGTATGCTTTCCACGTCCTAAATGTGAAGAAATATCATTAGTTTTCAATTCTAAATCTGGACGTAATACATTTAGCATTGAAGATTTCCCAACACCAGATTGACCTGCAACGACGGAAATACAACCTTCTAAGAATGGTTTCAGAATATCAATACTTTCCGATGTATTTATAGAAGTAAACAACACATCATAACCCATTTCACGATAATCATTTGCATAAGATTCAACAGTTTCTCTCATTTTTTCATCTACTAAATCCATCTTACTAATACAAATAATTGGTTTGATGTTATGATATTCAATTAATACTAAAAATCGATCTAACAGTCCTGGATTAAAATCTGGTTCTACCGCTGAGAAAACAAGAATAGCTTGATCAACATTAGCAATAGGAGGTCTAACAAGTTCATTTTTCCGATCAAATACTTCTAACACATAACCCTCACTCGGATTATCCGCTTGAAAAACAACTTGGTCTCCTACAAGTGGCGTAATTTTATTCTTTCTAAATACACCACGCCCACGACATTGTGTAATCCCTTCCTCATTCTGCACATAATAAAACCCACTTAGAGCTTTTACAATTTTTCCTTCTGGCATATAATTCTCCTTTATTTTGTATAAAATGAAACTGCAATTAAATATGAATAGACTAGCGTTCTTTAAACAATTATTTCAAAGCCCACCAAATATATATCCAGGTTCATATATTTAATCTACCATCAAATTTGAAATATTATTTATAACAGTATCACTTTTACAGCTTTTTGAATCATATATTTTTGCCTGTTATACAGTCCACGATGTAGACAGCATAACAGGCAAGAGTAATAAATTCCATCTTCTATATAAGGACGATGGAATTCACTATTATTGAGCTGGATATGGTACTTCCTTGTCCATAATCGTTACTCCATCTCGGACAATTTTATAGTGTCCCTTTGCACCTTCTTGAATTACAAACTCTAAAGAAATAATCGCTGACTCAGTAATTGTTCTCGTTTCAACTGGTTTATCCATTTTTTGCTGCATATCTTCTTTATAAATTTCTATTGTTTGCGGCTTTTTCTCACCTGTTGCAGAAGCTTCATATGGGATAGAAATGTTATCCACTTTTACCGTTTTCGTCACTTTAGGCTTCGGACCATCGGAGATAACAATCGATACTTTATCTCCTTCTTTTAAAGGTGTCCCAGGCTTTGGTAACTGTGAAATAACAAGACCTTTATCAATCGTATCTGAATACTCTCTTTTTATATCAGAAACAAGCTTTCTTTCATTTAAATAACCTTTTACACTATTTTCAGTCCATCCTGAAAAATCACCTGGTCTTATTTGATAAGGTCCTTTACTTACCCAAATTTTCAGTTCTTGTTCTGCCTCTATAACCATTTGATCAGGCGTTGGTATTTGCTCTACAATTTCACCTTTCGGCTTATCATTTTCAATATAATTTATTGTAACTTGTTTATATTTTTCTTCTAACTCAGCTCTTATACTCTCGAAATCTTTTCCTGTCAAATCACGCATCTTACTTTTCTTTTTCCCACCTGATTGATAGATAGTAATTTTAGAGTTTTCTTTCACTACTCTTCCTGCTATAGGATCTGTTTTTATCACTTTTCCGGCTTCAACATCATCTGTATATACAAGATTAGGTTCAGTAACTTCAAAACCTTTTTCAACTAATGTATTTACAGCTGTCGTATATTTCATACCAGCCACATCAGGAACCTTCACATCTTTCGGAATAAAGAAGCCTGGAATAACAGTAAGTGCTAAGGTTATCCCTATCGCTAAAAGTAAAAATGTTGTAATTAAAACTTTCAGCCATTTATTATTTCGCTTTTTCTTCTTACCTGATTTGGTCTCTTCTTTTCTTACTTGTTCATCCACTTTACTTCCTTTTAATACAATCGTTTCATCACTTACATTTTGAAATAGTTGTTCTTGTTGAATAATTGGAATCGCTTTCGTTGCTTCCATATCTTCTGGTATGTAAAATGGTTGTTCATTTATTCGTTCTGGGTATAGTGCTGTTTCAATATCTCGTTTCATCGCGTTAGCAGATTGATATCGATGGAACGGATCTTTCGCAGTTGCCTTTAATATAATATTTTCAACACTTTGTGGAATATTTTCATTCCATCTTTTTGGAGATGGCATTTCATTTTGTAAATGTTTTAACGCAATTGCAACAGCAGATTCACCAGAAAACGGTTGTCTTCCTGTTAACAATTCAAACATAACAATCCCAAGTGAATAAATATCTGATTGTTTATTCGCTATACCACCGCGCGCTTGTTCTGGTGATAAATAATGCACCGAACCGAGCACCGAATTTGTATGTGTAATCGTTGCTGCACTTGTAGCTGTCGCAATTCCAAAGTCTGTTACTTTGACCACTCCGTCATCTCGAATCAAAATATTGTGCGGTTTAATATCACGATGTACAATCTCAAAATGATGGGCGTGTGCCATAGCGGACGTTAACTGCTCCATTATATCAAGAGCCTCTCCTATCGGTAACATCCCCCGATCAATTATGTATTGCTTCAATGTTCGTCCAGGTACATATTCCATTACAAGATAATATATATCATCCTCTTCCCCAACATCATACATATTCACAATATTTGGATGCGACAACGTTGTAACAGATTGCGCTTCTCGATGGAAACGTTTAATAAACTCTTCATTATTTGAATAGTCGAGTCTTAATATTTTTACCGCTACATCTCGACCAAGTATATCATCATGAGCTAAATATACATTGGCCATTCCTCCACCGCCAATCATTTTCAGCAGCTTATAACGGTCATTTAAGCGTTTTCCAATCAGCACGTTGCACTTCACCTACTTTCGTTTGTCGAATCCGTATAATCAATAATAACGAGGGTAATATTATCTTCTCCACCACGATCATTTGCTAATTGAATGAGATGCTCTCCCTTCGCCTCGAGCTGTTCATTCAATTGTAAAATTTGTTGCATATCAGCCATAGGGACTTTGTTAGACAATCCATCAGAGCAAAGAAGCAATTGATCGTCTTCTTCGAGCACCAATGTTTTAACATCTAGTCCGACTTTTTCTTCTGTTCCTAACGCTCTTAACAGAACATTCTTTTTCGGGTGATATTCTGCATCTTCTTTTGAAATTTCACCGTGCCTAACAAGTTCATTTACAAGTGAGTGGTCTTCCGTTACAAGCGATATTTCTCCCTCTGATACCATATAACAACGACTATCTCCTATATGACCTATTGTTACAAAACTAGGTGTACAAATCGCCACGATAACCGTTGTTCCCATGCCATTACATTCTACATGCTGCTGAGAGTAAGCATATATGCGCTCATTAATAATTCCAACGTTAGTATGTAACCACTTTTCTACCTTTTTAGGCTCATTCATATTATGCGTTTGCTTCCAATAATCATGGAATAATTGAATAGCCATCGAGCTAGCTACATCGCCAGCTCGATGACCTCCCATTCCATCTGCTACTACCGCTAAAATATTTCCATCTAAATTGCGAAAAACTCCTGCACTATCTTCATTATGTTGACGAACTTTTCCTTTATCCGATAGAAACACGGCTTTCATCTAGTCACCTCGTCTCTTCTTTGCGCTCCTTTGCACGCAACTGACCGCAGGCTGCATCAATATCATGACCTTGTTCACGGCGAATGGTTACATTCACTCCACGATCTTTTAGCGTCTTTTCAAACAAGAAAATTTGCTCTCGTGGCGTACGTACATAATCACGTTCTGGCACGTAGTTTACCGGAATTAAGTTTACATGACATTTTACACCTTTTAAGAGCGCAGCAAGTTCTTCAGCGTGCTCAACTTGGTCATTTTCTCCTCCAAATAAGCCATATTCAAATGTAATACGACGCCCTGTTCTATTTACATAGTATTTAACAGCTTCCATTAAATCAGGTAGCTTATAAGCACGGTTGATCGGCATTAATTTTGAACGTATCTCTGTATTTGCAGCATGCAATGAAATCGCAAAATTAATTTGCATATCTTCTTCAGCGAACTTATAAATTTTCGGAACAATTCCACTTGTTGAAACTGTCATATGTCTTGCACCAATATGAATTCCTTTTTCATGATTTACAATGCGTAAGAATGACATTAAGTTATCATAATTATCAAATGGTTCTCCAATTCCCATAACAACAAGAGAACTTACACGTTCTTCTGTTTCATCAAGCGCACGCTGAACTTCTACTACTTGCGCTACAATTTCTCCAGCCTCTAAGTTTCGTTTTAACCCACCAAGTGTAGAAGCACAGAACGTACAGCCAATGCGGCAACCCACCTGTGTTGTTACACAAATGGAATTTCCATATTCATGTCGCATTAGTACAGTTTCAATAGAGTATCCATCGTATAACTGGAATAGGAATTTAATCGTTCCATCCGAAGACGTTTGTTTTACTAAAGTGTTTAAAGTAGTAATATCAAAGGAATTCGACAATTTATCGCGCAATCCTTTAGCAAGGTTTGACATATCCTCATAATTTTTTACACGTTTTTTATATAGCCAATCAAAAATTTGTCCTGCACGGAACTTAGGTTCTCCTTGTTCCTTTAACCAATCTTGCATTTCATGAAGTTGTAAAGAATAAATTGATGGTTTCTTTGTTTCTAGATTTTTCTTTTGTTTTTTTACAGTCGTTTCCATGATGCTACACCTTCTTTCTTAAACAAGCAATATAAAAGCCATCTGTTGCAAAATAATGCGGTAAAATTCGTACTTGACCTTCATCAATATACGGATTTAACTTTTCTGGCATGCGATCTTTTATCGTAGTATCCCATTCAAATTCAGGATGCTCTTGTAAAAATTGCTTTATTACTTGTTCATTTTCTATTTTTTCAATTGTGCACGTACTATAAACAAGGCGACCACCTTGTTTTAACAATGGTGCTATTTTTTCTAGTATCGCAAGTTGAATCGTTGATAACCTTTCACTATCGCCCTTATCTTTACCTAACTTAATATCAGGTTTACGTCTAATAACACCAAATCCAGAACATGGTGCATCTACTAATATTTTGTCAAAAGATTCATTTGCAAAATGCTCTTGAACTTTTCTAGCATCTAAAGCCATCGTTTCTACATTTTCTAAACCAAGTCTCTTCGCCTGTTGTTCAATTAAACGTACTTTATGTGCGTGTAAATCAAGCGACATTACCTTACCAGTTCCGTCCAAACGCTCTGCAATATGAGTTGTTTTTCCGCCAGGAGCAGCACAACTATCTAGAACTGTATCTCCTTTATTCGGTTCTAAAGCACGTGCTACAAGCATTGAGCTTTCATCTTGAATAGAAAGGAAACCTTTTTTGAACGCTTCTGTATGTGCGACATTTCCTCTTTCAATTTGAATTGCATCCTCTGACAATTCGCCACGTTTTGCTTCTATACCCTCATCAGCTAATAACGCAACCGCTTCTTCTACCGTTACTTTATCAACATTTACACGTGCTGTTGGTACAGGTGGCAACATATTTACTTCACACATTTTCTCTGCTGTCTCTAAACCATATTCGGATGCCCATTCTTGTACAAGCCACATTGGATGACTCGTTGCAATCGCAAGTCGTTCTACTGGATTTTCGATTTCTTCTAACGAAGGTACACCTTCTCGCTGAATTGAACGCAATACTCCGTTCACCATGCCTGAAATCCCTTTATGCCCACGACGCTTTGCAATCTCAACCGCTTCATGAATAGCCGCTCTTTCTGGAACTCGGTCTAAATATAGCATTTGATATAGAGATAGGCGAAGCAACACTCTTACCCACGCTTCAACCTTTTTTCTTAAAAATGGTTGTAAATAATAATCTAGTGTGTCACGACGTTGAATTGTTCCATATACCATTTCAGTTAATAAACCAATATCTTTTCTGTCAATTGTATTTTTTTCAATCAAATTATTTAAAAGTAAGTTGCTATACGCACCACTTTTTTCTACTTGAATTAAGCCATCCAGAGCTAACTCACGAACATTTTGTCTCATGCATTTTCTCCTAACTTCGTACCAATTTCAGGTTTTGTCCCACGTAAAAATTGTGAACAACTCATACGCTTTTTACCAGATGGTTGCAATTCAGTGATTTTAACGCCTGTCTCGTTCCCTGTTGCAACAACAAATCCATCTTCTTCAAGAGCTACTATTGTACCTGGTTCAGCTTTCTCTGTAATAGAGACCTTCTCTCCCCACCATACTTTAATAACTTGTCCTGCCAAAGTCGTATAAGCAACTGGCCATGGATTCAATCCGCGAATGTGATTGTATACTTCTTCACCTGTTTTTGTCCAATCAATTATCTCTTGCTCACGTTTTATATTATATGCAAACGTCACTTCAGCTTCACTTTGTTTAATTGGTTCTAGTTTACCCTGAATTAGTAAAGGAACCGTTTTAGATAAAAGGTGTGCTCCTGCTTCGCTTAACTTATCAAATAATGAACCTGTTGTTTCACGCTCTTCAATTTCTACTTCTACTTGCGTTAATATATCGCCCGCATCTAATTTTTCTACCATATACATAATTGTAATACCTGTTTTCTCTTTACCTTCCATAATCGCATAATGAATTGGTGCACCACCGCGAAGTTCTGGAAGTAATGATGCGTGGACATTAATACATCCATACTTTGGCGCTTCTAAAATTTCATTCGGTACGATTTGTCCAAATGCTGCTGTTACAATTAAGTCTGGCTCTAGTGCTAATACTTTTTCATATTCGTCTTTTTCACGAATTTTTAACGGCTGTACTACTGGAATACCATGTTTCTCCGCTTCTACTTTAACAGGAGTAGGTGTTAAAACCTTTTTTCTACCAACTGGACGATCAGGTTGCGTTACAACACCAACTACGTCATATCCGTCCTCGATAAGACGACGAAGCACCGGCACAGAAAAGTCCGGTGTCCCCATAAATACTACTTTCATCATTCAAAAACCGCTCCTTTTAAACCTATTCTAATTCGCCTGCTTCATAATACCTTTTCACTTTAGATGTAAATAAAACACCGTGTAAATGATCGATTTCATGCTGAATTGCACGCGCTAAGAAGTCATCCGCTTCTAATAAAAATATTTTACCGCGACGATTTTGTGCACGTACTTTAATGTAATCTGCACGCTCCACTTCACCATAAAGTCCCGGAAAGCTTAAGCAGCCTTCGGGACCTACTTGTTCACCACGTTTTTCTAAAATAACAGGATTAATTAATTCAATTTTACCCGTATCATCACCTATATCAACAACAGCAACTTGTAAGCTTACCCCCACTTGTGGCGCAGCTAGACCAACTCCGTCTGCAATTAACATTGTTTCATGCATATCTTTTAACAATTTCACTAACTTTTTATCAAAGTTAATTACTCTTTCGCATGGTGTTTCTAACACTTCATTTGGATGCTTTACAATTTCTAAAACTGCCATATTTCCCTCCGCTACATTAACATTGTTGGATTAAAATCAATTGAGATTTGTAGCTCTTTTTGCATTTCTGCTTGATAATGTTCATTTACCATTTTGAGCACGTTCTTTAAGTTTGGTTCCCGTTTGTATTTTATCATGCATTGGTAACGATATCTATCTTTTATCCTTGGAATTGCTGAAGCAACCGGCCCTAACACCATTGTTTGCCTTGAACAATGCGTTCGTAAATGACCGACAATTTTTTCCGTCACTTGGACTGCCTTTAATAATTCCGGATGAGATACAGTTACAAGTACAACGTAGTAATATGGCGGATATTGTCTCATTTGCCTCATTTGCATTTCGTGCTCATAAAATACATCATATTGTTGATTCTTTGCTAATTCTACACTGTAATGTTCAGGCGTATACGTTTGAATTACAACTTCCCCTGGCAATTCATGTCTTCCTGCACGTCCACTCACTTGTGTCAATAGCTGATACGTCTTTTCACTCGCCCGAAAATCAGGTAGATGAAGCATCGTATCCGCCGTTAAAACGCCAACAAGCGTCACCTTCGGAAAATCAAGCCCTTTTGCAATCATTTGTGTTCCAAGTAATATATCTGCTTTCTCTTCACCAAACGCCTTTAATAATTTTTCATGCATTCCTTTACGGCTTGTTGTATCCACATCCATTCGAATGACCCGCGCCTCAGGGAATAGTTTTGTGATTTCTTCTTCAACCTTTTGCGTCCCTGTACCAAAGAAACGAATATACGTACTATTACAAGCAGGACACTCCGTTGGCATATTTTCCTCATGACTACAATAATGACATTTTAAACGATGGTTCATTTTGTGATATGTCAACGAAATATCACAATGCGGACATTGTACGACATACCCACAATCACGACACATCACAAACGTAGAATGACCCCTTCTATTTAAAAAGAGAACCATTTGTTCTTTCTTTTCTAATCGATCTGCTATTTTTTCATGCAGTGCCTTTGAAAACATTGAACGATTTCCATCACGAAGCTCTTCACGCATATCAACAATTTCTACAGTCGGCAAAGCTTGTTTGTTCATACGTTTTTCCATTGTAAGCAACCCATAGACACCTTTTTTCGCTCTAGCAAACGATTCAAGTGTCGGCGTTGCACTTCCGAGAACGATTGGACACTTATGGTATTGTCCTCTCCACACTGCTACATCTCTTGCATGATACTTTGGGTTATCCTCTTGCTTATAACTTGATTCATGCTCTTCATCAATAATAATGATTCCTAAATTTTCGAATGGAGCAAAAATAGCTGAACGCGCACCAACTACAACTTTCACTTCTTTTCTTAATATCTTTCGCCATTCATCATATTTCTCGCCAACAGAAAGCGCACTGTGAAGAACTGCAACTTGCGAACCGAACCTACCTTTAAAGCGATCTACCATCTGGGGCGTTAGCGCAATTTCAGGAACAAGCACAATTGCTTCTTTTCCTTTCTCGAGCACCGCTGCTATAGATTGTAAATACACTTCAGTCTTACCACTTCCTGTAACACCATATAGTAAAAATGGATTGTAAGTTTCATTTGTAATTGATGACAAAATCGGTGTAATTACTTGTTTTTGTTCCTCAGTAAGCGGAAATGGTTTCGTTTGTTCAAAATCATCATCGTCATACGGACTCCGGTATACCTCTACATACTTTTCTGAGATTAGACCCTTTTTAACAAGTGCTTTTATTGGAGCATCTGTTATTTGTAATTCTTCTGTTAAATTTTTTAACGGTACACTTTTGTAGTTTTCTACAAAATAATAGAGTACATCTTGTTGTTTTTTACTTTTCAGTTCAAATGCTGCTAATTCCAATTTATCTGCCGGCAACTCCGGTTGAACTACTCTTTGTTTCTTCTTCTGCACTTTATCCTTTACTTGATAAACCACTTCAGTCGTACCATTTTTAATTTCTTGTTGAATAGTGCGATATAGGTGCGGCTGTGCTTCGATAGCTTCCCAATCTATCGTTTCCTTCCCTTGAAATAAAGAAAGAATTTCTGGTGCTACTTCTTCTCGGTTACGAAGTTGCAGACGCTTTTTATATGTTGCTTTGATCGCCGTCGGAAGCATCACCTGAAAAGCTGAAATCATATAACATAACGTTTCACTTGTAAGCCAATACCCAAGTTTTAATAATTCATCATTTAAAACAGGAGTGACATCTAATATTTCATACAACGCTTTTAACTTTTTACTTTCTAGTTCAACCGAATCCTTTATGCCAATAATAAAACCTTGCAATTTCCTCGGACCGAATGGGACTACTACACGCATTCCTGTTTGCACGATATCTTCCCATTTTTTAGGGATAATATAATCAAACGGTCGATCTGTTTGACGTGCAGGTACATCAACAATTACACTTGCAAACTTCATACATAATCATCTTCTAACATCATTTCTATTTGCTTTAATATTTCACGAGCCACTTCTTTTTTCGTTAAAAGTGGCAGCTCAATGATTTCTCCATCTTTTCTATACATTGTCACAATATTTGTATCCGTACCAAACCCAGCTCCTTGCGCTTTCACGTCATTCGCAACAATCATATTTGCATTTTTCTCACGTAATTTTCTCGTTGCGTATTCCTCTATGTTTGTCGTTTCAGCTGCAAAACCGATAAGTAACTGTCGGTCCTTCTTCTCACCTAACGTTTTTAAAATATCCACTGTTCTTTCTAATTCAATTACAGCATCGCCATTTTGCTTTTTCATTTTATTATCGTGAACATATTTTGGGCGATAATCTGCAACTGCCGCTGTTTTGATAACAACATCCACACTCTGATAATGCTGAAGGACTGCCTCTAACATATCTTGTGCAGATTCTACTTGTATTGTTGTGACATGTAATGGTGACTCTAATGCTGTCGGTCCTGAAACAAGTATGACATCAGCACCTAAGCTTGCTGCAACTTCTGCGATCGCATACCCCATCTTTCCAGAAGAAAAATTCGTCATAAAACGGACTGGGTCAATCTTTTCACGTGTCGGGCCAGCCGTTATTAATATTCGCTTTCCTTGCAATGGTTTTTGTTCTGAGAAAACCTCTTCTAACCTTTTAATAATCACTTCAGGTTCTTCCAGTCTTCCCTTAGCTACATAACCACATGCTAAAAAGCCTTCGCCAGGCTCAATAAATGTATATCCTAACGCTTTTAACGTCATCATATTTTTTTGAACAATTTTATTTTCATACATATGCACATTCATAGCAGGTGCAATCCAAACTGGAGCTGTAGTAGCTAACAAAGTAGTTGTAATCATATCATCAGCAATACCGCCAGCTAACTTTCCAATGCAATTCGCTGTAGCAGGTGCCACAAGTACAACATCTGCCCAATCCGCTAAATCAATGTGAGCGATAACTGCTGAGTCTTTTTCATCAAACGTATCCGTATATACATCGTGGCGAGAAAGCGCTTGAAATGTAAGAGGTGTAACAAACTTCATTGCCGATTCACTCATCATTACTTTTACAGTAGCACCCGCTTGTGTCAATTTACTCGTTAACGCAGCTGCTTTAAAAACTGCAATGCCTCCTGTTACACATAGAAGTATCTTTTTCCCTTTTAGCATATGACTCGTCCTCTTTCTTTTTCAAACTTATTCTACTGAAATAGAATTTTCAGCTCGTCAGTACCAATATGTTGTTCCACCTTTTTACGATTATTTCTTCCCTATCATAAAAAAATAACAACCTACTTGTAAATAGGTTGTTACCGTTACATAGAAAATTATAAAGTCTATGTTTTAATTTGTCGAAAAGAATGTCTTAATCAATTATTGTGTCATCGCTTGGTACATATTTTAATACTTCTAAATCGATTTCTTCTAATGCTTTACCTACACATTTATAAGAAACAGGCTTTTCAATAACACAATTGTCAGCAATTTGCATTTCACGTGCACGCTTTGCAGCTACTGTTACAAGTGTATATTTAGAATCGATTTTTGTTAATAATGAGTCAATTGATGGATTTAACATAATTATAGACCCTCCGTCATTTCTTTATAGTATTTTGCCACTCTTTCGCGGCGGCAATGTTCACCAACCACAATTGCTTTAATTCGGTCGCAAGCTAATTCAACTTGATCGTTTTCTACAACATAGTCATAAGCGTCCATCATTTCGATTTCTTCTTTCGCTACAGTTAAACGATTTTCAATAACATCTTCAGTTTCTGTACCACGGCCGACAATTCGGTTCTTTAGTTCAGATAAACTTGGAGGTGCTAAGAAAATAAATACACCTGCTGGGAAGGCTTTCTTAACTTGAATTGCTCCTTGCACTTCAATTTCTAAGAACACATCTTTTCCTTCTTGTAACGTTTTTTCAACATAATCAATCGGTGTTCCGTAATAATTACCAACGAACTCAGCCCATTCAAGTAACTTTTCATTACGAATCATTTCTTCAAATTCTTCTCTCTCTTTAAAGAAATAATCCACACCATCTACTTCACCTTCACGCGGTTTACGTGTCGTTACTGAAATAGAGTACTGAAAACGTGTGTCTTCATGGCTAAACAGCTCTTTTCGAACCGTTCCTTTCCCGACACCAGAAGGTCCCGAAAGAACGATGAGCAATCCTCTTCTACTTCTCATAAATATGTAAAACCTACCCTTCCTCACTTAAATCTTCTTTATTATTCAAACGATGTGCAATCGTCTCTGGCTGAATTGGACTTAATACTACATGCCCATCATCCATAACAATAACCGCCCTTGTTTTTCTCCCATACGTAGCATCAAGCAAAGCATTATGTTCACGCGCTTCCTGTACTGTCCGTTTAATAGGAGCTGACTCCGGACTTACAATAGCAATAATTCGATGAGCAGATACAATATTTCCGTATCCAATATTTAAAAACCGCATGGCCATAGTTTGCGCCTCCTAGTAAGTCTATCCGATTTCTCCACCACGTATAACTTTATATATTTTTTGAAAGCTACTCAATATTTTGTACTTGTTCACGAATTTTTTCAAGGTTATTTTTCATTTCTACGACATATTTTGAAATTGTTAAGTCATTTGCCTTAGAACCTATCGTATTAACTTCCCTATGCATCTCTTGCACGATGAAGTCCATTTTCCTTCCAACAGGCTCTGTAATTTGCAGTGCTTCACGAAATTGATCTAAATGACTTTGTAATCGAACTAATTCTTCGTGGATATCTGAACGCTCTGCAAATATTGCTACTTCTGTCAACAATCGTTGTTCATCTAAATCTTGGTTATGTAATTCTTTCAAGCGATTTTCTAATCGTTCACGATATTTTTGTGTAACAATTGGTGCATGTGGAATAATTGCATTTACACAATTATGAATCTCTTGCAAACGATATGCTATATCTTTATGTAATCGTTCTCCTTCGCCATCTCTCATCGTTTTCAACATATGAGCAGCTTGGCGAACAGCTTCATATAAACCGGTTTCAAATTGTTCATTTACATTTTCTATTTCTTCAACTGCCGTTACTTCTGGCATTCCCATTAGTTGCCCGAGTGTAATAGAATCTTGTAATTGAAATTTCCCTTTTATATCTTCCATAATGGATTGGTACTGCTTGAGAAGTTCCCAATTCACAGTTAATTTTCTTTCAACAAGCCCTTCGCCTGTTATACTAATAGACACTTCAATACGTCCACGGCGAACTTGCTTTGCAATTATTTTACGAATCTTGTCTTCAAACGCCATCATTTGCTTCGGAAGCCGAATACTCATTTCTAAAAAACGATGGTTCACCGACTTCATTTCTACTGTTATTTGAAAAGTATCGTTTTCTACCTTCGATCTTCCAAATCCTGTCATACTACAAATCATCTTTATCACATCCAAGCCATGAAATAACTCAATGAAAAAGGTAATAGAGATGCGACTCTACTACCTTCTGTAAATTATATCATATTTTCATATCATTGACTATTTCAAGTTTAATCCCTTCTTATATAACAGCGGCTTTTTCTTTTTCTCCTTTTTTCTTGTTAATAAGGACCCTACTAATAAGAAGGTCGGAATAGATGATAATCCTCCAATTAACAACCAATCTCGTGCTTGTATCGGCATTGTGCTAAAAATCGGCTGTAATGGTGGATAATATATAACTACAAGCATTAACAGTAAAGAAATAATAACCGCCCCTACTAAATATATATTTCCAAACGGGTTGCGGTGAAATATAGAATGTTCACTACGACAATCAAATACATGAATAAGCTGAGCCAGTACTAATGTTGCGAAGGCTACTGTTTGTGCATACTTCAATTCATTCGGATGCTGGTTAAATGCAATGATAAACGCTACTAATGTCACTGCTCCGATTAGAAAACCACGACTTATAATTTTCCACGCAAGCCCTCTAGCGAACACCCCTTCTTTCGGATGGCGTGGTGTTCTCTTCATCACATCTCCTTCAGCCTTATCCAAACCTAATGCCATCGCTGGTAAACCGTCAGTAACTAAGTTCACCCATAAAATTTGAATTGGAACCATCGGCAATGGCAGTGCCAGTAACATCGCAAATAACATAACTAAAATTTCACCAACGTTAGATGCTAACAAATACCGAATAAACTTCCGAATATTTTCATATATGTTTCTACCTTCTTTAATCGCCGATTTAATCGTAGCAAAGTTATCATCTAACAACACAAGTGACGAAGCTTCTTTTGCAACATCTGTCCCTGTAATTCCCATCGCAATCCCTATATCAGCTGTTTTAATAGCTGGAGCATCGTTCACTCCATCACCTGTCATAGCTACTATATGTCCCTTATTTTGCAGCGCCTTAACGATTTTCAATTTATGCTCAGGAGACACACGAGCGAATACATACGTATCTTCTACAATATCTTCTAATGCCTCTACATCCATATTCGCAAGTTCTACACCTTCAACAACGCGTCCACCCGCCGGTAAAACCCCTAACTGTTCCGCAATTGCCATTGCCGTCACTTTATGATCTCCCGTAATCATTACCGTTCTAATACCAGCTTCCTTACACTCTTTCACCGCTTGCGCCACTTCTAGTCTTGGTGGATCTATCATTCCTTGTATTCCAACAAGCATAAAATCCTGCTCGACTTCTCTTTCATGTTCAATTGAATCTGTAGCTTTTAACGGTTTAAATGCCACCGCAATCGTTCGTAAAGCTTGACTTCCTAAACTATGAATCGCTGCCTGCACTTCTTTTCGATACATTTCACTTAAAGGCTGCTGCTTATTTCCCCACAAAATTGTTTGACTCATTTGCAAAAGAACATCTGGTGCTCCTTTTGTAATAACAAATTTTTTGCCTTCACGATCACGAACGATAACGCTCATCATTTTTCTAGTTGAATCAAAAGGAAATTCACGAATGACTTCAAACTTTCCTTTAAGAGCTTCACGTGATATTCCCGCCTTCATTGCAGCAGCAACGAGAGCTCCCTCTGTTGGATCTCCATCTAACACATACGTCTTTTTCTTTTGAATAACATTCGCATTATTACATAAACAGCCAAATGTAAGTAGTTGATACAGTGATTTCGTCTTAGTAGGGTCAATTACTGCTTCACCTTTCATAAACGAACCTGTTGGCTCATAGCCTTGACCTGTTACTTTCCACAATTCTCCGCCTGACCACATATGTGTTACCATCATTTTATTTTGTGTCATTGTTCCTGTTTTATCTGAGCAAATAACAGAAGCACAGCCTAACGTTTCTACAGCTGGCAACTTTCGCACAATTGCCCTCTTTTTAATCATACGCTGTACGCCAAGTGATAGCGCAACCGTAACGATAGCTGGCAATCCTTCTGGAATAGCTGCAACAGCAAGCGAAACCCCAGCCAAAAACATGTGATACACTTCATTTCCTTGATATACACCAGCTAGTACAACAAGAGCCGTCAAAATAAGAGCAACAATAATTAAAATTTTCCCAAGCTGTTCTAATCTTCTTTGTAATGGCGTTTCCATTTGCTCAGCATTTTGCAACATATTTGCAATTTGCCCCATAGCTGTATTCATTCCAGTTGCTACGACTACCCCTGTTCCAGCACCTCTCGTTATCATCGTCCCCATAAATGCCATGTTTTTTTGATCACCAATTGAAACATCTTGGCCTTGTAACGCCTCTACCTTCTTTTGTACAGGCAATGACTCTCCTGTAAGAGCCGATTCTTCAATATATAAACTTGAAGATTCCACAAGGCGAACATCCGCGCCAATACGGTCACCACTAGAAAATTTAATAATATCACCTAGTACAAGCGCCTTTGACGGCGCTTTTATCCACTTCCCATTTCTTAGTACAGTAACTTGAGGAGCTGCCAATTCTTTTAAAGCTTCCAACGATTTTTCAGCTTTCCTCTCTTGAAAGAAACCGAGGACACCATTAATAATAACAATTGCAACAATTGCAATCGAATCAATATACTCTCCTAAAAAAGCTGAAATAATTGTAGCACCAAATAAAACAAGTACCATAAAATCTTTAAATTGCGCTAAAAACACCATAAGCGCAGAAGGCCGCTTTGCTTCTTGCAATTCATTTGTACCAAATTTCTTTAATCGGCCCTCTGCTTCTTGCTCTGTAAGACCTACCTCCACATTCGTATTCGTTCTTTCCTCCACTTCATGTGCTCGCATTTCATACCAGTTCATCCTGCCATCGACCTCCTGATTCCAGACATACTCTAATGAAAGCTTATTCAGCCTCGTCCAAAAAAATGCTATAATTAACTTTTAGTTAGAAAGGAGTGTTCATTCATGGCATTCGATGGATTATTTACAAGAGCAATTACACATGAAATTGCAAATTCTCTTCAAACAGGAAGAATTTCAAAAATATATCAACCCTCAAAATATGAAGTTTTATTACATATTCGAGCAAACGGAAAAAACCAAAAGCTAATTCTTTCATCTCACCCTACATATGCGCGTATGCACTTAACAAATCAAAACTACAATTCACCAGCGCTACCGCCGATGTTTTGTATGCTTCTTCGCAAACATTTAGAAGGTGGATTTATTGAAAAAATTGAACAAATTGACTTAGAACGTATTATTCAAATTACAGTCCGCAGTCGTAATGAAATCGGTGACGAATCAGTAAAAACATTAGTAATCGAAATAATGGGACGACACAGTAATATTATCTTAGTAGATACGAAAACAAATGTTATTTTAGATAGCTTAAAACACATTTCTTTAGCGGTAAACCGACATCGTACTGTATATGCTGGAGCTGAATATGTTGCCCCACCGGCACAACATAAAATTAATCCGCTTCTTATCGAAACAGAAAATGATTTTATTAAACCGCTAGACTTTTTATCTGGCAACATGGACAAACAACTTGTCGGAGCATTCATGGGAATTTCCCCATTATTTGCAAAAGAAGTTGTAAAAAAAGCAGGTATGGCAAATGAAAAAGCATTATCTGAAGCTTTCTTCAGCTTGCAAAAACCTTTGCTAACACATCAGTACGTGCCAGCAATGATAACAGCAAATGGAAAAGAGTTCTTTTACCTATTCCCTCTTTCTCACTTACAAGGAAACGAAAAAACATTTTCATCTGTTAGTGAATTATTAGATCGTTTCTTCTTTGGTAAAGCAGAGCGCGATCGTGTAAAACAACAAGCTCACGATTTAGAACGCTTTATGCAAAATGAAAAAACAAAAAACGAAAAGAAGCTAATTAAACTAGAAAAAACATTACAAGATGCCGGAAAAGCAGATAAATACCAACTATTTGGAGAGCTACTTACAGCCAATATGTACGCTTTGAAAAAAGGTGATAAAGAGATAGAAGTCGTTAACTATTATGACGAAAATGGTGGGACTGTAAAAATCACATTAGATCCTTTAAGAACACCATCCGACAATGCACAACGCTATTTCCAAAAATATCAAAAAGCAAAAAATTCAGTTGTTGTTGTAGAAGAACAAATCGAAAAAACAAATGAAGAAATTCTTTATTTTGATAGCTTACTTCAACAAATGGAGGTTGCTTCTTCAAAAGATATTGAAGAGATTCGTGAAGAACTGGCCGAAGAAGGTTATGTACGTAATCGTAAGAAGAACAACACAAAGAAAAAACCGACAAAACCGGTATTGGACAAATATTTAGCTAGTGATGGAACAGAAATTTTCGTCGGTAAAAACAATAAGCAAAATGATTATTTAACAACGAAATTCTCCCGTCGTGATGAAATTTGGTTACATACGAAAGACATACCTGGGTCCCACGTTGTCATTCGTTCTCTTGAACCTACGGAAGAGACTTTACACGAGGCCGCTAAAATCGCTGCTTATTACAGTAAAGCAAAAGATTCTAGTTCTGTTCCTGTAGATTTCACAAAGGTACGCCATGTCAAAAAACCGAGCGGTGCAAAACTTGGATTTGTTACATATGACAATCAGCAAACATTATATGTAACACCAGATGCTGATACAGTAATGAAATTAAAAGCGTAAATACTTAAAGAATGCGTTGCTAGCTAGCAACGCATTCTTTAATTTAGTTCATATATCCATTAACTAATTCGTAACATCTTTCTTTTGTCATCTTATATTTCTCTTCCGAAGCCTCTATACGTCTCATCGTTCCTTTATTTGGATCTGTACCAATCGCTGTAACTTTTCTTTCTTTTTCTTTAACCCATGCAATCTGTTTTGTTTTTAATGATTGAAATGCATCCGCTGACATCGTATTTTTTAATGTACTGTAAATTTCATTTAGTTTATTATCCCATAGTTGATAATTTCCTTCTATTTCATTTACTATGTCATTTGTTGACATAACATTTGTATGTTTTTCTTCGTTTTCTAGAGCAACTAACTCATTTAGAGCCTTAGTTTTACCTAATACTGAAGAAGATTCTTTTTTTGGCTGCTTCTCTTCTTTTGAACTAGTATACATACTGGAATCATTTCCCTTAGCTGTTTCTTGCTCTTGAATAAAATCTTGTTTCGTTACCTTTTCTTGCTCTTCATCATCTACATTGTGAGTAATAACAGATGTTTGGGCATCCACAGCAACTACTCCGTTACTTTCTTTAAAAATATATTTCTTATTTCCACTATTCTCTTCTCTAACGAAAGAGACATTCTTGAAACCTTGAACTCTAAGAATTTCGTTAGCTTCTTCTTTAGTTAACTTTAAATCTACTGGCGTATTTGATGACCATTTATCCATTAACCATTTTCCATCAGTATAAACTAAAACAAATTCCCACGTCTCCGCTTCATTCCCCATATCATTTGCAAGGATAAGCGTCTCAATCTTTAAAACATCATTTTTCTGTGAACAAGTTATTCTCACGTCTGGCTCAATATGAATTGGGAATGGCAACATATCCGTCTCTCTAGACCTATTAAATGTGTCAAGCGACTTAGGAAGCTGATTTTCTACAAACTTATCTGTAACTAATCCCTTAACTCCTTTTTTCGCTGTCTCCATATCTCCAGGATTATTTCGGCTCCATCCATTTTCTTTTTCCATCTCACTAAAAGCGTTTGCTATCCTATCTACGCTCTTTCGTACAATCTTTTTCGCTTCTTTTCCTGTCACTTCTGGTGCTTCATCAAGCTGTTCAATCTTTTCATTTACTTGAACTTTGTTTTCACTTTTTTCACAACCTGCTAGAACAAACATACTAACTACCAAGCAAAATGACATTACTTTACTTAATTTTTTCATATACTCACATTCCTTAATCCTATTTATTCGTTACGTATCCCTATCTTCGAGAGAAACCCAACAATTACCTATTGTATCAATAATTTTTTATTTATATATTAATTTTCATATTAAAATAAACAATAAATTTAATGTTATTTTCAAATATACACTCTAAACATCGCTTATCCTTTTCTTTCCTGACTTCGATATTCCAAAAAATTTGACATTATTTTCTCGTATTTGTATAAAAAATTTTACAGTGTGTAAAAAAAACGATTCGATGTTCTTTTCATTTGCTCACTAATATTTTGAAGCAATCCGTAGTTTTCAAATAGTCCTTCCCACAAATAGCGGACAGAACTTTACTTTACCTTCCCTTATATATATTCCCCACTATCCTTTCTCTAAAGTTATCTTTTGGCACGCTATTTGCTTTATTCAATACTGTGAAAAGGGGGAAATTAACATGAATTTAAGAATTACTAAAATCCAAAATCAACTACAAAAATATGAAATTGACGGATTACTTATTACTAAAAAAGAAAATCGCCAATATGCAACAGGCTTTACAGGTAGCGCTGGCGTCGTCTTAATCTCTGCGGATAAAGCGGTTTTTATAACTGATTTTCGCTATGTAGATCAAGCGAAATCACAAATAAAAGAAGCTGAAATTATTATGCATAAAGGAAATCTAGAAAAAGAAATCGCAAATCAAGTATCGAAATTAAACATTCAAAAACTTGGAATTGAAGAAAATAACATGACATTACAACAATATAAAAACTTACAAAAATACATACATGCGGAAATGGTGCAAGTGTGCGAAATCATCGAAGATATTCGCATTATTAAAGACACACCTGAAATAGAAACAATGAAAATTGCGGCTACTATTGCTGACGAATCATTTCACCACATCCTTACGTTTCTAAAGCCAGGAATAAGTGAGACTGCTGTCCGAGACGAATTAGAATTTTTCATGCGAAAAAAAGGAGCTGCATCTTCGTCGTTTCAAATCATTGTAGCTTCTGGTGTTCGTTCTTCCCTTCCTCATGGAGTCGCATCGAATAAAATAATCGAACGCGGCGATATCGTTACATTAGATTTCGGTGCCCTTTATAATGGATATTGTTCCGATATTACACGTACTGTAGCAATCGGCGAGCCATCAGAAGAATTTAAAAAAATATATAATGTTGTGTTAGAAGCATTAAAGCGTGGAACTGAAGCGATTAAACCTGGAGAAACTGCGAAAAGTATCGATGATGTAACGAGAAATTACATTACAGAACATGGATATGGTCAATATTTCGGCCACTCTACTGGTCATGGGCTTGGGTTAGAAATTCATGAACCTCTCCGTCTATCCCAAGAAAGTAAGGCTACTTTAGAAGAAGGTATGGTTGTTACAGTTGAACCAGGTATTTATATACCAAACTGGGGCGGGTGTAGAATTGAAGATGATATTGTCATCACAAAAGACGGATATGAAGTTATTACAAAGGCAAATCGGGAACTAATTGTCATTCCCTGTTAAAAATCATGAACTTTTTAACAGGAGTTTTTTCTTTACACATAGAATTCCTTCTCTGGAGTAATTGTTTAAAGAGGGAGAATTTTAATTGAACTTTGTAATCGATAAGGTAGATGGTTTACAAGTTGAGTTTTCAAAACTTGTTTCCATGATGAATTACGCTCGCTATACAACAATGCAGGCTGTCGAAGGCTTAACAATTGAAGAACTTGATTATTTATATGATGATGAAGCAAATTCAATTGGTATGCTTTTGTACCATATGGCTGCTATTGAATTTTACTACCAAATTCATACTTTTGAAGATCGTGAACCAACAGATGCTGAATTAGAACGTTGGTTACCTGCTGTTGAGTTAGGAAATCTTGGACGTGAGAAAATAAAAGGCAACTCAATAGAATTTTACATAAATACGTTACAAGAAGTGCGCTCTAAAACGATCGAAACATTTCAGTCTTTACCTGACGAATGGCTATTTAAAACGACCGACTTTTGGCATGACAAACCAGCAAATAACTACTTTAAATGGTTTCACGTATTTGAAGATGAGATCAACCATCGCGGACAAATTCGTTTAATTAAAAAGATGCAAAAAGCTCATTCAGTAAAGTAAGAAAATGCCACCGAATAAGGTGGCATTTTCTTTTATTCATTAGCGAATAGCTTTTCGTTTACTTTTTTAGCGACCACCGCTACCGCTATTAAAATACATATTAAATATAGCAATTTCGCGATGAATAACCACCCTTGAAAAATTACAATTCCATCTATTATCTCATTTCCTTTCAGTAACAAAAACGGAATCGTGCTAATTACAAATACAAACTCGATACTAAGAACAATTTTCTTTTTTCGACTATATGCTTTCCATTCACTCCAGCGGTACAAAGGAGCAAAAAACAGTACGCCTATACATAATATAACGCCTATCCATTCACTTTTAAGAAATTGTCCTGAAATGATAGATAATATTAAACAAGCAAGTACACCATAATACCGATACGATAAACTTAACTAAATCTATACAATTCAATCAAATTTACACAAGTTAGTGCTTCATCGTGTTCTCGCACCCCCGAAGGGACGAGGGGTATAACACTCCACACGAGGCAGTATCGTTACCTCCTATTATCAAGCATTTATTTTACCCATCTTGATAAATTTATCGAAGCATTTACATCCCTATCGTGATGGCTATTGCACCCAACACAACACCACTCACGTATTTTTAAACTCCACTGTCCTTCTGGTTGAACTGAATGGTCGTATTTCACCCCGCAACATGAGCAAATCTTGCTTGAGGCGAACCATTTATCAGCTTTTACATACTCAATGCCATACTTCTCGCACTTGTATGATAAACATTGAAAGAAGAAGTTTAATTTTTGAAATGAAAATGCTTTCGATAGTTTTTTGTTTTTTAACAGGTTTGAGATAGATAAGTCTTCCACAACAATCCTCATTGGTTTGGTTTTCACCAATTTAGCTGTTGCTTGATGGATATGGTTATTTCGGATATTCATAATTTTCCTAGATAACCGCAGGTGCTCAGTTTTAGCTTTTTCATATCCGGCAGACTGAATTTTCACACCTTTTGTAAATCTCCTAGACATATCTCTTTGCGCTGACTTTTTCCTTTTCAAAAGTTTTTTAACCTTGGCATCTTTGTTTATATTTCGTTCTTTCGTACCATTAGAAGCCACAAACAGCTCTTTTAAACCAACATCCACACCAATCGACTCATCGGTTAATTCTTGTGCTTCAAAGGATTCTTCGAACCCTACACTAATCCACCAGTGACGACCTTCAAAGGTAACTCTTGGATTTGATGGTTTTTTGTTTCTTGGTAGTTGTTGGCTTGTTTTCACTTCTCCAATGGACTGAATATCAACTACTTTCTTTCCTATAATCAGTCTTTCATAATTGGCATAAAATCCTTGGATTAAATCTTTTTTGGATTTATAAGAAGTGTGATAACCATTTTTGTACTTTTCGAACGAATGTTTCCTCGCCTTGTCAAAATCTTTTGAAGCCTGTTTGGGAACTTGTGCATTGATGTCTTTTAACCACTTATATCTCTTTCGCTTCTTGATCTTTGTAAATCGTTTCTGTAAAGCTAACTGTGAAACAGATTTTCCAAATAGCTTATAGTACCTATCACTCATTCTTTTACAATAGTTATAAGCGAATCTTGCAGCACCAGCATGGTTTCTAAGTACTTTTTCTTGTTCAGGCGTTGGAATCAGTCTGACTTTCTTCGCCAATATCATCAGAATTTAACTCCTTTACTGTGCGATTATTCGGGCACTCACCTTTCAGATAATGAAAGATTTATTCTTCTGAATAGTAGCGTGTTCCACCAGCATTCTCCTGAGACTACTCGGATGCAAACCTGTTAATTCGGATACTTGACTAACTCGTGAAAATTTCATTATTATTCTCACCTCATTGAACCTAACATAGCACGTACGTTCGGTAAATTCAATAAAGTTTGATAGATTCAATAAAATTTATCTTGTTCAACTAAGGGCGCAATTCCTTAGCCAGTTCTCTTATGAACTTCTCATGTTTTCACATGAGCGCAGACTATATGTTTATCTACTTAGAGATAGAGGATTTTTCCACCACCATAGGCTTGTGATGTACTCTCGTCAGTTATACGAGATAGTCGTTGAACGTTCATCTTATCAATTTTGACTTAGATGATTCGAGGCGGAAGACCCATTGTTCTAGTGTTTAGGATTTAACCTTGCACGATCTGATTGGTTTTTTCTGCTTTCGCGACATTCGCGCTCGCTATTTCTAGCCACGCTGTAGTTCAATCAGCTTTAGGGATTACCCGCAGTTAACCCTCACTACTAGCCAATCACTTGACTAGCAGGGCTTACTGATATATTTAATTAACTTTCGTTATAATTGGTTAAATAAATCGTAACAGTTAGTTACCCTATTTTCTCTCTCATTCGTACTCCCCCATTCTATTTCTCCTTTAATATGTAACTTGCTAGGCTTATAACAATTCTTAGAAAAATAACTACTACAATTACAATATAAAGACCTTTCGTAGAAGACAACCACTGTTGAAAAATAGACATTTTCTCCATTTGCTTCTGACCTTCTATTAAAATAAAACCTACGACAAACGAACTAACAACAATGATACCTATCATAATTCTAATACTTTTCTTGCTATATTGTTTCATATCATCCCAGTTATATAACAGTACAAAAACAAACCCGAAAACAGGTATGATACTTATCCATTCATTGTTTGTAAACAGATTTAAAATGATTAATAGACTACAAGATATGATGAATCCCCAAAATCCAATTTTTTTGCGCATAAGCCCTCCTTAAATTCCATTTTTAGGATTAATTGTATTTTAACATCCATTTTCATTCCTTACCATTACAGTACATGAAATTTCACTTTTTTCTTTTTCCTATACTCACATACTTTCTCTGCTTTCATACAATAAACTACACGAACGCCTAAAGGATGTGGATGTTATGGGAGTTGAATTAACGCTTTTACATGCTCTCTATGTTCTTTGCTTACTAACCATTATTACCTTCTTTATTCTCCGGAAAGATACGACGATTATTTGTATCGTTTTTATCTTTTTATTAGCATTAACCGCTACAAGCTCTATCCCTCTTGCCATTAGCGGTATTTTTCAAAGTTTCATTTACGCCATTACTGAGCTATTACCAACTATATTAATCATCTCCATTATCGTATCAATGAGCAATTTACTCGTTCATACCGGCATAAATGATACGATGATTTCACCATTTACAAAAATGATTCGTACACCTACCCTCGCCTACTGGATTATCGGCCTTTTGATGATGACAATTTCTTTCTTCTTTTGGCCTTCTCCGGCTGTCGCCTTAATGGGGGCTATTTTATTACCCGTCGCTGTACGCGTCGGCCTTCCGCCAATTGGAGTCGCAATTGCTATGAACTTATTCGGACACGGCATTGCCTTATCAGGTGACTTCGTTATTCAAGGTGCACCAAAATTAACCGCAGACGCCGCCGGACTTCCTGTTTCTAGCGTTATTTCTGCCAGTGTTCCCCTCGTTATCGTTATGGGTATTGTGACAACTTCTGTCGCATTTTTCTTCTTACGAAAAGAATTTCATACAGGCTTATATATACAAGAATCTATCCCATCAACCGAGCCTTCTAAAACGCTCACTTCATTATCTCCTCGGGCAAAGAGATGCCTTGCCATATGTATCCCTATCGTATATGCCATCGATATCCTTTGCATGATTCAGTTTAAACTACAAGGAAGCGACGCAACCGCACTTATCGGCGGGACGACTGTTATTATGATTATCATCATTTCTCTCATCGCCTACAAAGGAAATGGCCTGAATAAAACGACCGATTATTTTATAGCAGGACTACAATTTGGATTTAAAATTTTCGGTCCAGTTATTCCAATTGCTGCACTTTTTTATTTAGGAGATAGCGGCTTTGTAAAAATTATCGGAGACTATTTACCGAAAGGTTCACATGGAATTATTAATGACTTAGGAATCGCCTTATCTCAAACGGTTCCTTTAAATCAATATGTATCGGCTGGGACATTAACTATCGTTGGTGTCATTACCGGGTTAGACGGATCTGGCTTTTCTGGTATTTCGCTTGCTGGTTCAATTGCTAACCTTTTCGGAACAGCACTTGGGCATGGAACAGCTACATTAACAGCACTCGGGCAAATTGCAGCCATATGGACCGGGGGCGGGACTTTAATTCCTTGGGCGCTTATTCCTGCCGCTGCCATTTGTAAAGTAGATCCATTTGAACTCGCACGCCGAAACTTTTTACCTGTTATTATCGGCTTAATCGTCACCACTATCGTTGCGATGTTTATCCTATAACGTAAGCAAGTATTCTCTTGCTTACGTTTTTTATTGTAAAATTCATCATTAATTGCTGACTTTCAAAAGGGATTATTTATATGTTAGCGAAATTATATTAGGAGAGTATTTATTTCAAAACGTTTACGAAGAACAGATTACTGCAATTAGAAAAGGGGACATAACTATGAATGAATTGATTTTCGTCTTATTAATTTGTCCATTACTTATCTTTATCGTTTCTGTTATTGGAACGCGTAAAACGAAAACGTATTACGTAATGCCAATTGTAACGTTTGCTAGTTTTTTAATAATAGGTGTTTTCGCCTTTACTCCAAAGTTTTTCTTTTGGGTTGGTATGTATAGCATCTTCTCATTTATCATTTCTTATATGACTCTATTATTTGTGAGAGGATATGAAGTTGCGGCAAATACTAAGTAGTTATTAGTAAGGAGATTGCAATATGATTTTCTTTGATATCGATGGAACTTTACTTGATTATGACGCCGCTGAGAGAAATGGCATTTCACATTTTTTCCAGAAGTACAATGATATTTTTTCTGGAAGCGAATTAGAGGCCACGAAACTATGGCATGCATTATCAGAAGAATATTTCAACAAATTTTTATCCAAAGAATTATCCTTTCAAGAACAACAAGGGATGCGAATGTATCATTTATTTAAAACATATGGAGTAAACTTACCCCTCGAGGAATCTCAGCACAGATTCAATCAATATATAGAACTATATAAGAACAACTGGATTGCGTTTGAAGATGTACTCTATACATTACAAACCTTGCAGCAAAGAGGATACTCATTAGGTATCATTAGTAATGGCGATTATGAACAACAAATCGAAAAATTAACAGCTTTAAACATTCTACAATATTTCAAGTATATTTTTACTTCTAGTAAAATTGGTTTATCAAAGCCAAATCCAGAAATTTTTAAAATGGTTGGATTACAATCGAACCTTGAACTGAAAGATTGCTATTATATTGGCGATCGATTAGAAACAGATGCAATTAGTAGTACAACGGCCGGAATGCAAGGGATATGGTTAAATCGGAATAACTCGCAGCCCAAGTACGATGTTCCTACTATATGTTCTTTACATGAAATTTTAGCAATGATATAAAAAGACGACCGCGTTCCCCCGCAGTCGTCTTTTTATATATGAGTGTTACGCTGTAACCCAAGCCTCGTCAGCTGGATTTTTACGCCACTCTTGTAATTTTTTCGTTTCAGCTTGTCCGATCATACCTTTTTCTGCTGCAACTTCAGTTAATGCACTGTAATCACTTAAAGAATATGATGCTACGTTTGCTGCTTCTAGTTTCTCTTTTCCTGACTCAAGCTCGTATGTGAAGATTGATACGATTCCTAATACTTCACAGCCAGCTTCGCGAAGTGCTTCTACACATGTAATTGCACTACCGCCAGTTGAAATTAAGTCTTCTACTACTACTACTTTTTGACCTTTTTCAGCTTTTCCTTCGATTTGGTTCCCTTTACCGTGACCTTTTGCTTTACTACGTACGTAGCACATCGGTAAATCCATACGATCGCTTACCCATGCAGCGTGCGCAATACCAGCAGTTGCTGTTCCTGCAATAACTTCTACAGTTGGGAAGTGCTCTTTAATTAACTCTTCTAATCCAGCTGCAATCGCTTGGCGTACTTTTGGATAAGATAAAGTTAAACGATTATCACAATAAATTGGTGATTTCATACCAGAAGACCAAGTAAATGGATCATTCGGCTGTAAAAATACTGCTCCAATTTCTAATAAATGCGATGCGATTTCTTTTTTCATACTGTTACACCTTCCCACTGTTGTTTTACTGTTTTATACGCTTCAAGCGGATTTTCTGCTTTTGTAATACTACGTCCAACTACGATGTAGCTTGAACCAAGTTCCCTCGCACGTTTCGGTGTTGCTACGCGCACTTGGTCATTTACATCATCGCTTGCAAGACGAATCCCCGGTGTTACTGTTACAAATTCATTTCCGCATACTTCACGTAATTTTGGAACTTCAAGTGTTGAACAAACAACTCCATCAAGTCCACTTTCTTTCGTTAATTTTGCATAATGAGCAACCGCTTCTTCTAACGTTTTCTCAATGCCGATCTCTTTTTTCATCATAGCTTCCGAAGTGCTTGTTAGTTGTGTAACTGCAATACAAATCGGTCTCTCTTTTCCTTCTTGCTTACCTTCCTCTAATCCCTCAATCGCAGCTTTCATCATACTGCTTCCCCCAGCAGCATGAACATTTACCATATCAACATCTAGACTAGCTAGGCTACGCATAGCACTTTTTACTGTATTCGGAATATCATGAAGTTTTAAATCTAGGAAGATCTTATGCCCTTTTTCTTTTAAGTACGTAATAATTGCAGGGCCTTCTTTGTAAAATAACTCCATACCAACTTTGACAAATAACTCTTCCCCTTCAAAGTGGTGTAAGAATTGTTCTACATCTTGTTTCCCTGGAAAATCCAGTGCAACGATTAGCGACTGTGACATGTTTGCTTCCAGCTCCTTCCTTGACATTCCGAAATGTGATCAAATCCTAATTCATCTAGTAATGCAGGTAACTCTTCAATAATTGTTGGACATACGAACGGATCGATAAAGTTCGCTGTCCCTACTGCAACCGCGCTTGCGCCCGCATAGAAGAATTCAATTACATCTTCCGCTGTTTCAATACCACCCATTCCGATAATCGGAATGTTAACCGCTTGACTTACTTCATGTACCATGCGAATTGCTACTGGCTTAATCGCAGGCCCTGATAGTCCGCCCGTACGGTTTGCTAAAATTGGTTTTGCAGTTTTTAAATCTAGACGCATACCAAGCAATGTATTAATCATCGTTAAACCGTCCGCACCCGCATTTTCAATTGCTTTTGCAATTTCCACAATGTTTGCCACGTTCGGTGACAATTTCACATATACCGGTACTTCAGAAACCTCTTTTACTCGCTTCGTTAAATCAGCAGCAATTTCAGGATTTGTACCAAAAGCGATACCACCCGTTTTTACGTTTGGACAAGAAATATTTAATTCTAGCGCATGAACATTAGGTGCCTTTGAAATTGCCTTCGCAACCGCTACGTAATCCTCAGCTTGTGAACCCGCAACGTTTGCAATAATCGGAAGATCAAATTGCTCGAGAAAAGGTAATTCAGAATTCATTACCTTTTCTAATCCAGGATTTTGAAGCCCGATTGCATTTAGCATTCCGCCTGGTGTTTCAGCAACACGAGGCGTTGGGTTTCCATAACGAGGTTGTTCTGTCGTCGCTTTAATCATAATTGATCCAAGTACACTTAAATCATAGAACTGTGCATACTCACGACCAAATCCGAAGCAACCAGATGCTGGGATGATTGGATTTTTTAATGATAACCCTGGTAATTCAACTTGCAATCTGTTCATAGTACAACCTCCCCGATTGGAAATACTGGTCCGTCGCTACACACCTTCTTGTAAGAATGTCCACTCGGATCTGCTTGCAAATGGCATACACATGCGAAACATGCTCCGATACCACAGCCCATACGTTCTTCTAATGAAATGTAGGCTTTTCTCTCCTTATAGCGTCCTTCTAATGCACGAAGCATCGCTAAAGGTCCACATGAGTAGAGAATGTCAAAGTCAATTCCATAGCTATCGATTACATCTGTTACAAACCCTTGTGTACCATGTGTACCATCAACTGTTGCAACATACGTATCACCAAGTTCTGCGAATTTCTCTTCATAGAAGACAACATCTTTCGTTTGGAAACCTAAGATGTGAATAACGCGTACTCCTTTTGCTACAAGACGCTGTGACAATTCATATAGTGGTGGTACACCAATTCCCCCACCAACTAATAGAGCCGTTTGTCCAGATTCCGCTTCTTCTACAGGAAATCCATGACCAAGTGGTCCTAAAACATCTACAAGTTCACCTTGTTTTCTTTTCGCTAATGTTTTTGTCCCTTGTCCTTCCGCACGATATAGCATTGTAAATTCGTTCTTGTCTTGATCGACATTACAAATACTAATTGGGCGGCGCAGAAGGGGCGTAATGCCCTCTGCTACCTTAATGTGTACAAACTGCCCTGGATCGTTCATTTGCTGCACTAAATCCCCTTGAAGCACTAATTCGTAAATATTTTTTGCGATTTCTTTTTGGTTAACGACGATCATATTTTGCTTTTGCATCATGCATGTACCACCTCGTGACGCTTCGTTTGCGTAATTTCTTTCATTGAATGAGCTGAGAATGTCATAGATTCTAATACTCTCAAGATTGCTCTCGTTGTATCAAGTGATGTTAAGCAAGCCACACCATTTTCTACTGATTCACGGCGAATGCGGAAACCATCACGCGCTGGTTGTTTTCCTTTTGTTAATGTATTGATTACAAACTGCGCTTTCCCTTGACGGATAATATCAAGTAAGTTGTAGTCTTCAGAATCAATTTTGTTTACAACTTGCACCGGAATGTTTTGTTCTGTTAGCGATTGTGCTGTTCCTGCTGTTGCTAATAAGTTATAGCCGATTTCATGGAAGCGTTTTGCAATTTCCAGCGCTTCTTCTTTATCTTTATCCGCTACAGTGATGATTACTGATCCGTGCGTTGGAATATTAATTCCTGAAGCAACAAGTCCTTTATATAATGCTTTTTCAAGCGTTAAATCTTTACCCATTACTTCCCCTGTTGATTTCATTTCAGGCCCTAATGTTGTATCAACTGAGCGTAGTTTCGCAAATGAGAATACCGGTGCTTTTACATACACTTCCTTCTCTTCTGGGTGATAGCCAGTTCCATATCCTTGTTCTACAAGGTTTTGACCTAAAATAACTTTCGTTGCGATATTTGCCATCGGTACGCCTGTAATTTTACTTAAGAATGGTACTGTACGGCTCGCACGTGGATTTACTTCAATTACATACACTTCATCTTTGAATACTACAAACTGAATGTTTAGTAATCCAACAATGTTTAAACCTTTTCCAAGCCCAATTGTATGTTCAATAATTTGTTCTTTTAGTTTTTCAGATAAGCTCTGTGGTGGATATACTCCAATTGAATCCCCAGAGTGAACTCCAGCGCGTTCGATATGTTCCATAATACCTGGAATGAATACATTCTCACCGTCTGAAATTGCATCTACTTCAATTTCTTTACCAACCATATAACGGTCGATTAATACTGGGTGATCTGCGTGAACTTTAACCGCATTTTTCATGTAGTGCAGCAGTTCTTCTTGACGGTATACGATTTCCATCGCGCGTCCACCTAGTACGTAAGATGGTCTTACTAATACTGGGTAACCAATTTTGTCAGCGATTGCTACCGCTTGCTCTACAGTCGTTGCTGTTTTACCAACTGGTTGCGGGATACCAAGCTTTGTTAAAGCTGCTTCAAACTTATCACGATCTTCTGCACGGTCTAAATCTTCAAGTGATGTTCCTAAAATTTTCACACCGTGTGCTTCTAATTTAGCCGCTAAGTTAATTGCCGTTTGTCCACCGAATTGGACGATAACACCTTCTGGCTTTTCTAAATCGATAATGTGCATTACATCTTCGATTGTTAATGGTTCAAAGTATAATTTGTCAGAAATACTGAAGTCTGTTGAAACTGTTTCTGGATTGTTATTAACAATGATTGCCTCATATCCCGCTTCTTTAATTGCCCATACAGAGTGAACTGTTGCATAGTCAAACTCAACACCTTGACCAATACGGATTGGACCAGATCCTAGAACTACTACACTCTTACGATCTGTTCTAACCGATTCATTCTCGTCACCATATGTGCTGTAGTAGTATGGTGTTGCAGATTCAAACTCTGCAGCACAAGTATCTACCATTTTATAAACAGGAGTTATATTGCTTTCTTTGCGCATATCGTAAATTTCACGCTCTGTTTTGTTCCAAGCATTAGCGATGTAATGGTCACTGAAGCCCATTTCTTTCGCTGATTGTAATACTTCCATATTTCCTACATTTTCTTTTACTTCGCGTTCCATGTTTACGATATTTTCAACTTTTTGTAAGAAGAAGAAGTCCATTTCACACCAATCGTTGATTGCTTCTTTCGTTACACCTTGACGAATTGCTTCCGCTACAATAAACAGTCGCTCATCATCAGCTTTTATAATACGCTTTTTCATAGTTTCTTTATCAAGCTCTTTTAAGTGGTCTAACTCTAGGTGATAAACGCCAAGTTCTAAAGAACGAATCGCTTTTAATAATGATTGCTCTAAGTTACGTCCGATTGACATAACTTCACCAGTTGCCTTCATTTGTGTACCAAGTGTTCTGTTTGCTGATTCAAACTTATCAAATGGCCAGCGCGGAATTTTTGAAACAACATAGTCTAATGCTGGTTCGAAACAAGCGTATGTTTTTTGTGTTACTGGATTTATAATTTCATCTAATGTTAAACCGACTGCAATTTTTGCCGCTAGCTTCGCAATTGGATATCCAGTTGCTTTAGATGCTAGTGCAGATGAACGACTTACACGCGGGTTTACTTCGATTACATAGTATTGGAAGCTATGTGGATCAAGTGCAAGCTGAACGTTACATCCACCTTCAATTCCTAATGCACGAATAATTCTTAATGAAGTGTTTCGTAACATTTGATACTCACGGTCACTTAATGTTTGGCTCGGTGCTACAACGATAGAATCACCTGTGTGAACCCCGACCGGATCGATATTTTCCATGTTACATACTACAATCGCGTTATCATTCGAATCGCGCATTACTTCATATTCAATTTCCTTACAACCAGCAATACTCTTTTCTAATAAACATTGTGTTACTGGACTATGTTTTAATCCACCTGATACGATTTCAATTAGTTCTTCTTCATTATTACAGATTCCGCCACCTGTTCCCCCCATTGTAAATGCTGGGCGAACAATAACTGGATAACCAATTTCTTTTACAAATTCATGCGCTTCTTCCAGCGTATGAATAATCGTGCTAGATGGAATTGGTTCATTTAATTCCTGCATTAATGTACGGAATAAGTCACGATCCTCGGCTTGCTCGATTGCTGATAATTTTGTTCCTAAAATTTCAACTCCGCACTCTTCAAGTATGCCTGATTTCGCAAGTTCAACCGCCATGTTTAGGCCTGTTTGACCACCTAATGTTGGTAGGAGTGCATCTGGACGTTCTTTACGAATGATACGGCTTACGAATTCTAATGTTAATGGTTCTATATATACTTTATCTGCTGTTGCAGTATCTGTCATAATTGTTGCTGGGTTAGAGTTAACAAGGATTACTTTGTAACCTTCTTCTCTAAGAGATTGACAAGCTTGTGTACCAGAGTAATCAAACTCTGCTGCTTGCCCAATTACAATTGGTCCTGATCCGATTACTAAAATTGTGTTAATGTCTAGGCGTTTTGGCATAACTCTTCCCCTTCTTTCTTGAAGTTTTCAATCATTGCTAAGAAATCTTCGAATAAATCATTTGCATCTTCTGGTCCTGCAGAAGCTTCTGGATGGTATTGCACTGTAAATGCTGGGAACTTCGTATGACGAAGACCTTCTACTGTTCCATCATTTAAAGCAACATGTGTAATTTCAAGTTCTGTATTTCCAACTGATTCTTCTTCTACTGCGTAACCATGGTTTTGAGATGTAATTGCTACTTTTCCAGTTGCAAGATTTTTTACTGGATGATTTAAACCACGGTGACCGAATTTTAACTTACTAGTATTCGCACCAGATGCTAGGGCGAACAATTGATGTCCTAAGCAAATCCCGAATAAAGGAACTTTACCAATAATGTCTTTTAACATTTCAATTGCTTCTGGTACATCTTTTGGGTCCCCAGGTCCATTACTTAACATAATTCCATCTGGGCTAAGGCGTAAAATTTCTTCTGCTGTTGTATTGTAAGGTACAACAATTACATCACAATCACGCTTATTTAATTCTCGTAAAATACCATGTTTCATTCCGAAGTCTACAAGTACAACGCGATGTCCACGGCCTGGACTTGGGTATGGATCTTTTGTTGATACGCGTTTCACATGATCTGTAAAGACAGTTGCTTTCAATTGGCTAACGATGTCCTCTACATCCACATCCATATTGCAAAGACGTCCGCGTAAAGTTCCATATTGACGAATTTTTCTTGTTAATTTTCTCGTATCAATTCCTGCTAATCCTGGGATATTTCTTTCTTTCAAGTAATCATTTAATGAAATTTCATTACGGAAGTTTGATGGGTGATCACAAATTTCGTTTACGATTAAACCATTTACAGATGGGTGGATTGACTCAAAATCATCACGGTTAATGCCATAGTTTCCGATTAATGGATACGTAAATGTTACGATTTGACCGCAGTATGATGGATCAGATAAAGTTTCTTGATATCCAGTCATCCCAGTTGTAAATACAACCTCACCTGACTTTTCGATTTCTCCTCCGAAACCTTTTCCAATTAATACTGTTCCATCTTCTAAGATAAGTTGTCTTTTCATACTAATGCACTCTCCTTTTGCCATGCGATCTTACCACCAACGATTGTCATAACCGGCCAACCTTGGCATTTCCAACCTGCGAATGGTGTATTTTTTCCTTTTGATAAGAATGTTGTTGGATCAATTTCTTCTTCTTGTTCTAAATCAATAATTGTAATATCAGCTGTTCTACCTTCTGTTAGGCGCCCTGCTTCTAAACCGAATGTGTCAGCCGGTTTTTCTGTTAAGAATTGAATCAGTTGCTCTAATGTAATGATTCCTTTTTTCACAAGGTTTGTATATAAAAGCGGGAATGCTGTTTCAAAACCAGTAATTCCGAACGGTGCTCTTTCAATCCCTTGTGCTTTCTCTTCTGCAGTATGCGGTGCATGGTCAGTTGCGATCATATCAATTGTTCCATCTAATAGTCCTTCAATTAACGCTGCATGATCTTCTTTTCCTCGAAGCGGTGGATTCATTTTAAAGTTAGGATCAGCCGATGGGATATCATCTTCACATAATACTAAGTGATGCGGTGTTACTTCTGCTGTCACCTTAATTCCAGCACGTTTCGCGTCACGGATTACACGTACAGATCCTTTTGTACTTACGTGACATACGTGGTAGTGACAATTTGCAGCTTCCGCAAGTAAGATGTCCCGGGCAATATGTACGGATTCACATACTGATGGGATACCGTTTAATCCGTGTTTCTCAGAAAACTTCCCTTCATGTACACATCCTTTATTAATAAGTGTGTTCTCTTCACAGTGTGCAACAACTGCCATATTTAATTTCGATGCACGCTTCATTGCAGCTAACATCATGCTTGCATCTTGCACGCCTACGCCATCATCAGTGAAAGCAAACGCTCCAAGTTCTTTTAACGTTTCAAAATCAGTCATTTCAGAACCCGCTTGGCGTACTGTAATTGCTCCATATGGTAATACATTTACATGTGCTTTTTCTTTAATACGCTTTTGCAGGTCTTCCATATGTTCTTTACAATCTGGTACTGGGCGTGTGTTTGGCATTGCGCAAATTGTAGTAAATCCACCTTTTGCTGCTGCAAGTGTTCCTGTTTCAATTGTTTCTTTATGTTCACCACCTGGTTCACGAAGATGAACGTGTACATCTACTAATCCAGGTGCGATTAACTTTCCATTTACATCGATTACTTCAGCATTATCTGCCGTAATATTTTCTGCTACCTTCGCAATTTTACCGTCTTGTACGAGAAGATCTGTTGCTACAATTGTTCCTTCTTCATTCATATAACGACCGTTTTTAAACAAATAATTCATGTTTCATTCCTCCTAATACATTTGGTAATGCGCGTTTTAGTACAGCCATTCTTACGTAGACCCCGTTTTCCATTTGCTTGAATATGCGTGAGCGTTCACACTCGACAAGTTCACTTGCAATTTCAACATCACGGTTTACAGGGGCTGGATGCATAATAATGCTTCCTTCTTTCATACGTTTTTCTCTTTCAACTGTTAACCCATGTTGCTCGTGATATTCTTTCATAATGTCTGTTTCATAATGGTCATGACGCTCATGTTGTACACGAAGTAACATCATCACATCCACTTCTGGAACAAGTTCATCTAAACTCTTGTACGTTCCAAATGTGTTCTCTTCATCTTTCCACTCTTCTGGGCTTGCAAAGTAAATTGTCGCGCCCAGTTTCGTTAATGCTTCTGCATTAGAACGTGCTACTCGGCTATGCCGAACATCCCCAACTATTGCAATCTTCAAACCTTCAAATCTTCCAAACTCTTGTTTAATTGTTAGAAGATCGAGTAGACATTGCGTTGGATGATTTCCACATCCATCTCCAGCGTTCAAGATTGGAATATTCACCTGATCTTTTAATTCATCGAAGTAACGATCTTGCTCATGGCGGATGACTACCGCTTTTGTTCCGATTGATTCTAGTGTTCTTATCGTATCGTATAAAGTTTCTCCTTTTTGTACGCTAGATGCATCTGCGGAAAAGTCTAATACTTCAAGCCCTAATCTCTTCTCAGCAACTTCAAAGCTAAATCTCGTCCTCGTACTATTCTCAAAGAACAAATTCGCAACAAATGTTTGCTCTGTCGTTTTGCTCTCTTTTCCATTCGCGAAATCTTCTGCGTCTTTTAGAATTTCTGAAATTTCTACTTCCGATAATTCACTCATCGTTAACAAATGGCTCATCGTCATCCCTCATCTTTCTGATTTTTATGTTACCACTTTTGTATTTTTATAACAATACCTGTATAAAAACACCCTAGTCGTGTGAGACTAGGGTGCATGAAAGAAGCCACCCTTTCCGGTCTCACAGGACTGAATTAAAAGGTTATTATTATGAAGCAATCCGCTTAGATTGTTTTATTTGTTTCGTTTCCGGTAGTAGTAGATTTAATAGTACACCTACAATTGCTGCTAGCGCCATTCCTTCTACTTGGAACGATTCACCTACGTGCAGTACCGCCCCGCCAATACCGATTACTAGTATTACTGATGCAATCATTAAGTTTCGTTTGTCACTTAAGTCTGTTTTATCATCTACCATCATGCGTAAACCGCTTGATGCGATTACACCGAATAGTAAGATTGATACACCACCCATAACTGGTGTTGGAATCGAATGAATCAGTGCTGAAATTTTCCCGATAAATCCAAACATAATTGCGAACACTGCTGAACCGATGAATAAGTATACACTGTATGCTCTCGTAATTGCTAGCACACCGATGTTTTCACCGTACGTTGTATTCGGTGGTCCACCTATTAGTGATGCGATTAATGTCGCTACCCCATCACCGAATATTGAACGGTGTAAGCCTGGTTTTTCAATTAAATCTCTTTTAATAACATTTCCAAGTACAATTTGATGTCCGATATGTTCTGAAATTGTTACTAGTGCAACTGGTACCATTAAGAGTACAATTTTCCATGAAAACTCCGGAGTGTATGTTACAAACGGTACTGTGAAGTCTGGTATGACAAACCATTTTGCCTCAGCTACTGGCTTTAAATCTACTAGCCCTTGGAAGTAAGCGAATATATACCCGCCGATGATTCCAAGTAGCACTGGTATGATACTGAAAAATCCTCTCCCGAATATGGAGCAAATGATTGTAATTGCTAATGTTACTAATGCTACTGAAAAGTGTGTAATGCTATACTTACCATCCGCACCGTTCATCGCCATATTAACTGCTGTATGTGCTAAAGCTAGACCGATTACCATTACGACTGGACCAACTACGATTGGCGGAAGTAATTTCATAATCCACCCTGATCCTGACTTCTTAATTCCGAGTGAGATTAAGATGTACACAAGTCCTGCAAACAAACCACCGAGCATTGCTGCTCCAGGTCCACCTGCTGTTTTCGCTGTTATAATCGGTGCGATAAAGGCGAATGATGATCCTAGATAGGCAGGTACTTGACCTTTTGTTATAAGAAGAAACGCTAGCGTTCCTAATCCACTTGATATTAATGCTACTGACGGATTCAATCCTGTTAAAAACGGAACAAGCACTGTTGATCCAAACATCGCGAACAAATGTTGTATACTTAAAAATAACCATTTTCCCGGTTTCGGTACTTCATTAACGTCTAACACTGGCTTTTGTTCCATTGTTACATCCTCCTTCAGTTTAATTCTTTGCAATAAAAAAACTCTTTGTGCCTGTGCACAAAGAGTCCTACACTTTCGTATGCCAAATTTGACATATGAAAGCCAAGACCCTTTGGCAGCCTCACAGGACTACATTTAAAAGGGCTTTACTTATCGTATATGCTTACTCGATCTTGTTGATCTGTCTCTTGCAAATCAACTTCGATACGCTCTTCACTAGATGTTGGAATGTTCTTTCCTACATAATCAGCGCGAATTGGTAATTCACGATGACCTCTATCAACAAGAACAGCCAATTGGATTTGTGATGGTCTACCTAAATCCATAAGAGCATCCATTGCTGCTCGAACTGTTCTTCCTGTATATAACACATCATCCACAAGGATAACTTTTTTCTTCGTAATATCTACAGGAATATCAGAACCTTTTACAAGTGGTTCTTTATGTTTCGATTGTAGTGTTAAATCATCACGATACAACGTAATATCTAACTCTCCTACTTCCATCTCTTTTCCTTCAATTTGACCAATTCGTTCTGCCAAACGTTGTGCAATAAAAATTCCACGTGTTTTTATTCCGACAAGAACACAATTATCGACACCTTTATTTCGTTCCACGATTTCATGACTAATTCGTGTTAAAGCGCGGCGAATCATTTGGTCATCTAAAACGACAGCTTTCTCTTGCATGCTCTACACCTCCAAGCTTTTTTTCTTGCGTGAGAGTAATGGTATAAAAAAAAGTCCTCTCAGCGTGTGCGAGAGGACTTTTGAAAAAAGGGTACAACATACCCTAAGTATTTCAAACCGTTACCTTCTCAACCTCACGGGGCTGTGTTAAAGGATCATTATTTAACTGTTGTCAGTATCTCAGTTTTCTTATGATTTGTCAACACTATTTCCGTAAAATATTTAGCGCTTCTTCAAACACTTCTGGAATCGGTGCCTCAAACTCAATATATTCACCAGTACGAGGGTGATCGAAACCTAAAATCCCTGCATGAAGTGCTTGTCCATTCATATCTAATGTTTTCTTCGGACCATACTTTGGATCCCCTGCAAGTGGATAACCAATATATTTCATATGAACACGAATTTGGTGTGTACGTCCCGTTTCTAAGCGGCATTCTACAAGTGTGAAATCCTTAAATCGCTCTAACACTTGGAAATGTGTAACTGCATTCTTACCATTTTCATCAACAGTCATACTTTGACGTTCTTTTTTATCACGACCAATTGGAGCGTCAATTGTTCCTTTATCATGTGGAATTACACCATGTACAATCGCTTTATAGCGTCTTGTTACCGTTTTTGCTACAAGTTGATTTACAAGTGATTCATGCGCCACATCATTTTTAGCAACCATTAATAATCCAGATGTATCCTTATCAATACGGTGCACTATACCAGGACGCATTACACCGTTAATACCTGATAGGTCTGTACAATGATGCATAAGTCCGTTTACAAGCGTACCCTTCGTATGCCCTGGTGCTGGATGTACTACCATGCCACGCGGCTTATTTACAACTAGTACATCGGCATCTTCATAATAAACTTCTAAATTCATATCTTCCGGTTGAATATCTAACTCTTCTGGCTCGGGAATTGTTACTGTAATTTCATCATTTACTTTTACTTTATAATTCCCTTTAACCGACTTCCCATTTACTGTCACAACAGCATCCTTAATCCATTGCTGCACTTGTGAACGTGACCATTCACTGTTTATTTCTGCAACGAATTTATCAATTCGCTCGCTTTTTTGTTCTTCTGCAACTGTTACTTGTACTACTTCACTCATTCAATTACTCCTTCGCTTTCTTTCCTTCTAATACTGTTTGAATAATAATTAATACAACTCCAATACATAATGCTGAGTCAGCTATATTGAATACCGGATAGTTGTACGAGAAAATATACACGTGAATGAAATCCACTACTTCTTGTCTAAATACACGATCAATAAAATTGCCAATTGCTCCGCCTAAAATTAGACCTAATGAAATACCTAGAAGCTTGTCCGTTTTCGCATATTTTTTCATATAAAATACGATAAATGCTACGAAAATGACTGTAATAATGTAGAAAAACCACATTTTATTTTCTAAAATACCCCAGGCAGCTCCTCTATTTCGATGAGATGTTATGTATAATACATTATCGATAATCGGAATGCTCGTACCCAATTCCATGTTCTTTACAATTAGCCACTTCGATATTTGATCGATGGCAATGACAAATAACGCTATTACATAATATATCATTTTCATTTCCCCCACAAAGACAGTGTACCTCAAAATTTTAGCATAGCTGCTACCTTTTCACAATGAACCTTTGTAGAAGAATAAAATAAATTAAAAAAAGGTAACATAATATCGTTGTGCGTATTCATACATTTACCTTTTCATAGAAAAATTCATGAATAGTACGAGCAGTCGGCATTGTTTTCATTTGTTTTGTAGAAATCGCTCTTCCAGTTTCTTCACAAATACCGTACATATCTATTTCCATTTTAAACAATGCACGTTCTACATCTTTTAAATCCTCTTTTATATCATGTAATAGCAATTTTTTCTTTGTCTCTTCCTTTATTTCGTATCCAAGTTCTTGCCCAAATTCCATATAGTATGTGTGCATTGCTTCTTTAGCCAGTCTATCTTGCAACTCTTTTCTCATCAATTGCAATTCTTCTTTTATTTCCATATAAATTTCATTCACGTGTACATTCCTCCCAGCTGCAATGTACAATTAGTGTGTCCGAAATTTCCACGCTTACCTCACACACATTTTTCCTTCATAGGAAAGAGAGTGAAAGTTATTTCGATATATCATCAACAAAAAACTGACTGCTATTATGAGCAGTCAGCTTTTTTTCATTATTTTACATAATTTTCTTTAACAACCGTTGCACAACGCTCACATAATGTTTCATGTTCTGCATCTTTACCAATTGTTTCTGAAACAACCCAACAACGTTCACACGTCTCACCTGTCGCCTGTGCTACAACTACAGCTGTATGCTCATACTTTGGTGCTTCTGTTGGTGCTTCTTCAATTGTACCACCAAGTTTATACTCAGAGACGATGAATAATTGCTTTAAGTCTTCGCTAATAGACTCTAACATAGCCTTCATTTCTGCAGTCGGATATAGCGTAATGCTCGCATTTAATGACTTACCAATTACCTTCTCATTACGAGCTACTTCTAACGCTTTTAAAACGTCATCACGTAATGTCATAAATGCATCCCATTTTGCTCTTAACGCTTCTGAACCCTCTACTTCTGTAGCTTCTGGCATATTAGTTAACTGTACGCTTTCTTCTTCTGCACCAGGAACATATGGCCATACTTCATCAGCTGTATGAGGTAAGATTGGCGTTACAAGTTTCGTTAATGCAATAAGAACATCATATAATACAGTTTGAATTGCACGACGATCCGCGTGATCTGCACCTTCAATGTATAAAATGTCTTTTGCAAAGTCTAAGTAGAATGAACTTAGATCAATTGTACAGAAGTTGTGAATTGCATGATATACAGCAGCAAAGTCATATGTTTCATATGCATCTTTTACTTTTGTAATTAAGTCATTTAACTTCACTAACATGTAACGATCTACTTCACGAAGTTCAGCTACCGCTACTGTATTTTCACTTGGATTAAAATCATCTAAGTTTCCTAATAAGAAACGGAATGTGTTACGGATTTTACGATACACTTCTGCTACTTGTTTTAAAATATCATCTGAAATACGTACATCAGATTGATAGTCAACAGAAGATACCCATAAGCGTAAAATGTCTCCGCCTAATTGATCCATAATTTTCTTCGGTACGACGATGTTTCCAATGGACTTACTCATTTTACGTCCGTCACCATCTAGTACGAAACCATGGCTTAGTACGCCTTTATACGGAGCTTTACCAGTTACAGCAACTGCTGTTGATAATGAAGAGTTAAACCAACCACGATACTGGTCAGATCCTTCTAAATATAAATCAGCTGGACGTTGTAAGTCTTCGCGCTCTTCTAATACCGCTTGGTGAGAAGAACCTGAATCGAACCATACATCCATGATGTCTGTTTCTTTACGGAATTCACCATTTGGACTACCTGTATGTGTAAATCCTTCTGGTAATAAATCTTTCGCTTCACGCTCGAACCATACGTTAGAACCGTGCTCACGGAATAAATCTGCTACATGATTAATTGTTTCATCTGTAATAATTGGATCACCATTTTCTGCATAGAATACAGGAATTGGCACACCCCATGCACGCTGACGAGAAATACACCAGTCACCACGGTCACGAACCATATTATGAAGACGAGTTTCTCCCCATGCTGGTACCCATTTTGTTTCCGCAACAGCTTCTAATAATTCTTTACGGAACGCTTCAATAGATGCAAACCACTGCGCTGTCGCACGGAAAATAATTGGTTTTTTCGTTCTCCAATCATGTGGGTATGAATGCGTAATGAATGTTAGTTTCAGTAACGCGCCTACTTCTTCTAATTTTTCCGTAATTGGCTTGTTAGCTTTATCATAGAATAAGCCTTCAAATCCAGGTGCTTCATTTGTTAATACACCTTTATCATCGACTGGGCAAAGTACTTCTAAGCCATACTTTTTACCAACAACGAAGTCATCTTCCCCGTGTCCTGGTGCTGTATGAACACAACCTGTACCTGCATCTGTTGTTACGTGCTCTCCTAGCATAACTAATGAGTCACGATCGTAGAATGGATGTTTTGCAACTGTATACTCAAGTTCGCTACCTTTTACCGTTTTCACAACTTCAGCATTTTCCCACTCTAACGTTTTTGCAACTGTCTCAAATAGTTCAGAAGCGATGATATATTTCTCATCATTTACTTTCACAATAGCATATTCAAGTTCTGGGTGAACAGAAATACCTAAGTTTGCAGGTAACGTCCAAGGCGTTGTTGTCCAAATAATGTATTTCTCATCACCTTCTAATACGTTCTTTCCATCTTTTACAGGGAATGCTACGTAAATAGATGCTGATTTTTTATCTTGGTATTCAATTTCAGCTTCTGCTAAAGCTGATTCACTCGTTGGAGACCAGTAAACTGGTTTCTGTCCTTTATAGATATAACCTTTTTTCGCCATGTCACCAAACACTTTAATTTGTTGTGCTTCATAAGCTGGCTCTAAAGTAATATATGGATTATCCCAATCTGCACGTACACCTAAACGCTTAAATTGTTCACGTTGACGTTCTACTTGCTCATATGCATACTCTGCGCATAACTTACGGAACTCAGCAACTGTCATTTCTTTACGCTTTACACCTTTATTTGTTAAAGCTTGCTCAATTGGTAAACCGTGTGTATCCCAACCTGGTACATATGGTGCACAGTATCCAGTCATTGATTTAAAACGAACAATAAAGTCTTTTAACACTTTATTTAGTGCGTGTCCCATATGGATATCACCATTTGCATATGGAGGTCCATCATGTAGTACAAATAAAGGACGGCCTTTCGTATGTTCTTGTACCTTTTCATAAATATTCATTTCAGCCCATTTTTCTTGCATTGCAGGCTCACGTTTTGGTAAATTCCCACGCATTGGGAACTCTGTTTTTGGCATTAGTAATGTATTTTTGTACTCCATGCTCAATTCCTCCTTAAATATATAAACGACAGACCTTAAAAAAGGGAATAAAAAAGAGACCTCTCATCCCCAAAAAGGGACGAGAAAGTCTCCCGCGGTACCACCCTAGTAGACCATATACAAATGCATAAGGTCCTCTTTATATTCTTAACGCGAATATACGCCTACGCTTACTAAATTTGTTCAGCGCGGAACTCCAGGGTGATATTCCCATCATCTCCTTATCCTGAGCTTACACCATCCTCAGTTCGCTATATAAGGTATGAAAAAGGTACTTATCCCTATCTTCGTTTTTCTTAATAAATATGTTGTTTAAAATTATATGTAATAATGAGAAAAACGTCAAGCTTACACTGTTTCTTCTTTTTTCAACAGTTCGTCCACTTCGTCTTCTAATTCAATTAGTTTATCCCAATCATCGTTGTTTAACATTTCAAGTTGTGTTTCTAATAACATACGGAAACGAGTTCGGAATACTTTCGCTTGTTTCTTCAACTCTTCAATATCAAAAGCAACTTTTCTTGATTTCACTAACGCTTCATTAATGATACGATCTGCATTTTTTTCTGCTTCACGTACAATTAATTTTGCTTCTTTTTGTGCATTACGCTTCACTTCTTCAGCAGCCTCTTGTGCGACAATGATAGATTTGTTCAGCGTATCTTCAATATTAGAAAAATGATCTAACTTTCCTTCTAATTGTGCAACCTTTTCTTCTAAAGCTTTTTTCTCACGAATGACTAATTCATAATCTTTGATGATTTGATCAAGAAACTCATTTACTTGATCTTCATCGTAGCCACGAAACCCGCGACCAAATTCTTTGTTATGAATATCTAATGGTGTTAACGGCACAACGCCACCTCCAAGTAGTTATCTAAATTTCCTCTTTCAATTATATCTTTTCTTCGACAAAATAAGAGAATTTCCTTCTAAAAAACCAATCATTTTAGTATACCATACAAAACTCTCCATTTGTCGCGCTTCGTTTTACCTTCTACAGAAAATAATTTACTTCGTCCATACCCTCTAACCGAGAAAACATCCCCAGGAAAACATTCATACGAAGTTTGCTCTACTGTTTTCCAATTGACTTTTACTAAGCCACCTTTTATAAGAGGCTGTACCTTCTGCCTAGATATATGTAGCATTTCAGCTAATAAAACATCTAGACGAAGTGACGAAACAGTCCCAGATTTTTCTCCCCATTTTTCACCTACACGCAAAATTTTCTCTACTTGTATAGGAGAGAGTGTGACTTTCATTTTCCCTATTGATTGTAAGTTCATTTCAATATACGATACAACTTCTTTGGCAACTGCAATTTGGGCACGGTCTTCTTGAAGCAAAATATCACCACATTTTTCCCTTGTTAAACCAAGCGACATGAATGCACCTAATATTTGCCTATGTTCTAGCGTGAAAAACTTGGAAGGATAGTCAATTTCTAATACTTCTACTTGAAATTCCTCTTCATTTAATTCTAGATAATCTGGATAAATTAGTGCTCTTTTCCGTTCGGCTTCAGGCATCGCACCATCAAACCGTACAGCTACATCTCCTTGCCCTATTACCATAGAAACAATTTGTTGCTGTCTTGGATCAAGAAAATCTGTTAACTTGACTTGATGGTACTCAGCAGCCTGTTTCCACTCTAATACTTTATCCACAAAGACCTCTTCATCAGGTCTAAAATGCTCATAGATGCTCATGTATTTAACCTCACACTATAAAAAATAGTTGAATAAACTCACTAAACCACCTCTAGCAAGTTTCAAGGCAACAATAGCAACAAGTGGAGAAATATCAATCATACCAAATGGTGGAATAAACCTCCTAAATGGCTCTAAATACGGTTCGCAAATACGCGCAAGAAAATCTCCAAAAGCTGATTCCTTTGCGCCAGGAAACCATGATAGGAGAATGTAAATAATTAGTGCCCACGAGTAAATCTCGATAGCAGTAAGTAACACTGTTAAAACTGTTGTCATGGCGTATTACCACCTCTTTATATTTGTCTCTTCTTCTTCACCGAATAACTCTGAAATCGCACCAACGATATCAACATTTTCAGGTGTACACATAAATGTTTTCGGGCCTATTTTTTGAATATCCCCGCCTATAGCGTATACAGTACCACTTAAAAAGTCAACGATACGTACAGCTTGATCTGTAGACATTCTTTGCAAATTAATTACAACAGCTCGTCTACCTTTTAAGTGATCCGAAATGCCTTGCGCTTCCGAATATGTACGTGGTTCTAGTAAAACAACTTTTGAAGATTGCTTCGCTGTTTCAATACTCACTACATTTTGCTTCGGTTGCACTTTCGCAAACGGAACATCTTGTTGTTCTGGGGGATCTTGTTGCTTTTTCATGTCTGTTTGCTCCTTTTCATAACTATATTGAGCTGCTTCTTTTTCTTCCGGTGTGTCAAAAAAGAAGTATTTTACTTTTGACCAACTCATAATAACTTTCTCCTTCCTCCTACGCTTTTCCTACTAAAACCGTTCCCAAACGAATATATGTAGCGCCTTCCTCAATTGCAATCGTGTAATCATTTGACATTCCCATTGATAATTCTTTACATGGTGCATGTAATAATTCTAGATCCTGCACCTCTGTCTGTAGCATGCGCAATTCCTTAAAGCAGCGACGAATCTCTTCCTCTTCTCCTGTAAACGGAGCCATTGTCATTAATCCTACCACTTCAATCTTATCCAATTCTTGCAAACTTTGAATAAAAGAAATTGTTTCTTCTATCGCCAATCCTTGCTTTGATTCTTCAGATGATGTTTTCACTTGAATAAAGCATTTAACTTTCTTATCAGCACGTTTTTGAATTTCTTTTGCAAGCGAAAGACGATCTAATGAATGTAAATAATCAATCTCATTAATGATTTCTTTTACTTTTCTCGTTTGCAATGATCCAATAAAATGCCAATTCACTTTTGAACCGAAATGCTCGTATTTTTGTAAGAAACCTTCATTTCTATTTTCACCTAAATCAATAATTCCTGTTTCAATTACTTCGCTTGTTTTTTCAATCCCTACAGTTTTTGTAACTGCAACGAGCTTAATATCTTTCATCGAACGTCCAGCTCGTACACAAGATTCTTTAATTACTTCGTTTACATCTGCTAAATTCCCTTGCACTGTCACTTACTTCACTCCTCCTTAAAACCTATGAAACTCAACATTCTCCCCGTCTTACCTTGATCACGACGATGAGAGAAAAATAATTGTTCTTCACAGCTTGTACAAAGAGATGACATTACAATATGTTCTTCTTTTATGCCTGCTTGTACACATAATATACGATTAACTTCTTTTAAATTAATTGCATACTGACCATCAGAAATTAATTTATAGGGAACAGATCCGTTTACTACTTGCTTTGCTGCTGTTAATACACGATCATCAACAACATAACAACATGATCCGATTGCAGGACCAATTGCGACATGAATTTCATCACTTGAAACACCTTCTGCATTCCACTTTTGAATCATTTCTTTCGCAATCTCTGTTACAGTCCCTTTCCACCCAGCATGCGCAAGTCCTATCATATCATGTGATGGTGCATAAAAATAGAGCGGAACACAATCAGCGTAACAAGATGTTAAGAGAACATCTTTGTTAGTCGTATAAATGCCATCCGTTTTCGGAATACCGTCTTCATATGAATAAACGCCTTTCCCTTTTTCTTGCAGTCCTACTTTCTCAACATGATGGTCATGAACTTGTTCAGAGCAAATCCATTTTTCTAATGGTTTTTGTAACTTATTCGCTAAAATGCGTCTGTTTTCATGAACATTCTCCACGATATCATTCACATGTAATCCTAAATTCATCGCATGAAAGGAGCCTGTACTTACTCCACCATCTTTTGTCGTAAATCCAACAGTAATGTTTCCAAGTTCTTTCCACGCTTGTAAATACAGTATACCGTCCGCATATTTAAATGGTTCTCTCATAAAGCGACTCCTTTTAATTAAAATAACAGAAAAAAGCATGGTACTTCCTGTCTATTTTACCATACTTTTATTTTTTCATAATGACAACTGAAAAAAAAAGAGGAATCTGTAATATTCTTTATGAAATTGTCGGTGTTTGTATTGATTCTGTTACAGAATTAATATTATCTACTCTGACAAGTATGACATCTTCCCCAATTTTCATAATTCGCTCCCAAGGAATCACAAATTCTACTTCCTTTCCAAAGAGTCCAAGCATACGTGTCTGCTTGGAAATAATAACTGCCCTAATCTTTCCTGTGTCTATATCAAAATCAATATCTCCAATATTTCCAAGCCTTTTTCCATCTGAAATATTTACAACATCCTTCATTTGAAAATCCGAAATTCGTATCATGTTCCATCCTCTCCCTTATATCATAAATCGTAAGTACGCTCTCAAATAAAGTGAAACCTTAATCAGTGGGATTTTCCCCATCCCTACTGATTATTAGTCCATGCTAATCGGATTTTTACGGGTAGCTCCGGCTCTTCTTACTTCAGCCGAATTTTGAAGTGGATAAACAGTATATAACCGCTACTAATAGAACATCCATTTTATTTTCATTATATGAACCTCCCCACTCTACTATGAGCGCAAAATATTATATATAAAAAAGGCCTCACCATAGCTGGTGAGGACCTTATCCTTGAATCGTCTTATTCATTTGCTTAATAGCAGACTTCTCCAAACGTGATACTTGTGCTTGAGAAATCCCAATTTCTTCGGCAACTTCCATCTGTGTCTTTCCTTGGAAGAACCGTTTTCGAATAATCATTTTCTCACGATCATTTAAACGCTTCATCCCTTCTTTCAACGCTAGTTCTTCAACCCACTGCTCGTCCTTTTGTTTTTCATCCTTTAATTGATCCATAACAAAGATAGGATCTCCTCCATCGTTATAAATCGGTTCAAATAATGAAACTGGGTCTTGAATAGCATCTAACGCAAAAACAATTTCTTCATGTGTCACTTCAAGAACTTTCGCAATATCCATTGCTGTTGGTTCTTTTGAATTTTCAGCAATCAATTTTTCTCTTACTTGCAACGCTTTATACGCAATATCTCGTAATGAGCGAGATACACGAATTGGATTGTTATCACGCAAATATCTGCGTATTTCTCCAATAATCATCGGCACAGCATACGTTGAAAACTTTACATTTTGGCCTAAATCAAAGTTATCAATGGATTTCATAAGTCCAATGCAACCAACTTGAAATAAATCATCAACATATTCTCCTCTGTTATTAAATCTTTGGATGACGCTCAGTACAAGACGTAAGTTTCCATTCACTAATTTCTCTCTGGCGCTTATCTCTCCACTTTGCATTTCACGAAATAATTTACGCATCTCTTCATTTTTTAGTACTGGAAGTTTAGCTGTATCAACACCGCAAATTTCTACTTTGTTTCTCGTCAAAGTGTTCCCTCCTATCGGGAGTTGCTGTACAGTGTAAAGTATTTCCTTTGAAGGGGATTTTATGCATACGGTTTTTCCATCATTTTTCACAAATATCATATTTCCTAATGCACAAAAAAAGAATAAGACCAGTCTAGATACCGACTGGTCTTATTCTTCACACCATTTTATTAAATTCTTTTCGTAATCTTTTTATAATTCTTTTTTCCAAACGAGAAATATAAGACTGTGAAATCCCAAGCATATCAGCCACATCTTTTTGTGTCTTCTCTTCGCCACCAGCGAGTCCAAACCGAAGCTCCATAATTTGTTTTTCACGATCATTTAATTGATGCAATGCTTTCATTAAAAGATGACGATCTACAGTAGCTTCTAAATCTTTTGTAATAATGTCATCATCTGTACCTAAAACATCTGATAATAACAGTTCATTTCCGTCCCAATCAATGTTAAGCGGTTCATCAAAAGAAACTTCCGAACGATTTTTATTATTTCGACGCAAATGCATTAAAATTTCATTTTCTATACAACGAGATGCATATGTTGCTAATTTAATTTTCTTTTCTGGATTAAATGTATTCACTGCCTTAATAAGACCAATTGTTCCTATACTAATCAAATCCTCAATATTGATCCCTGTATTTTCAAATTTTCTTGCTATATATACAACAAGCCTTAGGTTACGTTCAATAAGCATCGACCTCGCAGCTTGATCTCCATTTGGTAATTTATTCAAAAGAACTGCCTCTTCTTCTTTCGTTAACGGCGGTGGCAACGCTTCACTTCCACCAATATAATAAATTTCATCGGTCTTAATTCCTAATTTCAGCAATACTTTATACCAAAGGTATACCAAATAAAATTTAAATTTCACCATATTATCCCGCCTCTCATAATTAAGCAATTACCATCTTTTGCGAAATCAACATTTTCGGATGTACAATGCATTGATACTCTCCATTGGTAGATAATTGTTGTGTATTTAATCCAATCAGTACTTTGTTTACAACAACCCAACCTTCATGATGAACTTGCACACAATCTGGCTTAATTGCCCATAAAAATTGATTCTCTACTCCTACTGCTCGGAAAGGAATTAAACGTAGTTTCGTCGCCCACCCAGAATCATTTTCTGGTATTTGAGGAATTTCTGTTTTGGAATAAATTTGTTCTGTTAACCAAGCTGGCAAACAATGTTCTAATGATGAAATATGCATAATCATAACGGGTGTTTTCGTTAACGGGTCATAAAGTTGGTTCCCACTATCAATTAGACCTGCTAGTTCTAGTTCCTCTCCAGCTAATTGAATTTTCACTTTCACGATTTGATCATAGTGTATCTTTGTGACCTCTACGCTTTCTATACGCTTTTTAGAAAAATAATAAATTACTGGAAAACCAAAAATAACAAACAACCAACTAATTGGATCACCGTAAGAAACTGATTTAGATTGAACTAACCCATTTACCATTTCGTTCGTTTGCAAAAAATAATGCGTTCCAATTAATCCTCCACCAACCATAAAGGTTACAAAATAGAAAGTAAAAACAGTTTGTGTATAATTTCTAAATGTCGAAAACCCAAATGCTGTATACACAATAAGTAACGAGTACAATAGTTTCATAATTGGATGTGTCATCATAGAAGCAAAAGGCGTAAAGGCGAAAATAACAATAGTTGAACCTATAAATGCCCCTAACACAAGCCTCCATCTTTTGATTCTCTTTTTTAACACGGTGGCTGTTAATAAAAGTAAAAGAAAATCAATGCAGGCGTTTAACAACCAAACAATGTCGGCGTAAACAACCAAACAATTCACCTCTTTTTTTGAGTTGAGACTAGTATAATGCATATCCAATAGGAAAGTGTGTCAATTGGTGGAGGGGTTTTTTTGTTATTTTGTGATTTCTAGACATAATCTGTCGGTAAAAAATAAAAATGTATTTTTCATAGAATAATATAAATTTCTTACTTGTATACATAATAATTGAATTATATATATACAAAGTCTATCTTGCTATTTGCGGGCAGTAAGACCCTGCCTCAAAATTCAACTATAAAAAAGTACAGAAGTTAAGTGAGAGTCGGGCTAACAATCATTTTCGGATGAACACCCCCGATTAATTAAAGTTTCAATTTATTTATCACAGCTTATGGCTTAAAAATAGGACTGGGCTCTCCATATGCAAAATAATAAAAAAAGATCTGCTTAGCAGATCTTTTCCATTTAGACAACAAAAAAAGGAGCATAAAAGCTCCTTTTCTTTTATCGTCTACGACGGTTACGTAAGAATGCTGGAATATCGATGTCATCTGAATCTGTATGACGATCATGCATAACCGGCTCTTCACGTTTCATTTCACGCTTAACTTCACGTTGTTTTGAAGGTTGAGCTACTGGTTGTTGTTGCTGTTGCGTGTGATTCGCAGTCGGACGGATAATTGGTTTTGGTGGTTGTGTCGAAGCACTATCATCAAAACCAGTTGCAATTACAGTGACAACGATATCATCTTTTAATCCTTCATTAATAACAGAACCGAAGATCATATTTACTTCTGGATCCGAAGCTGAAGCTACAATGTCTGCTGCTTCTTGTACTTCATATAAACTTAAGTTTGCGCCGCCCGTAATGTTCATAATAACACCTTGAGCTCCATCAATAGATGTTTCTAGTAATGGACTAGAAATCGCTTTTTTCGCAGCTTCAGCAGCACGATTTTCACCATTACCAGAACCGATACCCATTAAAGCAGAACCTCTATTAGACATAATTGTTTTTACGTCTGCAAAGTCTAAGTTAATTAGACCTGGTGTAGCAATTAAATCAGAAATACCTTGAACACCTTGACGTAATACGTTATCTGCTTCACGGAACGCTTCTAACATTGGCGTATTTTTATCAACAATCTCTAATAAGCGATCATTTGGAATTACGATAAGTGTATCTACATTTTCTTTAAATGACGCAATACCAGATGCAGCTTGAGTTGCACGTTTACGCCCTTCAAATGTAAATGGACGTGTTACAACACCAACTGTTAACGCGCCTAGTTCTTTTGCAACTTGAGCGACAACTGGAGCTGCACCAGTTCCAGTTCCACCGCCCATACCAGCAGTTACGAAGACCATATCCGCGCCACGAAGCGCTTCTTGAATCTGTTCTTTACTTTCTTCTGCAGCTTTTTTCCCTACTTCAGGGTTTGCGCCTGCACCAAGTCCACGCGTTAATTTTCCACCAATTTGCATTTTCGTTTCAGCTTTTGATAGATTTAATGCTTGTGCATCAGTATTCACAGCGATAAAGTCTACACCTTGTACACCGTGTTCAATCATACGGTTTACAGCATTGTTTCCGCCACCGCCGACACCGATAACTTTTATATTCGCTAATTGATCTTGAGTAGTATCAAACTCTAACATGTCGAAATCCCCCTAGAACCTCATTTTTCGTGTCCAATTTTAATCCCATAAATAACGGAATGCACGTTTTACTTTTGACATCATGCGGTCATCATTTTGATTAGTATTGTTTTGATTACGAGTTTTTTGTTTCGCAGGTTGCTGTTGTACCGGCATTGGTGCTGGTATTGGTTCAAAATGTTCTTGCTTTTCCTGCACATTTTTCCCACGTAATTTAGCTTTTTGATAAGAATGTTTAATTAATCCAACTCCACTTGTATATTGAGGCTCACGAACACCAATATAATCAGGAGTTGCTATACGAACATTTTCATGTAAAATATCGTATGCAAGATCAAGAACACCTGGCATAGAAGCTATCCCACCAGTTAGTACATATCCAGAAGCAGCTTGCTTTACTCCTAACTTATGCACTTCATCTTGAACAAACATTAAAATTTCCTCTACACGAGCCTCTATTATATCCGATAATTCCAACTGAGAATATTGTTCTGTTTGATCGCTTCCCATAATAGGAACCGTAAACATCTCTTCTTCAGATGCTGTATCATAAAAAGCATGTCCATATTTCAGCTTAATTTGATCTGCATTTTCTGTTGAAGTTTTCAGCCCAATCGCTATATCCTTCGTTATATGATCTCCACCTAATGGCAATACGCTCGTTGCTTGCAACTCTCCATCTTTAAAAATAGATAAGGTTGTAGATCCTCCACCCATATCAACAAGTGCTACCCCTCTATTTCTTTCATCCGAAGATAACGCAACTGTCGCTGCCGCTAAAGGTTGCAGACAAATATCAACAATTTCAAGACCTGCTTTTTCTACACAACGAAGTAGGTTATGTAGTAAAGTTCTCGAGCCTGTAATAAGTGTACCTTCCATTTCTAATCTTACACCGATCATCCCGCGTGGATCGTTAATCTCGTCAAGACCGTCTACAATGAACTGTCGAGGTACCACATCAATAAATTCACGTTCAGGAGCAATTGACACAACTTGCGCTGCATCTAGAACGCGTAAGACATCTTCATTCCCGATTTCACGATCTTCATTTGAAACAGCGACTACTCCGTGACACGGGAGCAACTGTACCTGGTTTGCATTGACACCTACTACAACTTGCTCAATGTGGATACCCACCATGCGCTCAGCTTGTTCAATTGCTTTTTTAATTGATCGAACAGTTTCATCTATATCAACTATCGATCCCTTTTTCAAACCATTTGATTTTACGTTTCCAACACCAATAATGTTTAAGCTATCATTAACCATTTCACCAATGATGACTTTAACATTGGATGTACCGATGTCAAGACTAACATATATTTCATTGCTGTTCATTCTTTGGCACCTCCTTCTTTATTTATACCATACAACTCAATATATGGAACAACAATCGCAACTTTACTATTTATAAGAAAAATATTCAACGTCTTTATACGTTTCCCTTTTTTAACCCTATATTTTTCTTATTTTTATTTAACATTCATTTAAGAATATCGCAGTAACCTGTAAATAACTGCTCTATCTTGAAATAATTATATTTCAAGTGTAAAGATTACCGCCAAGTATAAGTCTACACTAAGATGTACTTGTAGAAAAGTGAAACTTGTACCAATCCTAGTATGAATCTAAGAAAATTTACATTTTTTTCATCAAATTAAGCATTCTTGCAAATTAGCATCCATATAAAAGAACGTTTGTTTCATTTCATACGTAATAACGCAGTAAAAACTATCATTCTATTCTTTTTTTTCTTCAGCACCTAGTTCCTTCGTATATGCCCCCACTTCTAAGTCAATTAAAACCTTCTTACCAGGTTCAATTGTTTTTAAAATAAGTGGATAAGCTTCCATTCGCTTTGCGAAATTTTGAATAGTGGTGCTCACTTCATATCCTTCATTCATATATAAAGTAAGATGATCTTCATTTGCATTCGTTGGTGTATAACGAATTTCAGAAATAGACCTTAAAATAGTTGGCGTTAATTTTTCTAGTTCTGCAATTAATTCCTTCATTTTTTCCTCTTTAAATGGTTCAAAAATTGGTGCTGCAACTGGAAGCTTTCCGTTCGGAAGTACATCGAGTGTTTTCCCATTTTCTAATAACGGTTGTAATTTCCCATCTTTGTTTATATAGCCAATTGTTAAATATTCTTCGATATGAACATCAATTTTGTTTGGGAAACGTTTTTTTACATTTACCTCTTTAATTTCTTTTCGTTTCGTTAAGTTTTCTTCTGCTTTATGTGCTGTTACTCGGAAATAACTCGTATCATATGTCACACCTGATTCCTTCATAACTTGTTCATCTGTCATATAATGATTTCCAAAGACACTTATCTTTTTTATATTACTAAGCGGAGACCGAAAATAAATTAAAAAGAGTACTAATAAAAATAAAATCGATATGTATAAAATTAACCGATGATTAACAGGTTTCTTATTTTTTTTATTTTGATTCTTTAATTTTGGTACACGATCTTGTAGTTTAATCACTTTACTATTTTTCATGTACGATCCCCCTATGTAACATAAAGAACGGCATGTTCCTCATGCCGTTCTTATCTTCTTATTATAACATAAATGATAATGAGCGGAACGAACAACCGTTATCTTCCAATTATTTCTACTTCTGTATGCATATCAACACCAAATTTATCTTTAATTGTACGCTTTACCAATGCGATTAAGTCTAATACATCTTGCGCTGATGCCACACCAGTATTAACAATAAAATTCCCATGCATTTCAGAAATTTGAGCTCCACCTATTGTATAACCACGAAGCCCTGATTTTTCTATTAAATCTCCTGCAAAATAGGGGACTGGATTTCGAAATATACTTCCTGCACAAGGGTGATTCCAAGGCTGCGTTTCACGGCGATACTCTTTATTCTTTTGCATGCTTCTTACAATTCCCTCGCGTTCGCCTACCTCCAATTGGAATTCAGCTTCCAAAACAATACCAGGGCGTTTCATTTGCAATACAGATGTGCGATAAGAAAAGCCCATTTCGGTATTCGTCAACCAATTAATTGTTCCATTGTCAAACAAAATACGAGCTTTCGTTAATACACTCGATATGTCGGACTTATGAGCGCCTGCATTCATATACACTGCACCGCCAACACTTCCTGGAATACCACTTGCAAATTCCAGGCCCGCTAATCCCTGTCGACTAAGTAAAGTTGACAATTTAATAAGGGGATATCCAGCACCGACTCTTACTCTATGTTTTTCGACTTCTAAATGGTCTAATCCTTCTCCTAAACGAATAACCACACCTTCTATACCTTGATCAGATACGAGAAGATTTGAACCACGACCAATTGCAGTCCACCCTGTCTTGTACTTCTTTACTAACTCTAGAGTCTTCTCAATACCAGCAACATGCTTTGGTACAATTAAAATATCAGCTGGTCCGCCTATTTTCATAGTCGTGTAACGCGCTAACGGTTCATTAACTAGCACGCGACCAACATTTGCTTCTAAAAGCTCTTTTACTAATTGTTCCATAGACAATCTCCCCCATATCAAGTCTCCTTATTACAGTAATATGCAGGGCGTTCACCTAATGTTATTTTTTAATAAGCTTGTTCATTACTTCATATAGCTTATTTGCTGCATCTGGAATACCAAGTTGCTTAGTAGCCAGTTTCATATTTTGTAATGTTTGTGTATCCAATAAAATCTCATCAATGTCACGAATAAGCGTTTCAGATGTTAAATCTTTTTCAAGTAGCATTTTAGCTGCTCCTTTATCAACAACTGATCGTGCATTTTTTTCTTGATGGTTATTTGTTACGTACGGACTTGGAATTAATACACTCGGTTTTCCTAACGCTGTTAATTCTGCAAGCGTTGTAGCCCCTGCCCTTGAAACAACAAGATCTACACCCGTCAGTACCTCTGGCATATTATGAATAAAAGGTTTAATAATAACATTATTCGGATTCCCTTTTTGTTTCACGGCTTCCATAACTTTATCATAATGTACTTCGCCTGTTACATATAATACTTCGTAACTTTTATTCCCAAATTGTTCAATCGCTTCTACAAAAGCATCGTTAATCGGTCTAGCCCCGCGGCTCCCACCAAAAATAAGCACGGATTTTTTAGAAAGGGATAGTCCTACCGAACGTTTTCCTTTCATTCCATTTTGGTCCATTACTTCTGATGCACGTGGATTACCTGTCATAACCACTTTTGACTGTGGAAAATGTTCTGCAGCTGCTTCAAAACAAACTGCAACTTTATCGACATAACGACTTAAAAATTTATTCGTTACACCAGGTACACTATTTTGTTCATGGACAATAGTCGGAATACCTAATTTAGCCGCAGCATATACAACTGGCCCACATACGTATCCACCCGTACCAATCACAATATCAGGGTTAAAACGACGAATATATCGTTTACTATCTTGAACACCTTTTAGGAAACGCATCACTGTTTTTACATTATCAAGAGATATTTTTCGTTTAAATCCACTTATAACAATAGACTGGAACGGAATACCCGCTTTCGGTACGATGGTACTCTCTAATCCATTCTCTGTACCAATGTATAAAAATCTTGCTTCAGGATTTAGTTTTTTTATTTCTCTAATTAAAGCAAGAGCTGGATAAATATGTCCTCCAGTACCCCCACCACTTACTAATACTCGCACTACTGATTCCTCCACTTCTCTGTTCTTATTCAATCGTATTTATTTCTATATACATATTGCATTTTCACACACACACGAAAAACCCTGTCTTTTAAACAGGGTTTAATAGCGAGAATGGCGACTTATATTCAATAATACACCTACTGCCATTAACATTAAGGTCAAACTTGATCCACCATAACTTAAAAATGGCAAAGTAATACCCGTAACAGGCATCAGTCCTGTTACAACACCAACATTAATCATTACTTGAATCGCAATCATCGCCACAATACCTACTGCTAAAAACGTACCATATAAATCTGGCGCTCCTAATGCTATACGAATCCCGCGCCATAATAATAGACTAAATAATAATAACACAAATGAACCACCAATAAAACCTAATTCCTCGGATAAGATCGCAAATATAAAGTCTGTTTGTGGTTCAGGTAAATAAAGAAATTTTTGTCTACTTTGTCCAAGTCCAAGCCCAAATAAACCACCAGGTCCAATTGCGAGTAACGATTGGATAATTTGAAATCCACTTCCGAGCGGATCCGACCACGGATCTAAATATGATGTAATGCGTTTCATTCGATATGGTGCTGATGCGATTAACCCTACAAATCCCGCTGCACCAAGCAAACCAAACATTGCAAAGTGAAAGACCCTTGCTCCCGAAATGAATATCATAATAATACATGTCCCAACCATTACCGTTCCCGTACCAAGATCTGGCTGTAACATAATTATCCCAAAAGCAAGAAATACAAAACTAAGAGCCGGTAGTAAACCTCGTTTAAAAGATGTAATTAATTTTTGTCGTTCCGCTAAAAATTTTGCTAAGAAAATAATCATCGCGAATTTCATAAACTCTGACGGTTGGATAGAAAATGCTCCAATTCCAATCCAACTTCGCGCCCCTCCACGAACGAGACCTACTCCAGGAATAAGAACGAGAATAAGAAGAACGAAACAAACTAGTAAAATTACTTTTGAATACGTACGCCACACCCAATAATCAATTTTCATGAGAGAAAACATAGCTACTACCCCAAGACTTGCAAATAACAATTGCCTTTTTGCAAAAAAGAATGAATCCCCCATTTTATAAGAGGCCCAAACCGCACTCGCACTATAAACCATAATCATTCCAATTGTTAACAATGCAAGTGTAACGATGATGAGAATAAAATCAGGCGTTTTCTTCATTACCCATGAACACCACCTCTTTGGGCAGAACCTTTGCCCTATGTAACAAAACATCAGTAGGTGTTAGCCTACTGATGTTTTGATTTACTTTATATAAGTTTATGCACAGCTTGTATAAAAATGTCTCCTCTTTCTTCAAATGTTTTAAATTGATCCCAGCTTGCACATGCTGGTGAAAGAAGAATAACATCACCATCGGTAGAATGAGCATACGCCTTCACTACTGCATCATCTAAAGTATCGACACTTTCAATTACATCTAATCCTGCTTTTTCTGCCGCTCTTACTAATTTTGGTGCAGTTTGTCCAAATGTCACAATCGCTTTGACATGTTTAAAGTATGGAATTAAATCATCAAATTCATTACCACGATCAAGTCCACCAGCCAATAATACAATCGGTTGTGTAAATGCAGATAATGCTTTTTCTGTCGCTAGCATATTCGTCGCTTTTGAATCATTATAAAATTTACGATTATTAATCGTTGTTACATATTCTAAGCGATGTTTTACACCTGTAAAACTTTTTAACACAGCAGTAATTGCTTCATTAGAAACACCTAATAATTTAGCAATACTCATTGCTGCTAAAATATTTTCTAAATTGTGCTTACCAGGTAAAACAATATCACTTACTTTAACTACTTTTTCGCCTTTAAAATAAAGAGCGTTATCTTTTATATACGCACCATCTTCAATTATTTTCGTCGCCGAAAATAATACTTTCTTTCCTTTACTATATGCCGATAACGCCATGACATCTGCATCATCTGCGTTAATTATACTATAATCTGTTTCAGTTTGGTTTTTGAAAATATTCGCTTTCGCCAAACCATACTCTTTCTTCGTCCCGTGATAATCTAAATGCGCTTCAAATAAATTTAAAAAGGCTGCAATTTTTGGTTGGAACGATTCCACTCCCATCAATTGAAACGATGAAAGTTCCGTAACGACAACTTCATTTTCCTTCGCCAATTGTGCAACTTCACAAGCTACAGTACCTATATTCCCCGCAATAACTGGGTACTTTTGTCCTTCTTTTAACATTTCAAACGTTAACATTGTCGTTGTTGTTTTACCGTTAGATCCCGTAATCCCAACAAACGGTGCTGCTGAAATGGAATATGCTAATTCAACCTCAGTTACAATTGGAATTTGTTTTTCTTTCGCCGCCACTAAGAGTGGATTAGAATATGGAATTCCTGGATTTTTTACGACAAGCGAAATGTTTCTCTCCAGCAATTCTAATGGATGCCCACCACATACAACATCCATTCCTTCCGCTTGTAACTCAGCTGCAAGCACATTACCCGCTAATGGTTTCCCGTCATTTACAATGACGTTTGCCCCTAATTTTTTTAATAAAGTAGCTGCTGCATAACCACTTTTAGCAATACCTAATACAAGAACATTTTTATTTTGATATTCAGTTACAGTTTTCAATTACATCCACACCCCGATATAAATTCCTAGCACAGCTAATAAAAATCCTACAGACCAAAACGTTACAACAACGCGCCACTCTGACCAACCACATAATTCATAATGATGATGTAATGGACTCATTTTAAAGACACGCTTTCCTGTTGTTTTGAACGAAATAACTTGGATAATAACAGATAAAGTTTCCGCTACGAATACACCGCCAATAATAACGAGTAACAATTCTTGTTTTAACAAAATCGCTACAGCTGCGATAGCACCACCTAAAGCTAGAGAACCTGTATCCCCCATAAATACTTTCGCTGGATTCGCATTGAATACTAAAAATCCAAGTACAGCTCCTACAACTGCCATACAGAAAATCGCTACCCCAAATTGTTCTTGAGCTACAGCAATAATACTAAATGCTCCGAATGCAATAGCAGCTGTTCCTGATAATAAACCATCTAAACCATCTGTTAAATTAACCGCATTTGATCCACCAATAAGCATAAATAATACGAGAACAAAATACGCCCAACCTAATTCAAATTTAACATCAGTTCCCGGAATCATGATATAAGTGTGAAATGCTTGCCCTTTTCCAATTAAAAAGAACGCAATAGCAATTACAAGCTGACCAATCAATTTTTGTTTTGATGTTAAACCAAGATTTCTTTTCTTTACTACTTTTATGTAGTCATCTAAAAATCCGATTAATCCGTACCCAAATGTAACTAATAATAACAATGATACTTCTGCACCTAAATTGTTAAATTTAATCGCCATAATAAGCGTAGTCACCATCATAGATACATATATGACAATACCACCCATCGTTGGTGTCCCTGATTTCTTTTGGTGTGACTTCGGTCCTTCGTCACGAATACTCTGTCCGAACTTTAGCTTTCTTAAAAATGGAATAAATAATGGCGAAAGGGCAACAGAAATTAAGAATGCTACCCCAGCCGTTACTAATAAACCTTGTTCAAGCACATGTAGTCCTCCTCTCATGCTGTTACACTTCGTTGTTTAAACGCTCCGTGATTGCTTCTTTAGCAACTTCACGATCGTCAAAATGATGAACTTCTTTACCAATAATTTGATACGTTTCATGCCCTTTACCAGCAATAATAATAATATCTTCTGCTTTTACTTTCGAGATAGCGGAACGTATCGCTTCTTTTCGATCGACAATTACTTCATAATTATCCCTATTTACATCATTTACCATATCATCTAAAATAGCCTTCGGATCTTCACTTCTTGGATTATCTGATGTATAAATTGCGTGAGTTGCATATTCGGTTGCGACACTTGCCATTATTGGCCTTTTCGTTCTATCTCTATCACCACCGCAACCAACGATACAATATACATCGCCTTTTGCAAATTGTTTTGCTGTTTTTAGTACGTTCTCTAAGCTATCAGGTGTATGCGCATAGTCAACAATAACTGTGTAATTTTGTCCACCATCAACAACTTCAAAACGTCCAGGAACGCCAGCAAGCTCTTTAATTACATCAATAATTGTTTGTAAGCTCACTCCTGAAACAAGACCTGCTGCTGTAGCAGCTAACACGTTGTATACATTAAACTTACCAATTAATTTCATCGTAACATTTACAGTTTCATACGGTGTTACAAGTGTAAATGTTGTACCGCCACTCGTCATTACGATATCTCGTGCCATAATGTCGCTTGCAACATCTATACCGTATGTTACAACAGTAGCTGCTGTACTTCTCATATACTCTTCTGCTACTGGATCATCACTGTTTAATATAGCGTATTTTTCACGATTATGATGATAACTATTGCCAAGCTGTGCGAAAAGCAACCCTTTCGCATGTTTATATTCTTCCATCGTTTTATGATAGTCTAAATGATCTTGTGTTAAATTCGTAAATACTGCAACATCATAATCGCACCCGTGTACACGGCCAAGATCTAAAGCATGAGACGAAACTTCCATTACTGTGCTATCCACACCTTGTTCAACCATTTTTGAAAATGTCTGTTGAAGTGTTAGTGCATCTGGTGTTGTATTTTTCACCTCAAATGTTTCATCACCGATTTTCATATTAATCGTTCCAATTAGCCCTGTTTTATGACCATGTGCGCGCATAATTTCATCCATAATATGCGATGTTGTTGTCTTTCCATTTGTACCTGTAATACCGATTAAATGTAACTTGTGTGTTGGTTGGCCATAAAAATAATCAGCTAAAACCGCTAGCGAACGAAAAGTATTTTTCACAAGTACAACTGGAACGTCAACATCAATTGGTCTTTCCGCAACAATAGCAGCCGCTCCTTGTGCGGCTGCTTGCTTAGCAAAGTCATGGCTATCAACCGTATATCCTTTCATACATATAAATAAGCTTCCCTCTTTCACTTTACGTGAATCCGCTTCAATAGATGTTATTTCTGGATTTTCTGTTGGAACAACTGGAAAATCATGCAAACATGATACAAGTGTATGCAACTTCATTTCACTAAACCCTCTCTACATTGTTTATTTATCTCTTATTTTAGCAAGTAACACGTTACCTCCTAGTTATATAAAAATAGGAGGTAAGTGCTACTATAGTCTAATCAATAGATTTATTTATTAATGAGACACTTATCGTCTCAAATAAAGCAATTTTTCTATAAAGAACTCACTTCCACCAATTGTACCATAAAACACAATCAGTTACCTTTAATTCCCGAAGTAAATTCTAACTTTTGAACCCTCTTTTACTTTAGCTCCTGCTTCTGGTGATTGTTTAATTACTTTCCCACCATCACCACTTATATCAAGCTTCAAGTCTACAAGTTGCGTTTGTAAATCTTTCTTTTTCATACCAATTAAATTTGGAACTTCCACAGTTGGTGTATCGCCCCATTTATATTCTTTCTCAACTTGCTCTTTTCTCGGTTCCACTCCCATTACAGGAAGTGCGTCACGAAGAATATTCCCAACAATAGGTGCTGCTACAACTCCACCAAATTGAGTGACTCCTTTTGGATTATCCACTGCTACATAAACAACAATTTGCGGATCGTCAGCTGGAGCAAAACCGATAAATGATACAATATAGTTATTATCTAAATATTTTCCATCTTTCACCTTTTGAGCAGTTCCAGTTTTTCCACCTACACGATATCCATCAATATAAGCCCCTTTACCCGAACCTTTCGCTACAACATTCTCTAATGCGTAACGAACTTTCTCAGAAGTTTCCTTGGAAATAACTTCCCTTTTCGCAACAGGTGTCTTTTTGCTGACAACTTGATTATTCTTCGGATCAATAAATTCCTTCGCTATATATGGCTGATACAAAGTTCCACCATTTACAGCGGCCGCTACAGCTGCCACTTGTTGAATCGGTGTAACAGAAACACCTTGCCCAAATGAAGTCGTCGCTTGCTCGACTGGACCAACTTTATCTAAATTAAATAAAATCCCGCTACCTTCACCTTGTAAATCAATTCCGGTCTTCTGTCCAAACCCGAAATTGCGAATATATTTAAACAATCGATCTTTACCAAGACGATCACCGAGTTCAATAAATCCTGGGTTACAAGAGTTTTGAACTACTTCTAAAAACGTTTGGCTACCATGGCCTCCAGCTTTCCAACACCGCAATCTAGCTCCACCAACTTCAGCTGCCCCATCATCATAAAATGTATCTTTCTCTAAGTCTACTAAATTTTCATTCAAGGCTGCAGCTAATGTAATAATCTTAAATGTTGACCCCGGCTCATACGTACTCCATACAGGTAAGTTTCTGTTATATACTTCCGGAGAAACACTTTGGAAATCTGCTGGATCAAAACTTGGTCGACTTGACATACCTAAAATTTCACCATTTTTCGGATTCATTGCAATTGCTATCATACCGTCAGGATTATACGTTGATTCCGCAATATTCATTTCTCTTTCCATAATCCTCGTAATGCGTGAATCAATTGTTAATCCTAAATTCAAACCGGCTTCTGGTTTTTTGAAATCATCTCCAACGTTAGGCATTCTCTGTCCTTTCGCGTCTGCAAAAAATCGCACATGACCTTTATCACCATTTAGCTCTTTATCATAATATTTCTCTAGTCCCATAAGCCCTTGATTATCACTGCCCGCAAATCCTAATACGTGTGATAAAAAATTACCGAATGGATAGTACCGGATAGAATCCTCTGCGATGTACACACCCTTTAAACTTAATCCGCGTACTTCTTTCGCTTTGTCATGCGATATTTTCCTTCCGCCTTTATCAAGCCTTACAATCGATTCTTTTTTTGTAATCCGCTTATAAACATCATCTTTTTCCACACCTAATACTGCAGCTAACTTCTCTGCAGTCTCTGCTGGTTTTTCAATTTGCCTCGGCACAACAAAGACGGTCGGTGCACTTTTATTCGTAGCAAGCTCCACACCATTTCGATCTAAAATTTTCCCTCGCTCTGGTTCAAAAGTAATATTACGACTCCATGAATCCTTCGCACGATCCGTTAACATATTTCCAAGAAAAAATTGCACATATCCAAGACGAATATCGATAATGGTGAAAATGAGTATACCCGATATAAGTATAAAAATAAGTCGTTTTCTAACTGTTACATTTGATACACGCATATTGGAACAAGCCTCCCTTACGCCTAGCTTGTTCCAATATATGCTTGTACTTATTTAATTAGAACTTCTTCCCTATTACCATTATGGCTTTTCTGCTTCTTGTTGCGGTTCAAGTGGTGGTACGAGTGTTACACCTAATTCTGTACCAGGTTGCAACAATGTCCCTTCCGCCACACTTTGTTCCGTTACATATCCTGTACCAGAAGGTTTTAAGTTAAGCTTTAATGTTTTTGCTAAATTCATAACATCACGCAGTGCCCATCCCTGTATATTTGGCATTGTAGGCTTATCTCCTACTAAGAAGACTCGATCACCCTTTAATGTTTGTTCAGTTGCTTTTGGCACTTGCTGCTGCACTTTACCTTCACCTAATACGATTGGACGAAGTTTTGCTTTATCAATTGTTTTTTTCGCTTCTTCCATCGTTTTTCCGGTTACATCTGGAACGACAGTTTGTTGTTCTTTCACATATTTTTTCGGGTCTTTTACTTCATTCGGCTTAATCTTTAAGTACTCTAAGCTATTTTTCGCTACATATTTAAAGATATCAGCTAAAGGTTTAGCCCCGTTTTCATCATCTTTTAATTTTGGTTGTTTAACGGCCACATACACAACAAGTTGCGGATCGTCCATCGGTGCCATACCTAAGAATGAGAATATATAATTCTCTCTTCCCGTCATATAGCCACCTTTCCCGTCAGGAATTTGTGCTGTACCTGTTTTCCCCCCGACTGAATACCCATCAACTTTATATGCAGTTCCTGTTCCTTTCGGTGATGTAACAACACGTTCTAGTAATTGCCTTACTTGTGCGGCTGTCTCTTTGGTAACAGGTTTTCCTACTTCTTCTGGTTTATGCTCTAGCTGTACTTTACCTGTTATTGGATCCACAATTTTATCAATTGTATAAGGTTTCATCATTTTACCATCATTTGCAATTGCTGTTGCAGCTTGTACAAGTTGAATTGGTGTAACTGTAGAACCTTGTCCAAATGCCGTTGTTACTTGTTGTATTTGTTGATCAAATAAAATTGTATTTGACCCTTCACCAGATAAATCAATGTTTGTTTTTTCATCTAATCCAAAACCGTGAATATATTTTCGAAAACGCTCTGGACCAAGTTTTTGATCCCCTAAAATTGCGAACGCTACGTTTGAAGATCGCTCTACCCCTTCATCAAAAGTAATAGAACCCCATCCGGCGCCGCCGTTATGATCTTTTATTTTGCGATTACCAACTTGATATGTACCAGACTGATAAAAGTCTTGCCCATTGTATACACCTTCATTAATCGCCGCCGCTAATGTGAAAATCTTCATTGTTGATCCCGGTTCAAACGCATTTGCAATGGCGTCGTTGAAGAAATATTTAATTTGACGATCATTAGGGTCATAACTAGGTTTACTAGACATCGCTAATATTTTCCCTGTCTTCGGATCCGCAACAATCCCTATTAAATTTTCTGGTTCATAATGTTTACTCGCTTCTTTCATTGCGTCTTCTAAATAACTTTGAATACGTTGGTCAAGCGTTAAATACACATTATCTCCATTTTTAGGTGCCTTTACATTCACTTTCCCACCGTCAAGAGATACTCCTTTACGGTCACCTGTATAAGCTACCTCACCATTAGAAGCACCTAAATATTTATCCAAACTCTTTTCTAAGCCAAATTGACCGACTGAGATTCCATTTTCATCAGGTTTCGCATGACCTATGACGTAAGATGCAAAATCACCGTTTGGATAAACTCTCGCATTTTCGGTAATAAAAGATATTCCCGGCAATTTCAATGCTTCTATTTGTTCTTTCTTTTCTTTCGTCAAGTCTTTACCCAATGTTCCAAATTCCACTTGACTTTTGCCTTCTTTATTTAAAGCAGCTAAAATTTTATCTTCATCTTTTCCGAGTACTCCTGCGATTTTCTTTGCAGTATCCCCTTTATCCTTAACGGCGTTAGCTCCTTTTAACTCGGCTACAAGTTTATAAGAATTTGCGTCTTGCGCTAGTACATGACCATTTTGATCATAAATTGTTCCTCGATTCGCTTCGAGAACTCCTTTTTTACTATGTTTCTGCTCAGCAAGTTTTTTCAAATCATGATTGTCCACTGTTCCTGTTACTTGTATGTAAAAAAATCGGGCTAATAACAGCAAAAAGAGCAGGAGGAAAAATATCATAAAATAACCTGCTCCCTTATTGGTATGAAATTTGGTCATATTTCTCTTCATCTTTTCTTCACACCTATTTGCCTTACTTTAGGCCTTTCACGTTATTCGCATTAATTTCTAGCCCGTGTTTTTTTGCAACTTCAGCGATACGTTCATAACGACTTAACTTCTCTACTTCAGCCTGCAATTCTTGATTTTCCTTTTGTTTTTTTACAATTTGTTCTTCTATCGTCGCTGCTTCTACATTAACTTGATATAGGCCCGCTTTATTCCCAATAAAAGCTACACAGGCATATAATAAAAATCCAATAAACGTTACGTACAATAGCTTTTCAATTCTTGTAATTTTCGTTTTAACTTTTGGCTTAACCATCTGCTGTGGCGGCGCTTGAATTTGTACCTCTTCTTGCGCCTGTTGTTTATACTTTACAGCTAAATTAGTCATACCTCTCTCTCCTTTTTATCGTTTTTCAGCGATTCTCAACTTCGCAGAACGCGCTCGATTATTTTCTTCTAATTCAATGTCAGAAGGTAAAATCGGTTTCCTTGTAATAAGCTTTAATTTCGGCTTAAATTCATCCGGAATAATCGGTAGTCCCTGTGGTAATTGCGGCGTTGTGCTATTTCGCTTAAACGTCGTTTTACAAATACGATCTTCTAAAGAATGGAATGTTATAACACTAACTCTTCCACCAGGCTTGACCATATCAATTGCAGATTCCAACGCTTCTTCAAATACTTTTAATTCATCATTTACAGCAATACGAATCGCTTGAAATACTCGCTTCGCAGGATGTCCACCTGTTCTACGTGCCGGAGCTGGAATACCTTCTTTAATTAATTCCACTAATTCTCCTGTCGTTTCAATAGCCTTATTCTCGCGATAAGCTTCAATTTTCCTTGTTATTTGCTTTGAAAATTTTTCTTCTCCGTATTGGAAGAAAATTCTTACGAGTTGTTCATATGACCAGCTGTTCACAACATCATATGCTGTTAATGGGGCATCTTGATCCATCCGCATATCTAACGGTGCATCATGATGATAACTAAAGCCACGCTCTGGTGTATCTAATTGTGGGGATGAAACACCTAAATCGAATAAAATCCCGTCTACTTCTGTAATACCTAATTCATGTAGTTTTTCAGATAAATAACGGAAGTTGCTCTTCACTGTTACAAATTGTTCACCATAAGAAGAAAATTTTTCCTTCGCATTTTGAATCGCTATTTCATCTTGATCAAATGCTATTAACTTTCCACCATCTGTTAGCTGAGATAGTAAATAAGAACTATGTCCTCCTCCACCCAGTGTACAATCTACATATGTACCACTCGGTTTTATATCTAAGCCATCTACTGTTTCTTTCAAAAGTACTGTTACGTGTTTGAACATTGCTGCACCTACTCTTTTTCCAATTAATTATGTTAAATACATTTCTCACTCTACAAACACAATTTACTACTAGAGGATGAAATGCTACTAAAGAACGACTCATTTAACTTCCAACAAGGTAGTACGCTATACAAATCGCTATTTTATTTTATTATATACTAAATTTTATCATTTTTTGCGGGAATTTAAACAAAAACCTGTCGAAAAAGATAATAATCCGTTTACATTTTGTGCTATTTTGTCATATATATATACCTGATACATAGCGATTCATTACATTAACATAAGATGGATAATTCAGAAATATTTCACTTCACAGTTAATTCAACAGAATAAAAATAAAATCCTGCTCAAAAGAGCAAGATTCTATAGTTTTATTACATGATGTTTTCCATCCCACGAAAAAGATTGTTCCATTACCCGGTCAACAAAATCAAGGCCGAACTGATTTAAATAATAACAAACATTCCACACACGTTCTTGCGGTGCTCCTAATGGACGAAGCGCAAATTGTAAACGGCGGAATTTATTCAGTTGAACCTCATGTTTCTTCTCAACATTTCTTTTCAACATTTTTTCTAACAGTTCAATTTGCTCATTAATTTTCAGTTCATTTTTCCCAGCAAACTCATTTAACCCTGGATCTATTTTTTTCACGAATTGTTGTAATGATGTATGAATATCCATTATTTCTTTTTTCGCTTCTATAAATCGCTCGTCTATCGGTTCCTCTATTTGATTAGAAAGCCAATTGTCACGCAGATTATCTATGTTATTTAGAAATGGATCAATTTCTTGCAAATCTAAATCATATAAATCTGTCGCTATATCTCGCTCCATATAAGTAATTGTAAGGCGCGGAACAACAGGTGGCATTTGGAAACCTGCCGTATGAAACACTTGTTGCAATTCACTCCAATAAGCTAACTCCCCTGGACCGCCAATAAACGCTAACGTAGGAAACACATATTCTTGCATAAGAGGGCGCGTTACAACATTATTACTAAAACGTTCTGGACTTCTTTCCATCTCTTCCATCAATTCTTCATACGAAAATGAATGCACTCCATCTTTTCCAATAAACTTCCCTTGATTCTCTTCAAGCAATACTCGCTCATTATCAATTTCCATAAATATATGTACTGCATTTGTCTTCGTTTCAATAATCGGTTTAAATCCTAATCCCTTAAGTACTTCCTGTTGATTACGAAGCCCTACTTGAATTTCTTTATATTTACTTATAATTTGTTGTAAAAACGGCACTTCTAATTTTCTTAATGCAGGATGATGTGAATCTACAAGAATTAAACCAGAATTTGCGAACATTTTCGTAATAAGGTGCGCAAAGAAATCTACATATGTATGCGATTTACCTAAAGCATCATCAACAAATTGTAATACATCCTTTGTAAAATTCGTTTCCGGATATGTTTTAAAAATCTCTTCGACCCATTTTCTACAGTCTTCAATAGAAAACTCAGACTCAGAAGCACTCGCCTTTTTCGGATAACGATCATGAAAAATGGTCTTTTTTATTTTTTTATTTTTCGTTACAAATGTATGATTAATTTCATCCATATCATGGTCTTCACCAGCAATCCAAAAGACAGGAACAACCCGAACCCCTAAGCTCTCTTCTTTTTCTTTTGCAAGCTGTAAAATTGAAATGATCTTATGAACTGTATAAAGCGGACCAGTTAATAACCCTGCTTGTTGTCCAGCTATAACTACATATGTATTTTCATCTTCAAGCGCTTTTATATTTTGAATTGTAAATTCTCCCGCTTGCAATTGTGTATTATATTCTAATAAATGCGTTACTAAATCTTGACGGAAAAACTCTCTCTCACGTAAATCATGTAAACGCTGTTTAAAAGCATCCTCTGTTAACAGATAATCAAAACATGACTGTATCTCTTTTTTACCGTTCATATAGTCCGCTACAACACCTTGTAGTGGAACAGAGATTTCTTTTATCTCCATATAATTCTTCCTTTCGTATCCTGTTCTCTCACCAACCCACATTGTATTCAATGTTTCACGTAAAAGCAAAGAAAAACACTTATAATTCCATTCCTTTTATTGCATTGAACAAAAATCGAAGTGTCGGAACAGATTGTTGTTGTTCCTCAGCTTCTTCTAATACATATCCAACAATTGCATTAACTTCCGTTTGTCTATTCGCCCTTACGTCCGCTAACATAGATGAAGTATTATGGGATGTTTTTTCACATACTTGGCATACCATTTTCCATAGCATTTCCTTATCTTCTTCTTTAACAAGAAATGCAACTTCCTGAAATACTTGCTCCATCATTTGATAAAAAAGCGGGTTTGAAATTAACTCCCCGTTCTCAACCCGTAATAATGCCGTCAACGGATTAATACATACATTGACTACTAATTTATTACGCATAATCCCCTTCCAATCATCTTCTATCTGAATCGGAAAATAATCAAAAGGAAAACAATTAAATACCTTTTTAAAACAACTAGATTGACCACGCACTACACCAAACTTTGTAACACCTATTCCAGTATGACGAACTGTATGTCCATCCTCTTTTTTTGCACCATGCTCCACAATCCCGACTGCTATACGTTCATTTCCTATTTTTCGCATAACGTGAAGATGTGACATTCCATTTTGCAAAAAGATTAATGACGATTCTCCCTGCACAAAAGGTAATATATCAGTTACATGATATTGCTTTACAGCAATAAATATATAATCTAACTGTTTATCCAGCATACTTTCTATCGGTAAAATAGATGGAAATACCGTTTCACGTTCTCCATTCCTAATACAAGTTACACCCGTTAAGTTTAATTCTTCTGCTTGCTTATCGTTTCTTGTAAACAACGTAACATCTTGATTACTTTTTTGTAAATAAAATGTATATAGGAGACCAATAGCTCCCGGTCCAACAATTCCAATTTTCATCTTCACACAAAGAACTCATATTAACAAGTGATATAAGTTCCCTTGCCTTTCCCCCTTTATATCTTATTAAATTACAATTACATAGTTGAGGATTCAATTATCTTTTAACAAATGCAACCTCTTCTTTCACTACGTATATACTACCTATATACATAGTTCTATTCTTAGTTTAGCAAATCCTCAAAAAAATAATGAAAGAAATATTCTATCTTCTTCATAAAAATTTAAAAATGAGTTATAATATTATTATAAATATTTTAACTTTTCTGCATTCAACAAGATAAGAAAAGGACGTGATGTAATGGGATTCCCAAAAGTTGAACGCTTGCTCATCAATTATAAAACATTAGATGAATTTAAAAAATTCAAAGGGTGCGGAGCTCAAGAACTATCCATGTTGGAAGAATTACAAGCAAACATTATTGAAAATGATAGTGAGTCTCCATTTTACGGTATTTATTATGGAGGATCACTAATCGCACGTATGAGTCTATATATGAAAAGGAACGGCGGGGAACCATTTGAAATTACAGGTACTTACCTAGAACTTTATAAACTTGAAGTATTGCCGACTTTTCAAAAACAAGGATTCGGACAAATGCTTGTTAATTATGCGAAACAACTACAATTCCCAATTAAAACGATAGCACGTATCCAGTCATCTGGTTTTTGGGATAAATTAAGTTTCCAGCCAGTATCAGTAACTGATGGTGATTTTTATATTTGGCATCCAGAAACAAATTCGAATGCGATTACAAACGAAGAATCTGCATAAGAAACAAAAAAAACAGCTGTTACGCAGCTGTTTTTATTTCTTTAATTTTTCTAATTCTCCATTCGAGCGAGCGCCATTTCTTTCCGCTACCATTACACTTCTTTTTTGATCGATATAATCAAGTAATGTTCTATATTCTTCCTCATATACTGATAATCGCTCCAGAAGACGTTCTTTCTCTGTTTGTAACGATTCAATTTGTTGTTGCAACACCATTAAAGAGCTTTCATCTTTATAATTTCGCAAGAATTCAATAACATCATTCAATGTAATTGATGTAGGCTCTAATACCTTTGTCTCTTTCACTTCATAATTTTCTACTTTACGAAGTTGCTTTGCTTCTTCAATACGTTCTTTGTATTGCTTTCTAACATAAGAATTCCACCTAAATCCACATGCTGCTGGTGTGCGAGACAAATGTCTCCCCACTTCTTTAAAGGCAGAAAGTTGCGTTCCACCTTCTTGAATATGCCGGAGTACTACTTCTGCCAGAAGCAAATCTTCATCATCAGTCCAAGCATCTTGTCTTGTTGTCGCCATCTCTCTAGTCCTCCCTATGCATTTTTTATTAAGCATATGCAGTTACTAGAAAAGATAGAATACAACAAATAAAGAATAAGACAAAAAAAAATAAACGTAGAAGATATCTTCTACGTTTATTTCCCCGCAATTACTTGCTGATTACTTCTTTACCTTTGTAAGTACCGCATGCTTTACATACACGGTGAGCTAATTTCGCTTCACCACAGCTTGGGCACTCTACCATACCAGGTACTGATAATTTGAAATGCGTACGACGCTTTCTTTTTACTGTTTTAGAAGTTCTTCTAAAAGGTACAGCCATTCTTCCCACCTCCTTAAAAGAAATAGTTATTTTCATATGAAGGCCTAAACCAGTCTTCCGATTATTTGTCAAAAAACTTTGCAAGTCCTGCTAATCGTGGATCAACAGTCTTTTCTTTGTTTTCTTCCGAAATCACTTGCCAGTCTTGACCTTGCATCGGTGCTCCACCAGAAACATCATCACTGAAAATTTGCATTGGAATCTCCAAAAGTATATTTTCCTTGATTACGGGCAGTAAGTCAAGTACTTCTCCTTCTAAACAATGAATTTCAGCTTCTGTTTCAAATTCTTCTTCCGAAGTTTGGAACACCTCAGTTGTTTTAATGTCAAATGGTAATGTCACATCTACTAAAGAGCGAGAACATGGTAAAACCATGCTTCCAGTTATATGTAGATGAAACGTAAACTTACCGGAGCCAAAATCAACTCTTCCTGTTACATGAGCAGGATTAATTTCACGAATATCTTTCTCGACCTCTTTTAGCTCACTTACATCTACCATTTCATTTAATGTCAATCCTTTATTTCTCAATTTATTCAATTGATGGATGGACCATTTCATATCATATCACCTCAAGGCAACAAACAAAATTATAGCTAGCCATTTTATATTTGTCAATGTTTTTTCTTTACACTATAATGAAGTCATCATAGGAAATAATATATAGACTATCACGTTTTCCAAAAAGATGCTACATCGAAAGGAGAGATTACCATAAAATCCAGTGGTATTGTTGTTGAATATAACCCTTTTCATAACGGTCATGCTTATCATGTGCAACAAACAAAAAAGTTAACACAGTCTGATATTATTATCGCCGTTATGAGTGGTCCTTTTTTGCAGCGTGGTGAGCCCGCACTCATCTCCAAATGGTATCGTACTAAAATGGCCTTAACAAACGGCGTAGACCTTGTTGTAGAGCTTCCATATGCATTCGCAACACAAAAGGCCGAAACTTTCGCAAATGGCGCAATTTCGATTTTAAACGCCCTTGGTGTTTCTGAAATTTGTTTCGGTAGTGAAGATGGACAAGCTGAAAATTTCTACAATACCATCGCTATACAAAAAAATGAAGAAGAGACTTTTAATCGTCTTGTGAAGCAATTTATGAATGCAGGTAATAGTTATGCGAAAGCTACATCTGAAGCCTTTCTACACATCTTACCATCCGAAAAAAACGTAGATATGTCACAACCAAATAACATTTTAGGCTTACAGTACATTAAAGCAATTCTCTTACAAAACAGTTCGATGCAAGCACAAACTATAAAAAGATTCGCCTCTCATTATCATGATGAAACATTTCACGATCAACATATTGCAAGTGCAACAAGTATTCGCAAACAGCTATTTAATGAAAACAGTTCCTCTACAACTATTGAGCCTTTTATCCCGAAAATGACTGCTTCTCTTTTAGAAAACTACAAGCAAAACTACGGGACGTTACATAACTGGGAAAAATACTTTTCATTTTTTAAATACAAACTTATGACGATGTCTTCAGAGGACTTACAGCATATATATGAAATGGAAGAAGGTTTAGAGCATCGTATTTTATCAAAAATACAAAACAGTTCATCTTTCTATTCATTCATGGAAGCATTAAAAACAAAACGTTATACATGGACTAGATTGCAAAGAGCTTGTACACATATTTTAACAAATACAACGAAGGAAGAAATACACAAAGCAAATATAGAGCAACATGCGCCGTATATCCGTCTTCTCGGAATGTCACAAAAAGGACAAACTTATCTTTCTAGAAATAAGAAAAAAATAGAACTCCCAATCCTTACTCATACAAAAACATTCGAACATCCAACTTTAGACATAGAACGAAAATCAAATGCTGTATATTTCTCCATAATGCAAGAACCTTTGCGGACACAACTGCTAAAACAAGACGCAACGCATCACCCAATTCGTTATGATGAAATAATGAAAAAATTCCTATAAGAAAAACCTCTCTTCTTCAGAGAGGTTTACTTTGTTTTACCCATTTTTTCTAAATACGTTAATGCATCATCCAGTGTGTCCACTGGTACAATTTTCATCTTTGTTTTAATATCTTTCGCAGCTTCAAGAGCATCTTTATAATTCGATTTCTCTACACCTTTTTCATTTGGCGCAAAAAACACTTCAGCTCCCGCATCACTAGCAGCTACTACTTTTTGCTGAATACCACCAATTGGACCAATTTCTCCTTTATCATTGATTGTACCTGTTCCAGCTATTTCATGTCCGTTTGTTAAATCTTCTTCAACGAGCTGATTATAAATTTCTAGTGTAAACATTAACCCTGCTGACGGGCCTCCTATTTCATGGGAATCAATTTTCACTTTCGGATCTACTACTAACTCTCTTTCCGTAACGATAGAGACCCCTATACCGACGCGTCCATTCCCATTAGGGATCGTCTTTACATTTAAATTTTCTTTAAACTGTTTTCCGCCCCGCTTGTATTCAATATTTACTGTGTCCCCTTCTTTTTTCCCTGTCATATACTCAATAAATTGTTCCGTCTTGTCGAATGTTTTTCCATCGACAGCTATAATAACATCTCCAAGCTTAAGTTTTCCTTCTGACGGCATACCCTTTGCTACACCAGCAACTAGTACACCTTTATTTTCAAAAGAAACAGAGCGATTTGCACGTTTATAAGCATTATAGATCGCTGCATTTTGCGAATCTTTCATTGCATAATTTTGGCGAAATTGATATTCTTCATCACTCTCGCCTTTTTGCAATATTTCTTCCGCCTTTGAAACGTGTGTATATTTATTAAATTGCGCGGCTATTAAGTTCACCACATTGGCAGGTCCCATTGAGACAGTGACAAGCATGAAATCACCAGACTCTTTCGTTCCACCATCTACTTGAACGTATGGCGCTAATTTCGCCGCCATACCTGGTTTTGTCACATAATACGGCAAACGCACATAAACAAGTAGCATCGCCAATATAACCCCTATTAAAATTGCATATATAAACCGAAAACGCTTAAACATTATGTTTCTCCTTCCACTGCTCAATTAGTAAATAAATGTTTGAAATGTGTTTTTCTGCTTCCACTTCTCCGACCCGAATGATATCTTCAATATGTGTAAAAGCACGCGAACTAAATTGTTCTACTGCTGGCCGCATCATTAAATCTGATGCTATTTGCCGATTCATCACGAGTTCATGTTGCATAATTTCAATACTTTGCATAATCACATCATAAATCGATGTAACCTCTCCATTCACCTTAATTGGAGATACATCAACAGCAATAACAATATCAGCCCCTAAATCTTTTACAACCGATACGGGAATACGGTCAATTACCCCTCCATCCACTAATAAGCGCCCATCTATTTTCTCTGGAACAAACACCCCCGGCACAGATATACTAGCTCGAACCGCCTCCGCAATCGGACCGCTTGTAAAAACAACTTTTTCCCCCTTCAAAATGTCAGTAGCCACAACAGCCGTCGGGATATCTAACTCTTCTAAATTTTTATTATATGTAAACATTTTAATCATATCTTTGATACGTTTTCCAGCAATAAATCCCATTTTAGGAACTGTAAAATCCAAATAATATTTCCTTTTAAAAACAGCGGCCAATCTATACAGTCTTTCAACGTCACAACTCGCTGCATAAAATGTACCAATTAATGCTCCTATACTACTACCTGCTATCATGTGAATAGGGATGCCAGCTTCCCTTAACACTTTTATTACCCCTATGTGAGCAAAACCTTTTGCACCTCCGGATCCAAGCGCTAAACCGATTTTTGGTTCCTTCATTTTTCTCACCCTTTAATTTTTTTCATTCCTTTTTCATACTTATGGTCTAAATTCACCACATATCCACGTATACTGAAATGAACGTTTTTGGGACAAAGGGGGATTTTCTTACATGTACGAAAAATGGAAAACTGCTTTTCTTACCATATCAATGTTATTTTTAACCTTTTCTCTTGTACTTCACCCCCAAGATGCTTTGCAAGCTTCAATTCGCGGGTTAAATATATGGTGGGAAGTTGTATTCCCTTCACTACTACCGTTTTTCATCATTGCGGAACTTCTAATCAGTATTGGTATTGTAAAATTTATCGGTGTTATATTAGAACCACTAATGCGTCCACTGTTTCGTGTTCCAGGGATAGGCGGATTTGTTTGGGCAATGGGAATGGCTTCAGGATTCCCCGCCGGCGCCAAATTAAGCGCTAGACTACGCAAGAGCAATCAACTAACACAAATCGAAGCGGAACGACTCGTATCTTTCACAAATTCTTCTAATCCACTTTTTATTTTCGGAGCGGTTTCTATTGGTTTTTTCAATAATCCGAAATTAGGGCTCGTATTAGCAGCAGCACATTATATAAGTAACTTTATCGTCGGATTACTTATGCGCTTTTATGGTAATAACGATACTTACATAAAAGACAAACATACGAATCAAAAGCGTGCCTTTCAAAACCCTTTTTCCATCCTCCACCAAACACGTATGCAAGAAAAAAGACCGATTGGAAAACTACTCGGTGACGCTATCGTTTCTTCTATTCAAACATTGCTCATGATTGGTGGGTTTATTATTTTATTCTCTGTTTTAAATAAAATGATTACTGTTTTCGAAATTACAGAAGCGCTTTCTTTTATTATGCAACATATTTTATCATTCTTCCAACTTACATCCCAATTTAATATTCCGATATTATCCGGTATTTTTGAAATGACGCTTGGAAGCCAAATGATTAGTCAAATTAATGAATCAACACTTCTTCAACAAGCGATGGTAACAAGCTTCATTCTAGCATTTAGCGGCCTTTCTATTCAGGCACAAGTAGCAAGCATATTAGCGGAGACAGATATCCGCTTTAAACCTTATTTTTTAGCTCGAATTATCCAAAGTATTCTCGCTCCTATTCTCACTTTTATATTTTGGGGGCCATTTTATGAAAAAGTTCATTCTTTCTCGCCTACGCAAGAAGATCTTCCCGTATTTTTATTGAATCATTCTTACACACTAACTGATATTTGGACATCATTTATACACTACGGACCAATCTTCACCTTATTTTGTTTATATTTATATGTTATCTTATTGTTTTTACGCATTCATAAAGAAAAACCCCGTTCACTTTAACGGGGTTTGAAACTTTTCTTTTAAAGCACGCTCTACAATCGGAGGAACAAGGTCTACTACACTTCCCCCATATCTCGCAACTTCTTTCACAATACTTGAACTTAAAAATGAATATTGATTATTTGTCATAATGAAGAAGGTTTCGATACTTTCGTCTAATTTTCGATTCATTGAAGTAATTTGCATCTCATATTCAAAATCAGAAACTGCTCGCAAACCACGTAATATTGCATTTGCATTACGCATTTTTGCATATTCCACCAATAATCCACTATGTGAATCAACTTTTACATTCGGAATATCCTTTGTCGCCTCTCGAATTAACTCTAGGCGTTCTTCTACCGAAAAGAATGGTTTTTTTGATGAATTGTTTAAAACAACTACATATACTTCATCAAATACTTTTGCTCCCCTTTTAATAATATCCAAATGTCCAAGGGTAATTGGATCAAAACTCCCTGAAGAAATAGCTATACTTGTCATTCTGTCCCCTCACCTTCATACTTATAAATCGAAATTGCTGTAATCCCGTAGTTTTCTGCCCGTACTTTTACAAGTTCTCCTATTGAATCAGGTAAAACCACGTCATCCCCATGCTCTGCCATAATGATGCCATCTTTATTTAACAATCCATGTTGATCGATCACACTAATTAAAGACACAATTTTTTGACCTTTATATGGAGGGTCTATTAGTATAAGATCGAATGATATTTCACGCTTTATAAGCGCCTTTACCGCACGTTCCGCATCATTTCGATACACTTCAGCTTGTTCTTGTATTCTACAGCTTTCTAAATTTTGATGAATGACTTTTATCGCTTTACTATCTCGGTCAACAAAAATCGCTTTATCAATCCCTCTACTTATGGCCTCAATTCCAAGACCACCACTACCACCAAATAAGTCAAGAGCGATACCACCATCATAATAAGGACCTATCATATTAAAAATAGATTCTTTCACTTTATCTGTCGTTGGACGTGTTGTATTACCAGGTACCGCTTTAAGTGGGTGCCCTTTACATTTTCCTGAAACTACTCTCATCTGTTGTCACTACCTTTATTTCAATCTATCGAGCGATTACTGTAAATGCATCTCAAGTCGGTAACCGCTACCAAACCATACAATTCTTCACTAATTCGTTACTTAACCTATAGAGAACTTTAGTTAAAATAACCGTTCGCTATTTCTTGCATGTTCATCTCACTATTTGCGAACAAAACCCCTCTATGTACATCAGTTCCACTTTACCTTTTTTATCCTATCATAAAATAAAAAAAAGAAAAATAAAAAGCCTAACATAAATTTTAATTTCATTATGTATATCTTCATTTTAGATTGGACATAAATAAATATAACAACATCATTTTCGATGTTGTTGCCAACCGCGGAGAAGACTTACGTTTCCCCATAAGTTCTTCCTCCGGTTTCTCCTCTCCCTTTGCCTTCTTACTAGTAGTACATACTAGTATTAGAAGGGCCCTGCTTTGCAGGGTTTTTTTATTTGTCTACTTTTCATTTAAAAAGTGAGGTGGTACAGTAAAAGAAAGAGGAGGAAAAAAATATGATTCAACGCTTTATAGAACTCGGAGAAGGCTACTCTGACTTATATGAATTACTTGAAATTGCCAAAACAAACCAAGAACGTGTAACACATATGTTACAATTCGAAACTGTAAAAAACGAAAAAAAAGTGTGTTCACTTGTTGTAATACTAAAACCGACAACTACTGGTGATTTCCAACCATTATACATATGTCGTGAAGGCATTCCTGTACTTGAAAATAAAAAAAGTAAACGTGTCGTTTTATTTGAAGAAATGGCGGAACAAATAGGGAAAAAAGTTACTCCCTTTACTGTAAAACCATCAACAACTTTCCCTGAAAAAGAACTATTTTTTAATCATCTAATTGGTATTTTACGAATGAACAATTTCATTCCTCCAATGAAATAACACGTTATTTCAAGTAAAAAAATCCCCTGCTAAATTTAGCAGGGGATTTTTTTACTTAGCTATAATCGTATTCTTTTGCCCGATCAGGACGCGAATTTTCGAATTCCGTTTTTAAAAATGGGCGATACGACTGTTCTACTTTTTTTACAAAAGGAAGTTTATTCAATTTTTGCATCATATGCTCAATTTGTTCCATATCACAATATACAACGGCATATTTCAAACGTTTTGATATGTAATGAATGTTACCATATTTCCTTAAAATCTTGGCATGTTTCAATGAATGTAAATAAACAATCATACTTTGTCGTTGCCCGAACATAATCTTCTCCATCTTCTCCTTTTAAAAACTTATATTCTTATATTTTATGAAAACCAATCAAAAATTTATGACATTAAAGGACAAACTCTGTATACGTTTTCTTCTATATTCTAAAAAACAGGGTAAATTACCCTGTTTTTTTACAACCACAACCGCCTCCGGTACCACACCCACCGCCACAGCCACCCGCATCAAAAAACGGATTTCCTGTTGGAACTTTAACGGAAGAAGACACCTCAGAACCAATTGCTACACTAACTTCATCTAATAACTTTTGTAAAGCAGTTTCTGCTCTTTTAAAGGTTGCAACCTTATCATGCATATCTACAGAACGCTTTAATTCCCTCATTTTCGTCGAAACGAAAGTATAATCAGGATGATATTTACCAAAACGTTGCACTTCTTCGTATCGCTCTTTCATCGTTGTAAATTGCTGAATTAGCGTCTGGACTTCTATATCTTCTTGTAAATCCTTATAATACTTACGGTAATCTTCTGCTATATCTGAACAGATGATCGCTTTTGCAAGCTGCTCTGCCTTATCTAAAATCAATACGCTTTCCAGCGTCGCTACAATCATGAGAGACACCTCCGAGTATTCATCATAACACATTTGGAACAGAACTACTAATTGAAGTGTCTCACCTAAAAGAAAGATATAATTCTAACTACTTTTCATACAATCCCCTTGCACTCTTATACAATAATATGCTCCGCAATATTATATTTAAGAACATCCCATTTCCCGCTATTCTCTTTCACGTAGCTAATACATGCGTTTTTTAACGGCGTTTTAAATGTAATTTCATCTGGTGCAATTGCGTGTAAAATAGCTTTTATTGCATGTGAATGCGCAACAATGATAATACGTTTATCTCCATGTGCTGCTGCAACCTCTTGTAAAGCCGTAAAACAGCGCTCTACAATTTCTTCATCCTGCTCCATTCCTTCTATATTACCTTCTGCAATTAACTCTCTAACGGCCGCAACTGGTTTCCCAGAAGCTTCCCCAAAATTACGTTCCATAAATCGCTCATCTAATAAAATAGATGGTAATCCAATAGCCCCAGCAATTTCCTTAGCTGTTTCTTGCGCTCTAATTAACGGACTACTTATAATTATATCCCACGATTCCGCTTGCAGGGTAGCTGCACTTTGACTCGCTTGCTTCTTCCCAACTTCGTTAAGTGGAATATCTTCGCGCCCTTGAATAATCTCTTGAAAGTTCCAATCAGTTTGTCCATGTCGTACTAAACAAATTTCCGTCATGCTGCAACTCCTTTTTTAAATAATCCGATTCTATTGTAACAAAAGTTTTGCATAACGGACATAGTTTTCCCTTCCAATTACGTCGTATTTTGCTGCTTCATATACTGGAACATATCAATCATAATTGAAGCAACGGCCAATTGATTTTGAAATTTTTCCACTTTATCTGGTATCGTTTTTTTGAAATGCTGCATGGCAGCTAACTCAAAAGCTTCTTTTTCTTCTGGGTTACGCGTCAATTTCCGGTACCAGTATGGCTGTTCCCGAATATAGCGAGCTAAATCCTCATCAGCTTTTATAAACTCCATAAGCTCTGCTCTCATTCTCTTTCCCCCTAATCCTTTTGAAAGAAAAAAGGATTATTTTCAGAAGTACTTTGTTCTTGCTGCGCACGGTTCCCTTGAAATTGTTGGATAACTTGTTGCACACTACCAATCGCACTCGTTACATTTGCTAAATGATGTTGCATTTGTTCTACGTCTAGCTTTTTAAAGAAAGAAAGCATTTGCCCCATCACATCAGCAGTTTTTTCCTCTTCTGTTCGATTTTCTTTTTCTTCTTTATTTTCTTTTACCGAAGAAAAAGCAGGTGCTCCATCAGGTCTATACGCTATCCATATTTGATCTTCTTCACCAAGTAAGTACCATTCTTCATAAAATTGCTGCCAAGTTTTTTGACCACTTCTAACCTCATGAACCATTTTAGGGTGATGGTTTACAAACTCTTTAAACTGTTGAACCGATGGATGTAACGGCCCTTTTGTTGTTGGCATAATCCTCACCTCTTCATGTATATCTACTATATTGTAAGAAAAAAAAGGCACATGGTTCGCCTATTTTTAGACGATTCATGCACCTTTTTATCTCCCTATTTGTGGACAGTAAGACTCCCACCTTAAACTTCTACGAATACGCAGAAGTTAGGCGGGAGTCTTACTGCCCGTTAAAGCCCGATTGGTGAAGACTAATAATCAGTGAAGGATGCCCCCACTGATTAAAGTTTCATTTTATTTTCGGATAAAGTTTTGAGTATAAAATTTATCATATACCCCAACACCTAATCCAGTAAATTGTTCATTTAATAAATTCTTTCTATGACCCTCACTATTTAACCAACCCTGTACCGCCGCAATTCCATCACTATGTTGCGCCGCTATATTCTCACCAGCAAGTTGAAAAGCCACTTGCCCACTTTGCAAGCGATCTCCTAACGTACCAAAAGTAGGTGAATCGTGTGAAAAATAATTATTATCCTTCATATCTTTACTATGGCCTAATGCAACATCTGCAGTTTGTTGGTCAAATGTTAACAACGGTAATTGATGACGACTTCGAATAACATTTGTTAAATCGAGAATTTGTTGCATATTTCCATTTTCTACTTGCTTCATTTTTTCTGGTGTCAGCGGCTGTTCCGCTATTAATTCACCTGAATAAACAAGTTGATATGGTCTTTGTCGTAATAACGTTTCATCATCCATATAACGAAGACCAACAAGCTCATGTGTAAAGTGATCAAAGTATAATTGTGCCCATCCATCTTCTACAGGTACTAGCGGTTGTTCCATTACTTCCGTATCAGATAACTCAAATTGATAACTATTCTTTCCTCTTTTTAATGAAATCTCATGTGAAAGTGGATTCTTTTTATATACCTCTTCATACTTTTCATTTATATGATAGGGAGCCACCTTAACTTGCTCACCAGCAACATACGCCGTTACAACTTTACGTTCAGCAACTCCAAATTGAACATACTGAGCTAAATCTTGATTATACACCCACCATTCATATCCATAAGCAGAAGGCTCTATTCGAGATGGTTCGCCCCACTTCGCTAATAAATTCTCAGAGTCCCCACCAATCATATTTAATACAGTGTCTGTGGATTCTTCATTTACTTGCTTCTTCTTTTTCACAATTTTATTTTCTTGCTTAGAGTGAGATGGAGTTAATATATATTGTGACACGAGTAACTTCCCGTATAAATCAACAGCTAAAATTAAAAATGTAATCATTACGATACGCAATAATTTCTTCAAACGATATACCTCCTGAACAAAGCATAAAATCGAGATATACACAAATCCTTTTTTTTCCTTTTTTGTGTGTACCGTACTCTTTTCACTATATCATATTTTCACGAAAAAAGTCTGGATTATCCCTTTTCTCGCAATACGAATTGCACTTTCTTATTATTCGTACTATTATAAAAATAGTGTACTAACATTAAAATAAGGAGGTATTCTATGCAATTTACAAATACAAACTTTAATGATGCAGTCGTTGATCTAACTCTTTTAACTGAGATTATGGAAAACAATCATTTTGTACTTGCTGGACAATGGGATTACGAACGCGTTACATATGATTATAAATTTGAAATATTAAAGGATATTTATTATTTACGTGTACAAGGATTTGCTGTTGAAGGTGACATCGGCGGCAGACACGCTCAAGTAAAACTATTGCCACCCTTATTAGGAAAACATTATTATCCTCATGGCGTTGAATATGGAGATGATGAGATTTTCCCAACGAATGTACTTCAAAAAAGCGAACAACTCCTACAAAATATTGAAAAAGAGTTGAAAGAATTTCAAATTATTGAGTAAATAGAACAAGCGCATCATATCGATGCGCTTGTTCTATTTCTCTTACCTAAGAATGAATCGTCTTTTTGACTGGATACCCATAAATGGATCCATCTTTTACTTTAATCTCATCTTCCCAAGGAACCTTATATTTACCTTCAGCTAAATCTTTTACAAACGTATACGGGTTTTCTTTCACCCCACCAGGAGTCGCTACATATCCCCTTGAACCTAAATTATATATATTATTTTCGAGACCCCATCCTAATCTAGCCTGATCTGCTAGCTCCGGATATACTTCGGCAGTAACAATCTCCCAAGGGTTTCGGTGTCCCTGCACTAAAGTAGTCCCATCAAAATTACATACTTGTCCTTCACCAAAGTAATAAAATACACCATCATAACCCGCTAAGTTCACTGACAATGTATACATTAAATTTTGCCATGCATTTGAACGATTAGTTAACATCCATTGTTCACTAACTTGTGTGCTATATCCGGAAATACGAATCAAGACATTTGCACCTTTATAGGCCGCTTCACGGGCTACTTCAGGGAACATACCATCATGACAAATACAAACAGCTAATTTACTTCCTCCAGGTCCATCACAAACAGGTAAGCCTAAATCTCCAGCTTTCCAAGGCTCGACTGGCACCCAAGGATTTAACTTACGATACTTCAAAATCATTTCACCCTGTGGATCAATAATAATTGCTGTATTATACGGTTCTCCACCATCAGGATTTCTTTCCATTATAGAAAAAACACCATATACTTCAGATTCTTTACATGCCTCAGCAAATAAGTCTGTTTCTGGTCCAGGAACTGTACATAAAAACTCTTCTGTAGTCCATTTTTTTGTATTGAGCCCCTGTGTACTATATTCGGGAAATACTATCAATTCTAATCCAGGATAACCTGATTTCGTTGAATGAATTGTTTTTATGATCTGTTTAATTTGTTTATCAATGTCTGCACGCGACTCTACTACCGGTACTGGATATTGAATTAACGCTGTTAAAAAACCACTAATCGGCTTTACCATGCTTCCACTACTACCCATTTAAATTCCCCCTTAAAATAGTTCATGTTTATTAAAGATAACAATATAAAGTGAAACTTTAATCAGTGGGGGTTTTGTCCATCCCCCACTGATTATTAGCCTACACCAATCGGGCTTTTACGGGGAGTTGATCTCCCGCCTAACTCCCTCGCAGTCGCCAAATTTCGAGGTGGGAGTCTTACTGCCCCTTAATGCGGGATAAATTTGTAATTCTCTAAAAAACTTGCACTACATATGGAATTATTACGTATTAAAGCTAGTAGTAAGTTTTATATCCACTTTAGTACATGCCTACACTAACTTAACATGAAAAGTTTGAAAATTCAATCTTTTATAATTAGCTAAAACCAAAGAAGAAAAAAGTGTATGGAATCCCACACACTTTTTTACTTGGTCTGTAAATACGGCGGCAATTGTTGCAACTGCTCTTTATCCTTTTCACGCTCTCTACGTGCCCATTTAAAGAACACATAACCGATAATCGTACCGTACACTATTTCCTGGACAATTTTCATAATGATACCGCCTGTTTGTTGGTCTTCTACTACCGGCATCCAATGTAAAAATTCTGGTCCAGTTATATTTAAATCTGATAAAGTCCCCGCCGGTACACAGAGCTCCATTGCCTTCATCCAAGCGGCCGGATCTGTATATGTTGCAAATAATGGTGCAGTCGCAAAAATTATTAACGCACAAGCTGGCGTTAATAAAATACCATTAGCAAACATATAACCAAGCTTCTTAATATCACTTAAAGTTTGATATTCTGGTAGCGGATTTAACATCGGCCACCACATCATCATTGCTGCAAAAAACAATATAGCAAGGCAAATAGGATGCGCTATTTGACTTTGTTTTACTGTATCAAAAACAACTGGAAAATGATAAAAGGAAAACAGACCGTTAAATACCAACAACGCAATAAGTGGCTTTCCAAAAACCTTTAGCACAATTTGAACGAACTTAAAAGAAGTAATATATTGATATAACCATACGGGTATACCAAGCAGTAATAACGGAGGCACCGCAATATACATTACTGCCATCTCAAGCATATGTGCACTAAATATAATATGACCAATTAAATCAATAGGTCCTCCCTTTACAAAATACAAAAGAACAATCCCGGTCGTAAAATAAAAAATTTGCTTCTTACTTACCTTCGTCGCATTTTCAAATCGCGTTCTATATGGTCCAATAACTAAAAAATAACTAATAAGAATCGAGATCATAAATAATAAAAAAATCGGACTCCATAAAGCTTGAAAACCAAATACCCATAAGTTTTCCATTTCCACACCTACCTTTTCAAAATCCTTATATTTCATATACAAAGAGGGCTATGATAAATCAGAGCCCCCTACTATCACTGTTTAAATCCACACAATTGTCATAAAGGCTAATATTGTTAATAAACCAATTAACAATCCAGAGTATAAGAAGAAACTCGCCGCTTCATGCCCTTTATGACTCATATGCATGAAATAATATAACTGAAATATAACTTGAATGACTGCTAACAATAATATAAATGGAACCGAAAAAATCGGGCTAAATGTTTTCGGATATGCCACCGCTGCAAATGCAACTAATGTTAAAAAAATCATTAGTGAAAATGTAACAACTTGGTGCTTCATTTCCTCTGCACTTTTTCTCTTCCGATAAACAAGATCCACCTTAGGATTATTCGTTTGCTTAACCGCCATTGTTTATCCCACCATTCCCATCAAATATACTACAGTGAAAATAAACACCCAAACTACGTCAATAAAGTGCCAATAAATTGATGCAACATAAAACTTTGGTGCGTTGTATAAATTCAAGCCTCTCTTCGCGTTTCTAAAGATTAATGTTAAAATCCAACATAATCCAAACAACACGTGGAGCCCGTGTGTACCAACAAGAGCATAAAATGCAGAACCAAACGCACTACTTCTCATAGTATGCTTAAATTCATGCGTATAATGATAAAACTCATATATTTCAAACCCCAAAAATCCTAAGCCAAGCAACACTGTTATAAGTAACCAAAGTTGCATTTTCTTAAAGTTAAAATTTTTCATATGATACATTGCGTATACACTCGTTAAACTACTTGTTAACAAAAGCATCGTCATAATGAAAACGAGTGGCATTTGAAACATCTCTTGAGATGTTGGTCCACCATTTGTAGAGTTCTTTAACGCTAAATATGTGCCAAATAAGGAAGCGAACAACACTGTTTCGCCTCCAAGAAATAACCAAAAACCAACAAACTTATTTTTCCCCTCAAGGGTTGCTTTTTCAGGCTCTGCTGGAAATGTTTCATTCGTTAATTTCTCATCTACATGCATTACGCCTTGCCCCCCTTATCATCTAAATCTTCCTTATGAATATGATATCCATGATCATCAATTACTGAACGAAGGAACATTGTACCAAACGTAATGATTAAACCGATAATCGCTACTAATAACCAAAATTTATCTTTGCCACCCTGCATATACATCGCACCAAAAGCAGCTATAAATAGACCTAGAGAAATAATAAACGGTGAAAATGAAGAATTTGGCATATGGATATCACCGACCGGTTCCGCTGCTGTCATCTCTTTATTACCCTCACGCTTTTCAATCCAAAACGGATCTAATCCACGAACAAATGGTAACTGTTTGAAATTATATTCCGGTGTAGGTGCTGGCATTGTCCACTCTAATGTACGTCCATCCCACGGATCACGACCAGCCTTCTCTTTTGATACCGTTGTTTTTATTACATTGAATAAAAGAACAATCGTTCCAAGAGCCATAAACACTGCTCCAATAGAACTAATCATATTCCCCATTTCCAATCCTTGCCCCTCTAGATATGTGTAGTAACGACGCGGCATACCGATTAGACCTAGGAAATGCTGAATAAAGAACGTTAAATGGAAACCGATAAAGAATAACCAAAATGTTATCTTTCCTAACGTTTCATTTAATACTTTATTAAACATAAGTGGCCAATAATAATGCGCACCTGCAAGTAAACCAAATACAACACCACCAACAATTACATAATGAAAGTGTGCTACTACGAAATAATTATCATGAAACTGATAATCAGCTGGTGCAGAAGCAAGCATAACACCTGTAACTCCACCCATAACGAAGGATGGAATAAAAGCTACCGCCCACATCATTGGTGTTGTAAACCTAATACTTCCACCCCACATTGTAAAGAGCCAGTTAAATATTTTAATACCCGTTGGAACTGCAATCGCCATTGTTGCAACCGAGAAGATAGCATTTGCAACAGGCCCAAGACCAACAGTAAACATATGATGCGCCCATACCATAAATCCTAAAAACCCTATTAATACTGTCGCGAACACCATAGAAGAATAACCGAATAATCGTTTTTTCGAAAATGTGGCGAAGATTTCTGAGAATATTCCGAAAGCTGGGAGTATAAGAATGTATACTTCCGGATGACCGAAGATCCAGAATAAATGCTCCCATATAATCGTGTTCCCACCTAGTGCCGGATTAAAGAAACTTGTGCCAAATAAACGATCTAACATTAAAAGTCCTAATCCTACAGTTAATGGTGGAAATGCAAATAAAATAAGTGAAGATGTTACAAATGTTGTCCATGTAAACATCGGCATGCGCATGTACGTCATCCCTGGCGCGCGCATATTAATAATTGTAACAAGGAAGTTAATACCTCCAATTAATGTACCAATACCTGATATTTGCAAGCCGAGTACATAAAAATCAACACCATGTCCTTTAGAGGCTAAAGCTAAAGATGCATATGATGTCCACCCTGCATCAGGCGCTCCTCCTAAAAACCAACTTAAATTTAAAAATAATCCACCAAAGAAAAATAACCAAAATCCGAGCGAATTCAAAAACGGGAACGCCACATCACGTGCTCCAATTTGAAGTGGTACAGCGGCGTTCATAAATGCAAACACGAGTGGCATAGCTGCGAGGAAAATCATTGTTGTACCGTGCATCGTTAATACTTGATTATAAGCATCCCCAACAAGAAAAGCATTGTTAGGAATCGCTAACTGCAGGCGAATAAATAGTGCTTCTATTCCACCTATTACAAAAAACAATCCACCTGCAATTAAATAGAGAATGGCAATCTTTTTATGGTCTACTGTCGTTAAATAATCCCATATGACAGCACCCATCCCCTGTTTTTTTGCTACAGAACTCACGTTTTCAACCTCCCCTTCGCAAATGATCCCTCTTTATTTTTCAATCTTTAACGTTTGTAAATATGCATTTAATGCATTAATTTGATCATCCGTTAAGTTGCCATATTTACCAGTCATTTTATTACCTGGTTTCATATTTTCAGGATCTTTGAGCCATTTTTTTAAGTTCTCTTCATTATTTTCGGCAATACCAGCAACCATATCGCGATCTGCAAAGTTTGCTAAGTTCGGTGCGATACGAGCAGAAGGTGGTCTACTATCATTTGATCCAACTGCATGACAACCAATACAGCTTTTATTAAATATTTCTTGACCCTCTTGCGCCTTTGTAGAAGCTACTTCTTTTTTTCCATCAATCTTCTTCATGTCAGCAAGCCACTTTTTGTACTCGCTTTCATCCAGAGCTTTCACTTTGAACTGCATTAAAGAATGTGATGGGCCACAAAATTCTGTACAAAAACCATTATAAGTGCCCGATTTATCTGCCTTTAACCACATTTTGTTTACATTATCTGTATTTGTATCCATTTTCCCAGCTAAAGATGGAACCCAAAACGAATGTTTAATATCGGCACCCTTCAAATTCAAATACACTTTCTTACCTGTGGGGATAACTAAATCTTGAGAAGTTACTATTTTTTCTGATTTATAAGAAAATTCCCACCAATAAAGATTCGCTGTTACATCAACAACGATAGTATCTTTATCAATATTCTTTTTCTCCATCGCACTTACATCAGCAAGCTTGAATGTATATGTAACAGTCGGAACAGCCAAGATTAACAAAAGAATAATCGGAATGACTGTCCATATAATTTCTAGTTTGTGATTTCCTTCAACTTGCTCTGGAATATAATCTTCCTCACCCTTTTTTTGTCGGAAACGCACAATTACATATAAGAAAATAATAGTAACTACAAGTACTACTCCTACCATGATTGCACTCGCTAGTAAGAGCAAATCATATTGCATTTTTGCTACTTCCCCTTGCGGAATTAAAGTAGACTGAAAAGCTTTACCGCATCCCCCTAACAGTAAAGCCAGCAGTGAAACGAACGAAAGCAGTCGCCACTGTTTCTTCATACAAACAACCCCCACTTTCTTTGTGAATTAGATTGTACTTTATAGTTAAGTAAAGTAAATCTCAACGTAAAGAAATCCAATCATGTCGTTGTCTTAGAAGAATGTAACTACAATCATTGACACAAATAAGATTGTTAAGTAATTCAAGGAATAAACAAACATTTTTACGGACCATTTGATGTCATCTTGCTTACGGAAGCCATAAAGCCCTAATGCGATCCATCCGATGTTAAGCAATGTTGCAATTACCATGAATGTTATTCCAAGCCCACTCATATAAAATGGTAGTGGTAATAAACATACTGTCCAAATCATAATCTGACGTTTCGTAATATCAAATCCCTGTACAACAGGAAGCATTGGGATTCCTGCATTTCGATATTCATCAACACGCTTCATCGCTAATGCGAGGAAATGTGGGATTTGCCAAATAAACATAATTAAAAATAACATCCAAGCAATTGGATGATTTAAAGACGGATCAATTGCCGCCCATCCAATTAAAGGTGGAACTGCTCCTGATATACTACCTACAACAGTATTTAACGTATATTTTCTCTTCGTCCATAACGTATATAAAACAACATATGTGAAGGCACCAATAAATGAGATTAACACTGCCATCGGTGTAGTAAGTAATAAAAATGCAAAGCCAAGAAGTAAAATTACAAGTCCAAATGCAAGTGCAAAGCCAGGTTTATATTTACCTGTTACCGTTGGACGGTTTTTTGTTCTTTCCATTAATGGATCGATATCTCGGTCAATGTAGTTATTTAAACAACATACCCCTGCCATAATTAATGCAGAACCAACGATTGTGAAAAATAGCTTATCTAGATTGTCCATAACACTCAATCCATTAAAATGTAAAGCCAACCAAAATCCTGTAAATACAGTAAGTGTATTTGAGTTTACAATCCCCATTTTAACGAGCGCTGATAAATCTTGTAACCGAGTTGTTTCCGGTACAATTGAAACAGCTGACTCATCATGCAGCTCACTTGTTGCATGGTTCATCACTTTAACCCCCTCTTAAACCTATCATCTTTCTAAGCATATATTTCATGTGAAATATTCCGCTTCTATATAGCAATATTATTACAGTAGAAATATTGTTAACCCATTCTACTACTAATCTACGCCCATACTCCAATATATTAAATCACATTTCCCGAACATTTTGTGAAGAAAACATGAACTTTTTGTGTCGAACGTTAAAAAACTTTATTCTAATTTATCCTTATCATAACATGATGTTATCTTCTATAATAAACTATTTTGTCATATTTAGCATGTATTCTCCCCATTTCTTTTCAAAATAGCCCGAATTCCTCCTAAAATATGTATTTTAAATCCCATTTTTTTCTTTATAATACGTACGTTGTCCTCGCCCTCCATTTCTTTGCTATTTTATTATTTTTTATATATCATAGGACTGTAGCACGTTTTATTCTATACATAATGGAATGAAAATATTTCGCAATAACTTCATAGCAGAAAGATGGTGAAAGAGATTGCAACGCTTTATTAAATGGTTAGCAGTCATTACAAGTCTCGATTTATTAGTAGTTTTACTAGGAGGCGCTTTAGTTACAAAAACGGGTTCAGGCCAAGGATGCGGCAAATCATGGCCTCTTTGTAACGGTGAATTTGTTCCATCTAATTTATCAATGGAGACTATTATTGAGCTAAGTCACCGCTTAACATCTGGATCAGCAGGAATCCTTGTTACTCTTCTTTGTATCTTGTCCTGGAAATATTATAAACATGTGCGCGAAACAAAGACGTTAGCAATTTTATCCTTCGTATTTTTAGTTGCACAAGCATTAATGGGGGCGGCGGCGGTTGTTTGGGGTCAAATGCCTGCTGTATTAGCTATTCATTTCGGTATTTCCTTAATTTCATTTGCTTCTGTCATCTTGTTAACGTGTCTTATTTTTGAAATTGATCAGAAATTTGATGCACGTTCACTTATTATGGACAAAAAAATGAAATTTCATATTTATGGTGTAACAATTTACAGTTATATCGTTGTCTACACAGGAGCTTTAGTACGTCACGAACGAGCTACCTTAGCCTGTCCAGACTTCCCTTTATGTAGCAAAAATAGACCTATGCCAACTCAACTACATGAGTGGGTTCAAATGGGGCATAGAGTTGCAGCGATGTTAATTTTCGCTTGGATACTATATGCGATGATTATCGCTATTCGCCATTACAAGCAGCAGCGTGTAGTATACTGGGGATGGATTATTTCATTTATCCTTGTTACACTTCAAGCTATAGTAGGGATTTTGGTCGTATTTACAAATGCTAGTTTAGCAATGGCATTATTACATTCGCTCTTCATTTCTTGCCTGTTTGCTGTACTATGCTATTTAGTTATGATAGGTACAAGAAGTACAGTCAATGCAAAAGAAACTGAATCAACTTCTAAGCAAACAAAATAAAGTAAAACTATAATACCTTGCCAATTCGGCAAGGTATTATTTACACACAAAAAAGAGCTGCTTTCGCACAGCTCTTTTTCTTTATTTTAATGATCTAATTCAATGAGTAAATCTCCCGTTTGAATTGCATCCCCATCATTTACATATACTTTTTTCACTTTACCACTAAATGGCGCTTGAACCGTCGTTTCCATTTTCATAGCTTCTGTAATTGCCATGGAATCACCTTTTTTCACTTCATCGCCTTCTTTTACAACTACTTTAATAACAGTTCCCGGCATCGTTGCGCTAATATGATTTGGATTTTCACGATTCCCCTTCACACGCTGTGCAACAGTTGATTTCACGCTTTCATCTTTCACTACGATTTCACGCGGTTGTCCATTAAACTCCAGGTAAAGCACACGATTTCCATCTGGCTGTGGCTCCCCAATGGAAACTAGTTTAACCATCAATGTTTTACCTTGCTCGATTTCCACATCAATTTCTTCACCAAGTCTCATACCATAGAAGAATGTCGGTGTATCAAGCACAGATACATTTCCATAAATCCCGGCAACTTTTTCGTAGTCCATAAATACTTTTGGATACAATGCATATGCGACTACATCAAAAATTGTTACTTCGCGTCCAAGTTTGTGGAATAACTCTTCTTTTAAAGCATCGAAATCTACTGGTTCTAATAATTCACCCGGTCTTACTGTTAATGGCTCTTTCCCTTTTAAAATAATTTTTTGTAATTCTTTCGGGAAACCACCATATGGTTGTCCTAAATCTCCAGAGAACATTTCAACAACAGATCCTGGGAAGTCCATAGCATGTCCACGTTCTAAAATATCTTGTTCTGTTAGGTGATTTTGAACCATAAATAATGCCATATCACCGACAACTTTAGATGATGGTGTTACTTTTACAATATCGCCAAACATATCATTAACACGGCGATACATCACTTTAACTTCATCAAAGCGATCTCCTAAGCCAACTGCTTTTGCTTGTTGTTGAAGATTACTATACTGTCCACCCGGCATTTCATGCATATATACCTCTGTGTGAGGAGCATTCATACCACTTTCAAATGGAGCATAGTATTTACGTACATCTTCCCAATAATGAGATAGTTTTTCTAATGAGTCTATATTAACATCTGGCTGTCTTTCCTTTCCACCCAACGCATAGTATAGTGTATTCGCACTTGGTTGTGACGTTTGACCAGCCATTGAACTCACCGCTACATCGACAATATCAACACCTGCTTCAATTGCCTTTGTATACGTTAAAATACCATTTCCGCTCGTATCGTGTGTATGCAGGTGAATTGGAATCGACACCGTCTCTTTTAATGCTGAAACTAAATCATATGCTGCGTTTGGCTTTAGTAAGCCCGCCATATCTTTAATTCCTAAAATGTGAGCTCCTGATGCTTCCAACTCTTTTGCTAAGTTTTTATAATAATTTAAATCGTATTTACTACGTAACGGGTCATGAATATCTCCTGTGTAACACATTGTCGCTTCTGCAATTTTACCAGTATCTCGTACAGCATCAATTGCAACTCTCATGCCTTCTACCCAGTTTAAGCTATCAAAAATACGGAACACATCAATTCCAGCTTGAGCAGAACATTCCACAAATTTTTGAATTAAATTATCTGGATAGTTTTTGTAACCTACTGCGTTTGAAGAGCGAAGTAACATTTGGAATAAAACGTTTGGCATTTTTTCACGAAGATCTAGTAATCGTTCCCATGGATCTTCTTTCAAGAAACGATATGCAACATCAAACGTTGCACCGCCCCACATTTCCGCTGAGAATAAGTTTGGTAACATTCTCGCTGTCGGCTCTGCAATGTGATGTAAATCTTTTGTACGAACACGAGTTGCAAGTAATGACTGATGTGCATCACGGAATGTTGTATCAGTTAAAAGTACACGCTTTTGATCTTGTACCCACTTTACTAATCCATCCGCTCCACGCTCATCCAAAATTTGTTTCGTTCCATTTTGCATTGGCTCTGAGTGTATCACATTTGGTATACGAGCATCTGGGAAAATTGGTTTCTCTTTTTTCCCTACTCCTGGGAAGCCATTTACTGTTACTGTACCAATATAATTTAACATTTTTGTTCCGCGGTCTTTACGTTTCGGGAACAAGAATAGTTCAGGTGACGCGTCAATAAATGAAGTATCATACTCTCCCGATAAGAAGTTTCTATGTTTTACTACATTCTCTAAGAATGGAATATTTGTTTTAATACCACGAATACGGAATTCTTTTAAGTTACGTTCCATTTTTGCAGCGGCTTGTTCAAAAGTAAGTGCCCAAGTAGTAACTTTTACAAGTAAAGAATCGTAGTACGGTGTAATAACTGCACCTTGGAAACTATTACCTGTATCAAGACGAACACCAAAACCACCGCCTGATCGGTACGCCATAATTTTCCCTGTATCCGGCATGAAATTATTTAGTGGGTCTTCAGTCGTTACACGAGATTGGATTGCAAATCCATGCACAACCACTTCCTCTTGCTTAGGAACACCTACCATTTTGCTATGTAATGCATGTCCATCAGCTATTAAAATTTGCGATTGAACGATATCCACTCCTGTAATCATCTCTGTAATCGTATGTTCAACTTGAACACGTGGGTTTACTTCAATGAAGTAAAACTCATCACCTTTTACAAGGAATTCTACCGTTCCAGCATTTAAATAATTTACATTTTTCGTTAACTTTACTGCAGCATCACAAATACGCTGACGCAAATCATCTGAAAGCGACACGCTCGGTGCAATTTCAACTACTTTTTGATGGCGTCGTTGTACAGAGCAATCACGCTCATACAAATGAACAACATTACCTTCTTCATCTGCTAAAATTTGTACTTCTATATGTTTAGGTTTTTCAACGAATTTTTCAACGTACACTTCATCATTACCAAAGGCTGCTTTTGCTTCTGATTTCGCGCGATTATACGATTCTCTTAATTCTTCACTAGCACGTACAATACGCATACCGCGACCGCCGCCACCAAGGGATGCTTTAATAATAATCGGGTAATCATACTTTTCAGCAAACTCTTCAACTTCTTCTATTGAATTTACTGGACCATCACTACCAGGAATAATTGGAATTTGTGCTAGCTGCGCTTGTGTTCTTGCTTTAACTTTATCTCCAAACATGTCTAAATGCTTACTTTTTGGACCGATAAAGATAATCTCTTCTTCTTCACAACGTTTTGCAAATTGAATATTCTCTGACAAGAAACCATATCCAGGGTGGATTGCATCTACATGATTACTTTTCGCAATCTCAATAATGCCTTCAATATCTAGATAAGCATCAATTGGCTTTTTCCCTTCCCCAACTAAATAGGACTCATCGGCTTTATAGCGATGATAAGAACCGCTATCCTCTTTAGAATAGATCGCAACTGTGTTTAGTCCAAGTTCTGAACATGCTCGGAACACACGAATTGCTATCTCTCCACGGTTAGCTACCAATACTTTTTGAATACGTTGCAGCTTTGTCATGATTTTCCCCCTCTATTTTCCTACCACTCTAGAGATAAAATACATACACACTCTACAGAGCGTGAAGTTCTTCACTTTCTACATTATATTATACTTAGAAAGCTTCACTTTATTTTTATCCATCATACCTTATTTTTCAACAAATGATAAGTTTTCTGTTCAATTTGTTTCACAAAAATAGTATAGCATACCTCTTCCTTTTCTAACAACAATATTGTATATCACATTTACTTAAATGTAATATACTTTTTGTTTCAAGAGAATTAATATTGTATCACATTTAAAACCTAAAAAAATAAAAAACACATTGAACTCTAGAGCTCAATGCGTTTTTTATTTTACAACAACAAGATGCGGTCCACCTTGTTCTATTTCATTAGTCAATTCGTTTTGTTGTTTCTCTTGTCGTTTTACATAACTAGCAATATTTAACAGTATACCCATTGCAAGTAAATTAGCCAATAAAGAACTACCACCATAACTTACAAACGGTAATGGTACCCCTGTAAGCGGTATTAACCCAGACATACCACCAACATTTATAAAAGTTTGAACTCCAAACAAACTTGCAATTCCAATTGCTATTAAACTTCCAAACGGATCTTTGCACTTTTGTGCAATCCTAAATGCTCGAACAATAATAAGTAACAAACAGATTAAAATGACAGCTACACCTATAAAACCAAGCTCCTCAGATATAATTGCCATAATAAAATCTGTTTGCGGCTCTGGTAAGTATCCATATTTTTGGACACTGTTCCCTAACCCTCGACCATTTAACCCTCCTGAAGCAATTCCAATAAAAGAATTTATTAATTGGAACCCATCATTTTGAGGATCGTTAAATGGATCAAGAAAAACTGAAAACCGTGCCTTTTGGTATGGATTTAATGCATAATTACCGAGAATATATAGTGCCGGAACCCATACTATAGAAGTTAAAACAATTCGTTTAATCCATAAATTAATCCGCACTCCCGAACAAAGAAACATAATTCCTACTGTTCCTGCAATTAACAAATCGGTACCTAAATCATTTTGCTTTAAAATTAAAACCATGATTAAACCAACACCAAAAAGTACCGGTCCCGATCCTTTCAAAACAGGCGTATTCGTTTCTTGCCTTTTCGCAAAAAAATGAGCCAATACGAGGATAACAGTTATCTTCACAAATTCTGCAGGCTGTATTCCAAATATCCATCCATTTGCGCCGTTTACTGTCTTAGTGAAAAATGCAGCTGCCGCTAATAATGCAATGCTAATACCATAACTCCCTAATAAAAAAATTCGTTTCCTCCACACTTTATATGGGATAGTAGCGATAATTATTAATATGATTGTCCCAGCAGCCAAAGTCATTAATTGTCTTTTAAAAAAGAAATTTGCTGGTTTATCAAACCTCGAAATCGCAACAATGGAACTAGAACTATATACCATTATAACTCCCAGCACACATAAGATAACAAGAGGAAGTAATAAGGAATAATCCATCGATTTCCATACTTTTTTCATTTCATTTCCTCTTTCTGTTTCAATTTAATTATTGTTGTATTCCATATGTATATAGGTTCTTCCTTCTTTATTATACAAATAAAAAGCCCAAACTATTTCAGTTTGAGCCCCCTTATTTGAACCCGTTATTGTTGTTTGTTTGTAAATGCTTCATGAAGCGCAGACAACTCACGTTCGAGCTCTCCTAACATTGCTTTCCCTTGTTCTTCTCCAATAAGACCAAGGCGAACCGCAAAATCGACCTCGCGGGATAGTCCAAACATTTGTGTGTCTAAAACTTCTTCATATAATGGACATTGCGGCATTGTAAGATTGTCCATTTGTACCTTAATAAGTCTTAAAATCTTCTCTGCATCCGCTTGTAGAAGGGCTAGTGCCTTTTCCTGATGATTTGATACTGTCTCAGACGCCAAATTGATTCCCTCCGTTTCCGTCCTACTCTCTCATATCTATTAATATTAGCGATAGTTTTAATAAATTGCAATAGAAACATTTTTTGTGACAACAGTGCCTAATACTATTATACTGAAAAGTGGGAGTATAACACAAATGGGGGAACAACAATGAGCGAAATTTTATTTATTAATGGAAAAGTTCGTTTTCCAATCACTATCGATCCAACTGTATGGATTTTCGATGATCGAAAAATAGATTTGACAACTTACTTTGATGAAACTAGAGAAGACTCATCCGAATTAGAAACATACTTAAAGCATACTTCAGAGCATTGGGATCGCGAAATCCGTGATGGTGCTGCCTTCCCGCCAATACAACAAAGTGTAAAGAAATATAAAAAAGAACAGCTTATTAACGGGACATTTGGCATACCACTTCATCCATTTCTAAAAAATGCTGAAATTTTAGAAGATGCTACTCAAGTCGAAATTGAAACAACAGACAATACAATTACACTTCCGTTAGAAACAGCCCATAAAGCTATTCTCGGTTTTTCAAAAGAAGGTAAACCATTACGAGAAGACGGGCCTGTTCATCTATATTTCCATGATGGATCTAATAGACAAAATCCGATTCGTAACATCCGTAAATTTACAATCATTTAAATTGTATAATTAAAAGGCAAAAAAGGAGTGAGCTTAAGCTCACTCCTTTTTATAATAAATCCGCTGCTAGTTGTGCTAAATTAGAACGCTCTCCTTTAACAAACTTTACATGACCACTAATACGTTGTTCTTTAAACTTCTCTACGACATATGTTAAACCGTTATTATATTCATCTAAATACGGATGATCAATTTGCTGAGGATCCCCCATTAATACAATCTTACTTTTTTCGCCTACCCTTGTTAATATCGTCTTCACTTCATGCTTCGTTAAATTTTGTGCCTCGTCAATTATAATGAACTGGTCTGGAATACTTCTCCCGCGTATATAGGTAAGCGCTTCTACTTCAATCGAACCCATCCCAGCTAAAATAGCATCTAGCTCCCCAGGCTTTTTCGTGTTGAATAAATACTCTAGATTATCAAAAATCGGCTGCATCCACGGTCTTAATTTTTCCTCTTTCTCTCCTGGTAAATAACCTATATCTTTTCCTACCGGTACAATTGGTCTCGCGACAAGTAGTTTTTTATATAAACCTAAATCTTCCGTTTGCATTAGTCCCGAAGCTAATGCAAGTAACGTTTTTCCTGTACCGGCTTTTCCGGTTAACGTTACAAGTGGAATATCTTCCCGAAGTAGCAATTCTAATCCCATAATTTGCTGCACGTTTCGTGGGCGTATCCCCCACACTTGTTCATTGTGAAAAATAAGTTTTTTTACCTTCTTACCTAAATGATCCACAATCCCAAGTGCAGAACTAGAACCCCCTAGTGCATCTTTCATTACAACAAACTGATTTGGATAAAAAGGATGATTTGCGATTTCAGATAAAGGTAGTTCACCTTTTTCATAAAAATAATCTAACTGTTCTTTTGATATATACCCTTCTAAAAATCCTGAATATATATTTTCCACTTCGATTACTCGGTCACTTAAATAATCTTCGGCCTGCAATCCGATTGCATCAGCTTTTACCCTTACGAGTACATCTTTACTTACTAAAATAACTGATTTCCCGTCCTCTTTTTCTTGTTCTTCTAAAGAGAGGTTTTTCGCTACCGCTAAAATTCGATTATCATTTGTTTTTTCTACAAAAATATCTTGCAGTTGAACAAATGAGCGATGATTTAATTCAATACGAAATGTACCGCCGTTTTCTAACGGAATACTTTCATGCAGCTTTCCTATTTCGCGAAATTTGTCGATTAACTTAGATACATAGCGAGCATTTCGTCCTACTTCATCCATATAACGTTTTTTCGAATCAACCTCTTCTAATACAACTGCTGGAATCACTACTTCATTTGTTGCAAATGAAAAAATAGATAAAGGATCCTGCAAAAGTACATTCGTATCTAACACATAAATTTTATCCAACCTGTTACCCCCTGACTCCACTTTTAAATTTGTAGAACAAGGGTTTCATCCATAAAATATGGACGAACCATTGTTATAATTATATGTACCGTAAAAACGAGGTAGAATCGAAATTCATAGAAATTAAACCTTTTCTTTATTTTTTATTCATTTCTATTCAATATATTACTTTTTATTATAATTTTTCACATTAAATCACAATACTCACTTGTAAAAGTTTATGAACGATGTTCCTATTCATCTTCTTTATAATTCTTTCATTCCTACTAATACTTGGTTATCAAGCTTTTTAGCAGCTCGAAGATCATATGTTTTTTCATATGTTGGTTCAGTAGCAAGTTTCGCACCATAAAACATAACATCACGAACTTCTTGTACATTCACTTCTACTACCGTTAATTTTAGAGGAATCCCTTCCATTCTATCTGTTAAAATTTCACTTTCACCACTTATGGAAAATACGGATTCATTCGCCATTATAGTCAATACAACCCCTGCACTATGCCGTATATTCCCCACAATACGTGAGCGTTGATCTACCGCAAATCGAATACTAGTTTCACTCACTGCATATACCCAAGAAATAGCACTTACGTTAGGAATTTGTTTTTCGAAATCTGTTGTTGCTATCATAACGATACACTCTTTACGCAAAGATTGTACTAAATCACCTGTCAATGTAGGCTCAACTACATTCGCCATATTTCCACCTCCAAATATTATTTATATATCCTTATCATAACCTATTTTTCGAATTGCGAAAATATTATTTTTTCCCGCTATTATTCAAAAACATTATACTTCCATGATATACTTATACTGATAGAATTCGTATTGAGGTGACGAAATGAGAGTCAAATGTATGATTTGTGATAAAAAAGATATGTTAGATGACGAAAATCCTATGGCAAAAAAACTGCGTAATCGCCCTATTCATACATATATGTGCATGGAATGTACGGAACGAATTGCAGAGCGTACTACGGAACGCCATGCGAGTGGTAATTTCCGATTATATCGTGATAAAAAAGTAGAAGACGATTGGTAAACCGGAAATAAGTCCTTAATCATATAGATAAGGACTTATTTGTATTTTTCTGGTTCACGATTCATCTGATCCAAAAAACAATCAATGGCTTCTACCGGAAATCTTGCACACCTTATTTCTCCATCAATTTCATATGTAATCAAATACATTTCCTCGTTCTTTTCAACTTCTACATTTCGTAATTTATGCTCTTCATATATCATATTTTGAAATAATACATACGTTTCTTGTGCAGCTCTATCATCTGGACGTGCTTCCGCAACCGTTTTAATTGTTAACCAATTATATAATGCATCTTGTACTGAGCGCATGAAAACCCCTCCTTTTTTCACCCTGTTTTTTGTTGTTTAGCTTGACGTAAACGCAGTCTATAAATTCCAAGTACAATTGCCGCTACAACGAGTCCCTCTCCAACGGGTAAAAAAACTGCAAAAAAAGTTAATACCGTGCATCCAATTGCTAAAGAAATATATATCACTATATTTTTTAGTACCGATAGCTTCCTTGCAAATCCTAAATTATATACAAGTGCACTTAATAAAATTATTGTTCCATAAAGCAACCACATCCCTAACTCTGGATTTTCATCAACTTTACAAAGTTTCGCGAAAAATGACATTCTTTCTAACACTATCTTTCACCCCTTCTCATGAAACAAATTCTCTTTATGTACTTAATACAAGAGTAACTCGCAAAAAAAATACTGTCCACAAAAAAGAGTAAATATTCTAAAAAAATAAACAAAAAAACAAAAAAACAAAAAAACAGCTACCTTTATAAAAGGTAGCTGTTTTATTATTTTATGCTTCAACAGATTTCTTTTTCTTAGCAGCTCTTTCGCGCTCACTCTTATCAAGAATCTTTTTACGTAGACGAATTGATTCTGGAGTTACTTCACAGAACTCATCATCGTTTAAGTACTCTAATGACTCTTCTAAAGTCATTAAGCGTGGTTTTTTCATTGATGAAGTTTGATCTTTCGTCGCAGAACGAATGTTAGTTTGTTGTTTCATTTTTACAACGTTAACTGTTAAATCATTCTCACGTGTATGTTCTCCAACGATCATACCAGCATATACTTCTGTACCTGGTTCAACGAAGATTACACCGCGATCTTCAACTTGCATAATACCATATTGTGATGCTTTTCCTGTGTCAAGTGAAACTAGAACACCTTGGCGACGTCCACCCACTTGTCCAGCATGTACTGGTTGGTAGCAATCAAATGTATGGTTTAAAATACCGTAACCACGAGTTAATGTTAGGAATTCTGTTGTGTAACCAATTAAACCACGTGCCGGAACCATGAAAGTAAGGCGAACTTGACCATTTCCGTTATTCACCATATCTAACATTTCACCTTTACGTGCGCCCATTGATTCCATAATAGAACCAGTGTATTCTTCAGGCACATCGATTTGTACGCGCTCTACAGGCTCGCTTCTTACGCCATCAACATCTTTAATAATTACTTCTGGCTTAGATACTTGTAGTTCATAACCTTCACGACGCATGTTTTCAATTAAGATAGATAAATGTAACTCTCCGCGTCCAGATACGATCCATGCATCAGGAGAATCTGTATTATCTACACGTAAACTTACATCTGTCTCTAATTGTGAACGAAGACGCTCTTCAATTTTACGAGAAGTAATGAATTTACCTTCACGACCTGCAAACGGGCTATTATTTACAAGGAATGTCATTTGTAGTGTTGGCTCATCAATACGTAATAATGGTAAAGCCTCTTCATGCTCAACCGGACATACCGTTTCACCTACGTTAATGTCTTCCATACCTGAAACAGCTACTAAATCTCCAGCTTTTGCTTCTTCAATTTCTTGACGTTTTAATCCAATGTAACCAAATAATTTAGTTACACGGAATTGTTTTACACTTCCGTCAACTTTCATTAATGCAACTTGTTGTCCTACTTTCATTGTACCACGGAATATGCGTCCAACTCCGATACGACCAACATAGTCATTGTAATCAAGAAGTGCTACTTGGAATTGAAGTGGCTCTTCGCTGTTATCAATTGGTGCTGGAATATGTTCAATAATTGTGTCAAACAATGATTTCATATTCTCTTCTTGATTTGCTGGATTTGAATCTAAGCTTGCTGTTCCGTTCATTGCTGATGCAAATACAACTGGGAACTCTAATTGATCTTCGTTTGCACCAAGTTCGATGAATAAGTCGACTACTTCATCAACTACTTCATCAGGGCGAGCGAAGTCACGGTCAATTTTGTTTACAACAACGATTGGAGTTAAGTTTTGCTCAAGAGCTTTCTTTAAAACAAATCGTGTTTGTGGCATACAACCTTCATATGCATCAACAACAAGTAGAACACCATCAACCATTTTCATGATACGTTCTACTTCTCCACCGAAGTCAGCGTGACCAGGTGTATCTAAAATGTTAATTCTTTTATCTTCATAGTGAATCGCAGTATTCTTCGCTAAAATTGTAATACCACGTTCTCTTTCTAGATCATTTGAGTCCATTGCGCGTTCTTCAATATGTTCATTCGCACGGAACGTCCCCGCTTGACGTAATAACTGGTCAACAAGTGTTGTTTTACCATGGTCAACGTGGGCAATAATTGCTATATTTCGTAAATCTTGTCGTTTTTTCAACATGTCCAACTCCTAATGTCTTTTTAATCCTTCTCTATTATAAGAGCGAAGGGGATACAATGGCAATCAAAATAAAATCAAGAATGAAAATATAGTTGTATTCTTACTTTTGTGAAAGTAAAATAAGATTGGAGGGTGAAGAAATGGAACACATTCAATATCGCTTTTTATTAACAGCAATTATCGGTGTTATCTTCTTAATTGGTATCGGAATTATGGTTGCTGAAAATAGTCCCATCGGCATTATTATTTGCATTATCGGCACATTTGTTACAGTTGGATACGGTTTTGTAACAAAAAGAAAAATGCGTAAATCGCAATAACATTAAAAAGTAAGAAGCTTCTTTATGCCTCTTACTTTTTTTCATTATTGCGATACAAATGGTAATAATTCTTCGTATACTCCTGGTTTTGCAACTAACACACTGCTTTTCTCTACAATAGAAAGAGGCGTTCCCAAGAACGTTGTCACTTTACCGCCAACTTCTTCTACAATAATCTGTCCCCCGCCAAAGTCCCATGGTGATAAGCGCGGTGTCACATATGCATCTAATCTTCCGGTTGCAACATATACCATTTCTAACGCTGCACAACCATATGACCTCGTACCTCTCGCCTTCTTAACGAGCATCATCATTTTTTCCATATTAAGCAATGGATTATCAGTAAGCCATATCGCATTCAAAGCTATAACTCCATGCTCTACCGTTCCTTTTTCCAACATGGGAATAGCTAAATCATTGCAAAAAGCCCCTTCTCCCTTTACCGCATGATATAGTTCGTCATGAACTGGATCATAAATAAGACCAATCTTTCCGATACCGTTCTCATAAATCCCGATTGAGATTGCGAAATTTCTTTTTTGATGAACAAAGTTCATCGTGCCGTCAATTGGATCAATTAACCAAACAACCCCATTAGAAGAGGTAATCTCATCTCCGTAGCCTTCTTCTCCTAAAATATTATGATGTGGGAATGTTTCTTTAATTTTCCCAATTAAAAACTGCTCCGTTTCTCGATCCATATTTGTTACTAGATCAGCTGCATTTGACTTTGTTTCTATAATAAGTGTTTTTTTCAGTGACGCCATTAAATGTTCTCCAGCTTCTCGAATCCACTGTTTCGCGTGTGTATCGATGTCTTTCCATACTTCTTGCATGTTTAAACACTCCGATCTATACTGTTCACAGAAAAAACGAACCCTTTATAAGGTTCGCACCAACTAATTATTTATACATATACTATTATTACGCTTCTAAACGGATCATTTCAAGTCTTAACACTTCTAATTTTTGTACGCACTCTTCTTTTTTCTGTTTGTCGTTATCCATCATCGCATCATATAAAGTTGCTAATTCATAATCTAGCTCCAAACGTAGCACCGGAATTCTCTTTTCAGCATCTGTTCTCTTTAACGCATTAATCACCTGTCTCATTTTTTTGCCTCCTCCCAATATTCGTCTGCCCTCGGACTAGAATTGATTCAATTTTCTGATTTTTTGTTTTATACTATACTATGTTGGATAAATCATCTATGCAACAAAATTATATTTTTTTATTTAAATTTTTTTGTGCTGTTTTTTTTATGAATAGTACAAGCTATGCTAAAATTAAAACAAAATAGGAGTTGGAGGAACAATCATGACACTACAAACATTCACATCAACTGATTTTGAAGTCTTTACTGTTGATGGTCTTGAAGAACGAATGAGCGCAATTAAAACGAATATTCATCCTAAGCTAGAAGCTTTAGGGGAACAATTTGCAGAATATTTATCACAACAAACTGATGAAAACTTTTTCTACCATGTAGCAAAACATGCACGCCGCAAAGTCAATCCACCAAACGATACTTGGGTTGCTTTTTCAACAAATAAACGTGGATATAAAATGTTACCACACTTTCAAATTGGTTTATGGGGTACTCACGCCTTCATATACTTTGGTTTAATCTATGAGTGTCCACAAAAAGTGGAGACGGCTCACGCCTTCTTAGAACATTTAAATGATTTAAAAACAAATATTCCAAATGACTTCGTTTGGTCCATTGACCATACTAAACCAGGTGTAAAACTACATAAAACGCTTGAAACGGAAGACTTACAAAAGATGATTGAACGTTTAGCTACTGTGAAAAAAGCAGAGTTATTAGTCGGTATTCATATATCACCAGAGGAGTTTTCAGCAATGACCAACGAACAATTCCTTGCTAAGATTGAATCTACGATGCAACCACTCCTTCCTTTATATGCACTTTGTAATCGATAGTAGAAAACGGACAATTTATATTGTCCGTTTTTAGTTGTTATCACATTATAGCACTTCATATTTTATTTTTCAAAATATTTTTACATTTTAACAATCTTTTTTTCTGCTACTTCCTTTGCTTTTTGAATCGTACGATATATAGAATATCCACTTACTTCTTGAAATTCTTTATCAATTTTTTTCTCCGCTGCCTTCGATGGCACAATCTCTTTAAAACGACGATATGATTCCATCAAATCTTCTCTCAAAACTCCTTTTTCATATACCTTTTCAATCGCTTCATAAAACTTTACAACTGCTACCATTTCTTCATTTGACCAATTGTAATCAAGTGGATATTGATATTCCATTTTTGCACCTCATTCAGTATTCTTTCTTTTTCCATTATGCTACCTTTAAGACAACCTTTTATTCTTCACTATAGCCACTCTGCATTATACACCATTTATCCATTTCAATGGAATTGTCTTCCTCTTTGCAGTATTTAAAATATAACTATTAAACATACTCACCTTGAAAATGCGATTTTTCTATACATCTATAATTATTGGTGATATAATGCTTTTGTTTTATAGAGAATAAAGTGAGACTACCATCCCCAAAAAGGCTTTTGCGAATGGCAGAAAAACAAGTCACGTTCTAAAAGTTTGCCATCTTAATTTGCTTTTAGAATGAGATGAAATCATATAAAACAAACTCTAATAAATATTACGAAGAAGAAGGGGTGTATAGATTGTCCCAATACGAAACACCATTGTTTACCGCTTTAGTTGAGCACAGTAAGCGAAATCCAGTTCAATTCCATATTCCTGGTCATAAAAAAGGACAGGGCATGGATCCTACATTTCGCGAGTTTATTGGGCATAATGCATTAGCAATTGATTTAATTAATATTGCGCCGCTCGATGATTTACATCATCCAAAGGGTATGATTAAAGAAGCACAGGATTTAGCAGCCGCTGCTTTCGGTGCAGATCATACGTTCTTTTCTATTCAAGGTACAAGTGGTGCAATTATGACAATGGTGATGAGCGTTTGCGGTCCTGGGGATAAAATCCTTGTGCCACGGAATGTGCATAAATCAGTAATGTCCGCTATTATTTTCTCAGGTGCAAAACCAATTTTCATGCATCCTGAGATTGATCCGAAGCTCGGTATTTCACATGGAATCACAATTCAATCTGTCAAAAAGGCTCTTGAAGAGCACTCAGATGCGAAAGGCTTACTTGTTATAAATCCGACATATTTTGGGTTTGCTGCAGACTTAGAGCAAATTGTAGAATTAGCTCATTCTTACGATATTCCTGTACTTGTTGATGAAGCTCACGGTGTTCATATCCATTTTCATGATGAACTGCCGATATCAGCTATGCAAGCGGGTGCAGATATGGCAGCAACAAGTGTTCACAAATTAGGAGGGTCTTTAACCCAAAGCTCTATTCTTAATGTAAAAGAGGGTCTTGTTAACGTAAAACATGTTCAATCCATTATTAGCATGCTTACGACTACATCAACTTCTTACATTTTGTTAGCATCTCTTGATGTTGCCAGAAAACGTCTTGCTACCGAAGGAACAGCTCTCATAGAACAAACAATACAATTAGCTGAGCATGTTCGTGATGCTATTAATGCTATTGAGCATCTTTATTGTCCCGGAAAAGAAATGCTAGGAACAGATGCTACTTTTAACTATGATCCTACAAAGATAATTGTATCTGTAAAAGATTTAGGTATTACAGGCCATCAGGCTGAAGTATGGCTTAGAGAACATTACAACATTGAAGTAGAACTCTCTGATTTATATAACATACTTTGTCTTATCACATTTGGAGATACAGAAAGTGAAACAGATACACTTATCACAGCATTACAAGATTTAGCAGCAACATATAGAAATAGAGCAGACAAAGGTGTGCAAGTACAAGTAGAAATACCAGAAATACCTGTGCTAGCACTTTCTCCTAGAGATGCTTTTTATTCAGAAACAGAAGTCATTCCATTTGAAAACGCAGCAGGTCGTATTATAGCTGATTTTGTTATGGTTTATCCGCCAGGGATTCCAATCTTTACTCCGGGGGAAATTATTACACAAGATAACTTAGAGTATATTCTTAAAAATTTAGAAGCTGGGTTACCTGTACAAGGTCCTGAAGATATGACATTACAAACATTACGTGTTATTAAAGAGTACAAGCCTATCAGTTGATAGGCTTTTCTTTCACCTTTTTTCTCTTTTTTTCATACGATACTAAAGAATTTGACATTCCCACCCTAATGGGGCAAGCTGACTAACATCAGTGGGATTCTTGCTACCTAAGGCGAAATCCATTTCTGGTATCGCTGACGTGCAAGATTGCGGTGTGCCATCACCACTCTCACAACAGATCGTATAGGTTCGTGAGCTACGGTACTATACCATACCGTACAGATTCGTGTTCAGGTGTTTTAGCGTCTTGTTCTTGACGACACATATCATTTTACCGATAGCTTGAATTCGGCTATCGAACTCCCTATGCTATCTTTATTCAAAGAACACATTGGCGTTTTAAAGACTTGTACTTGTCTGTAGTTAAAGTCTACCAAAATATAAAGTGAAACTTTAATCAGTGGGGTTTTGTTCATCCCCACTGATTATTAGCCTTCACCAATCGGGCGTTTACGGGCAGCAGGGCTCCAGCCGAATTTTGAGGCGGAATTCTTACTGCCCGCAAATAGCGGGATAAATGTTTTTCTATGAAAAAGCGATACTTTCATCCTATGTCTAAAGGCGGACTAAAGTCCAATATAGACTTTCCCGTATCGCGAAATCTGTAACGTATAGGTGGGGATACCATTATGATTGTGATAGGCCGTTCTATTGTACACCCTTATATCACAAATGAATATGAGCCATTTGCAGCTGAAAAACAACAGATTTTATCCATAATGGCGGGAAATCAAGAAGTTTATTCCTTCCGAACAGCCGATGAACTCAGCTTTGATCTTAATTTACGAGTTAATATTATTACTTCCGCGCTAGAACTTTTTCAAAGTGGATTTCAGTTTCGTACGTTTCAACAATCTTTTTGCAACCCTCAGTTTTGGGAAAGAACATCACTTGGCGGATTTCAACTACTCCCAAACATAGCCCCTTCTATTGCCATCCAAGATATTTTTAAAAACGGAAAACTATATGGAACTGAATGTGCCACCGCAATGATTATCATTTTTTACAAAGCATTACTATCATTATATGAGGAAAAAACTTTCAACCGTCTATTCGCAAACCTCTTACTTTATACATGGGACTACGATCGCGACTTAAAGCTCATAACAAAAACGAGTGGCGATATCGTTCCAGGTGACCTCGTTTACTTTAAAAACCCACAAGTTAATCCAGCTACGATTGAGTGGCAAGGAGAAAATACAATCTATCTAGGAAACTTCTTTTTTTACGGACATGGCGTAGGCGTAAAAACGAAAGAGGAAATTATTTATTCATTAAATGAACGAAGGATTCCTTATGCTTTTATTTCAGCTTATTTAACCGATTTTATTACTCGTATTGATAGCCGTATGATGAGCCAATATGCCCCTCCTAACACGCCACAAACATCAATAGGATTTATTCCTATTAGAGATGATGCAATTGTTGCAACAGTCGGACATACAACTACAATCTATTAAAAAAACGCCTACATGTGTAGGCGTTTTTTCTTAATTATTAAGCTTTTGTATGTTCTTTATGGTCACATTCGCAATGAGATCCACATTTCCCATAAAGTACTGTTGATTTTTCATCTTCAAAATGTGCGATTGTTCCTTCACAAACTTGGCATACGATTGTTCCCATCTTCATTTCCCCCTGATTTTTAAGAATAATCTACTTATATATGATTAAGCTTTCGCATTGTCTCTATTAGCACAGTCACAATTGGAACCACATTTCCCATAAAGTACTGTCGTTTTCTCATCCTCAAAATGTCCGATTGTTCCTTCGCAAACTTGACATACGATTGTTCCCATTTTTCATTTCCCCCTAAGTTTATGGTCCTAAAAACTTTTAGCTGTCAATTTCCTATCAATTATTGGGCTTTTGTATGTTCTGTGTGATCACATCCGCAAGATCCACATTTCCCGTAAAGTACCGTTACTTTCTCATCCTCGAAGTGTGCAATTGTACCTTCACAATCTTGACATACGATTGTTCCCATTTTTCATTTCCCCCTAAGTTTATAATCCCAAAAACTTTTGTAACCGCTTAACTTTCTGTCTTTATTTTAATATGTTATACTTTTTACGTCAATAGGTTTTTAGTATAACACATTAAATATTTTAAAATTAAATTAGTATGCGATATTAACACAAAAAAACAGCCATATCTCATACGTACGACTGTTTCTTGTTAATTATTCTTCATACTCCGCATGCAAAGAAGTAGACGGAACAAGAAATTTAAAAAACTGAGCTAACTCCTCCGCCTCCTCTTCCGATCCTAACTTAAAAGTTTCCTGTATATATGGAACATTTTCTACATCATCTCTCCCAAGCAAAGTAGATCTCCCTGTTTGCATACAAACAATAAGTGGCTTTCCAAAAAACATATTTGTATAAATAACTCCAAAATCATAACGTGTATCATGCGTCATAAATCCTAAAAATCGTACCTTCACACTTTCATGCTCATCATACAATTTTTCAAACATGAGTTTCCACCTTTCTAAATAACACTTCCTACTCATTAATATATTAAACAAAAAAAGTAATACTCCTTTTAATTGTCAAAAAATTCAGTAGGATGTAGAATGATATTATTCTACTAAGTTAAGGGGGAATTTGTATGCAACACGCCTTTATCACACTTGTACCTAAATCCAATCAACAATCTGTTTCAATAGAAGATGTTAAACACCTTTTTCATAACTATAAAACCGTTACTTCCAAGACTGGTGATCAAATTAATTATGCTTATACAAATACAGCTTTTCCTTATGAAATATTAGATACATCAGCAACAACATTAAAACTCCAATCGAGTCACGATCGATATGATTCTATTTATGTTGGGATTGGAATAGAAAAGGAACAATCTTTTATTCAGGTTTCTTTGCCTACTACAGCAACATTTGGTGATAAAGGAAAAGCAAATGAATTTAGCCGTTTTCTAGCGAAGAAATTAGAAGGAGAGTTACAACTATTTAATGGAAGAACAATGTATTTCTATAAACGTTAATTTAAAAAATAGAGAATATGATTAAAAAAAGTATGCAATTTGAACACGTAAGGAATAACGCCTGCTTTCTTACGTGTAATACAAAACATGCAATCACATATGCCAAATAAAGAAATACAAAAAAGAGAATTACTTTATAATGAAACTTATCACCATTCGATAATGTTAATACAATGGAAAAACCACTCCATAATAGAAAATGATAAAATATAACATGTAATATTCTCATGGAACCTTCTCCTTTGACATGCTCTATTTTATTAATATATGGGATTAAGTTTGAATCAATTACATATTATATAACGGCATATATGCTAACGGTTCATTTAAAGTATTATATATTCATTCGACAAGTACATATAAAGACCTTGCAAGTCATTTCATGAAAATAAAAATACCCCATCTCTTTAAATAAGAGATGGGGTATTTACATTACTTAAATTATTTTACAATGTGAATTGGCATTCCAAGAGCAACTTCAGCTGCTTCCATTGTGATCTCACCTAATGTTGGGTGAGCATGGATTGTTTGAGCGATATCTTCAGCTGTCATTCCAGCTTCGATAGCTAAACCAATCTCAGAGATAATATCAGAAGCACCTGCACCTGCAACTTGTGCACCTACAAGAAGACCATCTTCTTTACGCGTTACAAGTTGTAAGAAACCGTCAGTGCTGTTTAATGATAACGCACGACCGTTTGCAGCGAATGGGAACTTAGATACAGCTACTGTCATTCCTGCTTCTTCAGCTTGTTTCTTAGTGTAACCAACAGATGCTAATTCTGGATCAGTGAAGCATACTGCAGGAATTCCGATGTAATCGATTGCTGATGCATGGCCACTAATTACTTCAACAGCTACTTTACCTTCGTAAGAAGCTTTGTGAGCTAATGGTGGTCCAGGAACGATATCACCGATTGCATAGATGTTTGAAATATTTGTACGGCATTGCTCATCAATTTCGATAATGCCACGGTCAGTCATTTTAATTCCAACTTGCTCAAGACCGATTTCTTGAGTGTTTGGACGACGACCTACAGTTACTAATACGTAATCTGCTTCTACAGTTTGGATTTCACCGTTAACTTCAAAGCTAACTTTTACGCCAGTTTCTGTTTCTTCAACGCCTTTAGCCATAGCTTTTGTATGGATATTTACGTTACCTTTTTTCTGTAGAGCACGTTTAACAACAGAGCTCATAGCTTTTTCGAAACCAGCTAAGATTTCGTCGCCAGCTTCTACTACAGTAACTTCTGTACCGAAGTTAGCATATGCAGTACCTAATTCCATACCGATGTAACCGCCGCCGATTACAACAAGTTTTTTAGGAATTTCAGGTAAGCTTAAAGCGCCTGTAGAGTTGATAACACGTTTAGAGTATTTGAATCCTGGAATTTCGATTGGTGTAGAACCAGTTGCAAGAACAGCATTTTTAAACGTATAAGTTTGTGCTGCATCTTCAGTCATTACGCGTAATGTGTTAGCATCTACGAAGTAAGCTTCACCGCGAATGATTTCAACTTTGTTACCTTTAAGAAGGCCTTCAACACCGCCAGTTAATTTCTTAACTACGCCGTTTTTCCATTCTTGAACTTTTGTAAAGTCAACTTTTACGTTCTCTGCAGTGATACCCATATCATCAGAATGCATTGCATTCTCATAACGATGACCTGCATTGATTAACGCTTTTGAAGGAATACATCCAACGTTTAAGCATACGCCACCAAGGTTAGATTTTTCAATAATCGCTACCTTTTGACCTAATTGTGCTGCACGAATTGCCGCAACGTATCCACCAGGACCTGCACCAACAACGACTGTATCTAATTCAATTGGGAAATCTCCTACTACCATTGTTATTACGCCTCCATTACTAATAATTGTGGGTCATTCAATAGACGTTTAATTTGGTTTAATGCTTTTTGAGCAGTTGCGCCGTCAATTAAACGATGGTCAAAGCTTAGAGATAATGCTAATACTGGAGCTGCAACGATTTCACCGTTTTTCACAACTGGTTTCTCAGCGATACGGCCGATACCAAGGATTGCTACTTCTGGGTGATTGATAACTGGAGTGAACCATTGTCCACCTGCAGAACCAATGTTTGTAATTGTGCAAGAAGCACCTTTCATTTCAGTTGGAGCTAAACGACCATCACGTGCTTTACCAGCAAGTTCATTGATCTCGTTAGAGATAGTAAAGATAGATTTACGATCTGTATCTTTAACAACTGGTACTAATAGACCTTTGTCTGTATCAGCTGCGATACCGATGTTGAAGTAATGTTTATGAACGATTTCTTGAGAAGCATCGTCTAAAGCAGTATTCAACATTGGGAATTCACGTAATGCAGATGTTAAAGCTTTTACAACGTATGGAAGGTAAGTTAATTTAATACCTTTGTCAGCTGCAACAGCTTTGAACTTCTTACGGTGAGCAACAAGTTCTGTTACATCTACTTCATCCATTAATGTTACGTGAGGAGCTGTATGCTTAGAGTTAACCATTGCTTTCGCAATCGCTTTACGGATACCACTCATTTTCTCACGAGTTTCTGGATATTCACCAGCTGGGATTGGTTGTGCTTTTGGTGCTTCTTCTTTCGCTGCTGCTGGCGTAGCTTCTACTGCTGCTGGAGCCTCAGTTGCTGCTACAGTTTGTCCACCATTTGCAAATGCCTCGATGTCAGTTTTCACAACACGGCCGTTCTTACCAGAACCAGCTACTTTATGAATATCTACACCTTTTTCACGAGCATATTTACGAACAGATGGCATAGCGATTACACGCTCATTTACTACTTCTGCAGTTGCTGCTGGAGTAGTTTCCGCTGCTGGAGCTTCTACTGCTGCTTCTTCAGCTTTTGGAGCTTCATCATGATCGTCACCTTTAAATTTAAGGTTTTCGTATCCAGGAGCATCAAATTTAATTAATGTATCTCCTACAATTGCAACTGTTCCTTCTTCTACAAGTACTTCAAGTACTTTACCTTTAACAGGAGAAGGGATTTCTACTACTGCTTTATCATTTTGTACTTCAAGAAGTACATCGTCTTCATTTACTTCATCGCCTGGTTTAATAAACCATTTTACGATTTCACCTTCGTGGATACCTTCACCGATATCTGGTAGTTTAAATTCAAATGCCACGGAATTCAGCCCCCTGATTCATTTCATTATTATGGAATATGTACAAAAGAAACCAGCATGTGCTGATTTCTTTTGCACATGAAAAACTAAAAATTAGAAGTTCATTACTTTGTTAACAGCTTCAACAATATCTTTATGGTTTGGTAACCATACGCTCTCAGCTTGAGAGAATGGGAATACTGTATCAGCAGCTGCAACACGTACAACTGGAGCTTCTAAGTTTAAGATTGCACGGTCGTTAATTTCCGCTACAACGTTAGCTGCAATACCAGCTTGTTTTTGAGCTTCTTGAACTACAACTACGCGGCCTGTTTTTTCAACAGAAGCGATGATTGTTTCGATATCTAATGGTTGAACTGTACGTAAGTCAACAACCTCTAAAGAGATACCTTCTTTTTCAAGTTCTTCAGCAGCTTTTAATGCAGCATGAACCATAGCACCATAAGCGATAACAGATACATCTGTACCTTCACGTTTGATGTCAGCTTTGCCTAAATCAATTGTGTAATCACCTTCTGGTACATCTTGACGGAATGAACGGTACAATTTCATATGCTCTAAGTAGATAACTGGATCGTTGTCACGAATCGCAGAGATTAAAAGACCTTTTGCATCGTATGGAGTAGATGGAATAACAACTTTTAGACCAGGTTGTTGTGCCACTAATCCTTCTAAGCTATCAGCATGTAGTTCAGGAGTATGAACACCACCACCGAATGGAGAACGAATTGTTACTGGAGCAGTCCAACGTCCACCAGAACGGTAACGCATACGAGCTAATTGACCAGAAACTGAATCCATTACTTCATAAATGAAACCGAAGAATTGGATTTCTGGAACTGGACGGAAGCCTTCAAGTGCAAGTCCAACTGCAAGTCCACCAATACCAGACTCTGCAAGTGGAGTATCCATTACACGATCTTCACCGAATTCAGCTTGTAAACCTTCAGTAGCACGGAATACTCCGCCGTTTACACCAACGTCTTCACCAAACACAAGTACGTTAGGATCATTTTTCATTTCAACGCGTAAAGCATCAGTGATTGCTTGAATCATTGTCATTTGAGCCATGGCTTACTTCGACTCCTTTTCTTTGTAAATTTCATATTGTTCAGCTAAGTTGTAAGGCATTTTTTCGTACATGATTTCCATTAAATCAGTAACTTTTTGTTTTGGAGCTTGGTCAGCCTTAGCAATTGCTTGTTTGATATCTTCTTTTGCTTCTTCGATAACTTTCTCTTCAACTTCTTGAGACCATAGGCCTTTGTTTTCTAAGAATGCACGGAAGCGTACGATTGGATCTTTTTGTTCCCATTCGTTTTCGATATCTTTTGTACGGTAACGAGTTGGGTCATCACCAGCCATTGTATGTGGACCATAACGGAATGTTAAAGTCTCGATTAAAGTAGGACCTTCGCCATTTACTGCGCGCTCACGAGCGAAAGCAGTTGCTGCGTATACAGCTAATGGATCCATACCGTCTACTTGAATTCCGTAAATACCTGCTGCTACTGCTTTTTGTGCTACAGTTTTAGCTGCAGATTGCTTTTCTACTGGAGTAGAGATTGCATAACGGTTGTTTTGTACAACGAAGATTGCTGGAGCTTTGAATGCACCCGCAAAGTTCATACCTTCGTAGAAGTCACCTTGTGAAGCACCACCGTCACCAGTGTAAGTAATTGCAACAGATTTTTTACCACGTAATTTCATACCTAACGCAACACCAGCAGTTTGGATGATTTGCGCACCGATAATGATTTGTGGAGCAAGTGCATTTACATTCTCAGGCATTTGGTTACCCATGAAATGTCCACGAGAGAATAAGAATGCTTGGTATAATGGTAGACCGTGCCACACTAATTGTGGAACGTCACGATATCCTGGTAAGATGAAATCTTCTGCTTCAAGTGCGAAATGACTTGCTAATTGAGAAGCCTCTTGTCCAGCAGTTGGTGCGTAGAAACCTAAACGTCCTTGACGGTTTAAAGAAATAGAACGTTGATCTAGTACGCGAGTATACACCATACGGCGCATTAATTCTTTTAATTGATCATCAGATAATTCAGGCATAGCTGCTTCATTCACAACTTCGCCTTTTTCATTTAAAATTTGTAATGTTTCAAATTGAGCTGCGATAGCTTTCATTTGCTCATCAACATTAAATAGGGTCTTTTTTGTTTTAGTACCCATTCCGTTCACCTCTTCCTCTCTTGAACCATATTCTGAAACGCTTTCACTATCTATTAGCTAGACTGAAAGCGCAACAATGTAAACCAACAAATTTGTTTGTCGGTTGAGAATAATTTTGTGTACCTAACAATCTGTACTAATGTTTTTTCAAAAACATATTAATACAATCTTGATCACGTTTTTTAGTTTACAACTATTCTAATTACGATGTCAATTACTTTGAATACGTTTTTTTATAAATAATATGCCGGTTTCCTCTACACAAACGTGTTTTTATTTTTCACATCTGTATTAGTAAGCAATAACCTGCTGTTATATTATTCCCTTTTTAACTTATTTTTTCTCTTAGAATAATATGTAAACGATTTAATTCTCCTTAGTTTTTCTCTCTTCTCAAGAAAATTATACAAACACTTCTTCCTTTTATAGGTAAATACCTATACATTTCTGATCATTCCTCCATACATTATAGTAACCGCAGTATTAGCGGGAAATGATAAAGGAGGTCATCTCATGTACGGATACTCATATTGCTATCCAACAACTTGTTCATATCCTTCCTACGGTTATGGCGGTTCTTGTGGCGGATCTGGAAGCGGCTTCGCCTTAATCGTTGTGTTGTTTATCCTTTTAATTATCGTTGGCGCTGCTTGCATTCGCTAATTAATGTAAAATGAAACAACTATGGAAAGAAACAGACGGCTTTGCCGTCTTTTCTTTTTATTACATAACTTATCTGTAGAAGATTTGTTTCCAAGTAGCTCTTCCTTACTTGCCGATGACTTTTTTTATCTCCTTTGGTAGACTAAAGGAGAAAGGAGAGATTACATATGCTTACAATGAATGAGGTAATTCGTGAAGGAAATCCTATTTTGCGCGACGTCGCAGAAGAGGTCTCCTTACCTGCTAGCGAGGAAGATACAAATACTCTTAAAGAAATGATTGAATTTGTAATAAATAGCCAGGACCCTGAAATGGCTGAAAAATATAATTTACGCCCCGGAATCGGATTAGCGGCTCCGCAAATCGGTATTTCAAAGAAAATGATTGCGGTTCATGTAACTGATACGAACGATACGTTATATAGCTACGCATTATTTAACCCAAAAATCATTAGTCATTCTGTTGAACGTACATATTTACAAAATGGTGAAGGCTGTCTATCTGTAGACCGTGAAGTACCTGGTTATGTCCCTCGTTACACAAGAATTACAGTAAAGGCAACAACGATTAACGGTGAAGACGTAAAACTGCGATTAAAAGGTTTACCAGCAATTGTATTCCAACATGAAATCGACCATTTAAACGGTGTTATGTTCTATGACCATATTAATAAAGACAATCCATTTGTGGCTCCCGATGATTCAAAACCTCTCGAGCGATAATAGTAAAAAGGCGGAAGTTAACCTTCCGCCTTTTTATTATATGAAATGGGTTCCACACTTACTTATAACAAGCCAGCCCACTTTAATCCGTGATAAATACCGTCTTCATTAACATCTTTTGTCACATAATTAGCAAGTTTTTTCAAATCCTCATGACCATTCCCCATCACAATGCCCGTTCCTACTGCTTCAATCATTTCTAAATCATTTAATCCGTCCCCAAATGCATATACTTGTTCACGATTAAATCCTATTTTCTCAATAAACTTCTCAATCCCTTTTGCCTTAGAACCACCATTAGGAATAATATCCATTGAATATGCATGCCAGCGTATAAAATGAAAATCTGGATAATGATGAATAAACTTTTCTTCTTCGTTTACTTCACAAAAAAGAAGCGTTTGATAAATATCGCGTTTCTCATAAAAATCAGGTTCATATGCCGGATGCTCGAATTGTAAGCTTCCAAAACCTTCTTTTACATAATCATGATATTCCACTGACGCTCTCATTTCTTGATGGTCAAGATATACAAGTGGATATCCTTCTTGTTTTGCAAACTGAGTAAACTTATGTAGAGCATCCGGATGTAATGGATTATTAAATAATACCTCATCCTCAAATACAACATACTGCCCGTTAAAACTAACATAATTATGTATATTGAGTTCCTCACGAATATCTTCAAACATAAATGGCGCACGCCCTGTCGCAATCGCTACATGCACACCTTTTTCTTGTAAATCTCTTACTGCATCTCTTGTAGATTGCGGAATTTTCTTATCATGATCTAATAATGTTCCATCAATATCAAAAAAGACAATTTTATCATTCATTTGTCAAAATCCTTTCTGGCACTCTATATTCCTATTTTGATTATCACTTTTCAAATTTCAAAAAAAAGTATAACATATTAAACATCTGTGAAGAAAGCGTTCACTTTCTGACCTTATTTATGAAATGTGCATATACTATTAGTGAAAAAATGTGAATACTTGTTCGGATGAATTTTCTTTTCTATTCTTCCTCATACTATATCTATAACTAACGGCTACTAATCGTTACTACAAGATAACTTACACTATACTAAAAAGAACAAGATTCACTATTCACTTCTAATCTTCTTTCTTGTATGAGAGACGGAGTTATCATTAGTAATATGCATGTTTAAAATAAGGAAAGGAAGGAGTAATCATGCTGAAGAAGCTGAAGAAAAAGCTCAAGCGTTATTTAAACGATTTAGTCCGTAAGAAGACAATCGCTTAAATTGTGCCCATTTCGGGCTTTTTCTTCATTCTCATTCGAAAAAACATGAAAATCATGACTGTTTGCTTTATAATAAGTAACAGATAATGCAAAACATAGACAAGGAGAGGTTTTCCCAATGATTTTTAAAGTATTTTATCAAGAAAAATTAACTGAGGTCCCAGTACGTGAAAATACAAAAGTTTTATATTTAGAGGCTACGTCTCAAAAGGATGTTCGTAAAAAATTAAATAAGTTCGCATATAATATCGAGTTCGTTCAGTCTGTTACTGGTGCTCATCTTGAATATGAAAAACAAAACGCTGATTTAATATTAGCGGAGATCGTATAGTCATATGAAATTCCTAAAAAATGATCAAGCTGCCGTTTTTGCCCTCGGTGGTCTTGGTGAAATCGGTAAAAATACATATGCTGTTCAATTTCAAGATGAAATTATTATAATTGATGCTGGAATTAAATTTCCAGAAGACGAACTCCTAGGGATCGATTATGTAATACCAGATTACACTTATTTTGTGCGAAACGAAGATAAAATTAAAGGGTTATTCATTACACATGGTCACGAAGATCATATCGGTGGAATTCCCTATCTATTACGTCAAGTAAACATTCCAATTTACGGCGGAAAATTAGCAATTGCCCTAATAAAAAACAAATTAGAAGAGCACGGATTACTTCGTAAAGCAAAACTTTATGAAATTCAAGAAGATGATGTTATTAAATTTAAAAAGACATCTGTTTCCTTCTTCCGTACAACTCACAGTATTCCGGATTCATACGGAGTTGTTGTGAAAACACCTCAAGGACAAGTCGTTCATACAGGTGATTTCAAATTTGATTTCACACCAGTAGGTGAGCCAGCAGATTTAACAAAAATGGCCGAAATCGGAAAAGACGGTGTACTTTGTCTCTTATCTGATAGTACAAACAGTGAAGTGCCAAACTTTACGATGTCTGAGCGCCGCGTTGGTGATAGTATTCAAGATATATTCCGCAAAGTAGACGGTCGTATTATATTCGCAACCTTTGCATCGAATATCCATCGCTTACAACAAGTTGTTGAGGCTGCTGTTGAAAACAATCGTAAAGTAGCTGTATTCGGTCGAAGTATGGAAGCGGCTATTGAAATCGGACAAAACCTTGGTTATATCCGGTGTCCAAAGGATACATTCATAGACACAGCTCAGCTAAACCGCCTACCAGCTAATAAAGTTGTTATGTTATGTACAGGTAGTCAAGGGGAGCCGATGGCAGCACTTTCACGTATTGCCAATGGTACACATCGTCAAATTCAAATTATCCCTGGCGATACAGTTGTTTTCTCTTCTTCACCAATCCCAGGCAATACAATTAGTGTAAGTCGTACAATTAACATGTTGTACCGCGCTGGTGCTGATGTAATCCATGGTAAACTCTCAAATATTCATACGAGCGGACACGGTGGACAAGAAGAACAAAAGTTAATGCTACGTCTTATTAAGCCGAAATATTTCATGCCAATTCATGGTGAATATCGTATGCAACGTATGCATATGAAATTAGCGAATGATTGTGGTATTCCAGAAGAAAATTGTTTCATTATGGATAATGGAGATGTTCTTGCTTTACGTTCTGATGAAGCAAGTGTAGCTGGGAAAATCCCATCTGGCTCTGTCTATATCGATGGAAATGGTATTGGAGATATCGGTAATATCGTATTACGTGATCGTCGCATTCTTTCTGAAGAAGGACTTGTTATTGTAGTTGTAAGCATTGATATGAAAGAATTTAAAGTTGCAGCAGGACCTGATATCATCTCGCGTGGTTTCGTTTATATGCGTGAAAGCAGCGATTTAATCAACGATGCTCAAACATTAATTACAACACATTTAGAAAAAGTAATGGAGCGAAAAACAACACAATGGTCTGAAATTAAAAATGAGATTACAGACACATTAGCACCATTCCTATACGAAAAAACGAAACGTCGTCCAATGATTTTACCAATCATTATGGAAATATAAGAAAAAGGACAATGCCTCCTCGGCATTGTCCTTTTCTCTTATCTTAAAAAATGCTTAAAACGATCTACTTCATCGTCATGACCAATTACAATTAATATATCTCCCGCCTGAACGTTTTCTGTAGCTCGAGGAGATACGATAACTTCTTTTCCACGTTTAATTGCTACAATGTTCAAACCAAACTTCGCACGAATATCTAATTCAATTAAAGAGTGCCCATCAATTTTTTTATTTGCGATAATCTCTACAATACTATGCTCATCTGAAAGCTCTAGGTAATCTAACACATTACTTGATGCGATATTATTAGCAATCCTTTTTCCCATATCTCGTTCTGGATGCACAATATGATCTGCCCCTATTTTACTTAACACTTTTTCATGATAGTCATTTTGAGCTTTTACAGTAATATTTTTCACACCTAATTCTTTCAAAATTAACGTTGTTAAAATACTTGAATTCAAATTATCTCCAATAGCAACGACTACATGATCAAAATTACGAATACCAAGACTTTTTAATACCATCTCATCTGTTGAATCTGCAATTACAGCATGCGAAGCTATATTTGCAAACTCATTAATTTTATCCTCATCTGAGTCAATTGCCATTACTTCCATACCTAATTGAGCTAATTCACGGCAAATACTTCCACCAAAACGGCCAAGCCCAATAACAGCAAATTCTTTCTCTTTTTCGCCCACAGGAATTCCTCCAATAACATCAAATACTATGTACTTTTATTGTAACATACTTTAAATTCGCTACAAAAACCTGTATATACTTCTTATTTTTGTTTTTGCATATAAAAATACTGTTGTAAATAAAACGCGATACCGAAAATTAACATACCAAATACAAATATATTTCCAAATGAACTAAATGTTTCAAAAACGAACAATAGCGTTTCTTGTCCGAAAAAAGCAAATAAAAGTTGTGTAAATGCGAATAACAGTGCCAATATGTAATGATGTTGATGGAATAAGTAATGTGTTGCGCCTAAAAAAGCTACAAGCGAAACAATGAAGATCCACCAAGTTTCTAAAAACAATTGCCAATTAGTAAATTGATATCCATTTACTAATATCGCAATAATTCCTATAACTGCCATCGTCGGCACACTCCATAATAATGCACGCCCTCTAAAGAAGTGCGCACCTTTTGCATCTCCTTTTTCATTTGCGATGTATGTTAGCACGACAGTACTTATATACAAAACAGAGAGGATTGTTAAAACAATGATAAGCCAAAAATGTAATTGATAATATTCATGTTCTATATTCGTCACAATTGCAGCTAACATACATGGAATAAACATCCCTGTCCAACCATCTATTTTTCTTTCGTTCCAAAACACCGTATTACCAATCCGAATTCCTAATAGCATAAAAATAATGATACCTAGTACAAATAACGTAGTCTTATTCCCTACTAAACTCGTTGAGAAAGCAATTAATCCAATAAATAAAAAAAGAACAAATCCATTCATAATTTCTAGTACAGGTGACAAATATCTTTTCACCCATTTGTATGTTTCTTCATATTCACTATTATTTGCTAAACGATAGGCGTAAAAACTTATCCCAAAATAAACCGCCGCAATAATAACATATGCATATAAGACGAAACATAAAATCGCACTGCTAATTTGCACGTAATTCCCCACCCTTTTTTCTATGTATCACATTGATTTTACACACTTTTCATACTAAAAGTAAACATATATAGGGTAGTTAAATAATTATCTTCCCTATTAGCAATAATTAATAATGAGCAGTGGCTAAAAACCCCCTGCTCATTATTAAGACGTCAAATTTAACTTTACTCATTTGTATGAAGATGTCTAACACTAACGAATACGAAAGATGTTTTCGTCTCTGAACTAAGAAGTCCCCACTCTAAACTATTGCACAATTAGCGAGTAAGTTCACTTTCTATTTCCCTTCCACTTCACATATTGATTTAAAAATACAATTGCTTTCTCAATAACCTCTTCGTCTGGTTTTAATTTCGCATGATGTAAACCATATTCTGAATTTACTCCAAGCCAAAACATAAATCCAGGTATCTCTCGAAGCATATAACCAAAGTCTTCACCTGTCATTGCCTCCGTACACGTAATTACGTCCATAGTCGTTTGTTCACGTGTAAATTGCATAAACTCTCTCGTTAGCTCCTCATGGTTATACACTTGATGATACATCGCTCCGTAGTCAATAACAGCTTCACATTGAAAAGAAGCTTCTATTCCCGCAACAATTGCCTCAATTCGGCTTTTAACACGTTTCATTGATTCCACTGATAGCGTTCGAATTGTTCCTTCTAAACGAGACTTTTCTGCGATAATGTTTTGAACTGTACCGCCTGTAATTTTCCCAATTGTAATTACCGCACTGTCAAGAGGGTTCACATTACGACTAATAACTGATTGAAGTTGTGTAACGAGATGACTCGCTGCAACAATCATATCATTTGCTGTATGCGGATATGCAGCATGTCCACCTTTTCCTTTTAAATCAACGTATAGCTCTGATGTATTCGCAAATAATAAACCTTCTTTTGTCGCAATTGTTCCCACAGAGTATTCAGGCGCAATATGAAGTCCAAGAATCATATTCGGCTTCCATTCTTTTAACTCATCGCTTTCTAACATAGGAAGTGCACCACCTGGACCTTCTTCAGCTGGTTGGAATATAAACACAAGATCATCATCTATTCTTTCGCTTACAGCCGCTGTTAGAAGTCCTAAACCGATTGTTGCATGCAAATCATGTCCACATGCATGCATCATTCCTTCATGGACAGAAGAGAATTCATATCCAGTTTCCTCTGTAATTGGTAGGCCGTCTATATCTGCACGATAACCTATTATTTTTTCTGGATTTTTTCCATTTACTTTAACAATTACACCTGTTTTCCATGTTTTCACTTCCAAATATTCATTAGGAAGCGTTCCTATATAATCTAAAATATACTGTTGTGTTTTCCACTCTTTAAATCCGATCTCCGGAATTTTATGTAAATCTCTACGAACTTGGACAAATTTGCTTACTGTCATTTTTGCACCTCTATCTATAAAAAGCGTAAGAGCACATTCATGCTCTTACGCTTTTTATTTTTTATTTCTCTGGGTTTAATTGACGAAGCTCTTGTTTAATTTCAGTTTTTGCTTTTGTCTTCTCATCAATTTCTTTAATTACACGTGCCGGAGTCCCCGCAACAACTGTATATGGAGGTACATCTTCTGTTACAACAGCTCCTGCTGCTACAACTGCACCTTTACCTACTGTAACGCCTTCTAGAACAACTACATTTGCACCAATTACAACATCATCTTCAACGATAACTGGTTTTGCAGAAGGTGGCTCAATAACACCGGCAAGTACAGCACCTGCACCTACGTGACAGTTCTTACCAACTGTTGCACGTCCACCAAGCACTGCATTCATGTCGATCATAGTACCTTCACCAATTACAGCACCGATGTTAATTGTTGCATTCATCATGATAACAGCGTTGTCACCAATTTCTACATGGTCACGAATAATCGCGCCTGGCTCAATACGAGCTTTAATACCTTTTAAATCAAGCATTGGAATTGCAGAATTACGACGGTCATTCTCAACTACATAGTCAACAATGTGCTTGTTATTTTCATCAAGAATTGTCTTAATTTCAGACCATTCTCCGAATAATACACCAGATTTTTTATTTACAAATGCTTGTACTGTTTCAGGGAATGTTACCTCTTTTAAATCCCCTTTTATGTATACCTTTACAGGAGTTTTCTTTTCACTGTTTTGAATAAACGAAATAATTTCGTTAGCGTCCATCATTTTCATTCTTGTTGCCTCCTAAATCCATTTATAATGTTACTCTACCAAACGATAGAGCCAGTAGCAAGACAATAATCTTATTTTTCCATTTGAATTTCTTCTATAATTTCTAAAAATGCTTGTACTTGCTTCAACTGCCTTGCCGAGTCACTCGTCAATAACCATGTTTCTCTCGTTAATTGAACAGGTGTTTTATACATATTTTCCTGCACTTCTTTTAAAACAGTCGAAGGTAAAAGAGCATAACCTATTCCATTTAAAACAAGCTGTTTGCACGTTTCAATTTGGTCAACTACAATCGTTCGCTTAGGTGGATTTGAAAATAATCCATACCACCAATTTTGTATTTGTCCATAGTAGGTCGAATCACTTTTAAATTGAATAAATGGTCTATTTGTCTCTTTTAACATCGAAATATCTTTTATTTCTTTATCGACTAAATATAATTCATCTTCAAATAATTGTTGTTTCTGCCCTTTGTATTCTTGTGATCCTCTCAGTATAGCAACATGAACGTCTCCTTCATAAAATTGCTTTTGCACTTCACTACTCCAGCCAGTAAACAGAGATATCTTCACAGAAGGATACTTATGCACAAATTTTTTCAAAACAGGTGGAAGCCAATATTGCCCAATGACTGATGCAACAGCTATTTTTAACGTACCGTATGTTTCGGTTCTAAAAAGAGCCAGTTCACTTTTAATACCCTCTTCCCGTTGTAACATTTCTTTTGCATAATTTGCAACTTTTTCCCCTTCAGGTGTAATTGTTAATCCTTTTTGTGAACGAATAAAAAATTTCATTCCCCATTGTTTCTCCATAGATTGTAATCGTTGACTAAGCGCAGGTTGGGAAACAAATAAACGTTCCGCCGCTTTTCTCATATTTGATTCCTGAGCTAACACAACCATCATTTGAAAATCATCAATTTGCAACTTTCTCCCTCTTTCCTTAGCTTCCATACACCTAATTTTAATAAGCATTTCATCCTTAATTTAATTGCATACTTTTATACATTAGAACGGTTTGTTAGTTCAAACTTTTCTTATGCTTTATGTCTTTTTAAATATAATACATACACAACTGATATGCACGAAAAAAAGTGACTTCGCCTTTTCTGTGAAGTCACTTTCCCTACGTTATCGATTATGCTGTCTCACTTTTTTATTCAACAATTTTAAAATAGCCCGCCGTGTTAAAATACCCTCGAAGTAACCTTCTTCATTGACAGCGCAAATAAAAGGATGATCAATTGTCATTTCTAAAGCTTTTGCAAAAGAATCTTCTAACATAAGAACTGGAATCTCTTCCTTCATCACTTGTTCCACTTTCATATTCTCAAGTCTTTCAAACTCAATGCGCTCTAATCCTAAAATACCATCTAAAATCATAGCAGTACTAATTAACCCATGTAGTTTATACATAGGGTCTAAAACAGGAATCGCCGAATATCCAGATTTCACAAGAACGAGTAAAGCATGTTCTAGACCATTCCCTATTTGTACATGTGCTACTTTATCTGATGAAATCATTAAATCCTTCACAAGAATTTGTTGAAACTCGTCTTTCGGAATACTAATCATGTTACATCCCCCATTTTCCCTTTTTCCTGCTAATATTCTCCGATCCTATTCACATTTTATGATAGCGTTTTCATATTATTATTTTGTCCTGACATTCTTCTAATAAAAATAAAAATACATAACTATTTTAGCATATAACATAAAAAAAAGACTACCATTCCGGTAGTGCTTAATACCCTTTATTTTTTAATCGGTAAAACAATCTTGTGATTTTTTTATATTGCGTCACATCTGTCTGTTTTAAACCATTCTCAATGTCTGTAAGCTCCACCGCTAAAATTTCGCTCGCGTAATTTTGCTGAAACAGAATATCCAACAATAAATTTTCTTCTTCTCTTGTTAAAACAAATTCCTTTTCCATATGCTCCTCTCCTTGCACTCGCATCATCACTCTCATTATATAAATTTTTCAGTCTATTTAACAGATGTAATATTCAGTTTTTGTTAGAAATACTTAACGACTGCGAATATAGACATCATTTCACATTATTTTGTATATCTGTTTGCGTAACTAAATGCCGCATAAGCATCTGGTTTAATTTTTGCTGTTAATCCCATTGCTTGAATTTTCATCGTCATATCTAAAATAAATTCTTTTGTTAAACCATCATTCCCGATATCTAAATGAATTTCCATTATGAATCCTGCTCCATCTTGAGCGTATGGGTGCAATAAATCCCATATCGATTGTATATGATTGGGAGTAAATAGATAGGCGATTTCTTGACTAAACTGTGTTTCTAAATATATTTTCTCTCGCAACGTTGCTGGCTTATTTTTCACTGATTTATGATGCAAACATCCCCATGCTCCTTTTCCAACACGATGAATATGTATCGCTGTAATAAACCTCGTATCCTTTTGATGCGCTTGTGAGTCTGTCCCAATAGATAATCGATATAAATTTCGCGGATCCTTTTCAATGAAACTACAAATACGGTTAAATACCATATCAAAATTCAAATGTCTCTCTGAAACATTATAAAATGTATACTCACCGTCCACATAGTCACGTCCTTTCAATTAGACAGACTTTTCGTATTCTCATTGTATGGGACAAAAACAAAAATTATAACTTACTACCCTTTATTCGTTTCAATATTTCGAATTACATAATTACAAAACCTACATGTATAAATTACATTTTGATTAGACTGGGCGGTTAATACGTGATTAATTTCAGCATGACTGTGACAATTAGGACAAATAACAATCGGTAAGCGTTCCATCCTTTGCACCTCCTATTAATATTTACTATCATTGTAGGAAAAATAAAAAATTCCTATACATATACATTTGTAAAAACTCTTTTATTTAATCGCGACTTAAATTACAACTTCTACTACCTATATAGCCCATTAATTAATATAACTAAAAAAGGTACCGCCATTTGGCAGTACCTTTTTTATATGTATCAAGAAATGATATCGTAAATCTCAATTGCAACCATATCGATGTTATCGAATTGATACACTTGAGGTTTTTCACCTTGTTGATACACTTCTAACTCATACATTTCACTTTTATCGAAAAATTTCACGCTACATTTGCGCTCACCGTTCACTTCAAAATAGCGTTGTGCTACTTCACCGCTTTCAGCTTGTTCTTGTAGACTAACAAGTCGAGTTAAAATTCCTTGGAGTAGAGACATGAAATCTCTCCTTTCTCTGATCTTCCTACCAATAGGTTTTACAGCTATACTCATTCTATCCGTCATAACAGAAAAAACGTTCCACAATCTAGGATAAAGGTTCTTGGCAAGAAACTCAACTAAAATTTGTCGAAATAAGAAGTAAAAAGATGAAAGAGCATCTTTTTACTTCTTTATTGCGCTTTTTATACTGGCAGAATATAATAAACAACAGAAAAAGGGAGGAATTACAATGAAAAAAATTGAGGTTTATACACAACCTGATTGTCCACCTTGTACCATTGTAAAAGAATTTTTAAAACATAATAACGTTGTATATGAAGAATTTGACATAAAAAAAGACGCTGCTGCACGCAATCGTCTTTTATATGACTATGAATCCTATTCAACTCCAACAGTTGTAATTGACGAAGAAGTTGTGGCAGGTTTTCAAATTGAAAAATTACAACAGCTACTCGGTATAGAATAGGAATAGGCGACACCTATTCCTATTCTCATAATTGTTGTAACCTTTTTATTTCAGTCAACAGTTCCTGACTTTCATGATACCCTGCTAATTTCCATTTTCCATTATCCTTTTGCAATGTCACAATTTGATATTGTCCACTCTTTGTCCGCTCATAGACATATAAATTTTTATGTTCTTCATCATAAGACATTTTTGTTTCTGAATTAAAAGAAAACGGAGCTTCTTTTGCTGGAAGTAAATATTCACCACTTTGTTTTTCATTTCTACTGTTTTCATCTGTAAAAACTTGAAGGAAATTATTTGTAAAATATGGTGATAACGTCTCTATCATCTTATTCATAGGTATTTGCTTCCCGCGGATTGAAAATTGCGTCTCATAACCTTTTTGTATCGTTGTAAACACTTCTTTCCGATCCACCTTCACTTCTTCTTTTCCTAAAACAGTTGTGACACTATAGCCAACTAGAAAGGCAACACATATAAATAGAACAAACCATATTCCATATTTCTTCATTTTTTCACCTTCCTTTTAAAAGAGCTTGTCTTTGTAGTATTCATTGTAACAATGATTATGCAAAGAAAGGGATCATTTCGTTCGTAAAATCTTTACAACGATAGACAGCATTTTCATCATCATTTTCACTATTACCAATTTATGATAAAAACAAACAAAAAAATACACGAATCTCTTCGTGCATTAAAATAAAACATCTTCTTCATATAAATATTCGTACGATAAATCTATAAATAAAAAGTTTTCATCATCAATCGGGAATGAAAATGTTCGTACCATTTCACCAGTTTCGATATCAGCATATAAATCTGAAAGTCTTGCCTTATTCTCAAAACGCATTTTCATTATATTTTCTAGAAAATACGGGCGCCAGCTCCAGTTCTTCATATAATACTCTGGCATAATGATCCATCCACCATCTTTTTTCATAACATTACCCGATTGTTGAAAACCATCTTCATTACAAATAAATATCCGAAAACTATATTGTGATATGCTTTGGCTAAATTGTAATAACCAATCATTTATATCTTCATTCTTTTTTTGTTTTGACAGAACATCACCAATTCGATCACGTAACATCTCTGTTAAATTATAAATTTTTTGCAACTTCTTCTTCTCATGCAGAATAAATTGATGACATTCATTACCAAGTCGCTCTTTTAAAACATTCGTTTCAATAAAATCAGGTAAACATTCTTTCAAATAATTACCTTGATAATATCTACCACCGTTTTTCCAAGCATATTGTAGTTGATAAAAAGCATCAATTTCTTCATATAACAATGTCGCACCAATTCTTCTAGCAAGTAAAGATAAGGAATATAAAATATCTTGATAAGATTGTAAAAGTGCAGTTTGCCTTAAATTTGTTAAATCTACTTTTAAAATATCCGGTGCTAACACGCTAATACGCTCTAAATTACTTGTACCCGTTCCGACTTTATTAATCGAAATTTGAATACCATATGTACGATAATACATGAGTAAATGATTAAATTGTTCTATATCTTCTTTACATTCATGTTCTGTTATTTCCAGAACAATGCGTTGTAAGTTCAAACCTTGTTCTTCATACATCAGCAAAAGTTGAAGTAAACTTTCATCTTCATCATTCATTAATACATTAGCATTCCGATGTATAAATAATAATAATTTTTGATCCGTTTCTAAATACCTATTTAACGCTTTTTCTACGATGATGTTATCCGCTTCAAGTTGGAACTCACTCGGAATAGAATCATCATGGAAGAAAGATGCTAAACTTTGTATGCCCTCTTCTGTTTGAATACGTCCTACAACTTCATATCCAATTACTGTATGCTCATCAGCACTAAAAATAGCTTGATAATAAGGAAGGACTTTATCCAAGTTACTCATTACATCTAATGCATCTATCAACGTGCTTCCCTCCCTTTACTTTTCAAAAATTATAACACGATATTTACGGAAAAATAATAAAAAATCCCTTCAGTTTTCCTGAAGGGATTAGAGGGGTAAAATGCTAAGGGGAATTAGCAATTCTACTATGAAGAAAAAAGAGGTCTTAAATATAACGTATATATCCCCTCTTGTAAACACATTTCTTTTAAGTGTCACAATTTCGTCATATTTTACCACAAAGAAATGAATAAATCATTCGTTTTTTCATCCCTTTTAAAATGGATATTGATGCAAATGCTGGCCACCATCCATTGTCATACAAGTTCCATTTATGTATGCAGCTTCATCTGAACATAAATAATAAGCTAGACCCGCAATTTCTTCTGGTGTACCCATTCTACCAAGTGGAACACTTTGCAATGTACGCTTAGCCATTTCTTCTGAAATCCATAATTTATCGGCACCACCTGTACGTTCAATTGGTCCTGGTGCGATAGCGTTAACTCGTATTCCATATTTACGTCCCCATTCAACAGCAAGAGTTTTTGTCATCGCTAATACACCAGCTTTAGCTGCTGCCGAATGGATAACCCCTGGGCCTGCATCCCATGCATATGTTGCCACCATGTTAATAATATTTCCTTTTATACCTTTTTCAATCCAATATTTCCCAATAGCCTGACTACAATAAAATGTACCATTTAATACAATATTAATTACCGAATTCCAGCCATTCACAGATAAGTCCTCTGCTGGACAAATAAAGTTTCCAGCTGCATTATTTATTAAAATATCAATTCTTCCAAACTTCTCATCAATATGTTCAATCATTTTTTGAATATCATCAGTATTTCGTACATCCATTTGTACAGATAATACTTGCCCTGGAAACTGTTCAATTTCTAACTTTGCTTCTTCTAGCTTTTCTTTTGTACGCCCTGTAATAACAACACGTGCCCCTTCTTTCGCAAAACGAATCGCCATCCCTTTTCCCATTCCACTTGATCCACCTGTTATAATAACTACCTTCTCTTTCACATACATCCCCTCCAAAAAAATGAATACACATTCATTTTATCACTTTATTTGATAGAAATCTTTATATTTTTCAATTTTTCTGATATTTTAACGTAAAGGGGTTTCTTTTCGTTCATTTTTTTCGTAATCTATACTACTTTTTTAGTATTTAAAATATATTTTAAAAAAACTGAAGGGAGATTTGAGTAACCTGTATATGAAGAAAATTACAAGAAGAAATTTTTTGAAATCTGGAATACGCACTTGTCTATATTCATTTATAACCGCAAGTATCGGCTATTATTATGCTAAATATATAGAGCCCTATTTGCTTTCTTTTACGCAACACACACTTAAATCACCGCTCATACCAAAAGGTTTTCATGGTATGAAGATCCTTCAATTTAGCGATTTACATCTAGGATACTATTTCTCTCTCCAACATTTATCTCAAATCGTTTCCAAGATTAATGCTGAAAAGCCAGATATTGTCCTTTTTACTGGTGATCTCATTGATGATTACCAAACATATACCGAGGCTTCTTTTGTTGCATCCATTTTAAAGAATATACAGGCACCCTTCGGTAAATTTTCTATTTATGGTAACCACGACCATGGCGGATATGGAACTGAATACTATGATCACATCATGCGCGAATCTGGATTTGAACTTTTGCAAAATAGCGAAAAGCGAATTCGTTTACTGGATAATAGTGAAATTTCTATTTTCGGACTCGATGATATGCTACTGGGTAAACCAAAAATAGCGGAAACTTTACAACATGCAAAACAAAATATTTATACAATTGTTCTCGTTCACGAACCAGATATCGCGCCACAAATCGCTACATATCCAATCAATCTTCAACTTTCTGGTCATAGCCATGGCGGACAAGTACAAATTCCTTTTTTAGGTGCTATTATTACCCCGTCGCTTGCAAAAGAATACATTGAAGGTTTCTATAACATTCAAGGTTTGACTCTCTATGTCAATCGAGGTATTGGAAGAACACGTGTCCCATTCCGCTTTATGTCAAAACCTGAAATTACACTCTTCATCCTACAACATTCGTAACAATTCGCCTATTTCCTTACATATCCTTCCTTGTACGCGCTCATCCACGCTTGGTCCACCATATGATAAAAATGAGTCCAGTAAAGGAGGTTTGTTCATGTATCCATATTATCAACCGATCCCAGTTCGTTCAGCACCTTTTGGCCCAGCAGGCGACTCACGCTTCTTTCCATTTTTCGGTGTTCCATTTCTAGCTGGAATTGCTGGAGGATTGCTAGGCGGAGCATTAGCTTTCGGGCCTAGACCGTTTTATCCGCCTTATCCACCGCCTTTCCCACCACCAGCACCTTTTCCTTGTTACGGAGGGCCTTGTCAACAACCATACTATTATTAATTTAAACCAACCATTCTTCTAACGTTTTTCTCTCAACGAACCGACTCATCACACGCCTATAATAAAAACTATTCTCTCTACTCATCCTTCCATTTTGAGAATATATGAGTAGAGAAAAAAAGTAAAAACCTCTTAAATTCAATAAGAGGTTTTTACTTTTTTCACACTATTCAGCGTCTGTATTTTGATACGCCATCTTAAATAAATTCACTTGGCTATCAATTTCTTCTATACTACTATTAATTATATAATAATAGTCACCATCTTTATTTTGTTCACGTGTTTTCACATTATCAGCTAAAACCAGCTGTAAAATTGCCTTTATTCTCGCTTTCATTTCAATATCTAAAATTGGGAAAGATATTTCTACTCGTTTTTCCATATTTCGCGTCATCAAATCAGCTGAAGATAAATATATTTTTTCATCTCCATTATGATGGAAATAATAAATACGACTATGTTCTAAATATCTTCCAACAACACTAACTACACGGATATTTTCACTTACATTCGGAATCCCAGGTCTTAAACAACATGTCCCTCTAACGATGAGCTCTACCCTTACCCCAGCTTGTGATGCTTCATACATTTTTTTTATTAACGGTTTATCTGTTAACGAATTCATTTTAGCGATAATATATCCATTTCCATATTGTCTATGATAACGGATTTCCTCATCTATTAACTCCATAAACTGCTCTCTTATATCAAACGGAGCAACAGATAAATGATGAAAATGCGGTTTTTTTGTATAACCACTCAAATAATTAAAGAAATTTGTTGCATCTACACCAAAGTCTTTTCGCGATGTAATATATCCAAAATCGGTATACAACTTCGCTGTTGCATCATTATAATTTCCGGTTCCAAGATGTACAAACCTTTCAATTTTTCCGTTTCTTCTTCTTACAACTAACGTAATTTTACTATGCGTTTTCAAGTGACTTACTCCGTAAATAACGTGACATCCGGCCTGTTCCAATTCTTTAGCCCAATGAACATTATTCTCTTCATCAAACCTTGCCTTTAACTCAACCAATACCGTCACTTGTTTTCCTTTTTCAGCTGCTACCTTCAGCGCCTGAATTATTGGAGAATCTCCACTTACACGATATAATGTTTGTTTGATCGCAAGTACATTCGAGTCATCTGCCGCATCACGGACAAAATCAACGACTGGCTGAAACGACTCAAAGGGATGGTGTAATAAAATATCATGTTCTATCGCTTTTTCAAATACATCTTCCTCATCACCTAAATCTTGAGGAGGTTGAGGAATAAGAGCCGGATATACTAGATGTTCATATAAAGGCGCTAATTTTTTATATAAGGAGAATAAACATGTTAAATCTAACGGTCCATCCATCATGTACACATCTTCATCTTTTACTTCTAACACATCATACAATAACGCTAACACTCTTTCATCAATGTGTTCTTTACCAACTTCTAAACGAACGGCAGCTCCCCACTTACGCTTTTTCAATTCTTTTTCAATTACTTTTAATAAATCGCGTGCACCTTCTTCATGGATCGTTAAATCCGCATTACGTGTAATACGGAAACGAGTAACAGGTGATACGTTATATCCTGTGAATAGTTTATGAGTAAAACCACTAATTACATCTTCTAATAAAATAAATTTATGTTTTTGCCCTTCACTCGGTAAAAATATGAAACGCTCCAGTAATGAAGGCACTTGTACAATTCCTAACTTCGTACGATTTTCTTCCTCAGCCTGTTGCTCATCATATAAAATAGTAGCTAAATTCAAACTTTTATTTAATAACATTGGAAATGGACGATACGCATCAATAGATACAGGGGTTAAAACCGGAAATATTTGTTCATCAAAATACTCCTCGATAAATTCCCTTTGCTCTTTCGTCAAATCATGGAATGTTAAACGCTCAATCCCCTCTAGTTCAAGCGCTGGCAATACATAATTTTTAAACGTTTCATACTGCACAGTCATCAACTCATGCGATTTTATCGCAATCTTATTTAACTGTTTCTTTGGTGTTAAACCTGCTTTATTTTCTGGCTGATTAAATCCCGCACTTACTTGATCTTTCAAACCTGCTACGCGCACCATAAAAAATTCATCTAAATTCGAACTAAAAATACTAATAAACTTTAGTCTTTCTAATAGTGGATTATTTTCATCTTGCGCTTCTTGTAGTACACGTTCATTAAATGCTAGCCAGCTTAATTCACGATTATTATAATACGCTGTATCATTTAAATTTACTAAATTCCCCTTTAGTAATTCCATTCGCTTCACACTTCCCTTTGAAACTTTTTTAATATAATTTAATTACTTTTATTTTATCAAATTACAATATTCCAAAGTGTTAATTTTTTGTAAAGACATCCGTACAACCTAACATTTCAATTCGAATACTAAGTTAATATTCGTTTTTAATACTCTTTCAAGTTGTTTTTTTTGTTTTTCCGCTTGAACTTTTTCCGCCAATGCCGATTCTTCACATAAAATCCTGAATGTTAAACCTTCTTTACTTTCCGTTATATATATTGTTTCAACAAGCGATCTTTGTCGTATATTTAAAGCAGCCGAAAATTGTAATACAGCCCCTAATAATCGAATTTTCTTTTGTTCACTTTTATCAAACCATCCTTCAAACAGTGCCAAATGTTGTTTAAATAACATTTTTGATTTATAAGAAGCTATAAGCGCTAATCTAACTCGATCTTTATGCATCATACCATCAATTGTTTTGTTCGCTAGTAAGTAAAATGTATGTAAGCGGCTCGCTTCTTCATCTATATATTTTCCAATATTAAATACTTTCGCTGCTTGATGGAATATTCTCCAGTCTTTCGCTGACATAGAAATAAGTCCAGCTCCTTCAAGTTGTTTGCAGATTAATGTCCCTTGTTTAATAAGTTGAATGACAAATCCCATGTCTAATTCGTATTCATATGACAATAAATGCAAACTCTCTTCTACTACGTTCGGATAATATGAGATCCCCAAATCTTTCGTTAATTCTTCATAGAAAACACCTTCTCTTAATCCTTTTTTACTCAATACAAAAGCCGATGCCTCTATAACGTTAACAAGCATATGAAATACTTCGACCGCTGGGATAATTGTGTCTGCTCGATCTTTTGCTAACCCTTCTAATTTTTGAAGGTCTATGAATGATAATTGTTTTAATTCATCTTTTACATTTTTAATATCGTCTTCTTTCATTTTGTATAAGTGTAATCCAGCTATAGGATAACAAATTAAATTTTGGTGGATTTTCGCCATGTTCCTCGCACTACCCCCAATTGCGATAAGAGGCAATTTTTTATCAATTAACCATGGTAGCGTTCGGAATTGATACCATAAATACCTTCTAATCTCATCTAACTCCTCTGTAGTAGGAATATCATCTTGAATAAATTGTTGCTTTAAAGAAAGTGCTCCAAAAGGAAAGCTATAGTATTCTAAAATTTCTCTATTTCGAAAGTATGTAACTTCTGTACTCCCCCCACCAATATCAACTGTAATTCCTTCTGAAAATGAAGTGGAATTCATAACTGCTAAATAACCGTAACGTGCTTCTTCATATTCTGATAAAACTCTAAGAGTAAAATCTGTTTGCCCTTCAACAAGTTTTTTAATTTCCTCTTGATTCTCAGCCTGTCTAATTGTTGCCGTTGCAACACAAAGTACATGATGCAGCTTATGGAATCGTGTACTTTCTTGAAATTGAAATAATGTTTGTAATAATACTTCTATTCCTTCTTCACTTAATACACCATTTACTAAATAATTTCTTAACCTAGCGACCACTTTCGTATTTTCAATCTCTTTATAAAAACCCCCGCTTTGTTTTTCATAAATAACTAAGCGCATTGTATTAGAACCAATGTCTATAATGGCATATTGTAGTTTTAATATTTCTTTCAAACTTCTCACTCTTTCATTATCAAATTTCTGAAACATATTCTATCACTATTATACAAAATAGTTGTTTTTTATAACAATATTGCTTTAATATTGAAAATATATACAATTACTTTTTGCATATAATAAAAACCCATTTTATTTATGCTATAATAAGGAAAAATTGAAAGGAGATTCAATATGAAACCTTCACAACCCCAATCTCAATTACATAATCAACATTCTATTAATAGACTAGCTCAATCTATTTTCGTTGTGAATCGTCATGCTAAAGCTGCAACTAACCCTAAGTACTTATATTGGTTAAAAAAGACTGCTTTAGAACGCTTAATTACTGAAAAAAAGGCTATCAAAGAAGGATTACATTTTTCTAGAAATCCACGTTTTAGTCAACAACAATCCGATGTTCTTATACGTTTAGGTGATTATTTTTTCCATATCCCTCCTACGAAAGATGATTTTCGCACCCTACCGCATCTTGGTCACCTTGAATCCTCCTATCGAAATCCGAAAACAACCTTATCTTTAACAATAGCAAAAAAAACACTTCAAGATTATATTGGTCCTGAAGCATTAAAACAAGAAAAAAAATTAAGCGAAGCAGTTCCATGGTATAGCCGTACCTATACAAAAAAATAAAACAGTTTGGCCCATATTAGGCCAAACTGTTTTATTTTTTATCTTCCTTAATTTTAATATTCGCTTGTTTATAGAATGCAACTTTTTCTGTATTATATGATTTCGTATATTCATTAAACTTATCTTTTTCTGTCTCAATATCTTTATATGCTTGGTTTACTAACTTTACTTTCTCGCTAATATCTTTTAATTTTGTACCTTTATCTTGTAGCATTGTATATAATTCTTTTTCTTGCTTTAAAGATTTATTATAGCTATCGTACATCTTTTGGAATGAATCATGTCGTTTCTCATAAGTACTCTTTACTTTATCCGCCTGGTCTTTTAATTTATTATCTTCAATTTTCTTCACATGCTTATCAGCTGACTTCACTTCTTCTTGCGCTTTATTTAACGCCTCTTTTTCTTTAATAATAACTTTTTCTCGCTCAGCTGTATTTTTCACCGCTTGATCAAGCTTATCCTTAACAGCCTGATTATTATCTTTTCCTTCTTGGACAATTTGATTATATAATACTTGCCCCTCTTTCTCTAATGACTCTAATTTTTTCGCATCTTCAAACATTGTTTTTTCTTGCTTGGCAGCATTTTCAAATGCAACATATAGCTCCTCTTCTGGTTTTGGGCCGAAACAACCAGCTAGTAAAGTCATTGATAATGCAGTTACAATTGCTAATTTATTATATTTCAACATCTTTTCCTCCTATTAATAAACGACCATCGTGCCAAAAATCCCATGAAAAACATGTAACTTCTTTATCTATTTCACGCTCGCATCTTTTTTACGAAGATCATCAATAATTATTTATACTGCTTGTACAATTTTCGCACTTGAAATTATGTAATGTCTTAAAACATAAAGGTATTTACCTTAATCTTACCTACTGCAAGAAACACTATAATGTTTCACCTGATAAAAGATGATCGTTGACCTCTCACGTCTATCATTCCCTTTCTCACTTTCTATCAAATAACCTCTTTGTCCATTTTACATATTGCAAAGGGGACCTCGCAACTCTTACAAAGATTCTTTTAATTTCTTAAAAAGGAAAAGTGTAGAGCATGTTTTCCTCTACACTTTTAAACTGAAAACATTGTGCAAAATGCATTGACACATCCACACACAATTATATGCTGATTTCATATATTTTTAAAGACTTTTGTTACAAAAAAAAGTTTTCTTGTAACAAAAGACAAAAAAATGTTACAAAAAATTCTTTATATCATACTTCTTCAAATCAAAGTTTCATTCATGACTTTGCAAGTTTCTATAATTATACAATTGATTTTGTGCCTTTCTAAACAAATCTTCAAAAGTTTTCCCTTCTATAGGATAACTTGCAGCCCCAAATAATAGTGTGACACTTAATAAATCATTCGCTATTGCATTTTGAATATTTTTGATCAATCGACTTGTTATTGTTGACTTTTCATAGCCATTATCAACAGCTACGATAACATATTTATTTTCATCCCACCTCGTAACTACATCACCTTTTCGAACTGTCTTTACAATTGTACGTTCTACTCTTTGGACTAGCTCATCTAACTTTTTTTCTTGCACTGTGTCTTTTAATACATCCCATTCTTTTACGGAAAGAATATACACTGTAATATTACGAGAATCTCTTTCTGATAAAGCAGCTACTTTTCCAAAAAAATCAACGACAAAATCGTTATTTGTCATTCCTCCTATTTCAATATTTACACGCGTATTCGTTCTTTTATCGTACCAATGTCCAAAATAATAGCTTAGTATCATTTGCAATATATAAATAATAAAGACGGTTAAAAATGATCGCGAATCTAGCTTAGCAATTACATCCTGAAGTGCAATCCATTCTGTAACCGCAACTGTGTTCCCAAGTAATAATCCACTAATTTTCCCTTTATGTTTCATACTCTCCCCCTTTTATACCAATATATGTTTCTATAACAATAATGTTTTTCTATAAAATAAAAAATGTACATATTTAATGTACATTTCTACTTAAGCTTGTATACCTTTTCTATTTTATTTCATATATATACTATATATCGTTTTTAGGAAGGAGTGACCTATATGCCTCAAAAAGAAAATCTATTAGATATTATGCGCTTACTAGCTGGCTTTTTGTTATCATTAAAATTACTATTTAACTCTTTCGGAATAAACTTCATTACAAACGATCAAATTGACGCTATAGTAAATGTTATTTCATTTCTATTCATTCTATATTTTGGATACAAAAATAACTATATTGGAAAAAAGGGAGTGGAACAAAAGAAATTACTCAAGAAGCACAATCTTCATTAAAGAAGGAACCTTTCGCACAGGTTCCTTCTTATCATTTTCTCACAACCACTTCATTTGTTTGTAGCGGTCCATATGATACACCTTTATATTGAAATGTATATGTAGCCTGAAATAATGAATTGGGAGGAGCTTTATCTTTATTTGCTTTTATTTGACAAATTAATTCTACCTTTTCATTCGGTGATAAATTATCGATTCGCCACCTTACAAGCTGAAATAAAAACTCACTTATTCCCTTATCTGCTTTTAAAGAGTTTGGGATATACGCGAAATAATCACGAATCATATGACTTACAACTACTCGCGAAATCATTTCAACGCCTTTATTTTCAACTTCAAGTCGAATAATTAGTATGTCATTAACATCATAGATCATCTCATACGAAAATTTTTCTTTATACATACTACGGATTTGCAATGTGACTGCTACATCGGATGCTTCCGTGTCCTTTTTAGAACCATCAATCCACAAAACTGGCTGTAACGGTATAGAATACCTTCCTTGATCCGAAATTCGTTTCCATATTTTCATAATATATTCACCTCATTCCAGATATATCATCTATACAACTGTATTCTGCCTCTCGATGCAATAAACTACACTTAGAAAAAATATTTAGCTTGTTACAAACCATATTAAATTTTTCTTTTCCTTTTATCCTATTCGACAATATAAAGAAAAAACCATTTTTAATAGGTTGACACAGGTTATACTTTATTAAATATTTTTTTACAATTTCCTTCCTTGACTACATAACAAAATAAAGTCTTACCTCTCTCTTTTGGTCAATATAATAAAGTGAAACTTTAATCAGTGGGGTGTCCATCCCCCACTGATTATTAGCTTTCACCAATCGAGCTTTAACGGGCAGTTAAAGCGGGATAAAATAATTTGGCGATAGAAAACATTTGCCTTTTAGTCAAATTTGACTATAATATAATCTATGATTTCCATTCTTTATATCATGTAGGCTCAATTTTTATAAATAAAGAGGAAATGAAACAAACTACACACAAAGATTTTTCATGCACTGCATCTAAAAACTTAAGTTAGTGTAATTTTTATTAAAGGAGGGCTACTTTTGGAAGCACAACTATCAAAAAACGAAGCAAGTAAAACAAAATTTGTTGTTGCTGGTTTACTACTTGGTATTCTCATGGCAGCAATGGATAACACAATAGTCGCAACTGCGATGGCAACAATCGTTGGAGACTTAGGAGGGTTCGACAAATTCGTTTGGGTCACATCTGCATATATGGTAGCAACAATGGCCGGTATGCCTATTTTCGGTAAGCTATCTGATATGTACGGACGGAAACGCTTTTTTATTGGTGGACTAATTCTTTTCTTATTCGGTTCTGCACTTTGCGGGACAGCAACAAGTATTGAACAACTAAGTATTTATAGAGCCATTCAAGGAATTGGCGGTGGCGCTCTGATGCCTATCGCATTTACAATTATGTATGATATATTCCCACCTGAAAAACGAGGGAAAATGACAGGTCTATTTGGTGCTGTTTTCGGAACATCCAGTGTTTTCGGGCCTTTATTAGGTGCTTACATTACAGATTATATAAGCTGGCACTGGGTCTTCTATATTAATATTCCATTAGGACTTATTTCCTTCTTCTTCATTACTAAATACTACAACGAGTCTCTAGAATACCGAAAACAAAAAATTGACTGGGCTGGTGCTATTACACTTGTCGTTAGTATCGTTTGCTTAATGTTTGCCCTGGAACTTGGCGGTAAAGAATATGCATGGGACTCTAATGTGATTATTGGTTTATTTTCAACTGTTGTTACTACGCTTATTATCTTCTTCTTCGTAGAAAGAAACGCAACAGAGCCTATTATTTCTTTCCATTTATTTAAAAAACCTTTATTTGCAGCTAGCCAAGGTGTTGCCTTTTTCTATGGTGCCGCTTTTATCATCTGTACAGTTTATATTCCAATCTTCGTTCAAGGTGTTCTCGGTGGTTCAGCCTCAAATGCTGGATTGATTTTGACACCTATGATGGTAGGATCTGTAATCGGAAGTCAAGCTGGCGGACAATTAGCTTCACGAACAAGTTATCGTAACATCATGATAGCATCCGGAGTGTTCTTCGTTCTTGGTATTTATTTACTAAGTACTTTAACAATGGAAACACCTCGTACACTTGTAACAACGTTTATGGTGCTTGCTGGACTTGGAGTTGGATTCTCCTTCTCAGTTTTAAGTATGGCATCTATCCACAAACTAGAAATGAGAGATCGCGGTTCTGCTACATCAACGAACTCATTCTTCCGTTCACTTGGAATGACCCTTGGTGTAACGATTTTCGGTACAATTCAAAATCATGTTTTCACTGATAAATTAAAAGCAGTCTTCCCACCTGAACTAGCAAAAATGGCTCCTAAAGGTGGAGACACAAGCTTTTTATTATCACCAAATGCCGCTGACAAACTACCTCCTGAAGTACTGAGTGGTATTAAGGATGCTCTTGCAACATCTATTGCCAATACATTTTTCTGGGCACTTATCCCAGCTGTACTAAGTATAATTTGTATTTTATTTATGGGAAATGAACGTCTTTTAACAGGTCCGAAAACGAAGCAAAAACAAAAACAAGTAAGCTAATACAGAAAAATGAAACGGTATATCCCTTTATGAAAGAGGATATACCGTTTATAATATATATAAAGTTTCTATATACAGGAGTTGAGACAGCATGAGCATGAAGTTAGTCATTCTCGGCTTGTTACTCGAAGGAGATAAGCATCCATATGAAGTTCAACATATAATGAAAGAACGACAAATGGATTGTTATATTAAATATGCCAAAGGATCGCTATACTATGCCTTCGAGCAATTAGAAAAACAAGGTGCGATTAGCGTTACCCATATTGTTCGAGATACGAATAGACCAGATAAAAAAATCTTCCATATAACAGGAGAAGGAAAATCCCTTTTCCACACTTTATTATTAAAACAATTTGAAGCGAAAAATCAAATATATAAACCTATTTATTCTGCGCTCTCTTTCGCTCACTTTAGCGACGAACAAGAACTAGTTCCTATTTTGGAAAAAAAGAGAGATGATACAATGCTATATTTACATACAATGCAAACGATATACGATCATAACAAACAACTAGTCCCTCGTGCTCAACTATATATTCTACAAAGCGTAATTGAGCATATTAACGTTGAGTTACGTTGGCTAAACACACTCTTACAAGATGCTGCTGTAGGTCGTCTTTCAGAAATAGGTGTAGATAATGATTAAGTTTTTCTAGAAGAGGTGCCTCCTCTTCTAGAAAAACTTAACACTATAATTATTCCTCGCAACTCAAAATACCCTCATTTTAATAATAAATAAACACCAAAAAACTTAATCTTCCGAATAAAAAGAAATAAAAACTTTAGAATTTTCTTATTTTAAAACAGTGGACAAAATTCCGAAAATTGTGTTAGAATTTGTTTCAATATCATATCGCTTGTTAAATTCCTTTCAAAAGGAAAATAGGTACACGAATATTTCACTTCGTGTTTAAAAGGGAAGTTTGGTGAAACTCCAACACGGTCCCGCCACTGTAAATGCTGAGATTTCTTTTTTGTGCCACTGTGAAAACGGGAAGGTGAAAGAAATTATATGAAGCATAAGTCAGGATACCTGCCTATTTTAACAACACTGATAGACTCACGGATGATGATGAGGTGTTAAGAACAAAAAGGAAGGCTTATTTTTCTATGCCTTTATGCTTTTTGTTATAGGTATTTCCGAGTAAACGGAAATGCTTACTTTCAATTAGGGAGGAATTTAAAATGGCAATTCAAACAAGTAACTTAGGTTATCCACGTATCGGACTACAACGAGAGTGGAAAAAAACATTGGAAGCTTTTTGGTCCAATAAAATTGATGAAGAACAATTTTTAACGACAATGAAAGAAATTCGCCTTCAACACGTCAAAGTACAGCAAGAAAAGGGAATTGAATTAATTCCAGTTGGCGATTTTACATATTATGACCACGTTCTGGATACGGCCTACATGTTAGGATTCATCCCTTCACGTTTTTCAGAGTTTACCTCTTACCTTGATGTATATTTTGCAATGGCACGCGGCTCTAAAGATCACGTTGCTTCTGAAATGACAAAATGGTTTAACACAAACTATCATTACATTGTTCCTGAATATGAAGAAGGATTACAAATCTCTTTAAAAGACAATCGTCCTCTTCGTTTATATGAAGAAGCGAAAAAAGAGTTAGGCGTTGATGGAAAACCAGTTATTTTAGGCCCTTATACATTCCTAAAACTAGCAAAAGGTTATAACGAAGAGCAATTTGCCACTATTTTAAAAGAGCTAGTTGCACCTTATGTACAACTATTCTCTGAATTACACGCAGCTGGAGCACAAATTATTCAAGTTGACGAACCAATCTTCGCATCTTTAACAAAAGATGAAATTAATCAAGCGAAAGAACTTTACGAAGCTATTCATAAAGAGGTTCCAAATGCTAATCTTCTTCTACAAACATATTTTGATAGTGTAGAAGAGAACTATGAAGAAATTATTACATTCCCTGTTTCCGGTATTGGATTAGACTTTGTTCATGGCAAAGAAGGTAATGTAAATGCTATTTCAAAATACGGATTCCCAGCTGATAAAATTTTAGCTATCGGTTGTATAGATGGCCGTAACATTTGGAGAGCTGATCTTGATGATGTACTTTCTTTATTTACAACATTACAAAATCAAATCACAGCAAAAGGTTTAATTGTTCAACCTTCTTGTAGCTTATTGCATACTCCAATTGATAAAACGGAAGAAACGCACTTAACAAGTGAATTATTTGATGCACTTGCATTTGCTAATCAAAAATTAGAAGAACTAGTCCTTATCCATTCTGCTCTTACTAAAGGTGTAGAAAGCATCAGTAGCGATTTAACAACATATCGTAATGCACATCATGCAATCCGCTCATCAGCTGCACGTAATCGTGAAGATGTAAAAGTGGCACGTACATCACTTAAAGAAGATGATTTCTCACGTCCTCTTCCATTTGAAAAACGATATGAACTACAGCAAGTAGCTTTAAAATTACCGTTGTTACCAACAACAACTATTGGTAGCTTCCCGCAAACATCTGAAGTTCGTCAAACACGTAAACAGTGGCGTAACGGCGATATTACAAATGAACAATATAATCAATTCATTGAAAAAGAAACTGCAAAGTGGATTCGTTACCAAGAAGATATTGGTCTTGATGTACTAGTACATGGTGAATTCGAAAGAACTGACATGGTGGAATATTTTGGAGAAAGACTTGCTGGTTTCTCCTTTACTAAAAACGGATGGGTACAATCATACGGTTCTCGTTGCGTAAAACCACCTGTTATTTATGGTGATGTTGCCTTTATAAGTGGAATGACTATTAAAGAAACTGTATATGCACAAAGCTTAACAGAGAAAGTAGTAAAAGGTATGCTAACTGGACCTGTCACTATTTTAAATTGGTCATTCGTTCGAAATGATATTTCAAGAAAAGAAGTTTCATATCAAATTGCATTAGCACTTCGTCATGAAATTGAATTACTTGAATCTTCCGGAATTAGAGTAATCCAAGTCGATGAACCTGCACTTCGTGAAGGTATGCCGTTAAAAGAAAAAGATTGGGATGCATACATTACATGGGCAGTTCAATCATTCCTTTTAGCAACATCTTCTGTAGAAAATGAAACACAAATTCATACTCATATGTGTTATAGTAACTTCGAAGATATTGTAGATGCAATTCGAGCGTTAGACGCAGATGTTATTTCTATCGAAACATCAAGAAGTCATGGAGAATTTATTAATACATTAAAGCATACAACATATGAAAAAGGAATTGGTCTAGGGGTATATGATATTCATAGCCCACGTGTCCCAAGTAAAGATGAAATGTTCACAATCGTAGAACAATCTTTACAAGTATGTGACCCTAAATATTTCTGGATTAATCCAGACTGTGGTTTAAAAACACGAAGAACTGAGGAAGTTATACCTGCTTTAGAGCACATGGTTCAGGCAGCAAAAGACGCTCGTTCTCTCCTAAAAACAAACGCATAATAAAAAACGTGTTATCCTTTAAAAAGGATAACACGTTTTTTTATTCTACACTCTCAAAATAGAAGTCGTATTGTACTTTATACAATTCATCGTCTGATGGCTCTTCAAGAGGAGTTGCCTGCAAGACTATCATATATTCCCCGTTCGGAATAGGAATATGATATTTATTAGAAAGAATACTTGTTATATATACTTCTTCATTCTTCACTGTGAAAGGAACTGATATCGTTCTAACCACTTCTTCTTTCTCAATATGATTTCCACAAGTAACTTCCACTTCACAAGTATAGTCAGAGATTGCTTCAAAAATAATAGCTCCATCCACCTCAGCATAGCCTCTTTCAAAATCTTCAGGAGTCCAATCTACATAAGGCTGCTGACCATCATAGTTCATTATCATTAATTGCGAATATGAAATTGTTAATTCCATAACTATCCCTCTCCTCCACTATGAAATGTATGCCAATTACTATTTCACTTCAAATTTCACACGCGTACCATCTGGATATTTGTCTAGCTTATTCCCTACCCAAGAACCTGCACCGCGGTTATCTGCTGGACTTATATATTCAATATGAGCTCCTTTTCCGCCTTCCTTACACATCGCCATCGGCCATTCATCACGATCATAACCTTTCTTCGTCGGATATGGCGCTAACGATAATTTCCTTCTATCCGCTGCACCATTACGATCAATTGTACACATTTCCGAATGTCCTTCTTTTATAGCATCCGTTATATGTTTCCCGGTCTCTGGATATCGTTCTTTCGGGAACTCTAGAATTTGATCATACGTAGTTGTTTTTTTAGTACTTGTCTCCTCTGGCACAAGTACTTCATATACCGCTACCAAAAGAGAAAGAATTGCAATAATTGAAATGATAATACCTTTAAATTGCTTCATGTGTACCTCCGTGTTCCTACCAATTTCTTTTCCTCAGTTATTATAACAAACTTCTTCTATGTATGTTTTCAGACATTATTTTAGCTCTTCCTCTCCATTCCGCCAAAAACATTCATTTTTCTTCATCTTTTCACTAATGCTGTAGAAAACTAATAACCTTCCGACATTCTTTTTCAAAGGAAGTCCTCATAAAAGGTTGAAATGATATATACGATACTTTTTGGGGAGGAACTATCATGGAAGCTATTTATAAAACGAAAGATGTTACAAATAAAACAGGTATCCCAAAACATATAGTCCGAAAATATAGCCAACTCTTAGAGGAACACGGTTATATCATTTCAAAAACAGCTGATGCTCGTATTTATAAATTGGATGATTTAAAACTATTGAAATCTATACATGAAAGAGCTGCTACATTACAAGAGGACATTTCAGAAACAATACCTATTATTTTAAAAGAAAAAGAAGCCCCACCTGTACCTGTTATTCAAGATAAACAAGAAGTGCAACCAAAAGAAGATGGGCGTAACTTTGAGGAGTTCATGCTAAAACTTGAAATGCTTGCTCAATTAAATGAAGCAATTATTCATCAAAACTCTACTCTCATTACACAAAATCGTTTAAAAGACGAGAAATTAGATGAACTAATGCAACAAGTTTATGTAAAAGAAGGCTCACAAGAAAAAATGTTACAAGATCTAGTTGTTCACGCCGCTCAAACAGATGCACTCCAAAAAGAAAAGATGGACTTATTAATGAATCATATGTATAAGCGAGAATCCAAACAAGAAGAAAAAATGAATAAACTTGTCAATCAAATTTACAATAAAGACAGCAACCGTGATACACAACTTATGCAAGTTATTCGTGAAATTCAAGAAACAAAAAGATTAGTCGCCGCCTCAAAAGAGCAAAGCTTCTTTCAATCATTTAAAAGTTTATTCGTTCGAACAAAACAAGAAAAAATAAATGAATGAAATTTTGTAACTTTTTCTAATGCACGAAAAATAAAAAGTTACCTTCTATCGGTAACTTTTATTCCTTATATCGTACAGCTGGCAATATAATAATAGCTTCAGTTCCTTTTCCGCTTTCACTTTTATATTCCAATGTGCCATTATGCGCTTGTAAAATACTAAATGTTACCATAAGGCCTAATCCTGTTCCTTTTTCTTTTAAAGAATAATACGGTTGTCCAAGCCTTACTAACTGTTCTTTTGTCATTCCAACACCACTATCTTTAACTCTTATTATTATCAATTCATCTTTTTGAATAGCTGTTACTTTTAAATACCCTTTGTTTCCTTGAATTGCTTCAATACCGTTTTTAACAACATTCATAATAGCTTGCTTCAATTTCGTCTTATCGCCGATAGTATAAAGGCTCTCAGAAATCTCAACTTGCAAATAAACGCCCTGCATCGCTGCAAATGATGACATAAGAGTTGTCATTTCAATTAATTGTGCTGATAAACAAATATGTTCTTTTTTTTCAATTTGAGGCCTTGCTAAATTTAAATAATCTGAAATAATCTGTTCAGCACGATCCAGTTCAGCTAATACGAGACGCATATAATCTTTGTTTTTTACGTCTTCCGTACTCTCTAGCAATTGAATAAACCCTCGTACAACAGTGAGAGGGTTTCGAACTTCATGTGCAACACTTGCAGCTAACTCACTTACAATATTAAGTTTTTCTGATTTTTGCATTTCTGTACGCAATAATGCATTTTCGTTTAAATACTCAGTCAAATACACTTGAAATACCATTGTCATAACCATAATAAGTGATGCAAATATATACCCACTATATAGATTAGATATGTACGGTGTAAAACCTGTTTCTAAAAGGACATTCAACATCCCGACTACTAATGAAACAAGAACATAAAATGATGCAATCATAAAAGCTAATATTAGCTTCTTATCTCTTGAAAAAAGAGACCATTTCTTTGACAAAAATAATGGAATTATCGAAAGAAATATAACTTCTACCATAGGCAACCAACTAAGCCCCTTAAAAATCCATTCATATGCAACATAAATAATGGCAGGGATGAGCCCAACAATCCCACCATATAAAAAACCACTAACAATCGGGACTGGATGAAAATTGTATCCGCAAACGGAACCAAAACAAATAGAGTATGTCATGGAGAGAACGAGTGTAACGCTAGATAAAAACATAATAAAGTAGCGATTAGGCTTCGGAAGCATTCCTTGATAACGATTTAAACGAATCGCTTCATATAAAAATAGTGGTAAAATAATGATGGCAATTTGGATCATTAAATCACGAATCAGCTCCATAGCCTCTCATCCCCTATATGTATTTTGATATGATTATATCATTTTATAAGTCTATTTGTTTTAAAATTTTGATTTTTCTTAACGTATTTGTTAATTATTTGTTAACAACTAATAATAAATGTTACAAATTTCCGAAATGATTGTAAACCCTGTACCAAATTTCCTTCGTGCAGTATACAATGAATACGGATTACAAAGAAAATAAAAAACACTTCACTAGACGGACAACTATCGCAAAATACAGCATATAATCCATACTATCTATGTTTACAAATAAGTGATCATTACTTTAGTAGGAGGAAGATAAATATGGCGGGTACTACGCTTGTTTTAAAAGAAGAAAATTTGGTTGTGCTAGAAAACGTTGAAAAATCCGTATACGAAGAATTGCAACATAAAGCAGGGGACGAAGACTGTACATGTGCTGTAAATGAATCCGTTGTCCATCTTGGCAAAGTATCTTCCGTACTTTGGAACGAAGATGAAATAGATTGGGAATACGGTTATTAAAAAGTCGCTTGCAGCGGCTTTTTTTGTGTTTATGCTTAAGTGAAACTTTAATTAACTCACACAGCTTATACTCTTATAGACATTTGAATCCTCACATAATTTCTTACTTCCACTGAATTTTAAGATACGATTCTTATCTTTCACAAATAGCGGGGGGAATTTTATAAACAAAGCGTAATAGTTGAAAATATGATAAAATGAACTTAATTTTCAAACGGAAGAAAGGGAGATACAATGGAACAATTCATTAATCCTAGAGTGAAGGACATCCAAATTTCTGGAATCCGTCAGTTCTCTAATATGATTCAAAACTATGATAATCTTATCTCTTTAACAATTGGGCAACCCGATTTCCCTACACCTTCTCTAGTAAAAGAAGCAGCTAAACGGGCCATTACAGAAAATTATACAAGCTATACACATAACGCTGGTTTACTAGAATTACGCGAAGCAGCTTGTAACTTTGTAAAGGATTGCTATGATTTACATTATTCACCTGAAAACGAAACCATTGTTACAATCGGTGCTAGTGAAGCGATTGATGTTACATTCCGAACTATTTTAGAACCAGGAACGGAAGTAATTTTGCCTGCTCCTATTTATCCTGGTTACGAGCCGATTATTCGACTATGCGGTGCAACTCCTATTTTTATAGATGTTCGTGAAACTGGATTTCGTTTAACAGCTGAAGCTCTGCGAAATGCAATTACAGAACGAACAAGATGCGTCGTTTTACCGTATCCTTCTAATCCAACTGGTGTTACCTTATCAAAAGAAGAATTAGAAGATATTGTATCTATCTTAAAAGATAAAAATATTTTCGTTCTTTCTGATGAAATTTATAGTGAACTTGTATATGAAGAAAAACACACATCTATCGCTCATTTCCCAGAAATGCGTGATAAGACGATTGTCATTAACGGCTTATCAAAATCACATTCTATGACCGGCTGGCGTATCGGACTTTTATTTGCTCCAGAATATTTAGCAAAACACATATTAAAAGTTCATCAATACAATGTTACATGTGCTACTTCAATCGCTCAGTATGCTGCAATCGAAGCTTTAACAGCTGCTAAAGATGCCCCGAAGATGATGCGCTATCAATACAAAAAACGCCGTGATTACGTGTATAATAGACTCATTCAAATGGGTTTAACGGTTGAGAAGCCAACAGGTGCATTTTATTTATTCCCATATGTTGGACATTTAACATCTTCATCATTTGATTTTGCACTTGATCTTGTAAAAGAAGCTGGGCTAGCCGTTGTTCCTGGAACCGCATTTTCCGAATACGGTGAAGGCTACCTTCGCCTTTCCTATGCTTATAGTATCGAAACTTTAAAAGAAGGCTGTGACCGTTTAGAAGCCTTTCTAAAGAAAAAAGCTAAGAGTTAAACTCTTAGCTTTTTGTTGCATAATAATCACAAGTTTGACGCTTCAATAATTTATGCGGAATAATAATGCATTTTGAAGTAGATTCAGAATGCTCCACCTTATCAACTAAAGCTTTTGCCGCTTCATACCCTAATTGATAAATATTCACATCAACTGTCGAAAGTGGTGGACTAGCAATTTCTGATAATAAAGCATTGTTAAAGCTTACAATCGAAACATCTTTCGGTACAACAAATCCTTTTTTAGAAAGCGCACTTAACACGCCAAGTCCAATTAAATCATCCGTTGCCATAATTGCCGTCGGTGGTTGCTTTAGTCCCATTAATTCCTCAACGGCCTGTTGACCACTCTCTCTTGAAAAATCAAAGTGTAAAATATACTCTTTCGGCAATAGAATATCTGCTAGTTTCAAAGCATCACTCATCCCCGCCAAACGATCTCTCGTTACAAGTAAATCTGATCCACCGCCGATGAATGCGATTTGTTTATGGCCTAATGAAATCAAATATTCCGCTACTTCTCTTGCAGCTGTATAATTGTCATTATCTACATATGTAATTTCATCTTTTCGATCATATGGTTTTCCAATTAAAACAAACGGGAAGTTTTGGTCATGCAAGTATTGAATAATCCGATCGTTCTCTCTTGAATATAAAAGAATAATACCACCGATTTGACGCCCTTGTACCATTTTTACAACACCATTAAAAATTTCATCTTCCGTTTCACCAGTCGACATATAAAGCGCATACCCTTCCACATGTGCAAATGAACTAATTCCTCTTATAACTTCTGGGAAAAACGGATTTTGAAAAGCTTTACTTGCAGAACTCGGCATAACAAGACCAAGTGTCTTCGTCGTTTGGTTCGCAAGGTTTCTTGCATTTAAATTTGGATGATACCCTAATTCACTCATTACTTTTCGAACACGGCGCTTTGTCTTTTCACTTATACTTGGATTATCAGCAATTACACGAGAAACAGTTGATGGTGCTACGTTCGCCTTCTTCGCCACATCTTTAATTGTAACTGTCATAAAAATCCCCTCCTTTCACTTCTCTGCCATTTTCATATATTTTATCTTGCACCCGTTGCAAGTCATAGGAGAAGTCATAAACTGTCATTTATTTATTCTATCTTGCAAAACTTATCATATTCTCCCTCTCCATGTATTGTAAGGGATATAGCTCTTTTTTCCTATACTATAATATACTATTTATTTCACTTCTTTTCATATGCGATGTCAAATCTCTTTTCATCTCTCTATAATTTTTTTATAGAGAGATGAAAAGAAAAATGGGACATAATGTCCCATTTCTCATCCTTTCGTACCTCCAGCTGTTAAACCAGAAATAAAGTATTTTTGTAGTGATAAGAATAAAATCGAAATCGGGATTGCAATTAATACTGAACCCGCTGCAAACGTCGTAAATTCATTACCAAATTTTTTCGCTACCATTTCATATAATCCAACTGCTAAAGTGTAATTTTCCGGCGTGCGTAAAATAATACTTGCTAAAATGAAATCTGTAAATGGACCGATGAAAGTGAATAATGCTACAACCGCTACGATTGGCTTTGCAAGCGGCATAATGATTTGCCAAAAAATACGGAAGTGTCCTGCTCCATCCATGCGGGCTGACTCATCCAACTCTTTCGGAATCGTATCAAAATACCCTTTCATAAGCCAAGTATTCATTGGAATTGCTCCACCTACATAAATTAAAATTAATGCAAGATGTGTATCAATTAATCCTGTTAACTGCGCTAATACATATAGTGCGATTAACGCTGCAAAGTTCGGAATCATTTGTAGAATTAAAAATGTTAATAAACCATTTTTTCTTCCGACAAAACGATATCTCGAAAATGCATAAGCAGTAAAGCTAATTGCTAACACCGAAAAAATCATCGTCATAACACTAACTTTTAACGTATTTTTATACCAAAGTAAGTAATTACTTGAATCAAGATCAAGTAGCTTACGATAATGATCTAACGTAGCATTTTTTGGAATAATGCTAGAACCAGACAAACTATCTCCTGGATTAAACGATGAACCAATAATCCATAGTAATGGATAGAAAATAATCGCACACATTATGAAGATAACCAAATAACTTAATGAAAGACGTAACATCTTTTGTCGTTTAATATTCATTTACATCATATCCTCTTCTTGGAATGATTTTGTTCTCTTAAATTGCCATAACGCAACTGTAATAACGATTAACGATAAAATCATTGTAAGAGCTGCTGCTTTTCCGTACTGCGCTGAAGTCATCGTTAACTTATAAATCCATGAAATTAAAATATCCGTTCCACCTGCATCTTGCCCCGCTACAGCAGGACCTCCGCCGTTAAATAGATAAATGATACTAAAGTTATTAAAGTTAAACGTATATTGTGTAATTAAAATTGGTGCTGTTGCGTATAAAACAAGTGGCAATGTAATTTTGCGGAACTGTTGCCAAGCAGTTGCTCCATCTACTGTAGCAGCTTCATATAATTCTCCTGGAATCGATTGCAATATACCTGTTGTCATTGCAAAGACGAATGGGAAACCGAGCCACGTTTGGATCATAATTAAAGCAATCTTCGCCCAAAACGGATCTGTCATCCAAGCAATCTTTTCAATCCCGAATAAAGCTAATACTTGATTATTAATTGCTCCAAATGTTTCATTAAACATACCCGAGAAGACAAGAATAGATACGAATGCTGGAACAGCCCACGGTAAAATGAAGATTGTTCGAATAATTGCCTTACCTTTAATACCAGGCTGATTTACGATAATTGCTAAGAAAATACCAAGTGCAACTTGTAATGTTGTTGCAACAAATGTCCAAATGACAGTCCAAGAAAATACACTTAAAAATGTCTCTCTCCACATTGGTAATGTGAAAATATCAATAAAGTTTTTAAAGCCCACCCAATCTACTAATTTAGCTGGAGGAGAGTGATATAAGTCATAATTCGTAAATCCAATTAAAATTACAAAAATGATTGGAAATACAACTACAAAGATAAGTAATAGAAATCCTGGTGAAACCATTAAATATGGAAAACCTTGATCTAATAAGTTACGGTATTGCTCTTTTACTGAGTTTAATGGTGTTCCTATATCACGTTTCTTCCCATTTTGGTATGCATCATATAAGTTAAATCCATATATTCCTAGTCCAAACACTATGACGATAAGTGCCAAAATTCCTTCTACTAATAGAAAGACAGAATGGTCACGTGGAACTTCTGTACCGAGTGTTACAATTCCCCATAATCCCATATTTAATAAATCAGCAAATGCTACAATAAATGAACCTGTTAATACTAGAAAAATAAGGCCTTTTACAAATTGTTTATTATACATTTGGCCTATGCCTGGAATGATTGATAACATGGTTGCCATTTTCCTATGTTTTGAACCTTTTAAGCCGTTTGCTGGTTCCATAGATGTTTGCATGTTCCTTCCCCCTTTTTTCTGGGAGAGAATTCGTGCCTCTTATAGTAGAGGCACGAATTTCACCTTATTTTTTCTTACTATGATTTGCCTCAATATTTCCTTTAATTTGTTTCACTGCACTATCAAGAGCGGATTTTGGTGCCTCTTTATCTGTAACAACTAACTGAAGCGCGTCTCCAGCTGGTTTCCATACTTCTTGCATTTCTGGAATATTCGGCATTGGAATTCCATTTTCTGATTGAGTTGCAACTGCTTTTGCAGCTTCATTATCTTTAATAATTGGATCTTCCATTACTGATTTTACTGGAGGAATCTCTTTTGTCTTCTCAAATCTAATTTTTGCGTTTTCTTCATTTGTTACCCACTCAGTGAATTTTGTAGCTAAATCATTTTGTTTAGAGAAGCTTGTTACATGCCATCCTTTTACCCCAACAAATGTTTTCATCGGTTGACCATTTGGTAATTTTGGCATTGGAGCAACACCATAATCAATTCCGTTCTTTTCCATCGCCTGGAACGCCCACGGTCCGTTCATAATAGATGCTGCTTTTCCTTCATTGAATAATCCATCAGCAGCAGGGCCACCAGACTCACCGATAATACCTTTCGGGAATAACTTTTCTTTGTACCATTTTTGAAGATATTCAGCCCCTTGTACTGCTCCGCTATTATTTAATCCAACATCACTTGCATTTGGCTTTCCGTCTTTCTCACCAAATACATATCCGCCCATACCTGCCATAAACGCGTTAGCAAAGTAGAAGTTATCTCCTAATGTTAAAAATCCGTACTTGCCATCCTTCGTAAAGTCTTTTGAGAAGTTAAATAGCTCGTCCATCGTTTCTGGAGCTTTTTGCATTAATTTTTTATTGTAAATAAAAATTGGTGTTTCAATTGCTTTTGGTAAACCATATAATTTCCCGTTGTATGTTTGTGCCTTTATTGATAAGTCAGTAAATTTACTCTTCACAGCATCATCTGCTTTTACTTCAGAAAGTAAGCCCTCTGTTACTGCATTTCCGATTTGATCGTGTGGCAATGTTACAACATCTGGTCCCGTCCCCGCTGGTCCATCAAGACGTAACTTTTTCACTTGATCTGTCATTTGCATTTCAACAACTTTAACTTTTACTTTATATTTTTCCTCAAAGCTTTTCACTGCTGGTTCTAAACCAACACCTTTTTTATCATCTTCCCAAACGAGAAGATCATAATCTTTCTTCTCTTTACTTGCTTCTTTTTTCCCTGAATCTTTCGGTCCACATGCAGATAACATACCGATTGACAATGCTGAAATCGTTAATAGTGATAATGCTTTCTTCATCCCAAAAAACCTCCCTAAATTGTCTATGTACTTCAGAAGTTGAAAACGTTTGCATTGAATGGTTTAATAGAAGCGCAAACAATATCTCAATCTATGAAAACGTTTGCGCTATTTGTCTATCATTATACATTCTTTTATTCATTTTGCAAATATTAATTTTCAAAATAATCTCCTCATACTCTTTATTCATTGACTTTACATAAAATGAATACTACTCTTATAAGCAATATTAAAGTTATGTTAAAGGAAATCGTTTGCAACATAATCTTTATTATTTCATTTTAGGTAACAATATATATAGAGATATTAAAGGGGGATTTTCTATATGCTTAAAGAAGCGATCTATCATAGGCCAAAAGATAATTATGCATACGCTTACAACGAAAAAACAATTCACATCCGAATACACACAAAAAGAGATGATGTTCACAGCGCCGCCCTCATCTACGGTGATCCGTATGAATGGCAAGATGGGAAATGGATTACTGCGAGTACACCTATGAAAAAAACCGGATCTACTGATTTATTTGATTATTGGTCGGTTTCAATCGAGCCGAAATTTAAACGCTTACGATATGGATTCGAATTAAAAAACGACGTAGACACTCTTATTTATACAGAAAGAGGATTTTTTTCTAACATTCCAAATGACGATGTCGGTAACTTTTTCTGCTTTCCATTCATTCATGCAAAAGACGTTTTCAGAGCACCATCCTGGATTAAAGACACAGTATGGTATCAAATTTTCCCGGAACGATTCGCTAACGGGGATAACACATTAAATCCGGCAAACACCCTCCCTTGGGGAAGTACCGAACCAACTCCAACTAATTTTTTCGGCGGAGATTTTGCTGGTATTATTCAAAACCTTGATTACCTTGTGAAGCTTGGAATTTCCGGAATATATTTCACTCCTATTTTCAAAGCTCATTCGAATCATAAATATGACACAATTGATTACATGGAAATCGATCCACAATTTGGGACGAAAGAAACTTTCAAAGAACTCGTTCAGGCGTGTCATAAACATGGTATAAAAGTAATGCTCGACGCTGTTTTTAATCATAGCGGGTACTTCTTTGATAAATTTCAAGACGTGCTGGAACAAGGTGAAAATTCCGCCTATAAAGATTGGTTCCATATTCATGAATTTCCAATTATAACCGAGCCACTTCCTAACTATGATACTTTCGCATTTACACCATATATGCCTAAATTAAATACGGCACATCCAGATGTAAAAGAATATTTACTTGAAGTAGGTCGTTATTGGGTAAGGGAATTCCATATAGATGGTTGGCGTCTTGATGTAGCAAATGAAGTCGATCACAGTTTTTGGAGAGAATTCCGAAGTGAAATAAAAGCATTGAATCCTGAAGTATATATTTTAGGCGAAATTTGGCACGATGCACTCCCATGGCTACAAGGTGATCAATTTGATGCTGTAATGAGCTATCCGGTTACAAACGCTCTACTTTCTTACTTTGCTAACGAGTCCATTAATTCAAGTGAATTTATGAAACAAATTACAGATTCTCTACATTCCTACTCTATGAATGTAAATGAAGCAGCATTTCATTTATTAGACAGTCATGACACACCTAGAATTTTAGCAACATGTAATGGGGATAAAAATAAGTTAAAGTTACTCTATGTATTTCACCTTTCTTTCATCGGTTCTCCTTGTATTTATTACGGCGATGAAATCGGTATGGATGGTGGAATGGACCCTGGCTGTCGCAAATGCATGATATGGGATGAAAAAGAACAGGATACTCTTTTATTTACACATATACAAACATTAATTTCATTACGGAAACAACATAAAGCATTTGGAGGAAACGGTATTTTTCAATTCATTGAGGCAAATGATGAACATAATTATATTTCTTATACAAAAACATATGAAGATGAAACTATCTTTTTCGTTTTAAATCCTACTAACAGTGAAGTTACAACTTCACTCCCTCTTCATATTACCAGGAAGAAAATAATTAACATTTATACAAACGAAGAATTTTCAGCGGAAGCAAGTGTATTACAAGTTACACTTCCACCGTATGGATTCTCTATTTTAAAATGGTAATAGTAAAAGCCTTATGCCAGGGTGGCATAAGGCTTTTCTTATTTCAATTTAAATACCATTGCTTCATACGGTCGTAATGTAATGTTTTCTATCAATACATTTTCTACATCATAATTGTGTATTAATAACTCTGCTTCACTATAAATAATGTCCTCAGGCAATTCAAATACACATTCCTCTGCAGTAAAGTTTGCAATCACCAGAAGCTTTTCTTCTCCATATGTTCTTACATAAGCAAAAATAGAAGGGTTATTTTCTAGTATTAAATCATATGTTCCATACACAACTATTTCATTGTTTTTACGTAACTCAATCAATTTTTTATAGTAATAAAAAATTGATTCTTCGTCTTGGATCGCCTGTTTCACATTAATCTCTTTGTAGTTAGGATTTACCGCAATCCAAGGCTCACCCGTTGTGAATCCAGCATGTTCTCTATCATCCCACTGCATCGGAGTTCTAGCATTATCTCGGCCCTTTATATATATAGACTGCATCACTTTATCTATATCTTCGCCGCGCTCTATAACTTTTTCTTTATACATATTTAGTGTTTCAATATCTCGGTATTCATCAATTGATTCAAACCGAACATTGGTCATTCCGATTTCTTCTCCTTGATAAATATATGGTGTCCCTTTCATCATATGAAGTACTGTCGCTAACATTTTCGCTGATTCAGTATGATAAGCTCCATCATTACCAAAACGAGATACAACGCGAGGCTGGTCATGGTTATTCCAATAAAGGCTATTCCATCCTGTTTGTTCTAATGCTTTTTGCCACTTTGTTAAATTTTGTTTCAAAGTAAGAAGTGAGCATGGTTTTACATCCCATTTCCCGCCTTCTCCGGAATCTAAATCCATATGTTCAAATTGGAATACCATTTGCAGTTCTTTTCTAGCTTCCCCTGTATACAATTTAGCCTCTTCTGTCGTTACACCAGGCATTTCCCCAACCGTCATAATGTCATACTGAGACAATACGTCTTCATTCATTTCATGCAAATACTTATGAATATTCGGACCGTTCATAAAATGTTTATGCCCTGAAACATATCCTTTTTCATCCGTTTCAACAGATGGTAGGCCATCTTCTTTAGAAATAAAATTAATAACATCCATACGGAACCCATCAATTCCTTTTTCTAACCAAAACTTCATCATGTCATAAACATCTTGTCTTACCTTTTCATTATCCCAGTTTAAATCTGGCTGTTTTTTAGAAAACAGATGCAAATAATATTCATCTGTCATTTCATCATATTGCCATGCAGAGCCACTAAATGCTGCTCCCCAGTTATTCGGCTCTTTCCCTTCATTTCCAGGACGCCATATATAATAGTCTCTATATTTATTATCTTTCGATTTACATGATTCAATAAACCAATTATGTTCATCTGAAGTATGATTAACAACTAAGTCCATCATAAGTTTCATATTACGTTTATGCATTTCATGTAATAGTTCATCCCAATCTTCCATTGTTCCGAACTCATTCATAATTTTACAATAATCACTTATATCGTAACCATTATCATCGTTTGGAGATTCATAGACTGGTGATAACCAAATTACATCAATACCTAATTCTTTTAAGTAATCTAGCTTCGCAAGAATACCACGAAGATCACCTATACCATCACCGTTACTATCCATAAAACTACGAGGATAAATTTGATATACTACACTTTCTTTCCACCATTGTTTTTCCATTATGCTACCCCATTTCATCTATACTATTGATTCTTTTTTCTTTTTTTAAGGCGCAAACGTTTTCATTACTGAATGATAACAGATTCTATCCAAATTTAAAATAGCGCTTACAATATTTATTTTCTTTTTCTAATAAAACATGTGGAACTTATTATATATTCATAGGAATAATGAAAACGTTTTATTTTTTTATAGTGTTTTTATTTCTTTTTTGAATCTATTCGTTTATAATAAATTCAAAGAAAACGTTTGCATAAACTTTCTAGGGGGAAATATCATGGCAGAACTTAAATTAGAAAATATTTATAAAATATATGATAATAACGTAACAGCCGTAACAGATTTTAATTTACACATTCAAGATAAAGAATTTATCGTATTCGTTGGTCCTTCTGGCTGCGGAAAATCTACAACACTACGAATGGTAGCTGGGCTTGAAGATATTTCAAAAGGAGAATTTTCAATTGATGGTAAGCTAATGAACGATGTTCCTCCAAAAGATCGAGATATCGCAATGGTCTTCCAAAACTACGCTCTTTATCCACATATGAGTGTGTATGATAATATGGCATTTGGATTAAAACTTCGAAAAATACCAAAAGATGAAATCGACCGTCGAGTGAAACATGCAGCTCAAATTTTAGGGCTTGAACAATATTTAGATAGAAAACCGAAAGCTTTATCAGGTGGACAACGTCAACGTGTTGCATTAGGTAGAGCAATTGTTCGAGACGCAAAAGTCTTCTTAATGGATGAACCATTATCAAACTTAGACGCTAAACTACGTGTTGCAATGCGATCAGAAATTTCTAAATTACACCACCGCCTTGGCACAACGACAATTTATGTAACACATGATCAAACTGAGGCAATGACAATGGCTTCACGCCTTGTTGTTATGAAAGACGGCAAAATCCAACAAATTGGAACTCCAAAAGAAGTATATGAAACACCTGAAAATATTTTCGTTGGTGGTTTTATCGGTTCACCCGCAATGAATTTCTTCCGTGGAAAATTAACTGAAACCGATTTCGTTATAGACAGTTCACTAAAGTTTAAAGTATCTGAAGGAAAAATGAAGTTATTACGCGAACAAGGCTATGTAAATAAAGAAATTGTTTTAGGTATTCGTCCAGAAGATATTCATGATGAACTATTATTTTTAGAAGCTTCACAATCTACTACTTTCACAACGAAAATTGAAGTTGCAGAGTTGTTAGGGGCTGAATCCATTTTATATATGAAACTTGGAGATCAAGATTTTGCAGCACGTGTTGATGCAAGACATGCATTTTCACCTGGAGATCAAATTAAACTAGCATTTGATATGAATAAAGCGCATTTCTTTGATAGTCAAACTGAACAACGTATTCGCTAAGTATACATGCAAATACAACACTTTCTTTTTTAGGTAGAAAAGAGAACCTAGCCATGCATAGAAACGGTCAGATCCTCTTCCTACCCCGTGCCAAATTAAAACAAAAAAATAGTGGGTACGAAATCACTTGTATTCTGTATAGTTGCTACTTATACGATAAGAAATTAGAATGGCTGAAAATACACACAAAAAAACCGTCCACATATTTTGAGGGCGGTTTTCATTATTATACGAGGGCTTCTACTGTATGAAATGATTGTCCTTTCGTGCCAATAATACCGAAAATCGGTAAGTCACTCAGCACCACTTCTTCTTGCTGTTTCATAAAAGATGACGTTAATTGTTTTATCTCTATCCAAACGTCATTAATACAAAGTACATTGGAATCGTTCTCTTGTTGGCGAGAAAAAATAGAATCTATTTTATATAAACCAGCATTTTGAAAAAGCATATCAATGCGACTAAATGCATTCAAAGTAATACTGATAACGCGTTGCCAATCTCCTTGCTTTCCCATATCATAGGATACAAAAAGTGCTTCTCCGCCTAGATTCGTAATTTCCTCCACTGTTGCTTGTCCACTTTCTTGATCAATGTCCGTCACAATTACTTTTGCGCCTTGTTTAGCCAACAAAAGAGCTGTATTACGTCCAATACCGATGCCACCGCCAGTTACGATAGCAACTTTCCCTGCAAGCTTCATTTTCATTACCCCTTCTATAAGTCTTACCGTCATTCAGTATACTCTTTTATTATATTAGTCCGCAAGCAGGAAAAGTTTACTCCACAACTTGTAAGCGATTACTTTTCTGTTTCTTTTTTTTTCTTACTATTATATTGATCGAAGGTTAAACCAATAAAAATAAGAATCCCCCAAAATATTAAGCTACCTCCAGTCATTCTAAATCCCCCTTTGTTATATAACGATATTATTTATATCCATTATACCATTCTCTTAATTTTCAATCTATTTAAAACGAAAATAGGATGTTTGAATTAGCTACAGCTTCTTTAAACATCCATCAATAATATGGAGGGTATTATATAGGAAATATCCGCCCTATATCAATTCCATTTATCTAATTTTCCAAAAAAAAGATAATGATGAAATTTTTCACGAAATTAAAAATAAGACTTTTTATATACAAACGATAAAAAGTCTTATTTCATTAGTAGCACGTATAATCTAAATATTAATTATACAAGACTCATCACTTTCGTCTTTGCAATTAAATCATGGAAGCCACAATTATCTTTGCGGAATAACATCATATATACATTGCATATTAATGGAACTCCAAGTAATAATATGCTTGGTAATAATAATACCAAAAATCGTATTATTAATGTTTGTAACGTTAGTTTTTCACTTGTTAACGAGATTATTTTTGTTCTTGTTACCTTTTTACCAAGTGTAGAACCGTTCCAAAGAAAAGGTAACACAATAAAATTTATAGCCATTAATACGAAAACAAGTGTAAGGTCATATCTATAGTCACCTAAACTTATATTAAAACGATTGAAAATAGCACTATAGTTTCCGGTAATAATAGCTACTACTGCACCGTACGTAACCGAGATTAAAAACATGTCAATAAGGGAAGCACCTATGCGATTCATTACAAGCGCTGGACGATGCATCTTTAACTTCATTTTGTGTCGACTCCTTCATATCCTTCTTTACCCGTCTCATCGTACCACTTCTAAAAAACATTGTAAACTGGCGTTTCGCTTACTTTTCTTGTACAATGTGTTACAACAGCACTGTAAAGGAGGTTCCCATATTGAAAAGATGGATAATCCTATTTGCCGCACTCTTATTAACAGGTTGTACAGGCAATACAAACCATTTGACCTATACAATTAACGATGAATATGAACTCATACATACTTCTGGAGATGCATTTGAACTTTTCCCATCGCAGGATGCTGTATATGCTACACAATACATCCCTGCAAAAATTACAGAAATTGCTTGGGACGATAAATACATTATCACAAAGCAAATTGAGGAAAAATCAGATCCAAATAATCCTGACGCAGCAATTACAAATAAAAAAAGTGAACATTATTGGATCATCGATGTAAAGCATAATAAACGATTTGGTCCTTATAATGAAAAACAATTTAACGAGCAAAAAGATGCTTTTAAAATTACAGTGCCTTTTCAAAGTGTAGATTCATATGTGAAAGAGCTAAAAAAACAGTCAGCATAACTTTTTATGCTGACTGTTTTTGCTTAAATTATTATAAAGACACTTTATTTAGAGAGTGAAATATTAAAAGTTTGCGGTTCTTTAACAGCTTCATTTGTGTCTCCTGCTGCTAAATCATCTGTCGTAAACTTAATATCCTTTACTTTTTCTTTTCCATCATCAAGTATTAAACCGATAATTCCTTCTCGTGTCTCACCAGGCCTATAATCTTCCCTTGAAACACTCTTTGTACCAACGAGCGTATCTTCATCATATAAAAAGTTTTGAGTCGCTACATTAAAATGTTGTTTGTCATTTATAGCAACATCATTCATAGAGAAAAATTGCATGTTCTTATCTCCACTATTCTCTACCTTATATGTAATTTCAACATACCGAATCGTATCGCTAATCTCTGTCCCACTTAACGATGCATATAATTCAGCATCTTCTTGACTCACTTTATCTCCCAATCTACGCTTTACTTCTTCAGGAGTTAATGCAGTATACACTTTCAATGTATTTTTTGCCTCTTTGCTCATTTGTGATAATGAGATAACTTTAACGTCTTGTACGTGAATTTTCATTGGGGCTACTTCAAATGTCTGATTCACAGAATGAATCTGTTCTAATTCAAATGTCCCCCACCCTTTTTCTTTCACTTTTTGTCCTACTTTTTTAAGCTCACGCCCACCATACTCTTTTGTTTCTGGAATAGATTCTTTCTTTTTAGGTTCTGCCTTCTTTTCTTCTTGCTGGAAGCAACCACTTAACATAAGAAGAAAACTGCATAAAACAAAAATACTTTTCCATGCTTTCATCATTTAATTTCTCCTAACACTATCATTCATTAATATAAATTAGTCCCTTGATTTGTAAACTATAGAAACAATAAGAAGTCCACAAAACGAACTTGTCAGTCCAGATACTATTATACCTCCTATTTGGAAAATATGAAAATAGGGGTCTAATAACGCGTGAACGATAAATATAATGATCGCCACAACGATAGATGAAGCCCAATATTTCTTTTTTTCCGAAGTTAAACTAGTATCTTGATCAGTTTCCCTCCTATATTTCCATAGTACATATATTAGTAATAGTAGACCAAAACACGTACTCCCATGCTGTAAAAATTTATAAATCGGAATACTATATACTTCTTGCTGTAACAGCGGTATTTTCATAACAAAATAGCCTGTCTTATGAGTAAAAGCATCCCAAACGACATGCGTCACCATACCGAATAAAGCAGAATAGCAAAATACAAAAAAGTCCTTCCAAGTATATAGCCCCCACTTCGCATCTACTACATATTTATAGTAATTAGCAAAAGGCTTAGGTAAATGTGTTATAAACGGTCCTTTTAAAATACGATGATATGCATATGCTAATAAAAAAACGAGTGGTAAATTCAAATAGAAGAAACCAGCCCATGTATGGCCAATAATACCGTATGGCCTAAAATATAAAAAATATTCAAAATCAGGTGCCATACTACCCAATATAAGAGCCGTCACCGAAATATAACTAGAATGTTTCTTAGCAAAAGGGAGAACAGCTGCTGGATGTGCAAATGTAAACGGCATATTTTAACTCCTTTTCATATTTCCAATAGAATACATATTATCATAACGATATGAACAATCTCTATGCAATATTTATTTTCACATTGGAATATGATAGTTTAAATGTTATAATCCACATGAAATATTCAGAAAATAGGAGGAGTTCACGTGTCGTTAACACTTGTATTTTTTCTTGTTCTGTCTACCTTGTTTTTAAGTACATACATCGGCTTCTTTCTATGGAAGCACTTGAAAATTATAAAATATATGCCTGCTCTCTTTGGCTTTATGAGCGTTCTTTTCATTTTCATATGGAAGAGAATGACTTTCAGTTGGGAAGGGCTTGGTTTTGGCGCACTTCAATATACAATATTACTAGCAAGTTGTATTACACTTGTATTCGCTGCTTTTTTAGAATCAAAATCCGTTATGAATTGAGGTTTATATATTGATTGACGTACCCTTTTTAAAAAATGTCACATTAAAAAAAGAAAATATCCCTAGCTTTTCCGCATATCCTTACTGTCTACCCGCTATTCGAACTTTGCAATCACTAGCTTTCCACCCAAATGTAACATTCATTATTGGAGAGAATGGGACAGGTAAATCAACATTACTCGAAGCAATTGCAATTGCTTTAGGTTTTAATGCAGAAGGTGGAACGAAGAATTTCCGTTTTAGCACAAACGATTCCCATTCATCTTTACATGAATATCTTCGAATTTCAAAAAGTTTCAATACACCAAACGACGGTTTCTTTCTTCGCGCTGAATCATTTTATAACGTTGCTTCTTATATTGATGAAATGGATGCTGATTTAGACGCACCCGGAAATCCAATTATTGACTCCTATGGTGGTACCTCACTACACAAACAATCACATGGTGAATCATTTTTCTCATTATTTATGAATCGTTTTTCAGGACAAGGTTTATACATTTTAGATGAGCCTGAGGCCGCTCTATCACCAATGAGGCAACTTTCTATGCTTATTCGAATGCACGAACTAGCGGAACAAGGTTCACAATTTGTTATCGCGACGCACTCTCCTATTTTAATGGCTTATCCTGAATCTACTATATACTCTTTAACTCAAGAAGGGATTCACGAATCGACATTAGAAGAAACAGAGCATTACCAAACGACGAAACTTTTCTTTGAAAATCGCGATCGATTATTTCATCACTTATTTGAGTCATAAAAAAGAGGCAGCAATCGCTGCCTCTTTTTTATAATGCTTCTATAAATAAAGCTACTCCAATACCGCCTCCAACGCATAGAGAGGCAATACCTTTCTCTAATCCACGTCTTTTTAATTCGTGAATTAAACTTACCGTAATACGAGCTCCTGTACAACCAATTGGATGTCCAAGTCCTACACCACTACCGTTTACATTCACTTTCTCACGGTCTAACCCTAACTCTTTCTCTACAGCTAGGTATTGTGCAGCGAAAGCTTCATTAATTTCAAGTAAATCTGCATCTTCTAATGACCAATCTACTTTTTCTAATCCTTTGCGAATTGCTGGTGCTGGTCCAATACCCATAATTTTCGGATCTACTCCCGCTACTGAATATCCAACAATTCGAGCTAACGGTTGTAAGCCTTTTTCTTTTGCTTTTTCTTCGCTCATTAATACTAGAACTGCACTTCCGTCATTAAGACCAGATGAGTTTCCTGCAGTTACTGATCCATCTTTACGGAAAGCTGGTTTTAATCCTGCTAATTTTTCAGCTGTAATATCTGCACGTGGATGTTCATCCTTTGCAAATACAACTTCTTTTCTACGTTCTTTTATTGTAATAGGAACAATTTGGTCGTCAAAGTATCCAGACTCCATCGCTTGCAGCGCTAATGTATGACTACGAAGCGCAACTTCATCTTGTTCCTCTCTTGTAATTTCATATTGTTCAACTAAATTTTCCGCTGTTTCACCCATCATAATATGGTGAATCGGATCTTCTAAAACTTCCCACACCGTATCACGAATTTCTCCGTGCTGTAGACGTTGTCCCCAGCGGTGTTGTTTTAATGCATAAGGGCTCGAGCTCATTGCTTCTACTCCACCTGCAACAACAATATCACTTACACCTAATTGGATTTGCATTGCAGCAGACATAATTGCTTGCATACCTGAAGAACATTGACGTTGAATTGTATAACCAGTAACTGTGTCAGGAAATCCTGCCGCTAATGCAGCTGTTCTTGCTGTATTTGCTTCATCAGTTCTTTGAATACAATGACCTAAAATTACTTCATCAACTTCATGTGGCTCTACTCCGCCTCTTTTTACAGCTTCCTGAAGTACAGGAACAGCTAATTCTACTGGTGTTATATTTTTTAGTGCTCCTCCGAAAGTTCCAATAGGTGAACGAACTGCAGCTGTAATGACAACATTATGCATTTTGTACTTGCCCCTCTCTTATGTACCCTAGTAAGTTTTTAGGTGAAATCCCATAAGTTGTATGTCTAAAATTATCATACTATAAACATACCAAAAAATCAAAATATTTAATATAATAAAAATAGAAGGAATTAACCTTCTATTCTGTCAATGCGTATAAGAATTTTTGTAATATCTTCTCTGTCGTTTCATTCAATTTTGGTAACTTATCTACTGGAAAATATTGAAGTTGTAACCCTTCATGATCGAGCTTTAATTCTCCGCTTACATGATGTGCCTGATACAGATGAATCACATTAAAAATTTCATCTCCATTTGGATAACGGAAATAAACTTCCTTGCCTGAAAGAACGCCAAGAAATTGCATAATTTTCGCGTTTAGTCCCGTCTCCTCGAATAATTCTCTACGAGCAGTTTCTTCTGTCGTTTCTCCCAGTTCCATTGCCCCACCAGGTACGCCCCAATCATATGTATCTGAACGATATTGAAGCAATACTTCTTGATTATCATTTAATATAATAATTGCTGATCCTACTAAAATAAGTGGTCTCGTACCAACTACTTTGCGTAACTCTTCAATATACCCCAATATGTAAACTCCCCTTTCCTCACCCTTCCTTATCATAACAAAATTCTCTTTCTTTTGTTGCTGTAATTTTCAATAAAAAAGGAAGCTTCCACTTCCTTTTTTTACCGTTATCCTGCTATTTGCGGGCGGTAAGACCCCTACCTCAAAATTCAGCGAAAGTAAAGAAGTTAGGTGGGGATCGGGCTGCCCATAAAAGCCCGATTGGTGAGGGCTGATAATCAGTGGGCGATGAACAAAACCCACACTGATTAAAGTTTCACTTTATTTCTTAAAGCTTTCGTATTTTACAACTTCAAAAGCTTCTTCAATTTCCTCATTATGATAATGGACATATGTAAAACGCCCTAATTCTACTAACCTAGCTATTTCTTGCAATGCTTTATGCTGATCATATGTTTCTTCAATTGTAATATGTACATAAAACTTCATTAATGGATGTTCATATAAAGGTTCTCCCACCTCTACATATACATCTTCAACCCCTTGCACAACTCTTACATAGCTCGCAAATTGATAAAGAGCTTCTCTGTCTGAAACGATTTTTAATGTATACATATATTCTCCCCCTTTTCTTTACTATATCAAAAAGCAGACCATACTACGTTATAGAACTATGAAATTTTTTCGACTTGTATTATATATATTCGTGCGATAAACAAGGCGTTTATCCATACATAGAATCTTTTCCCACATATATTATAGGAAGAATTTGTTCATTTGAGGTGTTCCTTATGGATTCATACGTTAATATATGTGTTTGCATTACTCCAGGCGCCGATATTTCTGACGACCGTATTGCAAAAGATTTAGCAGTTGCAGAATCAATTTGGCATCCCATTACATTTCAAATTAAAGAAGTGATTGTACTAAACGAGCTTTTCCGTTTTTCTAATCGGGAAATTAGTTATAAAAACTCCATTCAAAGTCAGGAAAAATTATCATCCTTTTTTCAAACTTGTGTTAACGAAGCTCCTGAATGCGACCTTTATATTTGTTATATTGGTAGTGATTATTTCAAAGAAACCGCAGTAATCGCTTGCGCTTACTCTCTAGCGAAACAACAGCAACTTACTGGTTACATCGTTTTAACAAACTCAGCTGCTCCAATGAAAAATATATACACCCTCGCTCACGAAATTGGTCATATTTTATTTACAAGACGAATTCATGGAAAACTTACTCATGCAGATCCTCATTCTCCAACTGGATCGGAGCACCACCCTTCTCCAACAAATCTTATGTATCCTATCGTACCTCGTCCTGAAAACGTCCATATTCATTCCTTATTAACAAACGAACAAAAGGAACTCTCCTTACAAAGTTCTTTATTACAAAGAAAAAAACAGTAACGATCTTGTTACTGTTTACAACAATTTATTCCAATTAACAAACGATATACCGGCTGCGAGGAATAAAAATAGGCAACTAAACGTAAACGTAATTCCTCTGAAAATCCCAATATAATATTTCTTTGGAAATACTTTTTTGCATATCCAGAGCAGCCCTTTTCCTATTAAACCGAAGAACAAAACATAACCTGATGTGTCATCTAATAAAGTATCGAAATAGTCATCGTGTACCTTTTCCGAAAAGGTAGTATATAACCCAAAAATCGTTAAACCTAAAAATATAATAGACAATATACCTAGAAATATACTTTGCATATTTGTTCCCCCCTTAATAAAAAATTCAGTTCGTGCACTATTAATATAAAGCTAGCTTACAGTTTTTCTCTCCTCATTTTTCAAAGACCATCGCATTAATACATATAAACTACCGTACAGAAGTAAAGGCTCTAACATTCCCCAATATGGATTTTGCTTTCCTAAATCTTTAAATACAAACATAATTAATAGCGGTACGATAACAGCTAATATTCCAATCCATCCAAGTATAAAAGCTTCACCAATTAACAACACTAATAAGACAATTCCAGCTAGTATATAACTTTGCATAGTAGTTAATTGCAATACAGGTGTCCCATACCATTTATTCATAAACATTAATAATACTAGTAATAAAATTGGTAGCAAAGCTGCTACATAAATAATGCTAAATTCTTTTATTTTGCTTTTAAATGATGACATCTTAAAAGCAAAAATAATAGCCACAATAGTTATCATTAAAACAATTGGGTACCCAATCAATTGTACATTCGTTAATGTAAATTCATGATTCGGACTTTCAAATAAAATATTTGTAAGTAACCAATATCCACCTATCCCAATTATCATTCCTAAAATAGTCTTTATACTCCCGCCTTTATCCTTCTCCATCTCATTCGCTAATTCTTCTGCATATTCTTTTGGCGAATCACCAAATATATCACTTACCGTCTTTCCTTTTTTCTCACCTTCTATTAAATGTAGCTCTGCATCCTCTAGAAAAGCATCTACATCCTCTTCTTTAATTCCCTTCGTAATTAAATACACTTTCGTGTCGATTAAAAACTTTTCCCCTTCTTTAGAAACTTGCATTAGAATCCCTCCCTTATTTAACCGTTTCTCTTCTATTCGCCTTCATCATAATTTCAAGGAAGATTAAAACAAACAAACTTCCGTATAAACAAATAATTTGAAATAACATTGGCACGAGATCTTCCGATGTGAACGTTTTAAAAACTAACATAATAGAAAGCGGAATAATTAAATATAAATTTTTAAACCATCCTTCAAAATATATATTTATAGCTACCGTGAGGATAAAGATCCCTCCAGCTAATATATAACTTTGGACTAGAGTCAACGTAAACATCGTTGTAGGATATATCACATCTAATATCGTAACTGCTCCTAATAAAAACATTGGCGCAATCATGACTAAAAACCACATGGAAAACCACGTTTTTGTAAAACTTGTTACAAATGTCATTTTACGAAGCAGAAAATTAGGACCCATTACAGCTACGATCAATGTAAAGCTATAGCCAATGCACTGAATAAGTGAAATCTGTAGAATTCCATTATTCACTATTAAGATAGAAGCAATAAACCAAAACGATACGATATTCATTACCGTAAAACCAATTTGCTTCCAATTTTCCTTTCTATCCCTTTCCATTACTTTTACAAGTTCATTCGCGTATTCTTTCGGTGAACTTCCGAAAATATCTTCTACACTTTTCCCATCACTCTCACCCTCAATTAAATGGAGTTCCGCATCTTCTATAAAATTTTCAATATCGCTTTCTTTCACACTCTTTACCGCTAAAAATAATCTCATTTCTAATAAAAAATTTCGTGCCTCACTTGATAACATTATTTTTTTCTCCCCTTCCCCTCAAGTAGACGCTCTACACTACTTTGCATCGCTTCCCAGCGATCCATAAATTCATCCAGTGCTTCCTCGCCTTTTTCTGTTAATGTATAATATTTCCGCTTTGGACCAGATGGAGATTCCTTCATTACACTTGTTATTAATCCTTCCTTTTGCATTCGTATTAATAACGGATAAATACTTCCCTCACTCGCCATTGTAAAACCATACTTCGCTAATCTTTCACTCATTTCATAACCGTATATTTCACCTTCAGAAATAATAGCAAGTAAGCATCCTTCTAAAATCCCTTTCAGCATTTGACTTGTCGACATAATTAAAATCCTCCTAATATCTTGTTTTACAAGATAGATAAGCGTAAGTATCTTGCTTTACAAAATAGTATAGCAAACGCTACTTTGCAAAACAAGATAGCTAGCAATATTTTTCCAAATGTTTGCAGGAATTTTATTATCACCTCTCTAAATAGAGCAATAAGAGAACTTTTATTATGAAGGAGTGTTTTTCATCATGGTTACAAATCGAGTTGTCTTTTTAACAGGTGCTGCGAGCGGTATTGGTTATGAAATGGGAAGTGCTTTTGCCAAAGAGGGTGCTAAAGTTGTGATTAGTGATCGTCTTGAAGAACGTGCGAAAGAAGCTGCTGAACAATTGCAAAAAGAAGGCTATCAAGCCATTGGTTTAAAATGTGACGTTACATCTGAAGAAGAAATTACAGCAGCAATTTCTCAAACAGTTCGTCATTTCGGTTCATTAGATGTATTAATTAACAACGCAGGAATGCAACATGTTTCACCGATTGAAGATTTTCCAACTGATAAATTCGAGCTTCTTATTAAAATTATGCAAATCGCTCCATTTATCGCCATCAAACATGCTTTTCCGGTTATGAAAAAGCAAAAATATGGTCGTATTATTAATGTTGCTTCGATTAACGGACTTGTTGGATTCGCTGGAAAGGCTGCCTATAATAGCGCGAAACATGGCGTAATTGGATTAACAAAAGTTGCTGCTTTAGAAGGCGCTACTCACGGAATTACTGTTAATGCGCTTTGTCCTGGTTATGTCGATACTCCCCTTGTACGTAATCAATTACAAGATTTAGCCACTACAAGAAATGTACCACTTGAAAATGTTTTAGAAGATGTCATTTATCCTCTTGTACCACAGAAACGTTTGCTACAAGTACAAGAAATTGCTGATTATGCTATATTTTTAGCGAGTGAAAAAGCAAAAGGTATAACTGGTCAAGCCGTCGTTATCGATGGTGGTTATACTGCTCAATAAAAAAATAAAGTTTGCTCTTCGCGAGCAAACTTTATTTTACTTTTTATCGCGAGGATCTTTCTACTTTAGTAATTGTTTAGGGAGTTTCTCAATTGCAACAATCACTCCGTCTAATTTACTTTCAATCCGATGAAGTAAATATAATGTTACAACAATTGGAAAGCCCACATTACCTATCATCCTAATCCACTCTTCCATCTTTCTCTCCTCCCTTCATTACATAAATAAGAGGAAAGGAAGACTTAAGGCATAAAAAACACGCTATTTTTTATTAGCTTGTTTTTTAACTACTCAGCCATACATTTCATTTTTCAGCATATAGATTGCTACCATGAAGATATAAGTGGTCCTACACCTTGCTACCTTTCTTTGTTTTAAAGCGTTGCGCGTGGTAGGAACAGGCACTTACCGCTCCTATACATAGCCAGTCCCTCTCGACCATTTAAAAATATGCTTTTCCACCGTTTTTTTATATAGCGACTGAGCAGTTAGCTTATTTTTTCAAATAATGATGTAATTTCTTGCTTATAATCTCCACGTAAAATACCTTTCTCAGTAATAATCCCCGTAATTAATTCATGCGGTGTTACATCAAATGCAGGGTTAAATACAGGCGTTCCAAGTGGCGCCACTTGTTTCCCAAAAATTTTCGTAACTTCTGTTTCATCTCTTTCTTCAATGACAATTTCAGCACCTGTTTGTTTCGTAGTATCAAATGTAGATAACGGTGCTGCAACGTAAAATGGGATACCGAAATACTTTGCTAATATAGCTAAATTTAATGTTCCTATTTTATTAGCAGTATCACCGTTTTCAACGATTCGATCTGCCCCTACGATAATCGCATTAATTTCTTTCGTTCGAATTGCATGTGCTGCAGTATTATCCGTAATAAGCGTTACATCAATGTCTGCTTGTTTCAATTCCCATGTCGTTAAACGACCACCTTGTAAAACAGGCCTCGTTTCACACGCATACGCATGTAAACGCACACCCTTCTCTTTCCCAATATAAAATGGGGCTAATGCTGTTCCATATCTAGCCGTTGCAATACTTCCAGCGTTACAAATTGTTAAAATTTTATCACCATCTTTAAAACATGTTAAAGCATGTTCTCCAATACTTCGGCACACCATTTCATCCTCTTGCTGAATATGAAGCGCTTCTTCTTCTAATATTTTTTGAACTTCTTTTATTGTAGTAATCTCTCGAATAGATTCTCTCATACGATCGATTGCCCAAAATAAATTGACTGCTGTCGGGCGTGATGTTCCTAAATAGTTACAATCTCTATTAAACTTCTTTTGAAACTCATAGATATTTATAGCATCGTATTTCTTCGCCGCAAGCGCCAAACCAAACGCAGCTACAATTCCAATTGCAGGCGCTCCTCGTACTTCTAACATAATGATACTTTTCCATACCTCTTCAATATTCGTTAATGTTTTGTATTCAGTGACATGCGGCAACTTTGTTTGATTTAATACTGCAATTGCATCGCCTTTCCAACTTACAGATCTCGGAATAGTAATAATTGTACTCATGCTTTTACGCCTCCAACTGTCTGTTGAAATAATGTTCGAAACAGTTGAATATCAGCACACTTAGCTTCATATTTTATTAGTTCTCTACCTAAGGATAACGCTTGTTTTTTAGCTTGAATTCTATTTTCTTTATTTGCTATCCCATCTAAATCCGCTACATGAGCTAAACCAATTGTTCTACGAATCAGTTCACATCCGGCAAATCCGACGGCATCAGTAAAGATATTTTGCAAAATAATTGGTAACCATTGTTTTTCTTTCGTATATGCTTCTACACCTTCTCCAATCCATAACTTCGTAAAGTTTTCTACAAAATAACTCCATGTCTTTTCTATATGGAAAAATAGTACACTTCTCTTTTCTTCTTCTCTAGATAAAGCATTTAATAATAGATTTGCAATAAATTGACCGATATCAAATCCAAATGGACCGTACGTTGCAAATTCTGGATCAATCACTTTCGTTTCAGAAGGTGATGAAAAAATACTACCAGTATGTAAATCACCATGAATAAGAGCTTCTTTTCTCGTTAAAAACTTATATTTATATTGTGCTACTTTTAGCTTTAAAGTTTTGTCACTCCAAAGTTCATCAATCACTGACTGTAAATCTGACTCATAATCATTCGTATCATAATGTCCAAATGGATCCGTAAAAACTAAATCTTCTGTAATTTTACTAAGGTCTGGATTTACAAATGCACCTTCTAATACCCTTTTCTCTTCTGACTGTAAACCGAAATCTGAAGTATAAAACAAAACATGTGCTAGAAAACGACCGATATGCTGGGATAAAAGTGGATATCCTTCTCCATCTATTAATCCTTTTCTTGTAATTGTTAGTCTTGATAAGTCTTCTATTACTGTAACTGCTAACTCTTCATCATGACTGTACACTACCGGAACATAATCTGGCACATACTTCGCAAAAATTTGTAATGCTTTACTTTCAATCGTCGCTCTTTTTATAGACAGTGGCCAGCTCTCACCAACTACTTTCGCATATGGCAGTGCTTGTTTTATTATAATAGACTTCTCTCCATCATCTAATTTGAACACGTAATTTAAATTTCCATCTCCAATTTCATGACAAACTACATTTGCTTTCTTTTCAAAATAACCGTGTTCTTTCGCATATTGTATAGCTGTTGTTTCAGTTAATGAATAATATCCCATCGTCTTCTCCTCCTTTTCATTCAGAGGTTTTTCTAAAATAGAAAAACCCCTTTCCACAAAGAAAGAGGTTTGAAGTTTATCTTCTCCCCTCTTATCTGCCAGAAAGTTTACTTTCTGCTGGAATTAGCACCGTGCCTTTTTGCGTCATAAACGCCCCATTTCACAATGGTATTACGGTCGGTTGCTGGGCTTCATCGGGCCAAATCCCTCCACCTGCTCTTGATAAGAGTTTTATAATTTTTAGAATTTTTAACTTTATGATAAAGACTATACCAAGAATAAAAATCACTTGTCAACATTTTATTTGTATAATTCTGGACGACGATCTGCAAAAACTGGAATTCCTTTACGTACCTCTTTAATTTTCTCGAATTTAATTTCTCCAAATAAAATTGATTCCTCTTCATTTGCCTCTACCACAACTTCACCCCAAGGATCCACAATTAGAGAATGACCTGCAAACTCATTATTCGGATCCTTTCCTGCTCTATTGCACGCAACAACATAACACTGATTTTCAACTGCTCTCGCCTGTAAAAGCAAACGCCAATGTGCTAAACGTACTAATGGCCATTCTGCTACAACAAATAAAACTTTTGCACCTTTAGCAGTATGAACGCGCATCCACTCTGGAAAACGAATATCATAACAAATTGTACCAGCACACTCTACATCATCTAACTTAAATTCACCTGTCTCATTACCAGCAACTAAATATTTATGTTCATCCATCAGCTGAAATAAATGTACTTTACTATATTCATTGACTAGATTCCCTTCATTGTTTACAACATACATTGTATTTGTAACCCCTTGCTCTGTTTGCTTTGCTATGGAACCACCAACAATATGTACACCGTATCGCTTCGACCATTCTTTCAACTTTTCTTTCGTTTCTAATCCATCCGTATCTGCAATTTCAGAAAGTCTCGTTAAATCATATCCTGTTGTCCATAGTTCTGGTAAGACGATAACATCTGGTCTTTCTTTCATCGCTTCACTTATTTTTTTTTTAGCGTTCTCAATATTTTTTTCTACATCTCCAAAGACAATATCCATTTGAATACATGCGACTTTCATTTTTTCAGCCCCATTCTCATTTTTTTCTTTACAAAATACTGGAAAGATTATATCATTTGTCACTAGAATTGTAACAACTTTCAAAAGAGGTGGAAAGTATGAAATTATTTCAACCTTCTGAGATAGTAACATCATTGCCAACACAATTTTTCGCTTCACTTGTTGCAAAAGTTAACAAAGTCGTTGCAGCTGGTCACGATGTTATTAATCTAGGACAAGGTAATCCAGATCAACCAACACCGCAGCATATCGTAAAAGCTTTACAAGATGCTGCCGAAAAGACCATCCATCATAAATATCCGCCATTTCGCGGACATGAAAGCTTAAAAGAAGCCGTGGCAACATTCTATAAACGTGAATACGGCGTAGAATTAAATCCAAAAACTGAAGTTGCTATTTTGTTTGGCGGAAAAGCTGGATTAGTAGAATTACCACTTTGTTTTACAAACCCTGGCGATACCATTCTCGTTCCAGATCCAGGTTATCCAGATTATTTATCCGGAGTTGCTTTAGCAAAAGCGCACTTTGAAACAATGCCGCTTATTGCAGAAAATAATTTTTTACCGGATTACACGAAAATTGATGACACTATCGCTGAGCGTGCAAAGTTAATGTTTTTAAATTACCCAAATAATCCTACTGGTGCTACTGCATCAAAAGAATTTTTTGATAAGACTATTCATTTCGCTAATAAACATAATATATTAGTCGTTCACGATTTTGCTTACGGTGCTATTGGATTTGATAGTCAAAAACCTGTTAGTTTCTTGCAAGCAGATGGCGCCAAAGATGCAGGAATTGAAATTTATACATTATCAAAAACTTTCAATATGGCTGGATGGCGTATTGCTTTTGCAGTAGGGAATGAAAGTGTCATCGAAACAATTAACTTATTGCAAGATCATATGTATGTTAGTATTTTCGGTGCAGTTCAAGACGCAGCACGCGAAGCACTATTAGGCTCGCAGTCTTGTGTAGTAGAACTTGTTAATAGTTATGAATCTCGCAGAAATGCTCTTATAGAAGCTTGTCATGCAATCGGTTGGAATGTTGATATTCCAAAAGGATCATTCTTTGCTTGGCTCCCTGTACCTGAAGGCTATACATCTGAGCAATTTTCTAATATTTTACTAGAAAAAGCACACGTTGCAGTTGCTCCTGGCGTTGGATTTGGCGAGCACGGTGAAGGCTATGTCCGTGTTGGCCTCTTACATACAGAAGAACGATTACGTGAAGCAATTAATCGAATTGATAAATTAAAAATTTTCAAAAAGTCATTGACAACATGAAAAATATCTGACAAAATTCAGTTATCTTAAAAATTTAAACATTTCTAAATACTTCTTATCAAGAGCAGGTGGAGGGACGAGCCCGACGAAGCCCGGCAACCGATCTACATAATTGTAGACACGGTGCTAATTCTCGCAGCATTACGCTGACAGATAAGGAGCTGGTTGTAAAAAAACCTCTCCTTAGCTGAGAGGTTTTTTTATTTAACTAGGAGGGTATAACAATGAGCGGAATTATAGCGACGTATTTAATCCATGATGATTCACATAACTTAGAAAAAAGGGCCGAGCAAATTGCACTCGGTTTAACAATTGGCTCTTGGACTCATTTGCCACACTTATTGCAAGAGCAACTAAAACAGCATAAAGGTAACGTCATCCATGTTGAGGAATTAGCTGAACAAGAACATACCAATTTGTATTTACGTAAAAAAGTAAAGCGCGGGATTATTAAAATCGAATATCCGTTATTAAACTTCAGTCCAGATTTACCAGCGATTTTAACAACTACATTCGGAAAGCTATCACTTGATGGCGAAGTGAAATTAATTGACTTAACATTTTCAGACGACTTAAAACAGTATTTCCCTGGTCCAAAATTCGGGATAGATGGTATTCGAAATCTTTTACAAGTGCATGATCGTCCCCTTTTAATGAGTATTTTTAAAGGCATGATTGGACGAAATATTGGGTATTTGAAAACGCAATTACGCGATCAAGCAAGTGGTGGTGTAGATATAGTAAAAGATGATGAAATATTATTTGAGAATACATTAACACCACTTACGAAACGCATTGTATCTGGAAAAGAAGTTTTACAATCAGTATATGAAACATACGGACATAAAACGTTATATGCCGTAAATTTAACAGGACGAACTTTTGATTTAAAAGAAAATGCGAAACGCGCAGTGCAAGCTGGGGCTGATATTCTATTATTCAACGTATTTGCTTACGGACTAGATGTACTACAATCACTTGCAGAAGATGATGAAATCCCAGTTCCCATTATGGCACATCCTGCTGTAAGTGGTGCTTATTCCGCATCGAAGTTATATGGAATCTCGTCTCCATTATTACTTGGAAAGCTACTTCGCTATGCTGGGGCTGACTTTTCATTATTCCCATCTCCATACGGAAGTGTTGCGTTAGAAAAAGAAGAAGCTCTCAACATTTCAAAACATTTAACTGAAGACGATGCATTTTTCAAGAAAAGTTTTGTTGTTCCATCTGCTGGTATTCACCCTGGTTTCGTTCCCTTTATTCTACGAGATTTTGGCAAAGATGTTGTTATTAATGCTGGCGGCGGGATACACGGACATCCGAATGGCGCGCAGGGCGGCGGTAAAGCTTTCCGTACTGCAATTGATGCTACTTTACAAAATAAACCACTCCATGAGGTAGATGAAGTGAATTTACATAGCGCATTACAAATATGGGGAAATCCCTCACATGAGGTGAAATTATGAGTATTCAAGTGTTTTGTGATTTCGATGGCACGATTACAAATAATGATAACATTATGTCCATTATGGAAAAGTTCGCACCACCAGAAGCAGAGGAAATAAAGCAAAAAATTTTATCGCAAGAACTTTCTATTCAAGAAGGTGTTTCTCAATTATTTCGATTAATACCTATTAATCTACACGATGATATTATTCAGTTTTTACAAGAAACTGCTGAAATCCGTACAGGTTTTCATGAATTCATACAATTTATTAATGAAAATAACATTTCCTTTTACGTTATATCAGGTGGAATGGATTTCTTCGTCTATCCACTCTTACAAGGAATCATTCCAAAAGAGCAAATTTACTGTAATGCAACTGACTTTTCAGGAGAATTTGTTGAAGTTAAATGGCCGCATCCTTGTGACGAGCAATGTCAGCATAGTTGCGGTCTCTGTAAATCATCATTAATTCGTAAACTAAGCTCTAAAGATGATTTTCATATTGTGATAGGAGATTCCATTACTGACTTACAAGCAGCAAAACAAGCAGATAAAGTATTCGCCCGTGACTTCCTTATTACAAAATGTGAAGAAAATCATATTGCTTATACATCCTTTAACACATTTCACGATATTCAAGTCGAATTACAACATTTGTTGGAGGTGAAATCATGAAACAACTTTTTCGTCAATGGTATGACTTAAGTGAAATAAAAAAAGAATTAACAACTCGGAATTGGTTTCCAGCAACGAGTGGAAATATTTCTATAAAAGTCAGTCATGATCCACTTACTTTTCTTATTACAGCAAGTGGTAAAGATAAAACAAAAACTACTCCAGATGATTTTCTATTAGTAGATCATCTAGGGGTTCCCGTATTAGAGACTGAATTACGCCCTTCAGCAGAAACAATATTGCATACACATATTTATAACATTACGAATGCCGGGTGTGTACTTCATGTTCATACAACTGATAATAATGTCATCACAAATTTATATAGTGATGCAGTCACCCTTCAAAATCAAGAAATTATTAAAGCTCTCGATATTTGGGAAGAAGGTGCAACGATTAACATTCCTATTATAGAAAATGATGCCCATATCCCAACGCTTGGAGAAAACTTCCGAAAGCATATACAAGGAGATTCGGGAGCAGTATTAATCCGTAACCATGGTATTACCGTATGGGGCCGAGATAGCTTTGATGCAAAGAAAAGATTAGAAGCTTATGAGTTTTTATTCCAATTTCATATAAAACTATTATCAATTCAAGGAGGCGTTTCTAATGACGCAAATTCGTATTCATGAAGTAAATACTCGTATCGAAAATGAAGTGGAAGTATCTAAATTTCTACAAGAGGAAGGCGTTTTATATGAGAAATGGAACATCTCTAAGCTTCCTACTCATTTAAATGAAAATTATTCGTTAGCAGATGAAAACAAGGCTGAAATATTAGCTGTGTTTTCAAAAGAAATCGCTGATGTTTCAGCGCGCCGAGGTTATAAAGCTCATGATGTAATTTCACTTTCAAATGGCACACCTAACCTTGACGAATTATTAATTAATTTCCAAAAAGAACACCATCATACTGACGATGAAGTTCGCTTTATTGTCAGCGGTCATGGCATCTTCGCTATTGAAGGAAAAGATGGTCGATTCTTTGACGTTGAACTTGAGCCTGGTGATCTTATATCTGTACCTGAAAATGCAAGACATTATTTTACCTTACAAGATGATCGCCAAGTTGTAGCTATTCGTATTTTTGTTACAACAGAAGGTTGGGTTCCAATTTATTAAGGTAGCTAGTTGAATAAAAGATTGGAACCCCTTTTCCAATCTTTTATTCACTCTACATATATACATCCTCCTATGGAACAGGCTTATTTCATAACATTGAAGTAAGCCTGATTTTTTATTTATTAAAATAATTTGTCCCTTTCGTTTATTCAAATCAAATATCTCAAATCACGCTTCCATTTTATCAAGTATATTTCGGAACACTTTTTGAACATTTATTGAACTTTTTTTGAATTTTTTCTGAAAATTCCGTTTTGTGTATGATATACTACAACTAATAAGAAGGAAAAGAATATTGCAAGCAGAGGGGGATAATCATGAGTTTACTTATCGCACTTATACTAGGGGTTTCATGCGGAGCTATTCCTGTCATTTTAGGAGCTATTATGGAAGAATTAGAAGTTGGTGTTTTAGGTTTTGTCGCATCTTGTGTAAGCGCTTTATTTTTCGGTTTGTACGGTGCTATTCCTATTTCTATCCTGTGCGCATTTTATATAGTACGCCATGCTCGTGCGAAACAGTTTGGTCCTAATCACATTGCACAAGTTATTCCATTCCCAATTGAACGATGCCGCCGAGCTTCCAGCCTATAAATTATCCAACTTAAATATTATGCCTGCCTAAATAAATAAAAAGTCCTCAAATGAGGACTTTTTATTTATTTTCTTCTAGAAATTGAAACAATTCTTGCAAATGAAGTGCATCTTCACTGTAGCTAACGGATACATGACATGTCCCTTCAATCTCAGCATGCATATAAAGGACAATTCCATCCCGATCATATTTCAATGCCAAATAAAACTCCATTTCCTCTAACATCTTTTTCGAGCTTCGGATAACATAATGCCCTTTCTCATCTCTTCCATATTCAAAATCTGGTCCAAAATCGTATTTTTGTTTAAAAGCTTCTTTTTGCTTATCATTAATCTGTACACAAGTTGCTCGCTGCACAGCATCAATCATCTCGTCAAACTTTTGGAGATCCATTCCATTTACCCCCTTATATACTTTTTGTATAATACTTGTGTTCCGCTATTCTCTTTTCCATCTGCGATTAGCTCTTCATACAATTCCTTCGCTAGGGTTAAACCCGGTACTGGTAATTGTAATTTTTCAGCTTCATCTAAAGCAATCTTCATATCTTTCATAAAATGCTTTACATAAAAGCCAGGTTCAAAATCTCCTTTTAACATTCGAGGAGCTAAATTACTTAATGACCAGCTACCTGCTGCTCCTGTCGAAATACTCTCTAATACTTTATCTGCATTAAGTCCAGCCTTTTTCGCATATGCTACCGCTTCACATACTCCTATCATGTTAGAAGCAATTGCTATTTGATTGCACATTTTTGTATGTTGTCCACTCCCAGCAGGGCCTTGCAACTGAATATTTGTTCCTAGTTTTTCAAATAGAGGTAAGCAAATATCATATATTCTGTGCTCTCCACCAACCATAATTGCTAGTCTTGCTTCTTTAGCCCCAATGTCCCCGCCAGATACTGGTGCATCTAATGTATATATATTCTTGCTTTTCGCAACTTCATTAATACGTTTTGCCAATGTTGGTGTAGATGTTGTAAAGTCAATTGCTATCGTACCTTCATTTGCATGTTCTAAAATTCCATCTACCCCAAAGTACACTTCTTCTACATCATGAGGATAACCAACCATCGTCATAACAACATCAACTTGCTTTACTAACGCTTTCGGTGTATCACACCAAGTCGCACCCTCTTGCACTAAAGAATCCGCTTTTTCTTTCGTTCTATTATATACATATACTTTATAACCACTTTGCATTAAATGGTTAACCATACTTTTTCCCATTACACCAATACCAATGAAACCTATTGATAAATTTTTATTTTCCATCTTCTCATCCCCTTTGTTCTAATAAATCATTTACCATCTTTCGGAACTCTTTATTAAAATCATCATCCATACTATTTTTCACATTTGAAAATAAAATAACAAAAGTTCCTTTTTCTTTATTAAAATTATTGAAAGTGTTCCAACCAGATAGTACACCATGGTTATGGAAATAATCTGGATATATGTAAAAGCTAAATGCATATTTTCTTTCTTGTGAAGGTGTAAACATCGCTTGTATACTTTGTTCAGAAAGAAGCTTTCCATTTATAATCGCTTCATCTAATTTTTTCATATCCCCTACTGTCGTATACATCTCACCCGATCCATATAACCAGTCCATTCCTAATTTTTGTGCTGGTACAAGATCTTGGTCTTTCTTCACATAACCCTTCGTGAAGTTTTTATCTCCAGGCACCATATTTCCCATACCTGATTCATGCATCTCGGCCTTTGTAAATATATTTTCTTTTACATAGTCTCCTAAAGGCTTTTTCGTTATATTTTCTATAATATAAGCGAGCACCATATAATTATAATCCGTATACTTCCAACCTGTTCCTGGTGGAAACTCTAATTTTTGACTTCCAATCCAAGTTACTAAATTTATACGTGAAGCTACATTAACCTTCCCTTTCCCATTTTCCGGTAAACCAGATGTATGCGTTAATAAGTGATATAACGTGATGTGTTTATCTGCTGGAAATGAAGGAATGTATTTATTTACATTATCTTGGATATTTAACTTCCCTTGTTCTTGTAACTGTAGAATGGATGTAGCAACAACTGTTTTCGTAATAGAACCGATACGATATTTTGTTTGAGGCGTATTTTCTATTTTATTTTGAACATCAGCATATCCATATCCTTTATTCAATATAACATGCTCTTTATCTGTCACCAAAACTGTCCCATTAAATTGCTTTCCTACTAAATACTGATCTAACTTTTGAGATATACTAGCATAATCAATTTTTTGTACTTCTTCTATATTATCCTGTACCTCTGACTCAATAGCAGGAGTTACCTTTGTTGTTAATACTGCTTGTTCCTTTGAATCGGGACTATAGAGAAAATAGTATACTCCGCCGCAAACTACAGCAGACAGTGAAGCCATAACCATTATTTTTTTTATCATATTGTTCCTCCGTAATTACTTCATGTGAACTACCCACCACTTAGTCTCTCTTGCGAGCTTACTTGAAGTGGGAGCTTATCGGTTAAGATGGTCCCACATATTCTATTATCAAGTAATAAAAAAAAATCGCAACAATTTGTTGCGAAAAATCACATTTTTTCTTTTCTATATATACATACTTGATTTTTCCCATTTTTTTTCGCTTCATATAACGCAATATCCGCTCTTTGCATTAACTCTTCTCTTGTAATCCCTTGCTCATATAACGCAACTCCAAAACTCGCTGTTAATTTCGAAATTCCAGAGAAATGCTTTGTTTCAATGAAAAATCGCAATGATTCCGCAACTTGAAACGCTTCTTTTTCTACCGTATTTGTCACTAATATTATAAATTCCTCTCCTCCCCATCTTGCAAATACATGTTGATCTTCAACTTTAGATTTCATAAGATCTGCAAATTGTACTAATGCTAAATCGCCAAAATCATGACCATATGTGTCATTTACTGATTTAAAATTATCTATATCAAACAAAATAAGTGCTAATTTTTCATCGTTACGTATTGCATTGTCCCACTCTACCTCTAGTATTTGTTGGAACTTCAAACGATTATAAACCTCTGTCAATGAATCTATCATAGCAAGTCTTTCTTGCTCTTGATAGATTTCGTCTAATTCTGTAATCTCTGTGCATTTTACTATAAATCGCGATAAATCTTCTGGTAATGGTGTCGCACGTAATAGAAAAGTAAATGCTTCTCCTTCATAATTGTACATTTTAATTCTTCTTCCATTTGATAAAGTATCATCCAGCCATGTTATATCGTGAGTCGTCGAATAATATCCGTTCTCTCTAATAAGATGTTCTGCAAACACTAAATGTTGTTCACGATACGTAAATAAATTATCATGTCCGAAGAATTGTAAAAAATTCGTATTACAATCAACAATCTCATCATCTTCTACTATAAATAATAAATCATTTTGAAAATCAAACATCGTTTGAAGCAATTCTTGTTGTAAACCTACTTGCCGCACTAAAGTAAGTTGATATAAACTCTTATTCACTTCCTCTAGTACCACTTGTGGAGTTACTGGTGCTATAACAATATTACGTATTCCTAACAGTAGTAAATCTGCAAACTCATTGTTTATCTGTTGATCCCAAATGATAATGAATGTACTCCGTGAATCATATATATTCTTTATATATTTTATTTGAGCAAAATCTGTTACATACATAATTACAATATGTGGTCTAGTTCTATGAAACAATATTTCTCCTTCTTCAAAACTATTTGCTATAAACATACATTTTGGATGGACGTTTTCTATCGTTTGTTGATGTGTACATCCATCTTCTATATAAAGGACATTCAACTGAAGATCTTGTAATACATTTTGGAAAACAGTATTCTCTAATAAAAAATGTAGTATGTTCATCACTAGTCTTCACTCACTTCATATATCTTGTTCTACTGAATTCCTCACAATCATTTTATAAAGAATTATGAGGAACTCATATTAACAAGCTAATTGAGAATGTTATCTTCGCTTATCTGCTCTGGAAATTCCTTTTTTAGTGTATGATTATATGAATTGTATCGTTTGTATGAATGCCCTGCCTTACTATTTAAAACTTGACAATTAAAATAAAGGTATTATATTCTTAAATTCAATAACTTACAAAATGTAAGTAGAGTATATTACATTTATTTTATATTAAGTTGATATGTAATTTGGAGGATATATAATGACAAACAATGACTTTTTTAACGTTTTATATGAACGCACATCTACACGTGCATTCAACCCTGAAAAAGAAATTTCATCTACAGAGTTACATGAAATTTTAAAAGCAGCTGCGCAAGCACCTTCTGCTTGGAACTTGCAACACTGGAAATTCCTTGTTTTCCAAGGCGAAGATGTACAAAAACGATTACACCCAATTGCCTATAACCAACAACAAATTCTTGATGCTTCTGCCGTAGTCGCTATTTTAGGTGATTTAGAAGCTTACAAAAATGTTGAACCTGTTTACGGTCCAATTGTAGAACAAGGATTTATGAATGAAGAAGCAAAAGAGCGCTTAGCTAAAAACATTGAATCTGCATATACTCGGGAGCAATACCCACGAGATGCTGCCTTTTCAAATGCTGCTTTAGCAGCAATGCAACTTATGCTTGCTGCTAAAGCAACTGGCTGGGATACTTGCGCTATTGGTGGCTTCAACCCACAAGCATTAATGGAAGAATTCAATGTTTCATCTCGTTACGTACCAATTATGCTTATTACAATTGGTGAATCAACTTTAAAAGGTCACCCTGCACCGCGCATGAGCGTAGAACAAGTGAGTGAATGGGCAAAATAATAAAAAAACGAAGGTAATTTCATTACCTTCGTTTTTTTATATTCTGTCACACATCCGTAATATTACAATGCATTATGCGACATCTATACATAGAAAAATCGTAATTTTCATGCTATCCCCATAAACAAATATGACGTTTTGTGTCGAAATTTGTTAAAGTATCGGAATATAACCGTGTATTTTTGTTACAATTGTGATACAATGATAACAAATAGATAACAAGAGAGGGATTTTCATTGAGTTCATACGGAAGCTTTATCGCACTTTTAAGTTACATAGTAACTGTACTACTGCTATATTTTATTGGCGATGCTGCAAACATATCAGTGTTACAATTCCCTAAAGAAGAAGCGTTACAATTAGAAGCAGAAAAACATACTGCACGATCCATTGCACCACTACTCTTAGCTCTTCCTGTATATATCATCGTTTTATATAAAAGTAAAAAAGTGTAAAGGCTACCTATTTCATTCATTTCGGTGGTCTTTACATTTTTTTGTGACATTTCCCCTATTTTAAACATCATTCCTTACTAAATACCCATCTAGTCATTTAAAATGAGAAAATCCCCTAGAAAAATTTCCATTATCTGTCCAGTCACCGACTGCCGAACTTACATAGATTATAAGTGTGAAGGGGGTGATGAGGATTATGTTTGGATCATTTGGATGCTGTGATAACTTTAGAGAATGTCATCATCGTGAAAGAGAGTGTGACCATCGCGACCATCGCGAGAAAGAGAGAGAAGAAGTTAGACCACACCGACCTGCTGTATGTAACGTACTTGCTACTATTTCAGTTGGAACAGAAATTTCTCTTTTAAGCATTAGAGGCCATCAATCATTCCGCAATGTAATTTTTGAAGGATTCTGTAACGGTGTTGCTCTTTTCTCTGCTTTAGCTCGTAATAATAACGACAAAGATAATAATAATAAAGACGATAAGAACAATCAAAATCAAAATACTTTTACTGGCATTTTACGTGTATGCCCGACTGATATTATCGCAGTCGCTATCTAATTCTGTTCTTTATCCTCTATAGTAACAAAATAAGATTTACTTTTCTTATAGAAAAAACCTGAGATCGATTTCGAATCGACTCAGGTTTTTTTAGTATTATATGCTTTTAACTAATTCAACAACTTCTTCAGCAGTTGACATTGTTAATGCTTTTTCTGCTAATGTTTCCATTTCTGCTTTTGACAACTTACTTAGTTGTGTTCTTGCAGGAAGAATAGATGTTGCACTCATACTGAACTCATCTAAACCTAAGCCTAATAATAATGGGATAGCAAGTGAATCTCCCGCCATCTCACCACACATACCAGCCCATTTGCCTTCTTTATGAGCAGCATCGATAACCATTTTTACAAGACGTAAAATAGATGGGTTATATGGTTGGTATAAGTAAGCTACACGTTCGTTCATACGGTCTGCAGCCATTGTGTATTGGATTAAGTCATTTGTTCCGATAGAGAAGAAATCAACTTCTTTTGCGAACTGATCTGCTAATACCGCTGAAGCTGGAATTTCAACCATCATACCAACTTCAATAGAATCAGAAACAGTTGTACCCGCTTGAACAAGTCTTTCTTTCTCTTCTAATAAGATTGCTTTCGCTTGACGGAACTCATCAAGAGTTGCAATCATTGGGAACATAATTTTCAAGTTACCGTATACGCTAGCACGAAGTAATGCACGAAGTTGTGTACGGAACACATCTTGCTCATCAAGACATAAGCGAATTGCACGGTATCCTAAGAATGGGTTCATTTCTTTTGGTAAATGTAAGTATGGAAGCTCTTTATCTCCACCGATGTCAAGTGTACGAACAACGACCGGTTGATCTTCTTTTACACCTTCAAGAACTGCTTTATACGCTTCGAACTGCTCTTCTTCTGTTGGAAGATTGTCACGGCCCATGTATAAGAATTCTGTACGGTATAAACCAACGCCTTCTCCGCCATTATCGATAATACCTTGTACATCATTTGGTGTTCCGATATTAGCAACAAGCTCAACGTGATGTCCATCACTTGTTACAGTTGCTTGGTCTTTTAATTTTGCCCATACGACTTTTTGCTCTTCAAATTTCGCTTTCTTTTCTTCAAAAGAACGAAGAGTTTCTTCAGATGGGTTTACAATTACTTCTCCATCTAAACCGTCAATGATTACGATATCGCCGTTTTGGATTTTCTCCATAACAACTTTCGTACCAACAACAGCTGGAATTTCCATAGAACGAGCCATAATTGCAGAGTGAGATGTACGTCCACCGATATCAGTTGTGAAACCTTTTGCATACTTACGGTTTAACTGAGCTGTATCAGATGGTGTTAAATCTTCAGCAATGATGATTACTTCTTCAGAAATTGTACCAGGGTTTGAGAAGTTAATTCCTAGTAAATGTGCAAGAACACGTTTTGTTACGTCGCGAATATCCGCAGCACGTTCTTTCATATATTCGTTATCCATGTTTTCAAACATAGAAATAAACATTGATGCAACTTCATCCATTGCAAATTCAGCATTTACTTTTTCGCCATTTACTTTATCTTTTACTGGATTCACTAATTCTGGATCATTTAATACTAATAAATGTGCTTCAAAGATAGCAGCTTTATCAGCACCTAGCTCAGCAAAAGCATGGTCCTTAATAGCTTCTAGTTCAGATTTTGCTTTCTCAAGCGCAGCGTCTAAGCGTGCAATTTCAGCAGCTTCGTCTGTAATTGATTTCTTTTCAATGTTAAATTCAGGATTCTCAAGTCTGAAAGCCTTTGCAATAGCAATCCCACTTGATGCAGCGATCCCTTGAATGTTAAGAGTCATTATTCTCCTAATCCTTCGTTTTTCATAGTTTCTTCGATAGCTGCTAGTGCTTGAGCTGCATCATCACCATTTGCAGTGACCTTAATTTCCGCGCCTTGTTGAATTCCTAAAGACATAACACCCATGATTGATTTTAAGTTAACGTTTTTTCCGTTATACTCTAAGTTAATGTCAGAACCAAATTTGCTTGCAGTGTTTACAAGTAGAGTTGCTGGACGAGCATGAATTCCTGAGTCGCTAGTTACTTTAAAGATTTTTTCCATGATAATTTATCTCCTTCAAATACAGTATTTTTTTAGTTGTATAGACGTGAGTACTACATCATCTATTGTATATAATAGGCGATGTTCGGTCAACCACATCGCCTATTATAATTATAAACATTTTGCGTCAAATTCCTACTGAATGTCAATAATAGCGTTTTCGCCCTTCTTAACATTTCCGTCTTTTTTCAATTCGACTTGTTGCCCTTGTTGTAAATTCGTAAAGACGATTGGTGTAATAATAGATGGTGCATTTTCTTTTACAAATGCAAGATCTACTTTTAATAATGGTTGTCCTTGTTTCACTTTATCACCTTGTGCTACAAGCGCTTCAAAGCCTTCACCATTTAATTTTACAGTATCAATACCGAAGTGGATTAAAATTTCTTTTCCGCCTTCAGACTGAATACCAATCGCATGTTTTGTAGGGAATACATTTACAATCTCACCATTAACCGGAGAAACTACTGTTCCTTCTGTTGGCTCAATCGCAAATCCATCTCCCATCATTTTCCCTGAGAATACTTGGTCAGGTACTTCTGTAATCGGTAAGATTTTCCCTTCAATTGGTGAAACGATTGTTTCATTTTCATCAACCTGTTGAGGAGCTTCTTCCACTTTTACAGGCGCTTCTTTTTCAACATGAGGTGTACGACCTGACATAATATCATGAATTTGTGATTTTAATGTGTCAGATTTCGGTCCGAAAATAGCTTGAATGTTATTTCCAACTTCAAGTACACCGGCTGCTCCAAGCTCTTTTAAGCGGTCTTTATTTACATTTTTTTGTTCGTTAACTTGAACGCGTAAACGAGTAATACAAGCATCTAACGAAGCAATGTTTTCTTTACCACCAAGTGCTACTAATACTTCACGTGGAAGTTCTCCTGCTTCTGTTTTCCCTGCGCCTTCATTAGCATTCGCTACTTCACGACCAGGTGTTTTTAAGTTCCATTTACGGATTGCGAAACGGAATCCGAAGTAGTAAATCACTGCTAGTACAAGACCAACAATAATTACCCACCACCATGCCGTACGACCTGGTAGTACACCGAATAATATGAAGTCAATTAAACCACCAGAGAATGTCATACCAATTTTAACACCTAAAATTTGCATTGTCATAAATGATAGACCAGCGAATACTGCATGAATTCCGAATAATACTGGTGCTACGAATAAGAATGAAAATTCAAGTGGTTCTGTAATACCTGTTAAGAAAGATGTTAATGCAGCAGATCCTAAAATACCAGCTGCTAATTTTTTATTTTCCGGACGTGCTTCATGGTACATTGCTAAAGCTGCTGCTGGAAGACCGAACATCATGAACGGATACTTACCAGTTGTAAATGTACCTGCTGTTAATTCTACGCCGTCTTTTAACTGTGCCATAAAGATTTTTTGGTCACCACGGATTAATTCGCCAGCTGCATTTGTATACTGACCGAATTCGAACCAGAACGGTGAATAGAAAATATGATGTAATCCAAATGGAATTAATGAACGTTCGATTAAACCGAATATAAATGCTGCTATCGTTCTATTTGCATCAATCATTTGATGTGAGAACGTATTTAAGCCACCCTGAATGTATGGCCAAATGAAGCACATGATAATACCTACCACTAAAGAGAATGTTGCAGTTGCGATTGGTACGAAACGCTTACCTGCAAAGAAACCTAAGTATGATGGTAATTCAATGTTGAAGTATTTATTATAACAATATGCCGCTACTATCCCGACGATAATACCACCAAACACTCCTGTTTGCAGCGTTGGAATTCCTAATACGTTTGCATATGCTGGATCTGAAAATCCAATTTTTACTGGGTCTGTTCCAGTGCTTGTTACTTTCACTAGTTTATCTACTTCTAAGAACACACTCATCGTTTTGTTCATAATTAAGTATCCGACGAACGCTGCTAAACCAGCTACTCCGTCTCCACCAGCTAAACCGATCGCTACCCCAACTGCGAATAATAGCGCAAGGTTAGCGAAAATAATATCGCCAGATTGTTCCATAATTTTTGCAACCATTACGAACCAATCTGCTTTTAAAGCAGGGATAACATTTGTTAGTTGTGGATTTTGAAATGCATTACCAAATCCAAGTAAAATACCTGCTGCCGGTAAAATCGCTACTGGAAGCATAAGCGCTTTTCCGACTTTTTGAAGAACACCAAAGATCTTCTTAAACATGGAAACCCTTCCTCTCTTATCTATATTGATACTTTTCGACAAACGCCAAAAAGGCATGAGGAAAAAAAAGATAGAACGATAGCTATACAAAGGGTAGTATGTCCCTTTCTTTAGCTTACATTCCCAACTTTTCTCCACTCATGCCTGATCGAATCAGTAACACGTGTCAAAAATAGGATTACGTATAAGTTCACTATAATTAAAGCAAACGTTTTCGTTATTTACCTTAATGTGTTTGTCGAATTTTGTATAACTTTGCAATAGTTATTATACATAACTATTGTAAGCGATTCAATCATTTTTTTTAACGTTTTCATTTTAGACAAAAATATATGTCTTTTTACACATGTTCTACTTTCACTAATCGTTGTAAATGCATCGTTAAATAAATACTCTCCGCTTCATATACAGGAAGTTGTAATTCTTTCTGCATTACTTTGACTAGTTTCCACGCCAAATTATAACAAACTGGATATTCCAACTTTAATAAATCAGCAAAACTCTGTGCTTCTTCTACTTTTTCTCCTTTTTTCACCCGCTCAATAGCATATTGTAAATGGCGAATAAGGCGTAAATAATGAATGCTTTCTTGGTCTAATGTAATTTGTAGGCTTGTCTCAATTAAAGACACAAGTTGTGCAATAAGACGAGAATTTTGATTAACAGAAGATAAATCAGAGTTTGTAAGCGAGCTATAAATATGGAGTGCGATAAAGCCAACTTCTCCTTCTGGCAATGTAATTTGCAAACGAGAATTTAAAAGTTTCACAACTCCTTCAGCAATTTTATATTCCTCTGGATATAGCATTTTCGTTTCAACTAAAAAAGGATTATCTATTGTAAGTCCTTGTTTCAGCCTTTTAATTGCAAAAGAAATATGATCTGTTAAAGCGATATGAATATGTTCATTTAATGGAGACTCCGCTTTTTCTTGAATGTATAACATAATATCATTCATCAATTCAATTAGCTTTTCACTCACATGTGGTACTAAAAGTTTGTATTGTTCTCGATCACGTTCATTTTTTAAAACAAACATTTTCTCAATTTGTTCTTGCTCCAACACATCTTCAGCCTTTTTCCCAAATCCGATTCCTTTACCGATCACTACTACTTCCTCGTGTTCAGGATGGCTAGCAATGATGACATTATTATTTAAAACTTTTTTAATTTCTAGATAATTACTCATATAACACCACCCTCGTACTTAAATAGCCTACTTTTATGTTACAGAACATTCTTCTTTTTCGTCAATATAAAACATCTACCATTTAATAAAAATTCATTTTTTAGACATGTTTGTATATGATGCGTATAATGTAAGGGCAACTGTACATAGAAAGGAGATAGCAACATGATTAAAATGTTTGTAAGTGATATTGACGGTACAATGATGCAGCATGGAGGTCTGATTGATGAACAGGATGTTGCGGCACTTCGCAGTCTTGCTGAGCAAAATGTTATTCTTTGCTTCGCTTCTGGACGACTTGATAATGAAATCGCAGACTTAATGAAAGCTGTAAATACAAATTTCCATCGTATTAGTGTAAACGGTGTGTTTGTATACACTAATGAAAATAAGCAACTATTATCCGCAAATTTTGATTCCAGCATTCTTCCTGATTTACTAGCTATGACAAATCAAGACCCTTATTTCCGTTATGTAAGTGATGAGCATAATTACTATATTGAAGAAAAGACACCTTTTATTCATGAACTCGAAAAACAAGTAGCAATGACTTCTGTTGAAGAACCAAATTTATTACAGAAAATCGATGATACAATTTTTCCAAATAAAATTTCTATCGGTGGAACAAAGGAAAACTTACAACTCCTTCAAAAAAAGATTGATGAAAAATTCCATGGAAAAGTTAGTACTTTCATTTCAGCTGAACAATGTTTAGATGTAATGCCACCAAATATTAGTAAAGGTTCTGCTATTTCTATTTTATTAAAAGAATTTCAAATACAACCAGAGGAAATTGCTTGCATAGGGGATTCTTATAATGATATTCCAATGTTCTCTTTAACTCCTCACAGTTTTGCTATGTCTCAAGCAGATGACGCAGTAAAAGAGCACGCTCACTATGTAGTAAATACGGTTAAAGATGCTGTTAACCACGTAATTGCTCATAATAAAAATACGACTCACTCCTTATAAGGATGAGTCGTATTTTTATTTCTTTACATGTTAAACACTTTAAAATTCACTGTACTTTACAAACTGAAATATATTATTTGTTACGTGCGATGTTTGTAATAAATTTATAACGATCCCCACGATAAATACATTTCACATACTCTAACGGTATCTCACCTTCTGAATATGACCATTGGCGCATTACAAGTACAGGCGCCTTTTTAGGAATATGCAGATGTTCAGCTTCATTATCCGTTGCAATTGAAGCTTCAATTGATTGAGTAGCGCGAACAAGCTTAAAGCCCAGTTTTTTCTCTAAATGTTCATATAAAGATTGTTGCAATATTTCTTCGTTAATATCTTTCACAAGAGTTGGCGACAAATATGTCGTCTCAAATGCAATCGGTTCGTCATCAGCTAAGCGCGTACGCCTCACTTCATAAACCGATTCTCCCTCTTGTATTCTCAGCCGGTCTGCTATTTTAGCAGTAGCTGGAACTAGGCGGAAACTTAATAACTGGCTGCTCGGTTTCATACCACGAGAAATCATATCTTCTGTGAATCCCGTCATTCCTTGCAACTTTTGCTCCACTTTCGGAAGTTGGACGAACGTTCCAATCCCACGTTTCCGGTATAAATAACCTTGTTCCACTAAGTTATTAATCGCCTGTCTGATTGTCATACGACTCACTTCGAACTTATCACAAAGTTCATTCTCAGATGGAATTTTATCTCCCGGCTTCCATTCGCCTTCCTCAATTAGCTGTTTCACCCACTCTTGAATCTGATAATAGATCGGAAATGGTGAATACTTGTCGATGTTCATCAGCAATCGCCTCACTGCATAAAGATAGAGCTTCTGGATCTGCGATTACGGTTACATTCGGATGACGTTGTAAAACTGTAGCAGGACACGCCTCACTATATTCACCTTGCAATAATTCTTTAATAGCTTCTGCCTTTTTAGATCCCATAGCAACAAGTAGAATTTGTTTCGCTTTCATAATACTTCCAATTCCCATTGTAATCGCATGAGTCGGCACATCTTCTTCATTTTCAAAGAAGCGAAGGTTTGCTTGGCGTGTAGATTCTGTTAATTCTACAATGTTAGTTGGAGAATTAAATGGTGTTCCTGGCTCATTAAATCCGATGTGACCGTTTTCACCGATTCCAAGAATCTGTAAGTCAACTGGGTTAGCTACTAGAATGCCTTCATAACGCTTGCACTCTTCCTCTAAATCACTTGCCATCCCATTCGGTACATAAGTTTGTTTAAATGGAAGATGATCAAACAACTGTTCTTGCATGAAATAATGATAGCTGTTTTTATCTTCGTGTGGTAAATTTACGTACTCATCTAAGTTTACAGTGGTTGCATGACTTGTATCAAGTTTATTTTTTCGCATTTCTGCATAAATACCTAATGGAGAGCTTCCTGTAGCCATTCCTAAAGTTGGATTTTCTTTTGATTTTACAACCTCTTTAATTAACTTATAACCTGCTTCTGCTAATTCTTCTGGAGTTTTTACAACAAGAATATTCATCTAATTACTTCCCTTCCTTCATATGAATTCCTAAACGAACCGTATCATATACATGTAATTCTTCAGTCATAACAACAAAGTCTGCATCTTTACATACCGCTAACGCGCCTTTATTATTTAATCCAAATTCTTCTGCTTGGTTAACTGATGTCATTAACACTGCCTCCTCGATTGAACATCCTGTAAATTCAATTACATTTCGGAAAGCTTGATCCATTTTTAAAATACTACCAGCTAACGTTCCATCTTCTAATCGGGCACTGCCATCTTTTACATGTACTGGCTGTCCGCCAAGCTCATATAATCCTTCTTCAAGACCTTTTGCACGCATTGCATCTGTAATGACACTTACTTTTTTCGGTCCTTTTAATTTATATGCTAATTTCACCATATCAGGGTGAATGTGAATACCATCTGTAATTACTTCAACCATTACATCTGGATTTAATAACACATGACCAACAACTCCTGGTTCACGATGATGTAATCCACGCATTTGATTGTATAAATGTGTTGCATGTGTAATTTTTCTATTTTTCAGTTGTGCATCAATTGCATCTGTATGCCCCATTGTGCCAACAACACCTGTTTCAGCAAGATACTGTTCAAACTCTAACGCACCTTCTTCTTCCGGTGCATATGTTACTAATTTAATTAGATTACCGCTTGCTTCCTGCCATTGTTTAAATTGCTCGATACTCGCAGGAACAATATGTTCAAGTGGTTGTGCACCCGCACGTTTTTTTGAAACATATGGTCCTTCTAAGTGAATATATTCGAAATGTGCTCCTTTGTCTTTCGCTTCCTTCGCAGCACTTAGCGCCGCTTCAATCGCTTCTGGAGCTTGTGTCATTGTTGTTGGGAAGTAAGTTGTAACTCCTTCTTTTAACATTTCTTTACCAAGAGTTACTAATCCATCGCTATTTGCATCCATCGCATCAATATCGTATCCACCATGAATATGAACATCAATCATACCTGGAATCACAATCTTTCCTGCCACATCTAACACAGTTTCATTTTCTTGTGATACATATTGAGCCATCAAACCAATTTCTTTAACTGTTTCTGTGTAACGAATAAATCCGTTTTCCACTACTTCTTTACCTGTATAAATTTTGGCATTGATGACAACTTGCGTTTTCATTTTCATCGATCCTTTCCCATGAAATACCTACTTGTTATTATTACCTTATTCGCCTAATTCCATCTTAATATACACACGAGTAGTTGTCTATACATTCTAATGAAATTTCCTCTTCATTCAGCAGAAAAAAGGAAATTTATTTCTTTTTCATTATAATATATGTTATTCATTTTTTCCAAAATGGAAAATACCCTCTTATATAATTAATTACTTAAGTAGTGGCATAAGACCACTCGATCCCATAGTAATATGTTCACCGTCTGTTTCTATTTCTACTGTACGCTTGTTTGTTCCGTATATCATTATACCACGCTGTTTTAATCGTCTTACAACACTTTGATGAGGATGTCCATATGGATTTCTACTCCCGTACGAAAGAATAGCGAATTGTGGGTCTACTTTTTTTAAGAATGTTTCACTCGTTGAAGTATACGAGCCATGATGCCCAACTTTTAATACATCTGCATGTACATCAAACTGCTTTAATATTTCATTTTCCGTCCGTATATCAGCATCACCCATTAATAAAAAGTCCGCTTTACCATATCGAATCTTTAACACAATTGAGGACTCGTTATTCTCGTCTTTCGATTTACCATTGTTTAATACTTGTATAGAAACATGTGGATCTAACGGTATATATTGTCCTTCCTTCACTGAAATGAAAGGTATGCCCCTTTTTTTAATATTATTCCGATACGTATGATAAGTAAATGAACTATATGTTTTTCCACTATCTAATACGAGTGAAACCGGCATTTGTTCTACAATTGGAATAAGCCCCCCTATATGGTCCATATCAGGATGAGTACTTACAATCACATCTAAATGATTAATTCCTTTTTCAATTAGTTTTTGAATAATAACCTCTCCCGCTTCATAAGGGCCCCCATCTATTAACATCGTTTGACCATTTGGCAATGTAATAAGTGTCGCATCACCTTGTCCAACTTTTAAAAAACTTACTTTCATTTTACCAAAATGTTGCCGATGCATATGTATAGAAGACGCAGTATGAATAGACATCATATATCTTTTAGCCGATGCGCTGTTTAACGAAAAACATAATAAAACAGAAACCAACAATAGAATACTCCGTACACCTTTCATAACTCGTCTCCTTTTTTCATTTAGTATGGCACGCTCTGTAATTGATATACAAAAAAAGCTTAGCAAAATGCTAAGCTTTTATTTTGATAATTCCTGTAAAGAACCAAAGAATAAATCTGCTTCATTCATTTGTTCATTTTCTTCCGAAAGAGGTGGTAAATCATCTAATGTTTTCAATCCAAACGTATCTAAAAATTCTTTCGTCGTTCCGTATAAAATAGGGCGCCCTGGTCCTTCCGCTCTTCCCGTTTCTTTTATAAGTAAGTGTGAAACTAACGTTTGTAATGCCTTATCTGTTTTCACTCCTCGAATCTCTTCCATTTCTGTTCTTGTAATCGGTTGACGGTACGCAACGATTGCCAACGTTTCAAGAGCTGCTTGAGACAGTGAAGCCGTTGTTGGGGTATTTATTAATTTTTGATAGTATGCAGCATGTTCTTTCTTTGTTGCAAAACGATACACTTTTGCATATTGTACAATTTGCAGCCCTCGATTCGATCCTTCACATTCTTTTTGCATTTCCTCTATACTGTTTATTACTTCTTCCACTTCAACTTCCAGAACTTTAGCTATCTGTTCCGGATAAATCCCTTCGTCACCTGCAACAAATAAAAGTCCTTCAATAATCGCTTTTTGTTCTTTTCTATCCATTTTACGAACTCCTTCCTCCTATTTTCCATAAAAATACACATAAAAAAACCGAATCACAGTAAATGCGTTCGGTTCAATATTTCTTCTCTCGTTCCAAACGATACATTAAAACCTAACATAAGATAAAATATTTCTATCCCATTTTCACATACCAACTCTATACGGATTTATTAGAGCTTAACACGAAAATTTCATCAAAATTATGTTCTTGCTCAATTATGATTTGTTGATTTTTCATTAGCTCAAGAACCGCTAAAAATGTTACAACCATTATTTCACGTTCTTCATCAGCAAACAAATCATAAAAGCTTTGACGACCGCCTTTTACTTCTAACTGTTGTATAATATCAGTCATTCGCTGTGCAATTGGTATTTCTTGGCGAGTAATTCGCGTTGTTACGGGGGTCTTTGCTTTTTTACGACGCATTAGCTTTTGAAATGCCGCTAACATATCATATAACGTAACATCAAGAGGTAAGCTTGTCTCCTCTTCTTGTTGAAATGATGTAAAATCAATTGGCGGACGTGTATATAGCTGTGCTCTTTCTTGTTCTCTTTCTTTTAACTCAGTAGCAACTTGCTTATATTTCTTATATTCAATTAACCTCTCCATCAATTCTTGACGAGGGTCATCTATAAAGTCTTCACCGTTATCAGGTACATCTTCTTCTTGTTTCGGTAACAACATTTTACTTTTAATTTGCAATAACGTTGCAGCCATTACTAAATACTCACTGGCAACATCTAATTGTAATTCTTTCATCGTATGGACATAAGATAGATATTGCTCTGTAATTTCCGCTACAGGAATATTATATATATCAATTTCGTAACGATGTATTAAGTGTAACAATAGATCTAAAGGCCCTTCAAAAGCCTCTACTTTAAAATTATACTGCACAAAGCATCCCACCACATTTTTTCTATAACAACATAAGTATAGAGCATACTCATGTTCTATCCAACCTTTTTAAGAAATTTAATTAAAAATAGACCTATGCCCATGTCATAATGCCCACCGCTTCATATGATAACAATGTAGTAAGAACAATGTAGGAGGTCAAAAAACTATGGGTCACGTTGATTGCGGTTTTAGCGGTGGGTTCGCATTACTTGTTGTACTGTTCATTTTACTAATCATTGTAGGAGCAGCTTGCTTCTGCTAATAGGACGCAATAAAGCGACTAGGGATATTTCCCTAGTCGCTTATTGTTAATATTTCTATGATAAACTGTACATATAACCGTTAGACAGGAGCGAAAAAAATGTATCCTACCGAGTACATACAATTTTTAATTCATTTTCACGGAGACTATGATTATTTTGAATGTCATGAAATATTAGAAGAGTATTGGAAATTAAAACCTAGAGGAGAACGCGACAATTACTTAGTCGGTCTCATTCAAATTGCTGTTTCCTTATACCATCACAGACGATCCAACTGGAATGGTGCAGAGAAGATGATAAAAAGCGCAATAGCACTTTTAGAAAAGAACAGTACATCTTTACATCAATTAGGAATAGATCATAAACAACTTATGTTCTTATTAAATGAAAGATTACACTCTATCCACAAAAAGGAAATTTTCACGCCGTTATTTTTACCCTTATTAGACGTATCGTTAGAAAAACAATGCATACAGTTATGTAAGAAACAAAACCTCTCTTGGAAAGATGTGAACGTCATTCCTGATGAATACATCATAAATAAGCACACATTGCGTGATCGAACAGAAGTCATTTCTGAACGACACGAGCAACTACAAAAAAGAAAGCAGAGATAATAAACACTTATCCCTGCTTTCATGAATGTATATTTTGTTCAAGCTCTTTACACTTTTTGCAAAAACTTGCTGTTTGCTCATTTCCGCAAATTGTAAACTCAAGAAATTTACTCTTAAGCTCTTGAACCATCTTCGTCCCAATCCCCATATGACGGTGAGACGGATTCACGCTCAAATGCTGAATTTCCAATACCTGATCTTCTTTTTTTATAATCCCCATTATCCCAACAAAATCTTCATTTTGTTTCCACAAATACAATTGCCAATCCTCTTTCGCTTCATATTCTTTCATTGTCAATTGTAATGTTTTTACATCTTTTTCAGTTGGCATAAATGAAAGAAGCCCCATTGCAATTTTTTCATAACTTTTTTTAAAACGAATTAACATAACCCTTATCCCTTCTTACAAAAGTTACAAACTATTTATCCCCTCAATCACTCTTTTCATATCACATTCATTCTACAATATTTTTACAAGAGTGAGAAGAGGCTGAAACAACTTGATAATCATACAAAGCGTTAAGAAGAAAGTCAAATATATGTTTCCACGCTATTTCTTTCTATTACACCGCTCAAAAAAGAGACAATACTATATAGGAACTATAAGGAAAATCCCTTTCTCATCACATTTCACTTATTAACCACTTTTGAACAAAGTAGTTCTACTAAAAGCAATATGTTAAGAGAAATACATTTATTGAAGCATATAATTCGTACTCCATTCTATGTATTTTGTTAAAAGTGTGTTCTCATGAACAATATAATTTAACGTTAGTAGCCGTCCTATTTGTGTCATATACTTTAAAATATATACCAATCCCTGTTTATAGGAAATTAAAAAAGAGAGCAAAATCGCTCTCCTTTTCTCGTAACTTATTCTTCCCAAACTTTAACTTCTTTCATTACATCGCCTTGACGCATGTTTAATACTGTTTCAATACCGCTTGTTGCTTTACCGAATACAGTATGTACGCCATCTAAATGCGGTTGTGGCTCATGAACAACAAAGAATTGGCTACCACCTGTGTTACGGCCAGCATGTGCCATAGAAAGTGAGCCAACAAGATGTCTATGAGGATTTCCATCAGTTTCACATGGGATAGAGTAACCTGGGCCACCTGCTCCTGTGCCTGTTGGGTCTCCACCTTGGCTTACGAAGCCAGGAATAACGCGGTGGAATGTCACACCATCATAAAATCCTTGCTCTGCTAATTTTTTAAAGTTTTCTACTGTTTTTGGTGCCTCTTCTGGGAAAAATTCTAAATCGATTTTTTCGCCATTTTCCATTAATATGTATCCTAAAGTTTTCATATGTATATGTCTCCTTTCAACTATCTCAGCACTATATTACCATATTCATGACGAGAAACAAAAAGAATCCGACAATCTGCATACTTCTTTTTTGAAATGTGGAAGAAGCTAGGTGACAAATAAGAAAAATATACTATAATAACTGTGTTGCCCGAAAATTTAAGAAAGAGAAAGGGAGCGATTTTTCGTGAAAACGAAATTACTAGCTCTGCTATTAGCTGTAGCCGTATTTATTATGCCAACAGCTTCATTTGCAGACATCATTGAGGGAGAATCAATTGTTACACTAGGAGAAAACTTATCTGAACAACAGAAACAAGATCTTTTGAAAGAAATGAAAGCACCAAAAGATGCACAAATTATTACTGTATCTAATGCGGAAGAACATAAATTTCTAGAGGGCATCGTTCCAAAAGCGCAAATTGGTACGAGAGCTATTTCCTCTTCTATGATTACATACACAAAACCAGGGTCAGGTCTCATTGTACGCTCAAAAAACATTAATTCGATAACAGATGCAATGTACACAAATGCACTTATTACAGCAGGTGTGAAAGATGCAGAGATTCAAATTACTGCACCATTTAAAGTTTCAGGAACTGCTGCTTTAACAGGTTTAATGAAGGCCTATGAAACAACATCAAACAAAGCCATTCCTGAAGAAGTAAAAAAAGTAGCCAATGAAGAAATGGTACAAACAGCCCAGCTTGGTGATAAAATCGGCGAAGAAAAAGCAGTTCAACTTGTTGCAAAAATTAAAGAAGAAATTGCAAAAGAACAGCCAAAAACAACTGAAGATTTACGTACATTAATTAAAAAAATTGCTGATCAACTCGGTATTACATTAACAGATGAACAGCTGGATAGCCTAGTAGCGTTATTTGATAAAATGAAAAATCTTAATATCGATTGGAACCAAGTTGGTAGCCAATTAGAGAAAGCAAAAGACCATGTGTCTGCCTTCTTAGGATCTGAAGAGGGGCAAAGTTTCCTAGATAAAGTAAAAGATTTCTTCTCTAGTATCATTGATTTCGTTAAATCTTTATTCAAGTAAAAAAAGAAGCTCGCCAGTGACGAGCTTCTTTTTTATACAAGTAACGGTAATTTCATAATAGCTTCTTCAACCGAACGGACAACATGATTTGCTTTCTCCTTCACATACGGATGAGCATGATGGAGGGTGAAGGAGTGCGGGGTTACTTCAAACATAGAAATATCATTGAAAGAATCTCCAATACATGCAACTTCATTTGCTTCAATTTGTAAATGTTCCATTAATCGCTTCAGAGCGCTTCCTTTACTCACACCTCTTGGCATAATGTCAACATATCGCTTACCCGATATAAAGACTTCCGCTTCGCTATGAAATGTATCTCTCAACTCTTGATCTAATGCTACAATTTTTTCTTCTTCGCCAAAAACAAATAATTTCGCAGGATGTACAGTCTTCCCAAATTCCTCTTCTAACTCTTCGATTTCAGCAATATGCACTCCCATATACTCTTCAAAAGTATGGTGATGTTCATTCTTCCTTTTTGTATATCGCTGCTCATTTGCACAAACAATATCTGCTAGTCCCTTTTTATGTATATATCGATATATTTCCTGGGCAACCCCATCTTCAAAACTCGATTCATGAAATACTTTTCCATCCGGTAGTATCATTGTCGCTCCATTTAAACTAGTTGTGTAATACGGGAACGAAAACCTTTTTACCGCCTCATCAATTCGGTGAGTAAAACGACCAGAGGCAAAACAAATATTTGTCCCGTTTTCAGCTAGCCAACAAAGCGCTCGTTCATCTTCTTTTTGCATATCATTCATATTGTAAACGAGTGTATCATCTAAATCACTTACAAATAGTTTAATCATGTCCTCTTCCCCTTCCATACACAATATCTACTCTAATTGTACAAAAAAAATGTTTGATTTTTGTTAAAAAAACAATAAATTTTCAATAAAAAATAAGCGGAGCATAATCCCGCTTATTTTTGTCTTCGCACATTTTGAGGTCTTACAATACTTGGACGAACCTTTAAACTAGACATAGTTGGACGAAGTAAAATTTTCGTTAACGCGCCCCAATCAAACGGTAAAAACGGCCATAAATACGGTGTTTGCAAACTTCTTATAGATGTTAAAAACAGAATCAACATCGTCATTCCAATGACAAATCCCATTTCATGAAATATGCCTGTTAAAATAATGACAAACAATTTTCCGACCTTATTTCCAAGTCCAAGTTCATAACTCGGCGTTGCAAATGACCCAATCATAGAAACGGCTACGTATAAAATAACTTCTGGTACAAACAAACCTACATCAATTGCAATTTGACCAATTAATATGGCAGAAATTAATCCTGCTGCCGACGACAATGATGTCGGTGTATGAATGGCGGCCATTCTTAAAAATTCGAGTCCGACTTCCGCCATCAAAATTTGTAATAAAATCGGTAAATGCGTCATCTTATTTGGTCCAATGAAAGCAAGGCTTTCCGGTAAAAGAGTCGGATCAAAAACAAAAACTAGCCAAAATGGCAGTAAAAATAGCGAAAATATAACACCTAAAAAACGTACCCAACGTAAAAATGTACCTACAGCTGGATTTTGTCTAAACTCTTCTGCATGCTGTAAATGGTGAAAATATGTTGTTGGAGTGATCATAGCACTTGGTGATGTATCAACGAGTACTAACACATGTCCTTCTAACAGATGATTTGCTGCTACATCTGGTCTCTCTGTGTATCGGATAAGCGGGAATGGATTATAACCTTGTTTCACTACAAATTCTTCTACCGTTTTATCCGCCATCGTAATCCCATCTACTTCAATATTATTTAATTCTTGTTTTATAATCTTAACTAAATCCGGATTTGCAACATCTTGTACATATGTAATACAAATATCCGTTTGCGATCTATCCCCTACTCGAATCATTTCATTTCGAAGACGTGGATCGCGTATTCTTCTACGAATTAACGCTGTATTTACAACGATATTTTCAACAAATCCATCCCTTGCACCACGCACTACCTTTTCTGTATCTGGTTCTGTGGGTGTCCGGCCCGGATAACTACGAACATCTATTGCGAACGCTTCAGTTTCACCTTCCACAAATATAACAATGAGTCCTGATAATACTTGGAGCATTACATCATCCATCGTTTTTACTTTACTTACTTGTTGATGAATTAAACGATTCTCTAAAAGCTTTACTGTATCTTCTTCTACATCCCTTATTTCATTTGTATCCACCGCTTCTTCTAAAATAGGGATAATATAATTCGTATCACAAAGTCCATTTACAAATAACACACCAATTTCTTTATTTAAAATTTGAAATTTACGAATGCCAACATCGTATGTAACACCAAGCCCAACTGTTTGCTTTAAATAATTTTCATTATCACTTAAAAAAGATGAAATCGGGATATTCACTTTTTTAGGCTTCGTCATAAAAGCCACTCCTTTCCAAAATTAATTGAATCGCTTTTCTAGTAATAGGTGATCCTCTCTCCCATTCATCATTTCCGCACATCTTGCCAATATCACCGACCCCCACTATGACAGGAACATTCAGACCATCTAAACAATAAATCGTATCCCCACTAATCCTGCCAATTTCACCATCTGGGAGTCCAAATTTATCAACGCCATATTCTGTCAAATTCCCATTCCGATCTACACTTACATCTACACGCGCCCATTCCCAATGATGTGTATTAGATGCTACTGCTAAAATACCGAGTACATCAACTTGTTTATGTGTTGCGACATACTTTAACGCCTTTTCACCAGATCCTTCTCCTATAAATCCGCTGTCATCAAACATGACAAATACAGGGTCATATGGCGTTTGCATAATAAGCTCAACAACTTTCTTCCCTGTCAATTTGGTCGGATTACTTTGCGATGCTGAAATACACCTCCCCCCAAATTCCTTTGTTAACAGCTCAATTGTCCGCTTTGCATATTCATCTCCATCTGTGACCAAAACAACCCTTCGTCTCATTTGATTTATCCTTTCGGTTTACATATAAGTGCAACAAAAAATGAAAATAATATCGCTGCTGAAATCCCCGCAGACGTTAAGCTAAACATGCCGATTCCAATTCCTAAATATCCATGTTTTTCTGCTGCATGCATTGCCCCGTGCAATAGTGAGTGTCCAAAACTTGTAATAGGGACTGTTGCCCCAGCACCTGCAAATTTTATGAGCTGATCGTACAATCCGAATCCGTCTAAAATAGCTCCGGCGACTACAAAAGTTGCCATTAAATGTGCCGGTGTTAACTTTGCGAAATCTAGCAACACTTGTCCAATTACACAAATAGCTCCTCCTACAAGAAATGCATATATAAAATCCACAATTCACTCTCCTTTAACGCTTTCAAACACAACACCATGCGCAATCGTTGGAATCGTTTCCTTCTGTTGCATCATCATGGGGCTTAATAAAGCTCCAGTTGCAACGACAAAAATTCTTTGTAAATTCCCTTTTTGCATTTCACGCAATAAATGGCCGTATGTTACAACAGCTGAACAAGCACAACCACTGCCCCCTGCAAACACTTCTTCTTGATTTGAATTGTAAATCATTAATCCACAATCATTGTATACATTCCCCAAATCATACCCTTCCTCAAGTAAAAGTTGTTTCGCAATTGGTGTCCCAACAGCCGATAAATCACCAGTAACAATAAGATCATAATCAGCTGCACTTCTTCTCAAATCTTCAAAATGTTGTTGAATTGTATGAGCAGCAGCTGGTGCCATCGCTGATCCCATATCTAAAGGATTAGCAATTCCTAAATCTTGCACTTTACCAATTGTTGCTGCTGTTATTTTAATTGCACTCTCCTCATTGCTAATTAATATTGACCCTGCTCCGGTAACAGTTGAGTTTGCTGTCCCTGGCTTTTGTCCTCCGTATTCTGTTGGGGAACGAAATTGTCTTTCAGCCGTCGCATTATGACTACTTACTGTAGCTAAAATACGATTCGCAAATCCACCATCTATAAAAGCTGATCCAATCGCCAAAGTTTCCATTGACGTCGCACAAGCGCTGAACATCCCTAAAAAAGGAATACCATACTCACGAGCAACATAATTTGCTGTCACTGTTTGGTTTAATAAATCTCCCGCTAAAAAGAAATCAATTTGCGATTTTTTTATATTCCCTTTTTGCATCGCTTGTTGAATTGAGTCTGACATTAACCTTCGTTCAGCAAGTTCCCAGTTTTCCTCTCCGCAATGTAAGTCAGAATATGAAATATCAAAATCCTTTCCAAGAGGGCCTTCAGCTTCTTTCGGACCGACAGCAGTACCAGTTGCATTCACGAAGATATCATTTTGAAATACCCACGTTTGTTTTCCTGTCAATCTCATACCCACCCCTCCTTTAAGACATTAAAATTTGAAATGTATATCTTATTAACCCAATAATGTATGCACCGACGACTCCAAATACAATGACACTTCCTGCAAGCTTAAACATGTTAGTAGCGATTCCTAGAACAATCCCTTCACTCCTATGCTCTAGTGCGGCACTCGCCATAGAATTCGCAAATCCAGTAACTGGTACAGCTGATCCCGCTCCAGAAAACTGCCCGATTTTATCATATACACCACACCCTGTTAAAATCGCCGACAATAAAACAAGCGTTGCAACTGTCGGATTTCCCGCCTCTTGTTCACTAAAGTGAAAATAATGTATATAAAATTTCATCAATATTTCTCCGACTGTACAAATGAGTCCACCAACAAGAAATGCCTTCACACAATTTATGAAATAGTTCGATTTTGGATGGTACTCCTTCACTTTATTTATGTAATCGTCCTTCAATTTTCGCCCTGCCATATATATTGCCTCCTACTTTACGAAATAAATCCAGTGAAACAACGAGCCTATTACTTTCCCAAGTACAAGAGCAACGAGTAAAACAATAATTTTCTCCTCTACCCTTACTCGTTTCGCTAAAATAGGTAAAACGTTTAACACTTCCGTTAACGCCGCAGCGAGCATTCCAATGAATGTGCCACAAAATATCCCTAATATAACAAGCCAATATTGTGACGTTTGAAATGTAATATTTTTCAAACTACACCAAGCCCCTGTTAAAGTACCTGCAATGACCGCCCACTCAAAGTATTGAATATGCTTTCCACTTCTCGTTAATTGAGCTAAACGAGGGATTATACCAAGTACAGCTAAAAACGCGACATATCCGCTACCTACTGCAATCCCTCCAGCTAAGCCAATTAATACAACAAATGCACACTCAATCATCAGCAATCTGTTTCATATTATCCTTGTTTTCATGAACAATTACATATTGATCAAGCGACTGCTGATATTGAAACATCTCAACTTCTAACGGGCTCGGCTCTTCATTAATTCTCTTTTGAAATACATGATTAAAAAATAAGACCATACCTAATCCAAGACCTAATGAATAAGGAATTTGAAATAAAAGTGGTTGCGCCTTAAATTCTCCAGTAATCATGTAATATAACCGTTGGTGTACTTGTTGCATACTTACATCTTCATGGAAATAAATGATTGCAAGGGCCGCTCCAATGAAAAGTAACAACCATACAAGTCCGAAGAAAACCGGATGCACTTTCTTTTTTTCGTATATAATTTCAACAAGAGTTTGTCCAGAACCAAGTAAATTAATTTGTATGTGAGCCGCTTTTTGTTGAATAATCTCAATCACTTTCATAACATCAATTACAACATGTGTTTTATCATGCGCTGTTATTTTGTAGACTATTTCATTTTGTAACAACTCAACTACAAAAGAATCTCCGGCAAGTTGAGCAACATCGCTCAGCTTTACTTCATACGTAGGAGACACTTTTAAGCGATTGCGCATTTTAATATAAATCGTTTGTTCCAATTTTCATTCACCCCTTCACTCTTCCTCGTAGTTGTAGTATGGTTATTGGAATTTTTTCTAATACAATTTTTTCATAAAAAAAACATCTGTACCATTTCGGTACAGATGTTTTTAGCTTATGCCTTTTTCTTAAATAAATTTGCAATACTTAATGCAAGTCCTCCCCAAATGACTACCATACCTATAACCATCATCATAATCGCTGATCCACTCATCATGAAACACCTCGGTCCTTCCATTCTTTTTCAAGCTGGACAGAGTCTGAATGTATTTGTGCATTCCATTTCTTCAGACTAATGACTAGTGCAACTATAAGAAACGCTGCCGCTATCGACCAACCATACGTTACAACAAACTCTGTTGGATAACCTCCGTAGTTCTTTTTAATGTTTTGGATTGTACCATCAATTAACATATACCCTAACATAAGTGGAGTAATAACGAGTAAACTCACTCTCCAAAACGTTCCTAACTTTATATCAGATACAAAGTTTGCATGATTTTGATAAACTGGTAAACGGCGCAAGATTAGTCCTATTGTAACTACTTCAACGAGTGCAATTGTAATCAATCCAAAATTGTTAGCGAAGTAATCAACAACATCTAGGAACATAAGTCCACCACGTGTTGCAAAAACAAGAGAAACTAATACTAATAGCGTTCCCATAATTCCAATCGTCTTTTGACGACTCAAACTGAATTTTTCAGATACAGCGGCAAAGCATACTTCTGCAAGTGAAATGAGTGATGTAATTCCAGCAACAGTTAGAGATAAGAAGAATAATACACCAAATAACGGCGACATCGGTAACTCATTAATAATTTGCGGGAATACTACAAATGCAAGTCCTACACCAGCACTAGCTACTTTATCAACCGGTACCCCCATGTTATTCGCCATAAATCCAAGAGCTGCAAAGACACCAATACCTGCCAATAATTCAAATCCTGAATTTGCAAATCCTGTAATAAAAGCATTATTTGTTGTATCTGAGTTTTTCGGTAAATAACTAGAATACGTAATCATAATTCCGAATGCTAAAGATAAACTAAAGAAAATTTGACCGTAAGCAGCAAGCCATACTTTCCCATCAAAAATACGACTCCAATCTGGTTTAAAGAATGCATCTAGCCCCTGCATCGCACCTTCCATCGTCACTGCACGAACAACGATAATAAGGAACATAACAACTAGTAAAGGAATAAAAATGCGGTTAACAACTTCGATTCCTTTTTTAACTCCTTTAAACGCAACACCAAGCACAATAATCCAAACGAGAGCTAACGGAATTAATACTTCTGGTACGAGCCCCCCGAATTGTCCTGGCTTATCTGCAACATGTAAATATTCTTTAAATAAAAATGATTGCGTGTCTTTCCCCCATGCTCCAGTAATTGCAAAGTACGTATACGAAATAGACCAAGCAATGATTACAGCGTAATATGTTGAAACAATAAATGTCACACACATTTGCCACCATCCAATAAATTCAGCACGTCGATGAATACGGAAGAATGTAAGTGGCGCCGAACCACGATGACGATGCCCAAGAGCAAACTCGAAAGCTAACAATGAAATACCAGTCGTTAATAATGCAAATAAGTACGGTAAAAAGAATGCGCCTCCCCCGTTTTCATACGCTGTATAAGGAAAACGCCATATATTCCCTAGTCCAACAGCGGAACCGATTGCTGCAAAAATAAATCCAGCCCTAGTTCCCCATTGTTGCCTCGTTTCCATGTTTCCTTCCCCCTTTGTGACAAGTTCATATTTGGATTATAGTTTAAATTAACTAAATTATCAATAAATTCTGTGAATTTTTTATCGATAGTTGGAATCTTCTCCTTTTCGTGACAATAAAAAAAATCGAATAGATAGCTATTCATCTATTCGATCTTTCATCTGCTTTAATATTTTCTTTTCAAGTCTTGAAACTTGTACTTGCGAAATGCCTATGCGCTCCGCTACTTCTGATTGGGTTTGGTCTTTATAATAGCGCAAATACACAATTAGCCTTTCTCGTTCATCCAATTCTCTAATTGCTTCTTTTAAAGCAATTTTATCAAACCATTTCGTTTCCGATTGATCTGCAATTTGATCTAAAATAGTAATTGGATCTCCATCGTTTTCATACACAGTTTCATGTATCGACGAAGGAGGACGACTCGCTTCTTGCGCCAGAACAACTTCTTCCGGCGTTAGTTCAAGAGCCTGTGCTACCTCATTAATCGTTGGAGCCCTTCCAAATTCTTTCGAAAGCTCGTCTCTCATCTTTCGGACTTTGTTTCCTGTTTCTTTTAAAGATCTACTTACTTTCACTGATCCATCGTCACGTAAAAATCGTTGTATTTCACCGATAATCATTGGAACTGCATATGTTGAAAATTTCACGTCGAAAGATAAATCAAATTTATCTACCGATTTTAAGAGTCCAATACATCCAATTTGAAATAAATCGTCTGGTTCGTATCCTCGATTAAGAAATCGCTGTACAACCGACCATACGAGACGCATATTACTTTGAACGATTGTATCTCTCGCTTGTTGATCTCCATCTTGACTTTTTTGAATTAACGCTTTTAGCTCGTGGTCCTTTAACTGAGGTTTCTTCTTCTCATTTCTGACCTCTATGTCCATTGGCTATTCTCCTTAATTGCATAGAGCGTTACTATTTGATAAGTATTTTGTCAAATGGATTGTTGTCCCGAAAGATTCGTTTGAAATAACTTCTACTTCATCCATAAAATTTTCCATGATAGTAAATCCCATTCCGGAACGCTCTAATTCAGGTTTAGTTGTAAAAAGGGGTTGTCTTGCTTCATCTAAGTTAAAGATACCAATCCCTTCATCTCGAATCGTGAGTTTCACCATCGCTTCTTCCAAAATCACTGAAATATAAACAACACCTTCTGCATTTCCTTCATACCCATGAATAATTGCATTTGTAACCGCTTCTGACACAACTGTTTTAATCTCTGTTAGTTCTTCCATCGTCGGGTCTAATTGCGCAATAAAAGCAGCTACCGTAACACGAGCGAATGATTCATTCTGACTTAACGCTGAAAATTGAAGGTTCATTTCATTTCTCATCTACGCCACCCCCAACGTCGCGAGCGCACGCGCTTCACTTTCTTCTAAACGAACAATTTTGAATAGACCTGACATTTCAAATAAACGTTTAACGGGCGGTGAAATTGCACAGACAACCATCTCTCCACCTAATCCCTTTACATGTTTATATCGGCCTAATATAACGCCTAAACCAGAACTATCCATAAATGTTAAGTTCTCTAGGCTCAAAACAATATGATGAACACCATGTGTCTCAATCATATCTGTGACTTTCGTTCGCAACTCTTCAGCAGTATGATGATCTAACTCGCCCTCTAGCCTCACACATAAGACGTCACGTTTTACTTCTAAATGCATGGAAAGACTCACACGATTTCCTCCTTATGCTCAAACTTTACTCATTAACATAAGATTTTCGTGATATAAAATCAGAATCCTTCCTACTGACAAAAGAAGAACTATTTCGTCATAAAGTGAAACCTTTCAGCAATTATTTCAGTAAATACGAACAGAAAAACATCAAAATTCCCGCCGCTATTTTGATGTTGAAAACATCCCAAAACTTCTTTTAAATAACTCCCACCAGCTCGCTGCCTCAACATCTTCTTTCGCTACAATTGTTTGTTTTAATAAAACATCTTTATCTCTTTTAATAACAAGTGTGCCAAGTGCATCACCTTTTTTAATCGGTGCCTTCACTTTCTTTTCAGCAATCACTTCTTGTTTAACTTTGTCCATATTTTCGCCCTTCTTCATAAGAAGAGACACATTGTCTGACGCAACTAAATCTACTTTTTCTTCCTTACCTTTTCCTACTTGTACAGTCTTAATTTTCTCACCACGTGTATATAATTTCTTTGTCATGTATTGTCCAAATGCATAATCAAGAAGCTTCGTTACTTGATTGTTCCGTTCTTTTGATGTAGGTGCTCCCATTACAACTGAAATAACACGCATACCATTTTTCTCAGCCGATGCCGTTAAACAATATTTCGCTTCTGTCGTAAAGCCTGTTTTCACCCCATCTACTCCAGGATAAAAACGTACTAGCTTATTCGTATTAACAAGCCAAAACTTCTTATCCGTATTTTCACGTAAATAGTCTTCATATTTACCTGTGTATTTTCGAATAAGTGGATACTTCATCAACTCTTTCGCCATAATAGCCATATCATTCGCTGTAGAATAATGATCTTTAGCCGGGAGACCTGTCGGATTTTGAAAATGTGTATTTTTCAATCCTAGATCTTTCGCTTTTTTGTTCATCATATTTACGAAACCTTCTTCTGAACCAGCGATATGCTCAGCTACTGCAACAGATGCATCATTTCCAGATGCAATTGCAATGCCCTTTAACATTTCATTTACAGTCATCTCTTCCCCAGGTTCTAGAAAAATTTGTGATCCGCCCATTGAAGCTGCGTGTTCACTCGCTCTAACTTTATCGTTTAGTTTTAGTTTTCCTTTTTCAACTTGTTCCATAATTAATAGCATTGTCATAATCTTTGTCATACTAGCAGGTGGTAACTTTTCATTCGGATTTTTATCAAACAAAACTTTACCTGTATCTTGTTCAATTACGATCGCTGACGACGCTTGTTCCGCTAACTTCGGCGTGGTTTCTTCTGTTTTTTCCTGCTTCGTTTTCTCAGATTGTGCGAAACTAACTGAAGTACCAGAAAGCAATAACATGAAACAAACAAGTATTCCAAAAACTCGCTTCATGACTAACCCTCCATTCTATATCAAACTTATTTTTTCCAATTTATACATTTTTAATACCATATTTTTCTATTATTTTCAGTTGACAAATAAGTTCATTGCCTATATTGTATTAAGTGTATTACACGTAGTAGTACACTTAATACTCATCAGGAAGGAGACATTGCTCTTGCATATTCAACTTGATCCAAGAAGCAACACTCCGATATGGGAACAAATTGTTCAAAATATAAAAGAGCTCGTACTAAAAAATATGTTAGCTCCAAGTGATAAGCTTCCTTCTGTACGCGAGCTTGCTTCTTTGCTCGTTATAAATCCAAATACAGTAAGTAAAGCTTATCAAGAATTAGAGCGACAAGGGATTATTGAAACATTACGAGGAAAAGGAACATTTGTAGCCCAATCGATTACCCCAACATTAGACGAAAGGAAAATCACTATGGTTGAAAAGCAATTTCATCAATTATTACTAGAAGCCTCTTATCTTGGGATTACGAAAGATAAAATTCACGATTGGATAGATTCATACTATAAAGAGATTGGAGGAAATACAGATGTTGAAAGTGACAAACTTGAAGAAAACAATTGATAACCAAACGATTTTAGACGATGTTTCTTTCACATTACAAAAAGGTAGTATCGTCGGATTACTCGGAAGAAATGGCGCAGGGAAAACAACTTTATTACGAACGATGGTCGGCATTTTAGACCCCGATGAAGGAACTGTTACATATGATAATACAGATGTTCATATGCATCCTGAAATTAAACAAAAAGTTGTATACGTTCCAGATTCTACTAACATACTGAACGGATATACAGTGAAGGAAATCGTAAAGTTTTATAAAGCGGTTTATACAGCATTTGATGAACAATATTTTTATGAAATATTAGAACGTTTTAATTTACCAAACAAACGCATTCGTAGTTACTCAAAAGGAATGAAAGCACTGCTTGCGATCATTTTAGCTTTCGCTGTAAAAGCAGAATATGTCATTTTAGATGAACCGACAAACGGACTTGATCCTATCGTTAAAAGACAGATTCTACAATTTCTCGTTGAAGAAGTAGCAGAAAAAGAAATTACAATTTTCATCTCCACTCACCATTTAGATGAAGTTGAAAAAATTGCCGATACAATCATTATTTTAAAAGGACATACAGTAGATTCTATTACATCACTAGATGATGCAAAATCACAATTTGCTAAAGTCCAAGTTGCTTACGAACGATCACTACCTCAAAAACTAGAAAACTTAAGCAATATTAAAATATTAAACCAAACAGGAAAAGTATATACGATTTTAATCGAAGGAAATGTTGCTACAACGCTTGAAAAGTTTTATAAAGAGCAACCAATACTCATTGAAGAATTAACAATGTCACTTGAAGATGTCTTCGTTACGACACTTGAGGAGGATGGGTATGTTTCATAAGGCGTTGTGGATGTGGAATTGGAAGCGCGGGAAATATGCTGTACTAATAATGTTTTTAATATCTATGTATGTTTTCCCTTATAAATACTATAAGGCATCCCAAACCCAGATGGATTTTTTCTATAAATATAACCCAACAGGAGAGTTTTATTACGACTATTACTTCTCAGATTACAATTCCATCATTATTCTCTCTATCATTGCACTAGCTTGCTTAATGATTGGATGGGAACGTAGCAATTTGAAGTTGAGTGATTCTTTAATGGTAATGCCTTTTAAACGTAGCACCATCTTTTTTTCAAAATGGTTATTTGGCATTATTCACATTGTTACATGTCTTTTACTATGCTGGGCTCTAATGTACCTTGTATATAGAACGACAATTCACTTTGAATTTCAATCATTCAACTTTTTCCATAGATATTTTTTCTATGCAATAATTACTTATATCGCTCTCTATACTACAGCTTTGTGTATCGGAACTTTTACAGGAAGTATCATTTCTCAAGGTACCTTCTGTGTTCTATATTTAATTAAAGGGTTTGGAATTTTTTCTTTGCTCTTCTCTTTTTATAATGCACATTTAAATATGGATACAGAACATTCTTCAAATAAATATGAAGCAATCTATCATTTAAACCAGCAAACCGAAATTCTTGCTCCCATAAAAAATTTTCATATTCGATATAATTACGATATGAGGAACCAACCAACTAAAAAGGAAGGACCTGTATTCTATGACTATAGTTCTCCTAAAATATTACTAGTACCCATTCTATATACAATATGTTTCTTATTACTGGGGGTTATTTTATATAAGCATTCACCTAATGAAAATAATAAGAAAGTATTTTCATTTCAAAAGAAACAAAAACTATGGATTGTCGGGACAACTTTCTATTTTGCTTTAATCGGTGGGAGCATGTTACACTATTTTGATTTGATATTTAGCTATTATTTTGGGCTAATTTTATTTGGAACCCTCAGCTATTTTGCACTATCACGCCTTACAAATTATAAAGTTTTATAAAGGAGAGATCCTATGTTTCAAAAAGCATTATGGTTACAAAGCTATAAACAGGGAAAATATTTCATTTGGCTTTTTTGGATTACTAGCTTCTATACACTATCTTATAAATATTATTTAGATGCTGCAAAATCCTTTCATTTTTCACAAACTATCACGAAAAAAGTTAATTATCATTATCAATATTTCCTTAGTCCTGAAGACCATTTATTTATACAGGGAATTGTAATTATTGCATTAGCATGTGTTCAAATTGGTTGGGAGCGCCATAACCAAACCATGGATGCTTTATGGTCAATGCCTTTTAAACGAAGATATATATATCTTACAAAATGGTTATTAGGGGTATTCAATATTATTGCTGTCTATGCAATAAATTGGGGACTTTTCGCAATTTTAAAAAAGACGACCTTTCATAATAAATACCAGTTATTCTCACCATTTCATTCTTATTTTCTTTATACAGTCATTGTATTAATTGCTATTTATACTTTGACATTATTTATGGGAACAATAACTGCTAATATACTTTCTCAAAGTATATTCACTGGTATTATGCTTATTTTACCATACGGATTGGCCTTACTTTTGGCTGGTTTTGTTTCAGTTCACTTGTACGAAACTCATGAGAAAACTTATAAAATTGAAAATCAATACGTATCAATTTCATCACATATAAGTATACTTTCACCTATTGAGGACTTAGAGATTAGATTTGATTACGATCCACAATCAGCTTATACAGATAAAAACGGAAAACGCATAAACGAACCTAATTTTTCGAAAATACCTTCTGCTTGGAAATTATTAACTCCAATTGTGTATATACTTATCTTATTACCTTTAGGTACCTATTTATATACACAATCGCCTAATGAACAAAACGGTAAGTTGCTTTTATTCTCAAAGCTCTACAAGCCTTTTATAGCATGTACTGCATCTTGTTTCGCCCTATTTGGAGGTCGCATAATAGGAGGTATACAATCCATTATTGGGTATTATATTGGGTTCGTTGTAATTGGTCTAATTTGCTATATCGTGTTATCACGCTTATTAAAGAAAAAGATTTCTTGGGGATTAAAATAACAAAATGTAATTTTTTAATAAATAACCTCCTTCAAAAGGAGGTTATTTCACATTCTCTCTCCTATCTCCATACCCCCTCTCTTCTTTCATCCCAAACCCATCACCATTTTGTACAATTTGCTCTGTCGGTGCGACTACACTTTCAGCAATTTTCCATTCCCCGCGCTCTTTCACAAATACTTGCAGAAAATAGTTCATACCATTTAATTGATACGCATTTTCTTTTTTTACATTATAGTGCACCGCAATGTAGTGCACTTGAATATTTTCTTTCCCTGCTTTTGATACGTATTGCGATAATCTTGGAATGTACATTGATGCTTTCTTAAATGGTAATTGCTTCGCTTTAACGAGCGATGAACTTGTTACATTACGCAAAGTGTCCTGATTACGAACATTATCGCTATGATGAAATAATACTGCGTTTTGCATAGAACGAACCCATAATTTCGAATACAGGACAGTATTATCATTTTCAATGTACTTCACTTCTTTTTGCACCACTTGGATAGGGGTATCAGCGTACATGAATGTATGAAAGCAGAAAAAACTTCCAAGTAAAATGGTAAGTGCAGCAATATATTTCATAATCTTTCCTCCGATCTGTTTAATTAAAGTATCGGAGTTTCAAAATATTTTTATTCAAAAGAAAAAGGATAGGAAAGCTCTCGCTTCCTATCCTCATTTATTATAATACGCGGCCAAATAGTTCTAAAACCATTTCTATCTCTTGGTCGCTCCAACCTTTAAATTTCTCTTTATAATATTCTTTACGCACAGCTTCAAGCTTTTCAGTTACTTCTCGTCCGTTTTCAGTAATTTCTAAGTATACGATACGACGGTCCGAATTTGAACGTTTTCTTTCAACAAACCCTTTTCGCACGAGACGATCTGTTACAGCTGTAATATGACTGGAGGTTACGTTTACTTCACTCGCAATTTGCGAAGCCATCTGTGGACTGTTTAAAAATAACGCACGTAATACAGAGAATTCATTATATGGCATATGCTCTGAAAAACGTGTATTAATATCATTTTGTAATAAACGTATCATCTTTCGAAATGATGCAGATAAATCTAAAATCAGTGTTTCTCTATTTTCGTTCACTAGCCTCGTCCCTTTTTTATCATATTTACACATATTATAATCTATAAATACCTATATTGTATATGCTTTCTTCCCTTAACATTCTCATTTATGTAACTTTTTTCATAAGATTTTCTTTTTTGTTCACACATATACATATAAAAAAGGATGGTGAGCATAAATGCAAAGTGGAATGAATCCGTATTTACATAATATCCGTACGACAAATACTGGTAAAGAAGCTACTATTACTGTACAAGGAGAAGGCATTATAAAGGCAAAACCAAATGTTGTCATATTAACACTGGGCATTCGAACAGATAGTAAAAATGTAAAACAGGCGCAAGAAGAAAATGCAGTGCAATCGAAACAATTGCTTGATGCACTCAAACAGCTAGGTATTGCCGATAAAGATATAGAAACCATTTCTTATACCATTACTCCTCAATACGAATATGTAAATGATAAAGCATTACTACAAGGCTACCGTGTGGAGCATTTGTATGAAATTACCGTTTTAAATGTGCAAAAAGCAGGGGAAGTATATGATATAGCCGTTACAAATGGTGCAAACGTAGCAAAAGGCTTACGTTTTCGAATATCTCATCCAAATAAATATTATGAGCAAGCTCTCATTCAAGCTCTGCAACAAGCAGTAGACAAAGCTCGTACAATTGCGAGTACCTACAATTTAAATATTAATCCTGTTCCCCTCTCACTCGTTGAAGAATCTGCCCAATTACCACGGGAGATCGCATCATATGCTACTTTGCATGCGCAAGCAGCTCCGCCCATTCAATCAGGAGAACTAGAAATCATTTCATCTATCCGGGCAATTTTTACGTATTTATAAATAAACTCATTTATAAGTAACCGTTATCATTTTCGTTGTTGTAAAAACATGATGTTCTGATATAATAAAGGACGGTGAGCTCTTACATAAGAGATATCACGGGTGGGAGAGGGATATGAAAAAGAAGGTTTAACATGAAAGGAATACTTGAAAGAACATTTAAATTAGACTTACACCAAACATCACCAAAACAAGAAGTTTTAGCTGGAGTCACGTCATTTTTCACAATCGTTTATATTATGATTGTAAATGCGTCAATCTTATCAGATGCCGGCATTCCTCTTGAAGCTGGAATTTTAGCAACTGTTTTCAGTTCATTTGTCGGATGTCTACTTATGGCATTTTGGGCAAATGCACCTGCTATTCTTGTCCCTGGTATGGGTGTAAATGCATTCTTCACGTACACTGCTGTGCATACGCTCGGTTTAACTTGGCAAGAAGCATTGGCAGCTGTTTTTATCGCCGGTATTATTTTTACAATTGCTGCTTTTACACCGATTGCTCGCGTGCTTTCGGTATCGATTCCAAAGTCATTAAAGGAAGCGATCACTGTCGGTATCGGGTTGTTTTTAGCTTTCATCGGCTTGCAAAAAGGTGGTTTAGTCGTTTCGCATCCTAATACTGCTGTTGCAATGGGAAAATTAAGTAGTCCTGTCGTTCTTGCCACACTACTTACTCTTATTGTCGCACTTGTACTATTTGCGCGTAACGTACGTGGAAGCTTTTTATGGACGATTGCAATTGGAACTGGTATTGCATGGCTGTTTGGTCTTGTTGATACGAGTCAAATGGGAAATAGTTCGTTTTCATTCGCTAATTATGGCGATGTGTTTGGAGCTATGTCATTTGGGAAACTTTCTTCCTTGCCATTTTGGATTGCAACATTCTCCTTAAGCATGGTGCTTATTTTTGAGAACATGGGACTTTTACATGGTTTATTAGAAGATGATCGTAAATTCCCACGTGCTTACCAAGCAAATGCAATTTCAGCAATGACATGTGGTCTATTTGGCACAAGCCCTACCGTTTCAACAGTAGAGAGTGCCGCAGGTATTACTGCAGGCGGAAAGACAGGTCTGACGTCTATCGTTACAGGGTTGTTATTCTTCGCATCACTGTTTGCGCTTCCGTTTGTCAAAATAATTCCTGACAGTGCCATTGCACCAATCTTAATTATTATTGGCGGGCTGATGATTACAAGCATTCAACAAATTCCTCTGAACGACTTTTCAGAAGGATTTCCAGCGTTTTTAATTATCGTTATGATCCCGCTCACATATAGTATCGCTGATGGCATTGCGTTCGGATTTATTGCTTATCCTATCTTGAAAGTTGCACTTGGAAAGCGTAAAGAAGTCGCACCGTCCATGTATATTATTACATGCTTATTCTTAGCCATGTTCGTATTACACGCTATTGGCTAAGAAAAAAACACCGAGAAATCCTCGGTGTTTTTTTACTTAAACCAACCTTTTTTATAAAACCAAGCCATCATTCCACCGCCAATTAATGCCATTAAAATTAAGCAAATAAAATAACTATACTTCCCGCCAAGCTCTGGCATATGTGCGAAGTTCATGCCGTATACCCCTGCAATAAATGTTAACGGCATGAAAATAGTTGAGAAAACAGTTAATGTTTTCATAATATTGTTCATATGGTGGGAATTCAACGAAAAGTAACTATCTCGAATATCTGCTGTTAATTCACGGCTCGCTTCAATCATCTCTGTCAGTTTAAGCAAATGATCATGTATATCTTTAAAATAAATTTCATGATCGCTTATACCGTAAAAACGTGTTGAATTTAATATACGATACAATAAATCACGCATCGGAATAATCGTACGCCTTAGCTTAGATAAATCTGCACGAATATCAAATACTTCTTCTAGCACACTTCCTGCTGTCTCACCCGTTAAATTATCATCAATTGCATTTAAATGGTCTTCAATGTAATAAACAGGTGCGAAATAATCATCTACAATTTGGTCAATAATTGTATGTGCTACATGCAAAGGGCTCTTCTTAATACGTTTCTTTTCACCGAGCGTTTTCCATACTCTTTCAATCGCATTGTTATGAGAGAAATGGAAAGAGACTATATATCGATCACTAATAAATAAATCGATTTCATGCGGTTCTAATCCGTCTTCTCCGAATGCATGAAGAACTAAAAAGTTATATCCATCATAAAAATCTACCTTTGGTCTCTGTACATACTCTACACAATCTTCAATTGCAAGGGGATGGAACTTGAAGTGATCTTGTAAAATATATGTATACTCCTCTTTCGTTGGCTTATATAAATCAAGCCAATACCATATGATGTTCTCTTTTTTCGTTTCTTCTAGCGAAACATCATATAAAACTTCATTTTTTTTCGTTATTGCACAAATTCTAATCATAATTTCACCCATTACTATTATAAACAAAAAATAGTAAAAAAAGCCAAGGAGAAATCTCCTCAGCTTTTTTTATCCCGCTATTTGCGGGCAGTAAGACCCCTACCTCAAAATTCAGCGAAAGCAAAGAAGTTAGGTCTAGGTCGGGCTGCCCGTAAATGCCCGATTGGTGAAGGCTAATAATCAGTGGGGATAAAGCCCCCACTGATTAAAGTTTCACTTTATTACTTCGTTACAATACCGTGTACTAAAGTTGGTGCATCTACGTGATCTTTAGCGATTTTCATGTTCTCATAAATTTTCGCTTTTACGTCTTCAACATTTTCGCGGTTTGCGTAAATTGTAACAAGAGAGTCACCTTTTTTCACGCTATCGCCTACTTTTTTGCGAAGCATTAGACCAACTGCTAAATCAATTTCAGACTCTTTCGTTGCACGCCCTGCTCCTAAAAGCATTGCTGCTGTTCCGATTTCATCTGCAACGATTTCCGATACGTAACCGTCTTCTTTCGCTTCCACTTCAATTTTAAATTGTGCTTGTGGCAATTTAGAAGGATCATCAACAACAGATGCATCGCCGCCTTGTGCTGATAAGAACGTTTTAAATGATTCTAGCGCTTTACCATTGTTCATTACTTCAATTAACTTTTCACGTGCATCTTCTAAAGATGAAGCTTGTCCAGCAAGGTACACCATCTGACTTCCAAGTGTTAAACATAACTCTTCTAAATCTTTCGGTCCCTTACCTTGTAATGTATCAATTGCTTCTTGTACTTCTAATGCATTACCGATTGCTTCACCAAGCGGCTGACTCATATCAGAAATAACCGCCATCGTATTACGACCAACGTTATTACCGATGCGTACCATTGCTTCTGCTAAACGCTTTGCATCTTCATCCGTTTTCATAAACGCGCCTGCTCCAGTTTTTACATCAAGAACAATTGCATCTGCACCAGCAGCAATTTTCTTACTCATAATTGAGCTAGCGATAAGAGGAATTGAATTTACTGTTGCAGTTACATCACGAAGCGCATATAACTTTTTATCAGCAGGTGTTAGGTTTCCACTTTGACCAATAACAGCGATTTTATTTTCATTTACAAGACGCATGAATTCATCATTTTCAATTTCCACATGGAATCCTGGTACTGCTTCTAATTTATCAATTGTACCACCCGTATGTCCTAGACCTCGTCCAGACATTTTCGCAACTGGTACACCTAAAGCAGCTACTAATGGACCTAATACAAGTGTCGTTGTATCACCGACTCCACCCGTTGAATGCTTATCTACTTTTACCCCTTCAATGGCTGATAAGTCAATTGTATCACCGCTATTTACCATTGCCATCGTTAAATCTGCACGTTCTTGATCATTCATATCTTGGAAGAAAATTGCCATTGCAAGTGAACTCATTTGATAATCTGGAATACTACCATTTGTGTATCCTTCAACGATAAAGTTAATTTCTTCTGTCGTTAATGCATGTCCATCACGTTTTTTTGCAATTAGGTCCACCATTCTCATTGTGAAGTCACCCCTTCATTTGTTTTACAATTGCTTTTACTAATGCTAAGAAATTAGCTTTAACACGTTCTGTCGTTTCAATTACTTCATCGTGGTGAAGTGGTTGATCTAAAATACCAGCTGCCATATTTGAAATACAAGAAATACCTAGTACTTTCATACCTGCATGACGAGCTACAATTACTTCTGGTACTGTTGACATACCAACTGCATCTCCGCCAAGTGTACGAAGCATACGAATTTCAGCAGGTGTTTCATATACAGGACCTGTCATTCCAACATATACACCTTCTTGTACTTTAATATTTAAATCTGCTGCAACTTGTTTCGCCATTTCGCGAAGTTCTGGCGTATATGATGTAGACATATCAGGGAAACGTACACCCATTTCAGAATCATTTGGTCCGATTAATGGGTTCGTACCCATGAAGTTAATATGGTCTGAAATTAACATAAGATCGCCTGGTTCAAATGATGTATTTACACCACCAGCTGCGTTCGTTACAACAACTGTTTCTACACCTAATTCTTTCATAACACGAACTGGGAATGTTACTTTTTGCATATCGTATCCTTCATAGAAATGGAAACGTCCTTGCATTGCTACTACTGTTACACCTTGAAGTGTACCGAATACAAGTTGACCTGCATGTCCTTCTACAGTTGAAACTGGGAATTCAGGGATTTCACTGTATGGTACTGTTACTGCGTTCTCGATTTCATCTGCTAATACACCTAGTCCAGATCCAAGGATTAGTCCTACTTGTGGTGTCTCTTGAAATTTCTCTTTTAAGTATGAAGCTGATTTTGTAATTAGTTCACGATTCATCTGTTTATCCCCCTATTTCTTTAGCTCGTTTAAGAAGCTTGTTCCATGTTCTGGCATTTTAACATTAAAGTTTTCTGCTACAGTTGCACCAATATCAGCAAATGTTTGACGAAGTGATAACTCTTGTCCGCCTTCTTTCATGCTTGGGCTATATGCTAATAACGGTACATATTCACGTGTATGATCAGTACCAGGATGTACTGGATCATTACCATGGTCTGCTGTAATTAATAATAGATCATCTTCTTTTAGTTTTTCGAATACTTCTGGAAGACGTGCGTCATATTCTTGCAATGCTTCTCCGTACCCTTGTGGGTCACGACGATGACCAAATAAGGCATCAAAGTCAACTAAGTTTAAGAAGCTAATACCTGTAAAGTCCATATTTAATGTATCTACAAGCTTGTCCATTCCATCCATATTTGATTTCGTACGAAGTGATTCAGTTACACCTTCTCCATCATAAATGTCAGCAATTTTACCAATAGCAATTACATCATAATCGCTATCTTTAAGTTCATTCATTACTGTGCGACCAAATGGTTTTAACGCATAGTCATGACGATTTGGTGTACGTGTGAAGTTTCCTGGCTCTCCAACGAACGGACGAGCAATAACACGCCCTACCATGTACTTCTCATCTAATGTTAATTCACGTGCGATTTTACAAATTTTATATAGCTCTTCAAGTGGTACTACTTCTTCATGAGCTGCGATCTGTAATACACTATCAGCAGAAGTGTAAACAATTAAAGAACCTGTTTCCATTTGTTCTTGACCAAGCTCAACAAGTACCTCAGTTCCAGAAGCTGGTTTATTACCGATAATTTTACGACCTGTCTTTTCTTCTAATTCATCAAGTAATTCTTTCGGGAATCCTTCAGGAAACACTTGGAATGGTGTATCAATGTAAAGGCCCATGATTTCCCAGTGACCTGTCATTGTATCTTTACCTGTAGATTTCTCTTGCATTTTTGTATAATATCCAAGCGGTTTCTCTACTTTAGAGATTCCTTTCATTTCACGAATATTACCAAGGCCTAATTTCACCATGTTTGGCATGTGTAATCCATTCATATGTTCAGCGATATGACCAATTGTATCAGAACCTAAATCACCAAACTGCTCAGCATCTGGTGCTTCACCGATTCCCACAGAGTCCATTACGACTAGGAAAATACGTTTATATTTATTCATAACTGCAACCTCCTATATGTTCAGTTCTACTTCTTGTAGTATGTTCAAAACGCTATAAAGTGAAACTGTTATCAATGGGAATTATCTTTCGTCCTCATTATTAAACAGTACTGCTTTAAATCATTCTCTAACTTTTTCGTTTTACTTTCAAACGAATAAAAAACATTTCTAGGTTTTTCCAAGTCAGATGTCAGACATCTGATATTGATATCATAACATGTTTACGCTTTCTTTTTAATACATTTTCGTAGAATTCCTCATTTTCTTTACCCTTCTATTGTAATCCATTCTGCAAAGAAGTGCTAATCATTTTATAACATATTTCCTAATATAAAAATAAAAAGCAGCTCTAAAGAGCTCCTTTTTATTTTACTTCTACTGTTTCTTCTTTATGTTCATGTAGTTCACCTTTTCTTACATGAACTTTCACTTTGTAAGCACCGTTTTCTTTGAAAGTATGTTTCGTTTCATACTCTCCTTTATTTCCTTCTTTCGCTGGAATAAATTCGTGCTTTTCAACACCATCTTTCCAAATCTCAAGTTGTACTTCAGCACCAGTTAACGCTTCTTCTTTTTGCTTCAAATGAACTTTCATTGTTGATTCAGCATTTGCTTTTATGTCACCGGCCATAAGATGAATCATTGTGTCACTTTTATGATCACCGTGTCCTGCACTATGATCACCACTTTCTTTTTTCGCATCTTCTACTTTCGCATTCCCTACAGCAACTTTGTGTTCTGGCATAACGTGTATATCACGTGCATTTGTATGAGGAATAATATGATATACTCCATCAGTTTCAAATGTTTTCTCTACTGCATAAACGCCTTTTCCTTTATGCTTACCATCTAACATCTCGTGTTTCTCGTCGCCATCTTTCCAAATCTCAAACTTTACGTCATCAGCATCCGTTACTCTTTCTTTTCCTTGTGTAACAAGTGCTTGTACTTCTGTTTTTTCACCAGGTTTAATTTCTTTCGGATTCGTTTGAACCGCTACGTCTATACCTTCAAGTTTCTGTCCTTTTTTCGGTTCTTCTTTGTTTGTATTACAGCCAGCCAATGCTAGCATCGCGATAAATAATGTAATAATAAGTTTTTTCATCTTCATTTCCTCCTTCATACTTTCCTTAGTATAGAGGAAATACATTGTAATATTCTAGTCTTCTGCTGAAAACAATGTACGAAATGTTTGTGAAGTTTCTGTGAAATGGTTCACTCTTCTTAATCTATGAAAAAAGAGCATAGTGACTATGCTCTCGGGTGAAACTGTTTATATACATCTTTTAATCTAGTTTTTGAAACGTGCGTATAAATTTGTGTCGTCGAAATATCTGCATGTCCAAGCATTTCCTGTACAGCACGTAAGTCTGCCCCATTTTCTAATAGATGCGTAGCAAAAGAGTGACGCAACGTATGCGGTGTAAGCTCTTTTGCAATATTCGCTTCTTTCGCTAGCCGTTTTAAAATTTTCCAAAATCCCTGTCTCGATAATCGATTACCATGATGGTTTAAAAAGAGCGCATCTACTGCTTTTTTACCCATCAATTCTCTTCTTCCTTTTTCAATATACTTTTGAATCGCTTCTGTCGCTAAGCTTCCTAGTGGAATAATTCTTTCTTTGTTCCCTTTCCCGATACAGCGAACAAATCCCATCGTTAAGTGCACATCTTCTAAATTTAATGCAATTAATTCTGAAACACGAAGTCCTGTTGCATACAACAACTCTAACATTGCCTTATCACGAATCCCAAAAGCACTTGCCGTTTTCGGTGTTTGAAGCAATGCTTCCACTTCGTCGATTGATAATACTTTTGGTAATTTCCGTTCCCCTTGTGGCGTTTCAATATGTACCGATGGGTCATGCTCCACTGCTCGTTCACGAAGTAAAAATTGATGAAACGAACGAATCGATGCAATATGACGCGCCAATGTTTTTGAAGATTTCCCGTTTTCTTTTAAATACTGCAAAAAGTTAACAATATGCAAGCGTGTCACTTCATGAAACGTCTTCGTTTGTTCTACATTTTGCAAATACTTCACATAGCTTTTTAAATCGCGTTCATAAGATACAACTGTATTTTTCGCTAAACCTTTTTCAACAATCATATAATGAATAAAATCTTTTAATTGATCTTCCAATCTACACTACTCCCCATTTTCATAGAAAAACATCATTCTATTTACGAAAGCATCCTTTTCCGGCTCCTCATTCCCTGATACTTTTTCTACAGTCTCTTCTTTTGGCTTTTCATAACGATGGTAACTTTCATATTCTTGATTTATCCATAGTATAGCGAAATAAAACAAAATCGTACAACTTGTAAATAATAAAAATACTTTCATCCCATCAAAAGTTAATTTTAAAGCTCGGCGCATTGTAAATTCCTCCAAAATATAAGTTATTACAACATATGCCAAGCTTTCACCAATTTATACCTTATTCAAATAAAAAACCTCTTCCTAGTTAAATAGGAAAAGGTTATTTTTCATCCGTTTCATTTTCTTGACAATTTTTACAAATCCCATGGAATGTTAAACGATGATCTTTCACCTTAAAGCTCCAGTCTCGTTCCACTTTATTCTCCACTTCACCAAGTAAATCTTCTTGTATTTCTTGTACAGCACCGCATTGTGTACAGATTAAATGATGATGGAAACGCTGTGCACCTTCTTGGCGTAAGTCATAACGCGAAACACCGTCTCCAAAGTTAATTTTATCGACAACTTTCAACTCAGACAATAACTCTAAAGTTCGATAAACGGTTGCTAATCCGATCTCTGGCGACTTTTCTTTTACAAGGAGGTATACATCTTCTGCGCTTAAATGATCTTCTTCATTTTCTAGCAGCACACGAACTGTTGCTTCACGTTGTGGTGTCAATTTATAGCTCGCTGCATGTAATTGCTTCTTAATTCGTTCAATTCTTTCTTCCATTCGGTACTACTCCCTCCTCGCCACTCTTACACCATTATATCAGAAGAAGGGCTCCTGTCAAAAGAAAAACAATAAAAACAAATTGATAATTATTCTCAAAAAACATTTATTGTTTGTTAATAGCCTCCACAACTTCTTTCATTAAAACTGGTGATGCATACACTTCGACACTGGAAGCAATAGCTAATACCGCTCCAATCACGAGAAAAAAGCATGTATAGCGAATTAATAACGGTAATAGTGGCTCAGTTATTTTCCGAATAAATTGATGCCTAATCATGCGTAAGGAAAAGCTTGCAGCAATTGTTGTCATTACGAGAAATACAGGAATTATAATTAAATTTTGTGGCAATACAGATACAAATGCTAATAATAGTCCATTCCATCCGTGCTGACTTACTAAAAAACCTACTGTAAATCCAACAACTACCCCTTTTAAAAATAGTAAGATAAAAATGAGCGGCAACCCAATAATTGAAATCCCCAAAATCCAAATAAAGCCGATATATTTTAATTGCGAAAAGTAACTTTCTCGAAACATTTCGCCTGCGACAGCAAATTCTCCTTTAGAAACTTGTCCAAAAAAACGCTGTAAATAAAATGATAAATCTTGCTTTTGGTTTATTTGTAAACTATTCACAAGAATCGCTCCAAATATTACTCCCATCAGTAATAAAACCGCATTAAATATATATAGTGAAGAATTTTCCTGTATGTGAGACATTACACGGTCTTGCCACGTTTTTCGCCACATTTTCCTTCCCTCCGTTCACACTCTTACTAAAAATGTATGAAAGAAAGAAAAAAAGTATGACGAATTAGCATTGAAATTCCGCTCTACTTTGCTAAACTAAAAAGTAGAGAATAGGAGGGATTTCTCTTGAAACCATTATTATTAGATTTTCCAACATTATTTCAAACTGAGCGCTTGCAAGTACGTAAGCCGTTTCCAGGTGATGGAACAGAGGTATATGAAGCAATCCAAGCTTCGCTAGAAGACTTATTACCATGGATGCCAATTACAGCTGAAACAGAAGAACGTGCTGAAGAAATTGTTCGCGAAGCTCACGGACAGTTTTTACTTCGTGAAACACTTGATTTCCACTTATACGATAAAGTATCTGGTACATTCATCGGAGCTATTACGCTCAAGCCTGAAAACTGGGATATTCCAAAGTTTTCACTTCACTTTTGGCTACATAGCGCTTATACAAAGCATGGCTATATGACAGAAGCCATTAAAGGTGCGATTCAATTTGCATTTGATAAACTAGGTGCTAGAAGAATTGAAATTCGTACTGATGCAACAAATATAAACGCATGTAACTTAGCAGAACGTCTAGAATTTATTTTAGAAGGTACAATGGAAAATGATTTCCTAGCACCCGATGGCAGCTTACGCGATGCACGTGTATATGCAAAAATCAACTAAAAACACTCGCCTTAGGCGAGTGTTTATTTTTGTAATTGTAAATATTGTACTGCAAACATCGTCTTAGCATCATGTATGCGAAGGTCTTTCATAAGATCAATCGCTTCTTCTAATGACACTTCCATTAATTCCACAAATTCATCTTCATCTAAAGCTGCTTTATTTTCTTTTTGTTTTAATCCTGTCGCTTTATATACATATAAAATCTCATCTGCAAAACCAGGTGATGTATAGAAAGATGTAATAAGCTCCATATTTTCACATACATATCCTGTTTCTTCTTCTAATTCACGAACTGCTGTTACCTCTGGCTTTTCCCCAGGTTCTAACTTCCCAGCAGGAATTTCCACAATTGCCTTTTCGAGAGCTTTACGATACTGCTCAACGAGTACAATTTTCCCCTCATCAGTAATAGCAATAATAGCAACTGCCCCAGGGTGATTTACGATTTCACGTTTACTCATTTCTCCATTTGGTAATACTACATCATCAACACGAACTTTTATAACCCTACCATCAAAAATCGGTTCAGTTTTTACTGTTCTTTCTGCAAGATTACTCATACTACTTCATCTCCCTGTTCTATTTCCTAATCGTTCTTCATACATTTTACCACATTGAAAGGAGCGTGATAGAAATGAAAGTTTACATTTTACCAAATCGCGTCACTTTAGTCGGCAAAGCATGGCAAATTCGTCATAAGCTAAAACAATATGGAAAAGAGTATACAACTGTACAAGAGTGGATTACAGCAAATAAAAAGTAAACGTTTGTCAACCTCCTTCCCCTTTCGTACAATAAAGGTAAGGAGGTTGACCTATGAAAAAACGTCAATTAGGAAACTCAGATTTATATGTTACGGAAATTGGATTTGGCTGTATGTCTCTCGGTGCATCTGAGGCTGAAGCTATGCGTATTATCGATGAGGCAATCGATTTAGGAATTAATTTTTTTGATACAGCGGACTTATACGATTATGGATTAAATGAAGAATTTGTTGGAAAAGCTCTGAAAGGAAAACGCGACCAAATTGTTCTTACAACAAAGGTTGGAAATCGATGGACAGAAGAAAAAAACGGTTGGTCTTGGGATCCTTCTAAAGCTTATATAAAGACCGAAGTAAAAGAGAGTTTACGTAGACTTCAAACAGATTATATTGATTTATATCAACTGCATGGCGGGACGATTGAAGATCCTATAGATGAAACAGTTGAAGCCTTTGAAGAATTAAAAAAAGAAGGGATTATTCGTCATTATGGTATCTCTTCTATACGTCCAAATGTCATTCGTGAGTATGCAAAACGATCAAATATCGTTAGCATATTAATGGAATACAGCCTTTTAAATCGTCGCCCTGAAGAATGGTTCCCGCTTCTTAATGAACAGCAAATTAGCGTTATTGCTCGCGGACCACTTGCAAAAGGGATTTTAACTAACAATAATGCAAGAAAGATAGAAAGAGTAAAAGAAAAAGATTACCTCTCTTATTCTTACGATGAGTTATATTCGACACTCGCGAGTGTAAAAGAAATAATCGGGGAAAGCTCTTTAACAGGAACAGCTATTCAATATTGCTTACATAACGAAACTGTTGCAGCTGTTATACCTGGTGCAAGCTCTATTCAACAATTGCAAGAAAATATACAAGCTAGCCAACAGTTATCTTTAACAAAAGAAGAATATGTACAACTTCAAAAGATTGTTAAGTATGATTCATATGCTTTGCATCGCTAAAATATTGATACCGATAAAAGCAAAAGACTGCCCCCCAACACTAGGCGGCAGTCTTTTTTTATAACGTATCATATTTATCAGGATTCGTTCCTACATGTAAATTACGATTTAACGTATTAATTTGATCCATCTCTTCTTCAGTTAATGAGAAATCAAAAATAGTAAAGTTCTCTTTAATACGAGATGGCGTAACAGATTTAGGAATAGTCACAATCCCACTTTGAATATCCCACCTTAATATAACTTGTGCAGGTGACTTTTCATATTTTTTAGAAATATCCTGAATAATTGGATGCTGGAATACTTCGCCGCCTCTCATTAAAGGACTCCACGCTTCCATCTGAATTTGCTCACCTTGACAGAAATCACGCAATTCAAATTGCGCTAACATCGGATGAAGTTCAACTTGGTTTACCATCGGCTTCACTTTACAATTTGGTAATAACAGTTCTAAATGATGTTTATGAAAATTAGAAACACCAATCGCGCGCACTTTACCTTCTTCATATAGCTTTTCTAAAGCACGGTACGTATCAACATACTTCCCTCTTATCGGCCAATGGATTAAATATAAATCTACATACTCCATTTGTAATTTCTTTAAACTTTTTTCAAACGCCTCGAGCGTCTCCTCGTACCCTTGATCGTCGTTCCAAACTTTTGTTGTAATAAATATGTCTTCTCTCGGGATTCCAGATTCACGAACCGCTTCTCCGACACCGCTTTCATTTTCATATACAGTTGCTGTATCAATCGAACGGTATCCAACTTCTAACGCTGTTTTTACTGCTTGTTTAACTTCGTCGCCTTCTTTCGCTTTATAAACGCCTAGACCAATCATCGGCATTTTCACGCCATTATGAAGTGTAGTTGTTGGAATATGCACAGTCGTTCTCCCTTTCAATGTTACATTTTTATAAACCACTACTTTATTTCAACAAGATTTATTCAAAATGTCAAAACATACGTACAGTTTACATAATAATTTTATACCCCTTTAGAAAATAACATGAACTCAGTCGTTCACGTTACTTTCTATCCATTTCTTCGCTTTTTCATCAACATTACGTACAAATTCATTTTTTCCTTCTGTATACAACGTGCCATCATATGTATATTTTTCAGCTAGTTCTTTCTTTAAAGTCGCATACGCTTCTGCTTCTTCACAATGAGCCATCATATAATCACGAAATGCTAAATGCCTTACTATCTCAGGATTTCCTTTTTCAAATACGTGTAAGTGATACGAGCGTTTTTCCTCAGTCCCATGAATAAAATAACGACGTCTTGAAATACCATTTTCCCCTTTTACGATGTAACCAAGCTCTTTAAAACGTTCATTCCAATGATCTACTCTGTCGATACTCTCTACTTCCATAATCATATCTATAATTGGTTTAGCTGCCAGTCCTGGCACTGACGTACTTCCAATATGATGGATTTTTACCGTTTCTGGCATCGCCGATTTTAATCTTTCGGCTTCCATTTGGAATTTCTCACTCCAATGATTTTCATACGGAACGACTACAATTTTCCTCATTCTAACTCCCCTTTTCTTACACACTCGTCAAAAAAATGATCAGCGGCATTTCACTGATCATCTTTTTATTATTTAAAGTCTTTCCAAGTAAGGCTACTTTCACTTAACAGTTCTTCAAATGATTTATTCTTTTCACGTTCTTTTTGTTCCTTACGCTTTCTTTCTTGTTCTGCTGCCTCTTTTTTCTCTTCTCTCACTTGCAACTCTTTTTTCTTATTCTTTAATTGTTGCATTAACGAATCGTTCAATTGATCACCTAGTGTAAGTGATTCTTTCTCTGGTTGATTCATTTGAGAGTGTCTTTGTGTTTGTCTTTGCTTCTTTTTCTTCATACTATTCACCTTTTACTTTTTTCTCCATTATAGAGGATACACGGCGAAATCGACAATAAAAAAGGTTCCCTACTCTATTATTTATCTTTTGTAAATATGTTAATTTTTCGAAAAAACTAAATTTTTATATGGATATAATCCTAGTAATCTATTAAAATTATGTCGTATGATGTCAGATTATAAAAAAAGGAGAAATTAATTATGTGGAAAAAAATTATTCCTGCTGTTGCTGTTTTAAGTACTATTACTTTTTCAAGCGTATTCGCCGCTCCTCCATCTCAGACTCCTGCCGAACAAAACCGATACATAGACGTACAAATGCTTGGTATTAATGATTTACATGGTCAACTAGATACTGTAAAAAAAGTTAACAATAAAGAAGCTGGTGGCGCTGATTATTTAGCTACTTATTTAAAAGAACGCAAAAAACAAAACCCTAATACACTTCTCGTACATGCCGGTGATATTGTCGGAGCCAGCCCACCAGTTTCCGCATTATTACAAGACGAACCAACAATTGAATTTTTAAATGACTTAAAGTTTGATGTTGGTACAATCGGAAACCATGAATTTGATGAAGGTATCGATGAAATGAAACGCCTCATTTACGGTGGATATCACGAAAAAACAGGGAATTTCAAAGGAGCAAACTTCCCTTATGTCGCTGCAAACTTCTATAATAAATCAACTGGCCGCTTATTTTTACCACCATTCACTGTAAAAATGGTTGACGGAGTTCCTGTAGGGTTCATTGGAGTTGTTACAACGGATACACCAAATGTCGTTATGCCTACTATGCTTAAAAATGTAGAAATCACTGATGAAGTAGAGGCTATTAATAAATCCACACAACAATTAAAGCGTCTCGGCGTTAAATCTATCGTAGTCCTTGCACATGTCGGCGGAACAACTGATGAGTCTGGTGTAACAAATGGAGACCTCACTCGAATTGCAAATGAAACAGATCCAGAAGTTGATGTTATTTTCGGCGGACATAGTCATACGTACGTAAATGGTACTGTAAATAATAAACTTATCGTGCAGGCGAACTCTTACGGGATGGCTTTCTCTGATGTAGATGTAACGATTGATAGAAAAACAAAAGATATTGTGAAGAAAAAAGCTGAAGTTATTACAACGTACCATGAAGGTGTAGAGCCTGATAAACAAGTAAAACAAAAGTTAGATCAATATAAAGAAAAAATCGCACCTCTTGTAAATGAAGTAGTCGGAAAATCTACAGCACCTATCGACCGTAAACAAAACGATGCTGGTGAATCTACACTTGGAAATTTAGTTGCGGATGCCCAGCGCCAAACTATGCAAACACAAATCGCTCTTATGAATCCTGGTGGAATTCGTAATGATCTAGACGCTGGAGATATTACATGGGGCGAATTATACGGCATTCAGCCTTTCGGAAACCAATTAATTAAAGTAGATCTAACAGGTCAAGATATTCGTGATATATTAAATCAACAATGGCAAAAAGGAGCAACGAGAATGCTTCAAATTTCAGGTATTCAATACACTTGGGATGCAAATAAACCAAATAACGAAAAGGTTACGAATATCCGTTTAACAAATGGTGAAGAATTAGTTCCCTCTAAAACGTATAGCGTAGTTGCAAATGCTTTCCTAGCTTCTGGCGGTGATGGATTCGTATCCTTTAAAAATGGAAAAAATGCTGAAACTGGTCCAAACGATTTTGAAGCATTAGTCGATTATGTAAAACAAGTGAAAGAACCAATTCAGCCGATTATTGATGGACGTATTCAAAAAAACAATTAAATACTATTCAAACTAGTGCGTGACACTCAAAAGAAGAAGCTCCTTTTATATGCAAGGAGCTTCTTCTTTTAGAGTCATACGTATTGTCATTTTTCTAGTGCAGTAAAGGATACGCACATAGCCCCTTGTTTCTTCGTAGTATATAGAAAACTATAATGGGAAGATTTGTATGTATTTCTATCAAACAATGACGATACATTGTATCGACAAACACATTCGTAGTATTGAGAAAGCAATTAATGGAGAATATAGCGCCATTCATTTTTATGCTAGATTAGCTACTTTAGCTCCAGACATAAATGAACGAACTCAAATCCTTGAAATTCGGCAAGATGAGCAACGAACAGTTGATTTTTACTTAGAAATTGCTGACGGAACGACAAATCAACAAGTGAAAGAAACATTTCAGCGCGCAGCAGCTGATGAACAAAATCATGCCGTTTGGTTCCTATATTACTTTTCGAAACAAAACAAAAAATGAAATAAAAGAAAGGATACACGCTCTTATATGGAACATAGTATCCTTTCTTTTATTTCTCTGGATACGTTTCATGATTAACATCATACCGTTGCAAAAATTCCTGTAGTGCTTCTTCTACAATTTTAGACTTTTGAATCCCTTTTGATTCCGATATAACATCTAGTCTTGCTAATACTTCTATATTAATCGAAAAGGTTCGTTTCTTTTTCTCTGTGCTCTTACTTATAATTTGAACACTTACTTCTTCTCTTTTTCTTAGCAATTCATAAATGCTTTGTAATTGTTCATAAATTAGTAATTGATAGTCTGTTTTTGCATATTGAAGGGCAGTAGCTTCTTGGATTTGCAAATGACGTGGCTCTTCACCATCACCTATAAAGATACGTTTTTTCTGCTCTCCATCATATTCATATCCAATCACCCTTAATTTCTTTGATAATGTATATGGGCTCATTTCAAGCCGTTTCGCTATAATAGCGATTGATTCGCGTCTATTTAAAGAATCAATAATTTCTCCAATCGTCACATTCTCCCTCCTCTCTTAATCGCCTAAACTTGAAATCAAACCAGTATGTTATGATACAATGATTTTCTAGTAGTATATGCAAAAGAAAGAGCCTGTGCGATTCATACCATTTAAGAAAAGGAGGTTTACATATGCTTTTTCGTAGCCATACCCCTCAGTTTTACAACGAAAAGAAGCAACTAATCCCTAACAGTATCGCTACGATAGAAAGCGTTATGATTAATGACCGGAAACAATCTCTCCTTATACGCGGCCAAAACGTGGAACAGCCTATTTTATTATGCTGTCACGGCGGCCCTGGTATGGCACAAATCGGCTTTATTCGCCATTTTCAAAAAGAGTTAGAAAAGCACTTTATCGTTATTAATTGGGATCAGCGAGGGGCAGGTAAATCCTTTTTATGGCGGGACATCCAAACAAATCTTACGATTGATCAATTTTTTTCAGATGCAAAAAAGGTTATTCAATATCTTCTCAAACGCTTTAATAAGCAAAAACTATTTCTCGCTGGTCATTCTTGGGGAAGTATTATCGGACTACAAATCGCTAATCAATGTCCCGAATATATAGAAGCATACATCGGCATCGGTCAAATCGTACATATGAAGCAAAATGAAGAATTACTATATCAACATTTAATTAGCTCTGCCAAAAAACATGACCATAAAAAGGCATTAGCTTCTCTTTTAAAATTAGGGAAACCACCCTTTTTAGATACGAGACGCCTCATTATTCAAAGAAAGTGGCTTGGTACATTCGGAGGAGCAATCCAAAATGGATCTTCCTTTTCTTTCATACGAAAAGGCTTCTTTTCTCCTGAATATACGCTATTAGATTGGTTCAAATTTCTCGCAGGAAATTTAAAATCCGGAGTTTTATGGGAAGAGATGCTGACAATCGATTTCTTTTCATCTATTTCAAGTTTATCTGTTCCTGTTTATTTTTGTTCTGGTCGCTATGATTATCAAACTCCTTATGCACTCGTTCAACAATATTGCGATATCATTCAAGCTCCTATTAAAAAGATGATTTGGTTTCCAAACTCGGCACATTCTCCAGATTTAGAAGAGCCTGAGTTATTCGCTAAATCTTTACAATCAATTAAACAAGAACTATCTTTTCAACATTAATAACAAAAGGCGCTTTTACATTTCATAGAAAACATTTTATAATGATATGTCGCAAGTATATGTCACTACAAACACTTGCTTGCCTTAACAGAATAAAAATTAGGGAGATTACATTTATTATGAACGCTGTACTCATCGCAGTAGCAGTCATGCTACTGCTTAGTTTGTTACGTGTCCAAGTCATTGTCGCCATTATCGTTGGAGCTTTAACAGGCGGACTTATCGGCGGACTCGGTATTTCAGAAACAATTAGTACTTTTACAGCCGGTCTTGGGAACAGTGCTCCTATCGCATTGAGCTACGCAATGCTCGGTGGATTTGCTATTTCCCTTTCAAAAACAGGACTTCCTGATGCAATGATCCAATCAGCTTTAAAATGGATCGGCAACGAACAAGACACGAAAAAACAAGTCTATTCTAAAATACTTATATTATTTATCATTTTAACAATGGCTTGCTTCTCACAAAATATTATCCCTGTTCATATCGCCTTCATCCCAATCTTAATTCCAGCACTTTTAAAAGTATTAAATGAGCTGAGGGTGGATCGTAGGCTTGTAACATGTCTTATTACATTTGGGTTAATTACCCCTTACATGTGGGTTCCAGCAGGGTTCGGAAAAATTTATCATGACGTATTGCAAACAAATGCTGCGCAAAGCGGTCTTACATTTGATGTCGCACTTATTCCAAAAGCGATGACTATTCCAGCAATCGGTATGATTATCGGATTATGTGTAGCGGTTTTCATTACATACCGAAAACCACGTACATATGAAACAGAACAAATTCATGCTGCACAGAATGAAATCGTCCCCTATACGAAAAGAAGCATTACTTTGGGTTTATTATCAATACTCGCTACATTAACTGTGCAATTAGCAACAGAATCAATGATTTTTGGTGCTTTAGCAGGTATTATTGTCTTATCAGTTAGCGGTAGCCTCCCTCTTAAAGAAGCCGATGCTATTTTAACGAGTGGAATGCGTATGATGTCCTTTATCGGATTTGTTATGATTTCTGCCGCTGGATTTGGCGCTGTTCTTCGAAAAACTGGACATGTTGAATCTCTTGTGCAAACGAGTGCACATATAATCGGAAATAATAAACCGCTTGCTGCATTTCTTATGCTCATTATTGGACTTCTCGTTACGATGGGAATTGGCTCTTCCTTTTCAACCATCCCAATCTTAACAACAATTTTCGTACCGTTATGCGTCCAGCTCGGATTTAGTCCCATGGCTACAATCGCAATTATCGGTACAGCTGGTGCACTTGGTGATGCAGGTTCTCCAGCATCTGATAGTACACTTGGACCAACGTCTGGTTTAAATGCTGATGGTCAGCACCATCATATATGGGATACATGTGTCCCAACATTTCTACACTATAATATACCGTTACTTATATTCGGCTTTATTGCCGCAATTACACTATAAAAGGTGCGTTTTAAAAACGCACCTTTTACTTTGTTGTTTCTCTCTCAATGCATCTAAATTCTGTTTCCACTTCTTCTTGTCGCACTTGTTTTTTCTTTATTTTTCCTATTAACTGTTGAAAAGCTATTTCCCCATTTTCTTCGATATAACTTCCAATCGTCGTTAATGATGGACTTATCCATTCACCCTCTACACTCCCGTTAAATCCAATGATTTGTAACTTACCTGGTATATGAATATTAAGAGTTTTCGCCGCCCTGATTAGCTCAATAGCGACCTTATCACTTGAAGCTACAACCCCATCTATGTATGGATGCTTTTGTAACAATTCAAGAAACTGTTGATTCGTATACCCTTGTACAATTTCCTCTCGATAAGAAAGTCCTTCTTTCCAAGCAGTATCTAGAAATCCTGCCACATGCTCTTCCATTTCTTCACTCTCTACTTCCTCACCGATATAAGCAAGAAACTGGCAGCCTTTCTCTTTTAATAAAGAAACAGCTTTCTGTCCACTTTCATAATAGCTCATAAGAGATTGTCGTTCTTCAAGCACAGCGAAAGGAAGTGAGATTTCTCCTATACTTCGAAAAACAGATTTCGTCATTATAACGCCTGCAATGTTATTTTGCGCCAACATATCTATGTATCTATTCTTATTTTCTATATTACAAACTATTACTTGATACCCTTCTTTGTATGCTATTTCCTCAACGAAACGGAGCAAAGTGATGTATGATGGATTATGCAAATTATCTACAAGTAATGCAATCACCGTTGAAGGCTGTTTAAATAAAGGCTTTGCTGTAGCATTCGGTCTATAATGTAATTCTTCAATTGCTTTTTTTACTTGTTTCACCGTATCTTCATGGACATATCCTTTTTCGTTAATGACTCTTGAAACGGTTGCGACTGAAACACCGGCCAATTTTGCAACATCACGTATAGTTGCCACATCGTCACCCCTTAATATGGTAATAGATTACAATTTTAAATTAAACCAAAATATAACATTCGTCAAGGTTATTGTTTTATATTTCTGAAAATTGTTACACAATTTCCACTCTACTCATAAAGTGAAACTTTAATCAGTGCGGGTTTTGTTCATCCCCCACTGATTATTAGCCTTCACCAATCGGGCGTTTACGGGCAGTGGATCTCCCACCTAACTTCTTTGCTCCAACTGAATTTTGAGGTAGGAGTTTTACTGCCCGTTAATGTGGGAGAAAATATACTCCAGCTGAATTTCATGTGAAATCGCGATATTATCATAACTAATAAATGGAATTTCTTTCTTTATTTTTCGTGCTTCCTTTACCGCATCAATATATAAGTTCGTCATCATGAAGTTACGTTTTTGATAAAAACGAAGTGCGTTCATATTATCATTCGTCGTAATAAGCCACACTTTTTTACATTCGTTCTCTTTTGCCACTCGCAATACACAATCCACCAGTTTTGTACCAATCCCCTTCCCTTCCTCAAAACTATTTAACGATACAATTTCAAACATGTTTTCTATCACTTTATATGTTAAAATTCCTACTATTCTGTTATTTCTAAGTGCAATAAAACCAGGTAATTCTTCTAATTGATGTACTCTGCCTCGCGAGACCATCATTGAGCTTCCCCAGTTTTCACACATAAAATCCTGAATTGCTTCTTTCATTTCTGGTGTGATTTTTTGTATATGAACCATACACGATTTCTCCCCTTTTCACATCATTGTGATACAATGTTAGTGTATCACATGTAGAGGTATTTGGAGGATGAGGTAAAGTATGAAACGTTTTTTTACAGCATTGTTTACTATACTAGGCGCACTAACTGCGATTGGGATTTTCTTTACAAATAAAGTTATGTACTTGAAGAAAAAAACAGAGGAAGAAGTTTTAGAACGCGAAACGAAAAAGCATTTTCATTTGGACGATTTTAAGGCTATTCAAAAAGAAGAGGTTCACATCCCTTCTCAATTCGGATACGAACTTCACGGATATTACATGCCAGCTGGTCATTCCAATAAATTTATGATTTTTTGCCACGGTGTGACTGTAAATAAAATGAATTCCGTTAAATATGCAAACTTATTTTTAAATAGAGGATATAACGTATTTATTTATGATCATCGCCGTCATGGTAAAACCGGTGGTAAAACAACAAGTTATGGCTATTATGAAAAACATGATTTAAAGTCAGTAGTTGACTGGCTAAAAGATCGTTTCGGAACGAATATTACACTCGGAATTCATGGTGAATCTATGGGTGCTGCAACTCTTCTTCAATATGCAGGACTTGTAGAAGATGGTGCTGATTTTTATATTGCTGATTGTCCTTTCTCTGATTTTTATGGACAGTTACAACATCGTTTGAAAGTTGAGTTTCATTTGCCAAAATGGCCTTTATTACCTTTAGCAAATGCCTTTTTAAAAGTTCGTGATGGCTATACAATTCGTGAAGTTTCACCAATTGATTGTATAAAAAATATTAACAATCCGGTTCTCTTTATTCATAGTAAAGATGATGACTATATTTTATCTGATATGACGAAATCACTTTATGAAGCGAAAGAAAATAATAAACAGCTTTATATTGCAGAACATGGTGCACACGCTTGCTCTTATAATGAAAATAAAGAAGAGTACGAAGATGCCATCGATCAATTTTTAAACACATATGTAAAAGAAACAAAAAACAGGCTTGCATAAGCCTGTTTTTTTACTGCGCTAAAACGTCTGTAACTTGTTCCATATTTTCAGAAATCCACTTTACTGCCTCGTCTAGCGTTGGGAATTCCGTCGTTTGAAAAGTTACCTCATCTTGAAGTAACCAAACATCTTTCGGTTCTTGTCCTACACCTGCGATTGACCAATGAAGTAAACTATATGGATGATTATCATTCAAAAATGATGCCCATGTGCGCTCATTTGCAATATTTTGTAGTGTGTGTAATTTTTTATCCATCTTTCGTCACCTTACTCTAGTCAGTTATAAAAACTATTATAACACTCTCTTCTCTCTCAAACAAAGTGCTCTTTTTATATTGTCAAGTACTCTCCCTAATTATATGATGAGAGTAAGCGTTTGGAAAGGAGGGATAACGTTGGCAAAAGTACAAATTAAAGTGAATGATAATGGCTCTTTTCGCGTTACAGGGGACGTGGAATTAGTTGACTCACAAGGGAATGTATTCCCAGCAAAACCAGCATTTTCTTTATGTCGTTGTGGTTTATCAAAAAACATGCCTTATTGCGATGCTTCGCATAAAGGAAAATTCGAGTCTGTTGTTAGAGCACCAGAGGCAGAATAAATATTTAAAGAGCATGCACATTTATTTGTGTATGTTTTTTCTTTTGATCAAAGCCTATACAGCCCTTCCCCTTTCAACATTTCTATTACTTCCGTCCCCATTCAAATCGGCATATATTTTCACACAATTCTTCACATTCGAATATTTTCCACTTTGCTTTTTTCTTTTTTGTGCTATAATGTGAGCAAACAACATCCTTCGGGGTCGGGTGAAATTCCCAACCGGCGGTGATGAAGCGATAGCTTCTAAGTCCGTGACCCGTTTTCAACGCGAAAACGGTGGATCTAGTGAAACTCTAGGGCCGACAGTATAGTCTGGATGGGAGAAGGATATGTTTTCTAGTAATTTTATATAGCGAATACACTTTTATTTCAGTATGCATATTTTTAAAGTTTCATTTTGAATCTTTATATATGTTTTATTTTGTATACTTATGTTTCTATACTGAAATAAAAAGATACGACTAGCGTTGAAAGAATTTGATATTTTGCTAGGTTTTTTCCTTATGCCAAAATATCAGTCATCGTTAGGTTTCTTTCCTATACTTTCGTATTCGAACTATATTTCTAGAAATCACGTCTCCCAAACCCCAAGGATATAAAATCCTTGGGGTTTTTTGATTTTTTCAGGAGAGGTGAAAAGAATGACAGATCAAGAATATATGAGGATTGCCTTGCAGTTAGCACAAGGAACATCGGGACAAACAAGCCCAAATCCTATGGTTGGTGCTGTTGTTGTAAAAGATGGAAACATCATAGGAATGGGAGCTCACTTGCGTGCTGGTGAAGAACATGCCGAAGTTCATGCACTTCATATGGCTGGTGAAAAAGCAAAAGGTGCTACTGTTTATGTAACACTTGAACCGTGTAGCCATTTTGGAAAAACACCACCTTGCTGTGAATTACTCATTGAAAAAGGAGTTCAGCGTGTTGTAATTGCTACTCTTGATTGCAATCCACTCGTTTCCGGAAATGGAAAAAGGAGATTAGAAGAAGTTGGAATCGAGGTAACTACTGGTGTTCTTGAGGCGGAAGCCACTTTATTAAATCGATACTTTTTTCACTATATGAAAACGAAACGTCCCTTTGTAACAATAAAAACAGCAATGAGCTTAGATGGAAAAACAGCAACTGTAACCGGTGAAAGTAAGTGGATTACAGGCGAAGAAGCACGCGCTGACGTTCACCAATATCGTCATATACATGATGCTATTCTAGTCGGTGTGAATACAGTTCTAACTGATAATCCACACTTAACAACACGAATTTCAAACGGAGGTAAACATCCTATACGCGTTATTTTAGATACCCACTTACGAACGCCGCCATCTTCTCATGTCATAACAGATGGCTTAACTCCGACATGGATTATTGTCGGTAAGGATGTAAACAAAGAGAAAATAGCGTCTTATGAATCTAACAATATAGCTGTATTCCAAATGAAAACACAGCAAATTGAAATACAAGATGTCCTATCCCTGCTCGGTGAGAAACAAATTCTTTCTCTGTTCGTTGAAGGTGGTCAAACGGTGCATGCAAACTTCTTAAAAACAAATAGTTTTAATGAAATCGTGACCTATATAAGCCCGAAATTAATTGGTGGAAAAGATGCACCCACCTTATTTGGCGGAGCTGGTTTTTCGAAGTTACAAGATGCACTTTCCTTAACAATTCAAGAGATGAAACAAATCGGTAATGACATAAAAATTGTTGCAACCTTAAAAAGCGAGGTGACGGAATGTTTACAGGAATCGTAGAAGAGTTAGGAACGATATCAAGCATGACTCAAAGTGGTGAAGCAATGAAGCTAACTATTAGCGCGAATCAAATTTTATCCGATGTCAAATTAGGTGATAGTATCGCGGTTAACGGCATTTGCTTAACAGTAACTACTTTTACGACTACTTCATTCACTGTCGACGCAATGCCTGAAACAATGAAAGCAACATCACTTCGTATGCTAAAGCCCAGTGCCAAAGTGAATTTAGAACGGGCGATGGCTGCAAATGGACGATTCGGTGGCCATTTCGTTACCGGACATATCGATGGCATCGGTACGATTTTAACTAAAAAACAACATTACAATGCCATCTATTACAAAATAGCAATTTCTGATGAATTACTACGCTATTGTTTGCATAAAGGATCCGTTGCTGTTGATGGCACTAGCTTAACAATATTTGATATAGACGAATCTTCAATTACAATTTCACTCATCCCGCACACAGTAAGTGAATCTGTCATCGGAGAAAAAAAAGCCGGAGACATCGTAAACATTGAGTGTGACATGATTGGAAAATATATCGAACGCTTTATTTCAAAGCCAGTAAAAAGAACAGGGTCAATGACCGAAAACTTTTTACAAGAAAACGGATTTCTATAAGGGGGAAGCACAATGTTTCATCGTATTGAAGAAGCTCTAGAAGATTTAAAACAAGGAAAAGTTGTTATCGTATGTGATGATGAAAACCGAGAAAATGAAGGCGATTTTATTGCTTTAGCAGAGTACATTACACCAGAAACGATTAATTTTATGATTACACACGGTCGTGGTCTCGTTTGTGTACCCATTACGGAGGAGTACGCAGAACGTCTACAGTTAGAACCAATGGTATCTCATAATACAGATTCACATCACACTGCTTTTACAGTAAGCATCGATCACGTTTCTACAACAACAGGCATTAGTGCTCATGAGCGTGCTACAACAATACAGGAATTATTAAATCCCGCATCTAAAGGAACTGATTTTAACCGCCCTGGACATATCTTTCCATTAATTGCGAAAGAAGGTGGCGTCCTTCGCCGCGCAGGTCATACAGAAGCTGCTGTTGATTTAGCAAAACTTTGCGGAGCTGAGCCAGCTGGAGTCATTTGCGAAATTATAAATGAGGACGGTACGATGGCACGTGTACCTGATTTACTAGAGTGCGCAAAACAATTTGATATAAAAATGATTACAATAGAAGATTTAATTGCTTATCGCCGCCATCACGAAACACTTGTGACGAGAGAAGTGGAAATTACATTACCTACAGATTTCGGTAATTTCCATGCAATTGGCTATTCTAACTCATTAGATACGAAAGAACATATCGCGCTCGTAAAAGGTGATATTTCAACAGGCGAACCTTTACTTGTACGCGTTCATTCAGAATGCTTAACAGGAGATGCATTTGGTTCGTGCCGCTGTGATTGCGGACCACAGTTACATGCTGCACTTGCTCAAATTGAGCGTGAAGGAAAAGGTGTTCTTCTCTATATGAGACAAGAAGGACGAGGCATTGGCCTTCTGAATAAGCTTCGCGCTTATAAGTTACAAGAAGAAGGGTTAGATACTGTAGAAGCAAATGAAAAACTTGGATTCCCAGCTGATCTTCGTGATTACGGTATTGGTGCTCAAATTTTAAAAGATTTAGGCTTACAAAGTTTACGATTATTAACGAATAATCCACGAAAAATTGCTGGCTTACAAGGTTACGATTTAGAAGTAACCGAGCGGGTACCGTTGCAAATGCCAACAAAAGAAGAAAACAAAACGTATTTACAAACGAAAGTCAGCAAATTAGGACATTTACTAAACTTATCCCGCATTAACGGGCAGTAAAACTCCCACCTCAAAATTCGGCTGGAGCAAAGAAGTTAGGTGGGAGTCGGGCTGCCCGTAAAGGCCCGATTGGTGCGGGCTAATAATCAGCGGGGGATGAATCCCCCCACTGATTATAGTTTCACTTTATAATTAAAGGAGAGATACATTATGGTATTCGAAGGTCATTTAGTTGGTACAGGATTAAAAGTTGGGGTTGTTGTTGGACGTTTTAATGAGTTTATTACAAGTAAGTTACTTGGCGGAGCTTTAGATGGATTAAAGCGTCACGGTGTAGAAGAGAATGATATTGATGTTGCATGGGTTCCTGGTGCATTTGAAATTCCTTTAATCGCTAAAAAGATGGCCAATAGCGGAAAATATGATGCTGTTATTACATTAGGTACAGTAATTCGCGGTGCTACAACACATTACGATTACGTTTGTAATGAAGTAGCAAAAGGTGTTGCGTCTTTATCACTACAAACGGACATTCCAGTTATTTTCGGTGTATTAACGACAGAAACAATTGAACAAGCGATTGAACGTGCAGGTACAAAAGCTGGTAATAAAGGATATGAATCGGCAGTTGCTGCGATCGAAATGGCTCATTTATCAAAACAATGGGCTTAAAAAAGAGGCTACGGCCTCTTTTTTATTTTCTCACCTTTTTTCGTACATCTTCTATTAATTCATCCATCGTTTTTCCTTCTGTTTTTATACGAAGAGCTTGTGCTGTTCTCCACACATTTTCTCTCTTTTCCGCTTCTTCTATAATAGAAATTTCCTTCCTCACTTCTTTTAAATCTTTTCCTTCTGTTTCAAGCCCAAAATGTTCAGCTTTCGTTCGAAAATGCTGTTCAATTCTTTGTTGCATTTCTTTTTGTTCAGGATTTTCAGCCGCCTTAACTGGATCAGCACTTATCGCTTTTATTAAAATCAGACAGGTCATAATAGTTAATATGTATTTGTACATGTAAAATCCTCCAACCCGATATAAATTACATTTTTACTATGTACAATTAGGGCTTGGAAAATTCGTCCACAAAATTATTTTTCTCGTCCAAAAGTGACTACTATCAAGCGTTAATGGACTTTTATTACATTTTATTTACAAAAAAAAGCAAACCCTTTAAAGAGTTTGCTTTTCATCTATCTTATAGCGCACATTCTTCAATCTCAAATCCTAAATCTTCAATCATACCCCAGTCCGCAGTCGGCTCTTGTCCAGCTGTTGTTAAATAGTCCCCGACAAAGATAGAGTTTGCTGCAAATAAACCAAGTGGCTGTACAGAACGTAAATTAAGTTCTCGACCACCTGAAATACGAATTTCTTTTGTTGGATTTACAAAACGCATCATCGCCAGCACTTTTAAACATTCTACAGGTGTTAATTCTTTTTGTCCTTCAAGCGGAGTACCCTTTACAGCAACAAGGAAATTACATGGAATAGAATCCGCATCTAAACGTTGTAATTCAAATGCAATTTCAGCGCGCTGTTCAATCGTTTCTCCCATTCCGAAAATTGCTCCAGAGCATGGAGAAATACCGGCTTGCTTCGCTTTTTGGACTGTATCAACACGATCGTCATACGTATGCGTTGAACAAATGCTATCATAATTGTTGGCATGCGTATTTAAATTGTGATTATAACGATGCACACCAGCTTCTGCTAACTGACCTGCTTGATCTTCATTTAAAAATCCTAAACAACAGCAAATTTTTAAATCTGTCGTTTCACGAATTTCCTTAACTGCTCCAATAACGTGATTTACTTCTTTATTCGTCGGACGACGACCAGATGCAACAATACAATATGTACCTGCTTTACGACGAATTGCTTCGTGCGCTCCTTCAACAATTTTCTCTTGTGTTAACCATGCATACTTATCAATCGGTGCTTCTGAAATAATAGACTGTGAACAATACCCGCAATCTTCAGGGCATAATCCAGATTTCGTATTTATAATCATGTTCAACTTTACTTTCTTACCAAAATGATGATGGCGAATGATGTAAGCTGCATTCATAATTTCTAAAACCTCTGTATCATCAGCTTCTAATATTGCAATTGCATCTTCTTTCGCAATCATTTTCTCTTCTACTACGTCGTATGCAAGTTTTTTCCAATCCCTTTTTATTTGCACTTGTTTCATTTCATCTCTTCCCCTCTTTTGTTATATACGTAAATAAAGCATGATATGTTGCTACTATCCCTTCTTTTTCCGTGAAGTCTCTTTCGTATATACGAAGCATCGTACGAAAGAGTGAAGGGCTTTGACAATAAGACTCTTCATTACTATTGGTCGCTCCTACTTTTCGAATAGAATGTAGAAACTCCCTAACTTCTGCAAATCTTTCTATGTAACATGTTTCAGAAACATGTACATTTCCTAATGGCATTTCACATATATTTACTAACTGTTCTGTCGAAACGAATCGTTGTCCTATTGAAGTACAATTGTGTATCCCCTTTTCTTTCTTAGCACGCTGAAAAGACGTATGCAATTCTTGAAAAGTCGTATTACCAAACGTGGAAAATAATAATATTCCTTCTTCAGACAAATAGTTAAATAAATTTTTCACTGTCTCTTTTAAATCATTAAGCCATTGAAATGTAGCATTTGAAATGATGACATCATATGAATTTTCTAATTTTAATTGTTCAATATCTTCACATCGAAACATCACATTTTCCAAACTTTTTCTAGTTTTCGCGACTGCAATCATCTCATCAGCAAAATCCACAGCTGTAATATGAGCTTTCGGAAATAAATTTGATAATTGCTCTGTTACATATCCTGTCCCGCATCCAAGTTCTAAAATACGTATCGATGATGTTTCACTATATCGTTCCTTCAATGTAGAAAGTAACGAATACGCCATCTTTTTTTGTACATTTGCATATTGATCGTAGGATACAGCCGCCCCGTTAAACCGTTTTTGCAGTAACGTTTTGTTGATCATGTCGTATCCCCTCTACAAATTGAATAATTTCATTTGCGCAATATTCAAAATTCGTTACACATAATGCATGCCCAGCACCGCTTACTACTTTTAGGTTGGCATTCGTATTATTCGCCATACTATGGGCTGCAGACAATGGACATATTACATCCTGCTCTCCATGAAGGAGTAACAGCGGGGCTTTCATATCTATTACTTCATTTCTCATATCTGTTTCTATTAAATAATCTAAGCCTAATTGTAAAGACTGAATCGAGTCTCCTTTAAACTTCTGCGCAATCTCTTCAAAACTCGTATTCTCCCTCAGCTCACTTTTTGTAAACATATTTTCATAGAAACGCTTCAAAGTATCTTCTTTTTTTCTCGTTAAATTCTTTTTCATACGTTCTACATGCAAGGAATTCCATCCACTTGTATAGTCACTTGTATTGGTAAATTTAGCGGTACCACCAATTAGTACCATACCTTGGGCCTTAATCTTTTTATAAGCTTGTACTGCCGCTAACGCTCCTAGTGACCATCCAACTAAAATTACATTTTCATCCTGCGCTACATCTATTATTCGCCCTGCAAATTCACTTTGTTCTTTCACGTTACGCCAATCTATACATTGAACAGAATATCCTTTAAAATACGGCAGAACCAAAGTCCAAACACCTTCTTCCATTCCCCATCCTGGAATAAAAATAAGCTTTAGCTCTTTCATACTAAAAACCCCTCTTCTTTACCAATGCGTATAATATGCTGAATAGCCCATTTTAAATCGGCTATTGTATGTTGTGACGTAACTGCAAAACGGACTCGAGAACTACCAACTGGAACAGTCGGCGGACGAATTGCAATGGCTGCGATACCTACCTCTTGTAACCTTTCACTAAACCGTAAAGTATTTTCATTTGACCCAACTACAATCGGTACAATATGAGTTGAGCTATTCCCAATATCAAAACCAGCTTCTTGTAAATGCGTCCTGAAATATGCACCATTCTCTATAAGTCGCTCTCTTCTTTCGTTATCTTCTTTCACAATTTCAATTACTTTTCGGATCGCCCCTAATGTTCCTGGTGGTAAAGCTGTAGTAAAAATCAAGCTTCTCATCATATTTTGTAAATACTCTATATAAATGGAATCGCCCGTTAAATACGCACCATAACACCCTAAAGCCTTACTAAACGTCCCCATATGTATATCAATTTTTTGAGCAATATCTTTTTCTACATGAGATAATCCGGCTCCACCGATTCCATATATTCCACTTGCATGTGCTTCATCAACTATAATGATTGCCCCGTATTTCTCTTTCAGCTGAACTAAGCCTCTCAAATATGCAATATCTCCATCCATACTAAAAATCGTATCTGTTACGATTAATTTTCTCTTTTCTGGTGACGCTATTTGCAACATCTTTTCTAAATGATCCAAATCATTATGACGATATCTTTTATGCTCTGCTCCGCTTAATATAATTCCATCAACAATACTTGCGTGATTTAATTTATCACTAAAAACCATATCGTGACGACAGGATAAAGCAGATATAGCACCTACATTTGCTGTATACCCGCTATTTACAATTAAAGCTTTTTCAGTACCTTTCCAATCACATATACTTCTCTCAACCTCTTCATACAGTGGATAATTTCCTACAACGAGACGAGAGGCAGTCGCTCCAGTTCCATATTTTTTTGTGCAGACAATAGCAGCTTCTTTCAACCTTTCATCTCCAGCTAACCCTAAATAATTATTTGATGCTAAATTTAGCATCCTTTTCTCATTTCGAATAAGCCATGTCTCTTCCGCTTTCTCTGTTACATGTAAATTACGATACTGCCCTTGCTCCTTTAATTGTTCTACTTTAGATTGAAGATGCGTGCGCCACATTTGATTCATTTTGGATGAGCTCCTCTAATTTTGAAATCATAATATGTTCTTTTGCCGATTCCAATAATTCTTCCCTTGTAAACTCACCTTCAAGGAATGGTAATAACCCTAAAACAGGTACTCCACTTAACTCCTCAATCATTTCTTTGTTTTCTTGCACTCTTTCTTTTTCACATTCTTTACAACCAGACAAAATTACACCTGCTACTGTTAAACCGTGTGCCTTTGCATAAGAAATTGTTAAGACAGTATGATTAACTGTCCCTAGTGTCGGACGCGCTACTACAATAAGAGGGAGCTGTAATTCTTTTGCAAAATCAATCACTAAAGCATCTTCTGTATATGGAACTGCAAGCCCACCAGCTCCTTCTACAAATAGGCTATTAAACTCTTTTAGTAGTTCATTATAGTGAGCAGTAATTTCTTTTAACGTTACTGTCCTTCCAGCTCTTTTCATGGCAAGTCTCGGAGCAAGTGGTTCTTCAATGGAATAAGGACAAATTTCATCCTCTTCTGTCGGTACACCCGATAATGCTTTTAACCTTGCTGCATCACCCTCAGGATTTGATGCAACATGTCCACTTTGCAACGGTTTATATACACCAACATTATGTCCACGCTCTCGAAATATACCTGCCAATGCTCCTGTCACTACCGTTTTGCCAACTTCTGTATCCGTTGCTGTTATAAAGAAACCACTCATTACTCTCCCTCCGTAACATCCGAGATTGCTTTATATAAAATGCGTAACATCTCATCAATCTCAGCCACCGTAGATGCAAGAGGAGGCATAAATACAATCGTATTACCGAGTGGTCGCAAAATCATGCCCAGCTCTCTTGAGCGTTTACACACTTGAACACCGACTCTTTCTGTCCATTCAAACGATTCTTTCATTTCCTTATTCTTCACAAGTTCAATACCAACCATTAGCCCACACTGACGAATATCTCCTACGTGCTTATATTCATTAAGAGCTTCTAATTGTGCCGCTACATATTCTGCTTTATGCGCAACATCTTCTATTAAATTAGTTTTTTCATATAGTTCTAAATTTGCAATTGCTACGGCACAACCTAACGGATTCCCTGTATAACTATGACCATGGAAAAACGTTTTTTGTTCTTCATAGCCTCCTAAAAAGGCATTATAAATTTCATCTGTCGTTACCGTAATTGCCACCGGTAAATAACCACCTGTTAAACCTTTTCCGGCTGTTAAAATGTCTGGCGTCACATCCTCGTGTTCACATGCAAACATTTTTCCGGTACGCCCAAATCCAGTCGCTACCTCGTCTGTAATAAATAATACATTGTATTTTGTACATAAATGGCGAAGCCCTTTTAAGTATCCTTTTGGCATTGTAATCATCCCACCAGCACCTTGCATTAATGGCTCCACAATAATAGCTGCTACTTCTTCATGTTTTTCTTGTAGCATTTCTTCCATTTCTTCTAAATGTTTCTTTACAATTTGTTCCTTATTATCTCCATAAGGAGAACGATATGTATATGGATACGGCATTTTAATTGCCTCAAATAATAGTGAACTATACACTTGGTGAAACAAGTCTATTGCCCCCACTGAAACAGCACCTATCGTGTCACCGTGATATGCTTCTTTTAATGTAACAAATCTTTGTTTTTTCGGTTTTCCTTTATGCTGCCAATATTGAAAGGCCATCTTAATTGCAATTTCAACGGCGCTAGAACCAGAGTCTGAATAGAATACTTTCTTCAAACCTTCTGGTACAACTTCAATTATTTTTTCTGCTAATAAAATAGATGGAACGTTAGCAAGTCCTAGCATAGTAGAATGAGCAATTTTATTTAATTGCTCGCGAATTGCCTCATCTAGTTCTGGTACTTGATGCCCATGAACATTTAACCAAATAGATGAAACACCGTCCCAATATTCATTTCCATTTACATCGTATAGCTTTCTTCCCTCTCCACGTTCAATAATGACAGGATCTTCTTCTAAATAATCTTTCATTTGTGTAAATGGGTGCCATACGTAATCTTTATTCTTCTTCGATAATTCTTCATATGTATAAGATGATTTTTCACTCATGTTACTATTAACAGCCACAATTGCCACCCCTAATGTTAACTTGTTTATAAATAAAGTTAACATTAAAAATAAATGACTGTCAATTATTTTTAAATCAAATAATTCTTAAAAAAGAACAACTTATCATACGATAAGTTGTTCTACTTTCCATGTTGTATCTTTCCAATTTCTAAAATAATCTCTTCATCTTTTTTTCCTTCTGCATCAATTCCAAGTTGCTTAGCATGCTCAATTAACAAATCATGGCGCTGCTCAAATCTAGCGGTATCTACTTCTTTTGTAACCTCTTCTTTTGTTTTCCCCTCAGTAGAAACTCCTAGTTTCATAGCTGCTTTTTCCATCGATTTCTTCTCTTCAATTTCTTTCACTTTCTTCACTTCTGACTGCTGTATTTGCTTTTGTTTCGACTGCTCTGATTCAGCTGCAAAAGCTGTGTAAATTCCAGCACTTCCGCCAACGACTAGTAAGGTGGTAAAAAGAATTATTTTTTTCTTCACTCTTTCCTCCCCTTTCAAATTCATTATAACGCACACTTTTACAGTATTAAAAACATTTCTCCTTTATTTCCCTAAAAAAATATCGAATGTTTTTATTGACATGTATGATGAATATATGATAAAAATTTAACTAACATCATATGAATCGGCGTTGATAGGATTTAGTAGTATTTCGTTTTCTGATTTCAGAGAGCTGGTGGTCGGTGCGAACCAGTACAGAGCGATTTATGAATTACCCCCTGGAGCTTCTTTTACGAAACGTGAGGAGTAGTGAAAGACGGTTTAGACCGTTATGTCTAAAGAGTGGTGAAACGAAACTGTTTCACAATTTAGGGTGGTACCGCGAATTTTTCGTCCCTGCATATATTGCAGGGGCGTTTTTATTTTATTAGCGCATATCATATGACCCTTTATTTTGTGATACATTCCTTTCACAAGCTAGGGTGGTACCGCGATTTCTTCGTCCCTGCATAATTATATGCAGGGGCGTTTTTTTATCCAATCATTTCCGTATCATATTGAGATGTTGACAATTACCGGTAATTTGTCACAAAATTCTAAATTTTAGAAGGAAATATACAATATTGGCGAATTTTATATAAAAAAGAGCTATTTTAAATTACTTAGGAGGGGAAAACAATGGTTTCAAAAATTGAATCTGTTCTTTTAACAATTTTTATTTTTTTCTGTATTGGCTTTAGTGTTATCAAATTAGAAGTTTCACCACACATCCCAATTTTATTTGGTATCGTTCTTTTATTAGCATTTGGATTTATGAAAAAAATTTCTTGGTCTATTATGGAAAAAGGAATGATAAGTAGTATTTCAGCTGGTATTCCATCTATTTTTATTTTCTTACTTGTGGGCGTATTAATTAGTGTTTGGATCGCTGCTGGAACAATTCCAACTTTAATGGTATACGGCTTCCAGCTTGTATCTCCTAAAATTTTCGTCCCAACTGTTTTTGTTGTTTGTGCAATTGTTGGAACGAGTATCGGTAGTGCCTTTACGACTGCCGCAACTGTAGGACTTGCCTTTATGGGAATGGGTAGTGCTCTCGGATACGATCCAGCTCTGATCGCTGGTGCAATTATTTCTGGTGCATTCTTTGGAGATAAAATGTCTCCTTTATCTGATACAACAAACTTAGCTCCTGCTGTAACAGGTGTAGATTTATTTGAGCATATTCGTAACATGCTTTGGACAACAGTTCCTGCTTTTATTATTGCTTTTATCGCATTTTTCATTTTAGGAAGCGGTACTAGTGGAGACGTTGACTTCACAAACTTTATTAGCACGTTAGAACAAAACACAACGATTTCTATCGTTACACTTATTCCAATTTTATTACTGTTCCTATTCGCATTTAAAAAAGTTCCAGCAGTTCCAACATTACTTGCAGGAATTGTGGTAGGAATTATTATTCTCTTTATTTTTAAACCTAGCACTTCTTTAGCTGATTTAATGAAAATTATGCAAGACGGCTACGTTTCTAAAACTGGTATTAAAGACATTGATAGCTTACTATCTCGCGGTGGTCTACAAAGTATGATGATGTCGATTGCTCTTATTTTCCTAGCTCTTTGTATGGGAGGATTACTACAAGGAATGGGCATTATCACGCAGCTGATGAATATTATCTCTAGCTTTGTAAAAAATAGCACACGCTTAATTATTTCTACTGCTTCAACTGCAATTGGTGTAAACTTCTTACTTGGTGAGCAGTACTTATCCATCGTTTTAACAGGACAAGCATTCGCTAACAAATACGATGAAGTCGGTTTAGAACGTCGTAATTTATCACGAGTATTAGAAGATGCAGGTACAGTTATTAACCCGCTCGTACCATGGGGAGTAAGTGGCGTATTCTTATCGAATGTCCTTGGCGTTCCGACATTTGATTACGTTCCATTCGCAATCTTCTGTTTAGCTTGCCCGGTCTTAACAATTATTGTTGGTTTCACTGGATTTGGTCTTTCATGGAAGAAAGAAAAAACAGTACCAGTTTCATAATATATATTGTAAAAAGGATTACCGATTACGGTAATCCTTTTTACAATACTGTACTATCTATTCGCTTTCTTTCTTCTAAATAACATAAGTAATCCCGCTCCAACAAACGCCAGACCTGCTCCAATTGTAGAAGCAACACTTGTACCTGTTTTCGGTAAATCACGTTCTTCTTTACCTTCACTTACTTTCGTTGTTTCTTTTTCATTTTGATTATCTGTTGTAGTTTGTCCAGATCCCGCGTTGTTTCCATCTTGTTTTGGTTCATTAACAGTATTACCTTCATCCGTTGGTGGTGTCGTTGGATTTCCTCCGTTATTGCCTTCACCTGTTGGCGGTGCCGTTGGATTCTCTCCATTATTACCTTCACCTGTTGGTGGTGTCGTTGGATTTCCTCCGTTATTGCCTTCACCTGTTGGCGGTGTCGTTGGATTCTCTCCATTATTACCTTCACCTGTTGGTGGTGTCGTTGGATTCTCTCCATTATTGCCTTCACCTGTTGGCGGTGTCGTTGGATTCTCTCCACCAGTTTCCTTATCATCATTCTTCTTCGTTATATCAATTGCATATTTAGCGAATTCATTTTCAGATGGTCCAACATATGATATTTTTCCATCTTTCTTTATATATTTTTGTGCATTTGGTGAAGAATCAAATGTTGTATTTAATTTATCTGCAATAATCGGTTTAAACGCCCAATTTTGATCTGCTGTTGGATTAATAACTGGTGTTTCCTGCATGTACTTCACAATAATTTGACGCGTTTCATCTTGTGATTGGTATACAACTTCGCCTTTACTTACACCAGGGAACGTTTGGCTACTTCCACGATAGTTGTTTGTAGCCACAATAAACTCTTGATTGTCAGCTACAGGCTTACCTTCATACGTCATATTTACAATACGATTCGTATTTTCATTTACAACTTTGCCATCTTTATCGTATTTCGCTGGTTGCGTTACGTCAATTTCGTATTTTAGGCCATCTAAAATATCAAAGTTATATGTAGGATAACCTATATTTACTAATGGTTGTTCTTCTGTTTTCTTTGAATCAATTTGATTAAATTGACCAGCAGACATTTCAAGCCATTCTTTCACTTGTGCCCCGTTTACTTTTACAGCATATAACGTATTTGGATATACATATAAATCCGCTACGTTTTTAATTGCTAACGTCCCTGCTGGAATATCCGTATAGTATGTAGCACCGTTTCGGCCACCTGCTTTAAATGGCGCCCCTGCAGATAATACTGGAATTCCTTTATATTTACTATATTGTCCGTTTTCAGCGAATAGTTTTTCTACATACCATTTTTGTGCATTTGTCACAAGTTGTACAGAAGGATCATCTTGTACTAATGAGAAATAACTATTAATTGGCGCTGTCGTTTTTCCTACAGCTGTATTCACATAATCAATTGTCGCTTGATGATCATCCTTAATTTCATTAACTAATCTTTGATCAGATTGTACTAATGGGTTCCCTTTACTATCAGCAATCGGACGAAGTTGCGGCTTCGATTGCTCTTTTTGTACTTCCCATTTTCCGTTTACCTTTTTCAATTGCATATCAATAATACCTAAGTTACTTCCAAAAACACCAGGCATTACAACAGGAACACCATTAAATACATCCTTCACTTCAGTATGTGAATGTCCCATTAATACTGCATCTACACCAGGAACCTCTGTTAAATAATATGAAGCGTTTTCCATGCCAACATTGTATCCACTCTTATCAACACCTGAATGAGCTAACGCAACGATAACGTCTGCACCTTCTTCTTTCATTTTCGGTATCATTTTCTTCGCTGTTTGAACAATATCTTTCGCTTTTACTTTTCCTTCTAAATTTGCTTTATCCCAGTTCATAACTTGGGGTGGAACAAATCCCATTACACCGATTTTCACCTTTTGCTTTTGACCAGATTCATCCTCTACTTCTTTTTCAAAAATATGATATGGTTTAAAGTAATTTTGGTCATTCTCTTCATTATTATCTTTATCGTCTTTATAGACGTTTGAGTTAATAACTGGGAATTCTGTTTTACTAATCACTTTGTTTAAATAATCTAAACCGTAGTTAAATTCATGGTTCCCAAGAGAGATGACGTCATACTTCATTAAATTCATTACACGATATAGTGGATGTACATAACTAGAATCAACAGGATTCTTCTGATCATTTATTTTATTCGCTACATAATCTCCAAGCGGCGTACCTTGTAATGCATCCCCATCATCAAATAAGACAGAGTTCTTCGCTTCTTCACGTGCTTTATTAACAAGTGTTGCAGTTTGCACGAGACCTACTTTATTATCTGTTTTCGTTTGATAATAATCGTAATTCATTAAGTTAACGTGAATATCTGATGTTTCTAAAATTCGTAAGTTAACTGTACTCTCCCCAGCTTTTTCCTCTGCATGAGCTGTTGTCGGCAACACTTGCGGTGCTATAACGCCAATAGCAAGTGTTGCTCCAGCTAGCATTTTTTTTGACTTTTTCACAAAAAATCCCCCTTATACAATTACCAGAAATAATGAAATGAACCCCTATCTGTCTCTAACCACATACCTTTTTTCTTCTATTAGAGACACGATTTTCATTTCATCTTGCGCTAACGAGTAGTCCCCTTAAACGCCCGATTGATGAAAACTAACAATTAACGGGAGATAACGCTCCCACTAAGTAGAATTTCACCTTATCTGACATTATCATATATAAAGTTCTTTCGTATCGTCAATATTTTTTGACAAACTTCAACAAATTTTCTGTAAAGTTATTATAAACTTTTCATAAACATATAATATGCCCTTACATTGCTAATACTGCTGAATATGATACAATTACCAATTACAAGGAGGATGAATTTATGAAAAAAGTCATCTTAACAATTGTTTGTCTCCTCCTTCTAATCATTTCTTGTTCTAATTTTGAAAAGAACGATGAGATAGAACAAAAAGAAACTGAAGGAAAAGCAGAAAAAACATCTGCTCCGAGTTGGATTTATAAGCAAACGAATGACTCTTTTTATCACCTCGTATTAGGTGATTCACTTGCAAAAGGATATGGATCTACACAAGGGGGATTTGCCGAATTAGCTTCTAGACAAATAGAAACACAAATCCATAAACCAATTACAGTAGAAAACCTTGGGATAAACGGTCTTACTACAGATCGTCTCGCAAAAAAAGTTCAATCAGAAGATGTTCAACAAAAAATTAGGGAAGCAAATATCATTACTATTAGTATTGGAGGAAATAATTTATTCCGCTTAAATCGTGATGTAGGTGTTATAGATGGTATTAAAATGTTAAATAAAGAAAAAGCCCGTTTTGAAACGGATGTAAAAAACATTGTAAAGACCGTTCGAGATCAAAATCCGAATGCTTTACTCATTCTCTCTGAACTCTATAACCCTTTACAACTAGAGGACTCCATCGCAAGTTATGCAGATATGTTTTTAGACGGTTGGAATGATTCTATTTATTCTATTTCAAAAGCACATCAACCGTCGATCGTTTTACCAATTCGCAAATTAATATCGAATGATAAAAAAGAGTTACTATTTGACCAAGTACACCCAAATGATAACGGTTATGCGATTATTGCCAATACATTTACAAAGCAAGTGTTATCCTACAAATATTAAGGCTAACATGAAACAATTCTATTTTTATACCTTGTCTTTTTTGTTACAATGATAGTGGAAGGGGGCCATTATATGGAATCACGCGAGTGGGAACGTATTGTTGATCATCTTCTTTCGCTAGTGCCTCTTTTTTATCGCAAATTTATGCTTCCTGGAGAGTTTTCTTCTCAAAGACATATGCCGCCATCACATACGCAAGTGTTACTGCTTTTGCATGAAAATGGTACATTAGCAGTTTCAGAAATTGGCAAGCGGCTAGCGATTTCACGGCCTAACATGACCCCTCTATTAAACAAACTTATTCAAGAAGAGCTAATAGAGCGTCATTATAGCGAAAAAGATCGAAGGGTCATTTTAATTTCCCTAACAACTGAAGGGAAATTGTTAGTAAGTCAGTATCAACAATTCATTTTAGGCAAACTAAAAGAAAATTTTCAAACATTATCTGAGGAAGAGCGTGAAAAGCTCATTTATTCTCTTAAAACCATTCAAAATTTAATTTTGAAAACAAACGCATAAAGCTGCTTCTAAATAGAAGCAGCTTTATGATTCGTAATAATTACCATAATATACATTTGAATACGGCCATGTCATTAAATACGGTTTTCGTTCTTGAACAGGTTGCTGCTCAGGCTGTTGCATTGGCTGTATCTGCTGTATTTGTTGCTGCGGATATACTCCGAATTGCTGTCTCACTCCAGTTACAGGATAATAATTTATATATGGATATACTTGAGGTACGTAGTAATAATACATTCATTCTCTCCCCCTTTTTCTTAAACATATTCAAAGGAGAAAATGAATGTGACATTCTTTATATTTGAACAAGTGGTTCTCTCACTTGTTTCTTTCTTTTCTTCAAACGTAACTTACGATTCTTTTCATATAAATAATGCACAACGAAATATGAAATTACCCCAAACACAATTCCTATTATCGTCATACCAATTAATACATACACTTCACTCTGTAATAAGCTCTTTAACATCGTAAAAATATGGCTCGAAAACAAATCTGATATCGTAAATGGTTCATGATGTATTTTCTGTACATGAAATGGGTAAATCATTTTTCCTAGCGCATAAGCAAACGGAAATAAAAATACTGGGAGAAACGATATTTTCCCAATAATATTACCAATGACTGCGGCTGGAAAAGATCCCTTTGCTAACCTGACAATTGGATAAAATATTAAATATACGAGCGATGCCGTATAAATCACCAACATTTCTAAACCAAATCCAATAGCAAAACCTAGTGACACTTTCTTTGCTCCTTCTGGCGATCGAAGTAACTTAAAATATTGAAACTTTAATATTCTCCACATCCGCTGAAAAAACGAATATGTTTTCTTAGTTGTTTTCAAATTCATCATCTCTTTAACTATATTTTTTTATCTAGTATGTCCTTACATGATATGAAAAACAAATTTAGTTTTCTCTTTTTATTATAAATGATATAGAGATAATTAACTAAATATACATCCGACATTTCAATATAAAAAAACCTCCCTTTTAGGAAGGCTCTTCTATATTTTTAAATAAACTCACTAATAAAGCTTTTTGCGCGTGCAACCTGTTACCAGCTTGCTCAAAAACGATAGACTGTGGCCCATCTATAATCTCTCCAGTTACTTCTTCTTCACGATGAGCAGGCAGGCAGTGCAGGAAACGATATGTTTGCTTTGCATGTATAACAAGCTCTTTATTTACTTGGAAAGGCTGGAATAAAGTATATTTTTCTGCTTCTCCTTCTTGGCCCATACTCATCCAAACGTCAGTATAAATAAAATCTGCTCCACTTACCGCTAATTCAGGATTATGCAAAATCTCAATTTCAGCCCCTGTCTCATCAGCAATCGCTAATGCTTTTTTAACAATTTCTTCATTCGGCTCATACCCAACAGGCGTTGCCACAGTCATATTCATTCCGACTTTTGCACTCGCTAGCAATAGTGAATGACATACATTATTCCCATCACCTACATAAGCTAATTTAACCCCTTTAAACGTATGAACTTCTTCATATATCGTCATTAAATCTGCCAACGCTTGGCAAGGATGATGATCATCAGTTAAACCGTTAATAACTGGGATACTGGACTCTTTTGCAAGCTCCTCTACATCCGCATGCGAAAATGTGCGTATCATAATTCCATCAATATAATGAGATAGTACTTTCGCAGTATCTGACACCGTTTCTCCTCTGCCAATTTGCATCTCTTTTCCACTTAAAAACATTCCATGTCCTCCGAGCTGTACCATTCCTGCTTCAAAAGAAACGCGCGTACGGGTTGAATGTTTATCAAAAATGAGACCTAATATTTTCCCTTGTAATAAAGGCTCCTGCTTGTTCTTTTTTAAATATATAGCGAACTCAATTAAAGAAATGATTTCTTCTTGCGTCAATTCTTCTAACGTTAAAAGATCTTTCGTATTTAATTTCGGTACTTGTACAGTTGACATGAAATTTCCCCCTTATATTATTGATGCATTTTTTGTACAAACCACTCTTTTTATCATATATATTGCCTGTTCTAGCTCTTCATTCGTTACAATAAGTGGTGGTAATAGTCTTATAACATTAGGCCCTGCTTGTAATACGAGAAGTCCTGCTTTTTCTAGTTGTTCTATGACATTTGCAACCTCATGCTTACATTCGATTCCAATCATAAGTCCCTTACCACGAATATTTTGAACACATTCAACGTGTCGTAATTCTTCTTGCAATTTCTTTAATACGTACTCGCCCTTTTCCTGTACCTCTTTAAAAAACGATTGTTCCTTAATGAATTGCAATACTTCTTTCGCTGCAGTCATAGCAATATAATTCCCACCGAAAGTTGAACCGTGTGACCCGGCAGTAAAAGAAGAACCTAGTTCTTTCCGGCCAATCATCGCTCCAACTGGAATACCATTCCCAAGCGCCTTTGCGATGGTAACGATATCAGGAACTATTCCCATTTGCTCATAAGCGAATAGTGTTCCTGTTCTGCCTATTCCAGTTTGTACTTCATCTATAATAAAAAGAGCATTGTACTCATTACATAGTTTTTCAATTTCCTTCAAAAAGGATGGATCAGCTAATATTACTCCTCCTTCTCCTTGAATAACTTCTACCATTACCGCCGCAACTTCTTCATTCATTACTTCCTCTAATGCTCGTATGTCGTTAAATGGTATATGTAAAAAAGACGGAAGTAATGGACCGAATCCTTCTTTCACTTTATCTTGCCCTGTTGCACTCATCGTTCCAAATGTTCTCCCGTGGAAAGATTGTTCACATGTTACTACGAGAGATTTTCCAGTATGCTTACGTGCTAGCTTTAAAGCCGCTTCATTTGCCTCCGCCCCGCTATTACAAAAAAACACATGATCTAATGCTGTATCTTCTGTTAATAATGATGCGACCTCTTCTTGTAAGGAGTTCGTAAATAAGTTAGATATATGCCATATATTTCTAAGTTGCTTTTCTACTGCCTTTACAACCGTAGGATGACAATGTCCTAAGTTACATACTCCAATACCAGAAGTAAAATCTAAATATTGCTCACCACTTTTATCAATAACTTTCGCCCCATTGCCCTTTACAAAGTCAATAGTTCTTCTCCCATACGTTTGAAAAAGATGACTTGTCATACGATACTCACTCCTTTTGTTACCGTAGTTCCAACACACTCTCCTGTAACCTCAGTAAAATCCTTTGTACCATTTACGATACTAGCTTTTTTCACTCCCATTTTTAACGATGTAAGTGCCGCCTGTACTTTCGGAATCATTCCACCTGTAATGACGCCTTGTTCTATAAAAGTAAGAATTTCATATTCATCCGTTTTCTTTACCAATCTTCCTTCGTGTAATACTCCATCTACGTCCGTTATAAAAATGAGTTCTTTTGCGGATAGTGCATATGCTATTCCAGCTGCAGCGGTATCTGCATTTATGTTATAAACCTCATTACCATTTATCCCAATTGGGGCAATGACAGGAATATAATTCATATCTATCAACCCTTTCAATAGGGCTGTTTCTACATAACTCACTTCTCCTACATATCCCATCTCTTCGCCAACAGGTTGAACTTGAAGTAAATTACCGTCACATCCTGAAAGCCCCACCGCAAGTAAATCATGTTTTTGTAAATTCATTACGAATTTTTTATTCGTACTTCCGCATAGCACCATTTGAACAACATCCATAACCTCTTTCGGCGTTACTCTTAATCCATCTTTCTTTTCTATCTCGATATTAGAGTCTTCTAACTTGGCATCAATTTCTGGGCCACCGCCATGGACAATAACAACCTTATACTTATTTTGCAATTTCTTTATACAATCAAAAAAGACACTATTTAATCGATTCAACATGCTACCGCCACATTTAACTACAATATAATCACTCATCTTCTCTCTCCTTATGTACGATAACAAGCATTTATTTTCACATATTCATAACTTAAGTCGCAGCCCCAAGCTGATCCCGTTTCATCTCCTAAATGTAAACACACATCAATTTTTATTTCATGTTCTTGTAATTTCTTTGTCATTTCCTCTTCAGAAAACATTTGAGGCTCACTATTTTTTAATACGACAATAGATTGAAGAGTGATATCAATTGTATTTGGGTTAATAATTACTTCACTCTGTCCAGTACTACTAATAATTCGTCCCCAATTTGGGTCCTCACCGTATATCGCTGTTTTCACAAGACTGGAACCGACTATTTGTTTTGCAATTTTCTTTGCTTCTTCATTTGTTCTAGCCCCTAACACGTTTACTTCTATTAACTTCGTAGCACCTTCACCATCTTGTGCAATTTTTTTCGCTAAATCTTCACATACCTTTTGTAAAGCAACTACGAAAGTTTCCCAGTCTTCATGTTCCATATTCATCGTTTTCGTTTCTGATAATCCACTTGCCATAGCGATGACCATATCATTTGTAGAAGTATCTCCGTCCACCGTAATTTGATTAAACGTATGATTCGTAATTTGTGATAATGCTGTTTGCAATACTTCATGCTCTATATTGGCGTCTGTTGTAATAAAACTAAGCATCGTTGCCATATTCGGTTTGATCATCCCTGAACCTTTTGCGACCCCAGCAATGATCACTGCTTCCCCATCAATTATCATCTCATAGCAAGTTTCTTTCGTTATAAGATCTGTCGTTAAAATTGCTTCACAAAAAGAATAAGCTTCACTTACTTCCTTTGTTGGCACAAGAGATTCAATTCCCTTTCGAATGATATCCATCGGTAAAGGTACTCCAATTACACCTGTTGAAGCGACTGCGACGTACTTTTCTTTTACTCCAAAGTGTTCCGCTCCTAATGTTCGCATCTCATAAGCATCTTGCAACCCTTTCATCCCCGTACAAGCATTTGCATTGCCGCTATTTACAACAATTGCTTGTAATTTCCCTTCTGCTGCTATGCTATCCTTCGTTACTTGCAACGGCGCTGCTTGTATTTGATTTGTTGTATACACAGCGGCACATGATGCTGGCACCTCACAAACGATTGCACCCATATCCTTTTTCACCTTTTTCAGACCATTTGCAGTACCGATTGCCAAAAAGCCTTTTGGTGTAACAATTGAACCATTTGCTAATTTTGTAATAGACGATGCTTTAATCATAATTTCCCCCTTATGGATAAAGCGGCATATGCTGTAAACCCGTTGTCTCTTCTAGTCCCGCTAATAAATTTGCATTTTGAACTGCTTGCCCTGCCGCACCTTTCATCATATTGTCTATAACAGAAACGACCGTAACTCTTTCTGTTCTTTCATCGTAAGCTATCCCAATATCACAATAATTTGAGCCCCTTACTTCTTTCGGACTTGGAAATTCTCCTTGCGAGCGAACTCGAACGAAAGCTGAGTATTCATACGTTTCTTCATACAACTTTTGAAGTTGCTCTATTTTCATTTCCTCTTTCACTTTCGCATAAAGTGTAATCATAATCCCTCGTGATATCGGTATTAAATGTGTACTAAACGTGATTGGCTTCGTTTCACGATTCCACTCTGCAAGCATTTGCTCAATCTCAGGAACATGCTGATGCTGATTAACTTTATAAATGTGTAAGTTATCGTATAACTCAGGAAAGTGAGTCATTGTTGTTGGCGTTTTGCCCGCTCCAGATACTCCTGATTTCGCATCAATAATAATCGAAGCTTCTTCAATCATGCCGCTACGTACTAACGGCGCTACCGCTAATAATGCAGCTGTAGCAAAACATCCTGGGTTTGCAATTAAATTTGCATTTTGGATCTCAGGCCTTTTCCATTCACTTAATCCATATACTGCTTTCCTAAGAAGTTCTTCCTGTGCAGCTGGCCTTTTATACCACAATTCATATGACGAGGGATCTATCATACGAAAGTCTCCAGATAGGTCAATTACTTTTAAACCTACTGCCAATAATTTTGGTGTTAACTCTGCCGATACTCCCGCTGGAGTTGCTAAAAATACAATTTCAGCTTCCTTCTCTATTTTCTCCGCATCAATTTCTTGTAACGTATGGACAAGAACATTTCGAAAATGCGGGTATACATTTGTTATAAATTCACCAACTTGTGAAAAAGAATGGAGAGATGCTATCGAAAAATATGGATGTTGCTCTAATAACCGAATTAACTCAATACCTCCATATCCAGTTGCTCCAATAATTGCGACTTTCATAAGCTCCTCCTCATATCTATTCTTTAAATTAAGTTTGATTATAATATTGCATAATTATAAAGTCAATTAAATATTTATAATTTTTAAAAACTTCAAAATATTAACCTCACTATAAAAGTGATATATATAAGTGGATTTTTATGCAAAAATAGTGCATAGTAGTATTTTTATTTCACTTCAAGTACAATAAAACAATACATGTATACATACAGGCGGGGAAAAACATGAATAAAAAATTAATTGAGAAAATGATTATAAAAAGTTTTCGGCAATATCAATGTAATCCTGTTTCAAAAGAGGATCAGGCAATGCTAATTAAACATATTCAAATGATAATTCATTCAAATACTGAAATTGATGTATACGAGGCTGTTGAGGATATCGTTTACGATTATGTGACTGGAAAATAAAAAATAGGAGATTTCCATATGGAAATCTCCTATTTTTTACTTAATGATTTGCCTGCAATGCGTTCAAATAAACCTGGGAATAATGCGTAGAGCTTTGGCCCCATTCCCATCCACTTCGGCAAGTTTACTTCACGTTTTTTCGTTTGCATCGCCTTTACGGTTTGTTCTGCTACATATGTTGGTTTTAACATGTAACGTCCCATATTTTTCACATATGTACCTGATTGATCGGCTATTTCAAAAAAGTTCGTATCTATCGGTCCTGGGTTAATTGCTGTTACATACACATTTGTGTTAGATAGCTCCATACGTAAACTATTCGTAAATCCTAATACAGCATGTTTTGTCGCTGCATAAGCACTCGACTTCGGAGTTGCAATTTTTCCAGCCAATGAAGCAATATTAATAATTTGTCCTTCGTTCCTTTTTACCATATTAGGTAATACCGCTTTCGTACAAGCTACTAATCCAAATACATTTACTTGAAACATATCCTTTACTTCATCCATTGAAGCATCTTCAAACGTTTTAAAAATACCAAACCCAGCATTATTTACCAATATATCAATACGTCCTACTTCTTGTAATACCTTTGAAAAAACAGATTGTACTTTCGTTTCTTCACTTACATCTAATACATAGTAATAGCAAGGCGTATTATAAGTTACTTTAATTTTGTCTGCTAATGCTTGTAGCTTCTCTTCTGTTCGAGCCATTAATACCGGCGTCGCCCCTTGCTCTGCAACCTGCATTGCAACTTGCTCTCCAATTCCACTAGAAGCACCTGTAATGACGATTACTTTTTCTTGTAAACGTCCCGTCATTGCTGTCACCTACTTTGCATAATAAATCAATTGTTGTGAAGATTCATCAATCATCACTTGTTGATTATATGCTAAAAAGTCTAATTGTCCAACAGTTTCTGAGATAGTAAGTGGCAATTGCTCTTTATATAATACCGGAAATAGTTTTACACACACCTCAAATGCTGTCATTGGCTTTTCCTTTAATAGTTCAAGCACTTTAAAAGCACGTGTCTCTTGCTTTTGTAATCTTGTTTCAATAAGTTGTTTCACATTCAGAACATCTTCCCCATGCCCTGATAAAATCCGTGAAATATTCATTTCACTTAAACGTTTTAACGTTTGATTGTACTGCAATAAAGGATGCGCTCTTTCTGTTTGCCCTTCATATGGTGGTTCTAATATTGGATTTGAAGAAATATGACTAATGAGAGCATCCCCACCAATTAATATTCCATCAGATTCTCTATATAATGAAATATGAGTGGAAGCATGACCCGGGGTTTCAATCACTATAAATCCAGGTAACGAATCTATACGATCTCCCTCTCTCACGGTATGTGTTAACGATCTATTACAAGAATATTTAAGTGTCTTCGTCGTCAATAACGCCTCACCATTCAGAAATACTGCTGGAACGCCGAACTGCAAGGCTGTCTCTTTAAAAAATTCATGATACCTCTTTAAAAATTCAGCATTCTGTGTAATCCACGGTTCATTCCAAGGATGTCCGATAATCTTTACTTTTTCAGAAAATGTATTTAAAAGTCCGCAATGATCCGCATGGTGATGCGTAATCACTACCGTTTCAATATCTTCTATCTTATATCCTAATGCACCTAATTGACTTTCTAGTGCTTTCTTTGCTTCTTCTGTATTTGTCCCTGTATCAATTAACGTTAATGTTTCTCCCTCAACTAAAAACACATTCACTGTCTCAACTGCAAATGGAACAGGAATCTCCATTCGATGAATCGCCGTCATGCTTAGCCCCCCCTGTCTTTTTCCGGTTCAAAAATGAATACCTCTTCAGTTTACAACTTCCCTATAAATTTGTCATTATTTTCAGATAAAAAGAGGTCTTTTCCATAAAAAAACGAATGTATGTACATTTATAAGTATTTCTAACCAAATTTAAAGGAGGCACATCATGTCTATGCAAAACATTTCCTTTCTCGGTGCAGGCTCTATTGCCGAAGCGATTATTGGTGGCTTATTAAACGCAAATGTTGTTAAGGGAGAACACGTCACTGTAAGTAATCGTTCTAACGAGACAAGATTACAGGAGTTACATAAAAAATACGGTGTCAAAGGTACACATAATAAAAAGGAATTACTTGCTGATGCAAATATTCTTTTTCTAGCTATGAAGCCAAAAGATGTCGCAGAAGCGGTTATTCCTCTTAAAGAATACATAAATAATGACTTGCTTATTATTTCGTTATTAGCAGGTGTTTCTACTCATTCAATTAGAAACCTACTTCAAAAAGACGTTCCGATTATTCGTGCAATGCCAAATACATCTGCAGCCATTTTAAAATCCGCTACCGCTATCTCACCTTCAGAACACACAACAGAGGAACATATTCGCACTGCAACATCTTTATTTGAAACGATTGGTCTCGTCTCTGTAGTAGAAGAAGAAGATATGCATGCTATCACTGCATTATCCGGAAGTGGACCAGCTTATATTTATTACGTGGTAGAAGCACTGGAAGAGGCAGCAAAAAAAATTGGTTTAAAAGAAGATGTTGCAAAATCTCTTATTCTTCAGACGATGATTGGTTCTGCTGAAATGCTAAAAGCAAGCGAAAAACACCCTTCTATTTTGCGAAAAGAAATTACTTCTCCTGGCGGAACAACTGAAGCAGGTATTGAAGTATTACAGGAGCATAATTTTCAACAAGCATTAATCTCATGTATTACACAAGCAACGAAACGATCACACGATCTTGGAAAAACATTAGAAGAAATAGCAAAAGAAAAATAAAAAACGGAGCTCAACTTTATTTGAGCTCCGTTTTTACTTTAATCATATGATATGCTTTTAGTTATTACTCTTACCAAAAATCTCTTCTTGCAAACGACGACCTGTCGGTGTTGCTGCAAGGCCACCTTCTGCTGTTTCACGAAGTGCTACTGGCATCGTTTGTCCAATTCTAAACATCGCCTCAATGACTTCATCACATGGAATTGTACTAGTTACACCAGCTAATGATAAATCAGCTGAAATCATGGCATTCGCAGCTCCTGCTGCATTACGTTTTACACAAGGTACTTCTACAAGCCCTGCAACAGGATCACATACTAAACCAAGCATATTCTTTAATGAAATCGCCATCGCTGTAGCTGCTTGATCTTGTGTTCCACCAGCCATCTCAACTGCTGCTGCAGCTGCCATTCCACTTGCTGAACCTACTTCAGCTTGGCAACCACCTGCCGCGCCAGAAATACAAGCATTATTCGCAACAACCATACCGAAAGCTCCTGCTGTAAATAAAAATTCAATCATTTCTTCGCGTGTCGGCTGTAATTTTTCTTGCAATGCAAACAGTACACCTGGCACTGTTCCAGCAGACCCTGCTGTTGGTGTTGCACAAATAATTCCCATCGCCGCATTTACTTCATTTGTCGCAACAGCTTTACTCACTGCGTCCAAAATCGTATCTCCAGATAAGCCTTTTCCACTCTGCATATACGCTTGGACTTTCACAGCATCCCCGCCAGTTAAACCAGTCGGTGATTTTACACCACGAATACCGCGTTCTACTGCTTGTTCCATCACGACTAAGTTCTTTTCCATTCCAGCAATTACTTCTTCACGTGAGATATTTCTTGTTTGCATTTCACATTGAATCATAATTTCTGCGATTTTTACATTTTGCTCTTTAGCTTGCGCCACTAGTTCCGCTGCGTTCCGAAACATGGTGTGTCCCCCCTGCAATTAATCCATAATAGTTACTTGACAAATATTTTGTTGCCCATTTATTTCCGCAATTACTTCATCTGCTAATAATTCATCTGTTTCAATGACCATAAGCGCTCTTCTTCCTTTTTCTTTACGAGAAACACTCATTGTACTTATGTTAATCTCATGCTTAGCAAGGATTGAAGCTACAGCTGCGATAGCACCAAAGCGATCGTTATTTACAATAAGTAGTGCTGGACTCGTGCCTGTTAATTGAAGATCGAATCCGTTTAATTCTACAACTTCAATTTTACCGCCACCAATTGAGCAAGCAACAACTTCAATTTCCTCTTCACCTTTATACAGACGAATTTTCGCTGTATTTGGATGCGGAGCATTTGCATCTTCTTCAATGAATTCCACTTCAATCCCGCGTTCTTTTGCAATATCTAACGCACTTGGAATACGTAAATCATCTGTTTCAAATCCTAGTATTCCACCGATTAGCGCTACATCCGTACCGTGACCACGGTATGTTTTTGCAAATGAACCATATAATGAAATGCTAACTCTCTCTGGTTCATGACGAAACAGCTGACGAGCAACTTGCCCCATTCTTGCCGCGCCTGCTGTATGTGAACTTGATGGACCAATCATAACCGGACCAATAATATCAAACACTGAGCGATACTTCATCATAACTCCCCCTAAACCTCTATGAAAAAATTATTTACTATTCTATTAAGCTACCGAATCGGTTGCTGTTCCAGTCGTACCACGAATTTGTTCCGCTGTAAGAATTGGATAGTTTTTGAATAACAGTGAAGCAATATATCCTGAAATAATACCAGTTATAATAATAAATAAGAAACTTAGCATTACCTGCATTTAAAAATAATATAAGATAGTCCATAATAAAGTCTGGTAGCAATCCAAAGTTTAACACAGAACCCCTTACAAGCATAGCATAAACAAGTGAAACTCCCATTGCTTTCATACCTTTTGATGTTTTAAAGCTAAAAAGTGAAAAAAGACTTAGTACAAATAATAGTAATATCCTTCCTATTATAATTTCCATGTTGCTCTCTCACGATTTAGTCAACTTCACTTGTTATGACAAATGGCTAAAACGCATGTAGCCTACAATAAAGTGAAACTTTAATCAGTGGGGGTTTTGTCCATCCCCCACTGATTATTAGCCCACACCAATCGGGCTTTTACGGGCAGTTATCTCCCACCTAACTTCCTCGCATTCGCCGAATTCTGAGGTGGGAGTCTTACTGTCCGCAAATAGCGGGATAAATTATAATCTGCCCTCATTATAGCTTGTTTTTAATAAAACGCTTACTTTTAATGAATTTTAAAAGTTCTGAATAAAAATCCGTTTTTGCTACTTGTACCACTCGTATGTCGTCTGACTTATATAACAGTTTTTCTAAATGATCGGTATTATGTATTTTTACCCTATATCTTCACATCATTAAAACTTTCTGTTTCATCCTATATAAAAATAAAATGATAACAGTTTTATTTTTAATTTTTTTTAGAAATAAAAAAAATGGCAACCTATCGTCACCATTTTTTCACAACATTATTATCTGTCTACTGGAAATGATTTTAAATCCGTAGCTATTTCTGTATTAGAAAATAGCTCTCTTGCCTCTTTCAATAATTCCTTATATGTATCTCCTTGATAACGAGAACTAATATGAGTCAATATTAAGCGTTTTGCATTTGCCTGAAGTGCAATACTCGCAGCTTGCTTAGATGTGGAATGAAAATAATCATACGCTTGTTGTTCATCTTCTGCCGCAAAAGTTGCTTCATGAACAAGTACGTCAGCATCTTGCGCAAGCTCTCTACTCGCTTCGCAATATCGTGTATCGCCTAAAATTGTAATAACTCTTCCTTTTTGAGGCGGGCCAATAAAATCTTTTCCATCTAACACTGTGCCATTCTCTAATTCAACTACTTCACCATCTTTTAAGCGTTTAAAAACTGGACCAGGTTTCACACCCATTCCCAGTAACTTATCCACTAAAAGAGCTCCCTGTATATCTTTCTCTACAATTCGATATCCGAAACATTCAATTCCATGTGATAACCTTTTTGTTTCTACACAAAATTCATTATCCTCAAACACAATACCTTCTTCCGTAATCTCAACGATTTCAAGCGGATATTTAACATGTGTCGTACTTACTGATAATGCCACTTCAATAAATTGTTTAATTCCTTTTGGTCCATACACTGTTAAAGGTGTAGTCCCTCCTTGAAACGAACGGCTTCCTAATAAACCAGGCAACCCAAAAATATGATCACCATGTAAATGCGTAATAAATATTTTTTCAATGCGGCGTGGACGTACTGATGTATGTAATATTTGATGTTGCGTCGCCTCGCCACAATCAAATAACCAAGTCTGTCCTCGTTCTTCTAGCAATTGCAGAGCAATTGCTGAAACATTCCTTCCTTTCGAAGGAACACCTGCACCAGTTCCTAAAAATACAAATTCCACTTTCTTTCCTCCAGCTCTTTATATAATCTATCTTTCATCTTACGGAATGTTATTTCAAATGGCAAATCGAATTTACATAACCAATCATCTAGACAACTATATAACACGAACGTTATACTCGAAAAATTTAGCTATCGTTCGTGTTTTATGGTAAAATGATTATACTACATTTTAAGGGAGCGTTTTATTATGAAAGAAGCATTTCGTTTACAAACTGATTTTTCATCTTCATTTGATCGCTGGGTAAGTTCTTTCGTTTCTGATCACCCAGCACAATTAGAATGGACGACTTTAAAAGAATTAATCCATGAATATACAACAACACATACAAATGATTCGTTACCAACATATATTTCTTCAGCTTTAACATATTACGCACAACGCGTTTCAACAACAAACAGTTCAGAAATTGTTATTTTTGAAAATGCTACAATCTCATAATCTAAAATAAAAAAGCACTGATTACAGTGCTTTTTATTTATGTTCATTAAAGTATTTATTTTCCCGCCTTATTTCAAAAACTCCGCTTATTTCCTACTATATAGCCATCATAAATCTATTTGATTTTTCGAAAAAATAGATTAAAAAGATATTGACACTACGATTTTACAGTGCTAACATTCAACTTGTAATTGAATATGGTCTCTGTTAGGTGAGGCTCCTGTATAGAGAAACGCTGCTGCCCAAAAATGTCGAGAGACGCCAATGGGTCAACAGGAAAGGTCGGAATGAAGGCCTTTCTTAACGTAGCTGGTTTCAGTACCTATGCTATACAGTGCTAAAACTCAACGAGGGAGAGGTGCGTATGTTTTGTCATACACAAAAACTGTTTTTATCTATGTTTACTAACAGTCTTTGTTGTTGACTCTTTTTGACTACGAATTCAGACCTTTACTCGTTTTGAGTAAAGGTCTTTTTTATGTCTTTATGCACCTTACTATGAAACAAACATAGCATATTCAGAAACTACTAATTGTACGGAGGTGAGGAACAGTGGCAAGTGATGATTCGGCCCAGATACCCATATGTTTTACATTAATATTTCACCATGTAGGTAGGAAAGAAGCTGTTCCTCCCAATTTTAAATAGTCGAGTAACAGATTGTTTCCTCCTTCATGAAAGAGGAGGAACTACCAATGTTAAATTTACAAAGACAAGAAACAAAGCATGCTTACGATCAAGATAGCATGAAAGCAAATAACGAATTATTAGTGGAAGTTGCAACACAGGATGTAAACTCTGCGTTAAAACTCTTAGAAACAACACAAGATGGTCTCTCTAAACAAGAAGCGTCTCGTAGACTTTCTTTATACGGTCCGAACGAAATTGCTCATAATAAAACATTGCCATGGTATATTCAATTTCTGCTGGCATTTAAAAATCCATTTATTTTTGTTTTGTTAGCTCTTGGAGCACTCTCTTTTTTCACAGATGATATACAAGGAACAATTGTCGTATCTGTAATGGTACTGCTAAGTGCAACGATTCGCTTTTTACAAGAATTCCGCTCTCAGAAAGCGGCGGATAAGTTAAAGGCTATGGTTCGAACAACTGCGAGTGTCTTTAGAATAGATGGATTTGTACACGAAACAAAAAACGTAACAAATTTAAATCGAAATTACACAACAGAAATTCCAATTGAAGAACTTGTACCTGGCGATATTATTTCACTTTCAGCTGGTGATATCGTGCCAGCTGATGTGCGTATTTTATCCGCAAAAGATTTATTTGTTAATCAGTCTTCTTTAACCGGGGAAGCACTTCCTGTAGAAAAATACGAAAACTGCTACCATACGGAAAATAAACATATATTACCGAAAAACATGAAAAAAAATTACAATCCGCTCGATATGGAAAACCTTTGCTTTATGGGTACAAATATTGTTAGCGGTAGCGCAAAAGCTGTTGTTGTTTCAACTAGTACGGATACGTATTTCGGCTCTTTAGCAAAAAAGGTTATCGGAAAACGTGCAGAAACAAGCTTTGATAAAGGCGTAAACAAAGTAAGTTGGCTCTTAATCACATTCATGCTTATTATGGCACCCATTGTCCTTCTCATTAATGGATTCACAAAAGGAGATTGGCAAGAAGCTTTCTTCTTTGCTATTGCTGTTGCAGTTGGTCTTACACCTGAAATGCTGCCAATGATTGTAACTGCTAATTTAGCTAAAGGTGCCGTTAACATGTCTAAACAAAAAGTAATTGTAAAACAGCTCAACTCTATCCAAAACTTAGGTGCTATGAACATTCTTTGCACAGATAAAACTGGAACTTTAACAGAAGATAAAGTTGTCCTAGTTCGTCATTTAGATCCTAACGGAAATGAATGCGATCGTGTATTACACTTTGCCTATTTAAATAGCTTCTATCAAACGGGATTGAAAAATTTAATAGATAAAGCTGTTATTGAACATACAGAGGAAAACCATAAATTTGATCCATCAGCTTTTCAAAAGCTAGATGAAATTCCATTCGATTTTGCTCGTCGTCGTATGTCTGTCATCGTGAAAGATATTTCAGGTGAACATACAATGGTTTGTAAAGGTGCCGTAGAAGAAATTTTATCAATCTGTAATTACACTGAAGTTGATGGGCAAATTGTCCCTCTCACTGAAGAAATGAGAGCAAATGTAAAACATCTTAGCGAAACTTTAAATAGTGAAGGAATGCGTGTCATCGCTGTAGCATACAAGAAAGATAACAAACCTTATCATAAAGCTTATGCAGTACAAGATGAATCCGCTATGATCCTTACTGGATATATCGGCTTTTTAGATCCACCAAAACCATCTGCTGCTTCTGCAATTCAAGCATTGCAAAAACACGGCGTACAAGTGAAAATCTTAACTGGTGATAACGAAATTGTTACAAGAAAGGTTTGTAAAGACGTTGGATTAAATATAGGAGAGCCTGTCCTCGGTTACGAAATCGATTCTTTACCAGATAAAGCATTAGCAAAACTGGCAGAAGAAACAACAGTGTTCGCAAAACTAAATCCAATGCAAAAATCTCGTATTATTCACGTATTACAAGGTAATGGTCATACTGTAGGTTACATGGGCGATGGCATTAACGATGCCGTGGCATTACGTGAAGCTGACGTTGGAATATCTGTTGATACCGCTACCGATATCGCAAAAGAATCTTCTGATATTATTTTACTCGAAAAAAGTTTAACTATATTAGAAGCAGGTATTTTAGAGGGACGTACTACGTTCGGCAATATTTTAAAATATATCAAAATGACGGCGAGCTCTAACTTCGGAAATGTATTTAGTGTATTAATAGCAAGTGCTTTCATTCCATTTTTACCGATGCTTGCAATTCATCTCTTAATTCAAAACTTACTTTATGATATTTCACAGCTTTCAATTCCATGGGATAAAATGGATAAGGAATTTCTAGAGAAGCCTAGAAAATGGGATACTGCAAACTTGCGTAACTTCATTATTTGCATCGGTCCAATTAGCTCTATATTCGATATTATCACATTCGTTGTCATGTGGAATGTATTCGGTGCAAATACACCTGGAGAACAATCACTATTCCAATCTGGTTGGTTTGTCGTCGGGTTACTAACTCAAACATTAATTGTCCATATGATCAGAACACAGAAAATTCCGTTTATTCAAAGTACAGCATCAATACCAGTTCTTGTATTAACCGCTTGTATTATGGCAATCGGAATTTACATTCCATTCTCACCACTTGGTGCAGCAATTGGTTTACAAGCATTACCACTAAGCTATTTCCCGTGGCTCATAGGAATATTATTAGGCTATGCTTTCTTAACACAATTCCTGAAAAAGCTTTATATTAAAAAATTCCATAGCTGGTTGTAAAAATGAGAATGAGTGGGTATTTCTCACTCATTCTCAAAAAATATAACATGTACTTATATGTATGGAGGTGACCATGATGATATGGTATGACATCGTATTAAGGTTATTTATAGCAATTATTGTAGGAGCTTGCATCGGAATGGAAAGACAATGGAGACATCGAATGGCTGGTTTGCGGACAAATGCTCTCGTATCACTTGGCGCCTGTATATTTGTTTTATTATCCGTCATGCTTGATCATGATGCTAGTCCATCACGCATCGCCGCTCAAGTTGTTAGTGGTATTGGCTTTTTAGGAGGCGGTGTTATTATTCGTGACGGTTTTAGTATTAGAGGGTTAAATACAGCGGCAACTTTATGGTGTGCAGCTGCTGTTGGTACTCTTACAGGTGCTGGCTTCCTCGTTGCAGCTATGCTAGGTGCAGCCGGCGTCTTACTAGCAAATATACTACTACGCCCAATCGCTCTATTTATGAATAATAAATCAAAAGAAGATTTACCCGAGCAAACAAACTACTTACTTTCTCTTACTTGTTCAGAAGAAAATGAAGCACACATTCGTTTTCTTCTCATGCACATGGTAAGTTCTGAAGGTATCGGTTTAAAAGAATTGTACAGTGAAGACGTTGATTCTAACCAAAAAGTATGTATACAAGCTACATTACATTGCAATACAAATGCAGCTGTCTTAATTGAAAAAATAGTAAGTAGAATGCTTTTAGAATCTGGTGTTACTGCCGCGGGGTGGAAGACAACACTAGACTTAGAAGCAAGTTAAATCATAAAGGTGTCATGAATAAAACAAAAGGTTTAATATTCATGACACCTTCTGTTTTATTTTCAAGTTATTAGCAACTGCTAGGAATAACTAAAAGTAATCCATACTCATTCAATCTTTTTGTTTCAACTTAGTACGGGGCTAAAAAAGAAGGGTTTAAATCTCTAAAACCTTCTACATAAACTTATTTTCTAATTTTTGCTGAAACGACTTTTCTTGCTTACGCAATAATTGACTACCTCTCTGTAAAAGAGGTGTTCCATACTTTTCATTAATTTGATCAATAACAGCAAGTAACGGCTCTTCTTTCGCATCTTCTTCGAATGAAAACAAATCTAACTGTTTCACTGATTCTGTCTTCCACTCTAATTCAGTAGCTGTAACACCTAACAGACGAACAGAATCACCATCCCAGTGTTGCTTCCATAAACGTGATGCTGATTGGAAAATAACCCGTTCTTCCCATATTGCATTTTTCAATTGTTTACTCCGTGTTACCGTGCGACGATCATGGTATTTAATCATAATTTGAATGTTATAACTAACGAGAGTTCGTTTTTGTAGCCTTTTGCTTACTGATTTCGATAATCTTTCTAACATATCAAGTAATTCTTTTTCTTCGTCCATATCCTTTGAGAAAGTCATCGAATTTCCAACGCTTTTATGTTGTCCCATTTGATTCGGATCAACTTCCCTGTCATCCATACCTTTTGCACGTTTTTGTAAATCAACACCGTGCTTTCCAATTTTAGCGCGAATGATATGCTCGTCTCCTTTTGCTAACTGTTCAATTGTATGTATATGAATGTCTTTTAGTTTTTCAGCTGTTTTCTCTCCGATTCCATGCATCTCTGCAACTGATCGTGGCCAAATAATTTCTGGGATATCACGTTTTCGAAGTACTGTAATTCCAAGAGGTTTTTTCATATCTGAAGCAGTCTTTGCTAGGAAAAGGTTTGGGGCAATCCCAATGCTACATGGAAGCTGTAACTCTGTTAGTAACGCTTGTTGAATCATCTTCGCTATTTCAAGAGGCGAACCGAGCGCATAGCAATCTGTAATATCTAAATACCCTTCATCTATAGAAAACGGTTGTATTTTTTCTGTAAAACGGGAAAGAATTTGAAACATTTGAAATGAAGCTTCTCGATATAATGTAAAATTAGGGTGCCTCACAACTAATTGCGGGCATAATCGCTTCGCTTCCCATAGAGGCATCGTCGTACGTATTCCATATTCTCTCGCCTCATAACTACATGTTATGATAATCCCTTTTCTCTCTTTTTCATTCCCCGCAATCGCTAATGGCTTTCCTTGTAATGATGGGTCATGAGCAATTTCAACAGATGCGAAAAAGCAATTCATATCTACATGTAAAATGACACGACCATTTTTCGGATACATTTCTCGCATACTACTCACCCCTCAAAGAACATTTGTTCCTTCATTATATCAAATTTCTTTACACTTTATAATAATTATGGGCTTTTCTCTATCTATTTTTTGTTATACTGTACGTAACAAATGGATATTATTGTAAAGGAGATGAATCGTTATGAAACAACATAATAAACTCAATTATGTATTTATTATTATTATAGTAATCCTTGCGATTAATTATTTGTTACTTCCCCTTTTTAACATTAACATTTACGCTTTAGGAATCTTCTCTCATTTCATACGTTTTACAACAACTTATGTACTTCCGTGGGTCTTCTTATATTGGCTTATCCGCCTTGTGAAAGCAATTGAATCAAAATAAAAAAAGACGTGTAAACCATAATTGGTTCACGCGTCTTTTTTTATTACTTACTTCGCTACTTCTTCAATAATAGCTACAACTAATTCTGCTGTTTTCGCTAATTCTTCAACAGGAATTTTTTCATTTGTTGTATGAATTTCTTCATAACCAACTGCTAAGTTAACTGTTGGGATACCATGTCCTGCGATTACGTTCGCATCACTTCCGCCACCACTTTGGTGAAGAGAAGGCGTACGACCAATGTTTTCAGCTGCACGTTTCGCAACTTCTACAACGTGATCGCCAGCAGCAAACTTAAATCCTGGATACATAACGTTTACTTCAACGTCTGCATGACCACCCATTTCTTTTGCAGTTGTTTCAAATGCTTCTTTCATTTTTGCAACTTGTGCTTCCATTTTCTCATTTATTAAAGAACGAGCTTCTGCAAAGATTTGAACATGATCGCAAACGATATTTGTTTGTGTACCACCTTCAAAACGTCCAATATTTGCAGTTGTTTCAGAATCGATACGACCAAGTGGCATCTTTGCGATTGCTTTTGCTGCGATAGTAATTGCAGATACACCTTTTTCTGGTGCTACGCCAGCATGAGCTGTTTTCCCGCGAATAATCGCATTCACTTTCGCTTGTGTTGGCGCTGCAACTACAATTTCACCAACTTTTCCATCACTATCTAATGCATAACCATATTTTGCTGTAATGCGCTCGCGGTCTAACGCTTTTGCACCAATAAGACCAGATTCTTCTCCAACTGTAATAATAAATTCAATTTTACCATGAGGAATGTTTTTCTCTTTTAAGACACGAATCGCTTCAAACATAGATGCTAATCCAGCTTTGTCATCGGCTCCTAAAATTGTAGTACCATCTGATACGATATATCCATCTTTAATAGAAGGCTTAATTCCATTACCAGGAACTACTGTATCCATATGAGAAGTGAAATAAATTGTATCAACACCGTCTTTTGTTGCTGGTAAAGTACAAATTAAGTTACCTGCACCATGACCAGTCACACCCATCGTGTCATCCTCAAATACTTCTACACCTAAAGCAGTAAATTTCTCTGTTAACACTTTGCAAATTTCTGCTTCAAATTTCGTTTCAGAATCTACTTGTACTAACTCCATAAATTCATTTACTAAACGTTCTTGATTAATCATAAGACTGCGCCTCCTGCACTACCATTATGTATGTAACAACATTAATTATAACAGAATTTCGCAAAAGTTTCGAAATACAAGACAAAAAACAGATGGTTAACACATCTAGATACCCATCTGCCTTCTATTACTCGTTTAACAATACCCAGCGCATATGATCTTCCCAGATGCCATTTACCATTAGCATTTTTCGAGATACACCTTCATATTGAAATCCTATCTTCGTCACTACTTGTATAGATGCTAAATTTCGTGGCATAATTGGTGCTTCTATACGATGTAAATGAAATTCTTCAAAGGTAACTTGAATTGCTTTTCTAAGCGCTTCTGTTGTGTAACCTTTATTCAATTCTTCCTTATCTAATTTATAACCGAGTACACAAGATTGATAAATTCCGCGAACAATTAGATTAAATGAAATACATCCAATAATTTTTGTATCATCACCCTTTTTAAAAATCCAAAGCCTGATAATCTTGCCTTCCGCGAACTCTTTTCTATCCTTTTGTAACTTTTTCTTTTGATAATCTAACGTGAAAAAACCCTCCGGTCTATACTCTTCCCACGCTTTTAAAAATTCACGATTTTTGTCGTAATATTGAAGAACTTTTTCCGCATACGACTCATCAATTTCTCTTAAATGTAAACGATCTGTCTCGTATATTTTCATCATTGTATCTCCATTCTTCAGCTTGCATAACAAAAAATTAATAATCTATCTTTTAACATATTCTCTACGTATGCTCAAATTCCCTGTAATATTTTGCACCCCCTTCCCGAATTTTGTCCTTTCTCTCCCCTTGTCCACAATTTCATTTCTCGTTACAATGAAATTGTACTGATTTGCAAGGAGGTTTAACGATGCATAAAAAAGCTCAAAAAATTATGGTTTATATAATGTTAATTTCTATGCTTGTAACAACATTACTTACTGGCGCAAGTATGTTTTGGTAAAAAGGACGATTCACTCGTCCTTTTTTTACTGCTTACACATACAAAATAGACCATCTCGAAATCGAGATAGTCTATCTTGTAATGAATATTTTATTTTATATATATTACAATTGCTACAATGCTAAAGGAAAAGACCATTACAAGTGCTATTACAAAACTTGTATATTGTTTCTGCTGAAATGCCCCAATAACAAAAGTAAGATTGAGTAATGCCATAAATACAATCGCTACAACGTAAGAACATATATTAAAAGTTGCCAATATGAATGTAATAACAAATAGAAAACCAACACAAAACTGCATGTAAGAAATTTTTGGATTTAAATACATATGAGCAACCCCTTTACTCAATTATCTTTATATATTCTCATTAACGCATGGTTATGTACACATGTCAAGACAACTTATAATAAAAGAAAAAGCCAACCGTTTCGTTGACTTTTCCAAATACTATGGCCCCTTTTTCCTTCGCCAATTGCTGAAATGTTTTTTTCGATTTCACAATCGATACTTTTGTTCCAATTGGAATACGATCAAACAAATATTCCACATCATGTTTCTTCATTCTTATACATCCTTGCGAAATATATTTTCCAATTGAACTAGGCTGGTTTGTCCCGTGTATCCCATACTTACTTCCATCCGTTCCTCTTGCATTAAATCCCATCCACCTCGATCCAAGTGGATTTTTTGGAGAGCCCCCAGGAATATCCTTCGCAATATAATAGGGATCCTTCGCCTTCAATACAATGTCAAAGGTTCCTTCTGGGGTTAATTCATTTGTTTTTCCTGTCGCTACTGGAAAAACCTTTTGGATCTTCCCATCATCGATGTAAGCTAGTTTATTCGTTGCTTTATTTACAATTATAAAAGGATCTCCAGCACGTGGGTTATCACCAAGAGGCCAGATCGGTGATAGAGAAAGACATAATAATAAAGAAAGAAGATACGGCATATATAGTTCCTACCTTCTAAATAAGTTCTTTTATATTATCCTTTCCCCTAAAACGACTTTTAATGAGTAAATATTGCTCCATCTCATAAACAAGTTGAACAAGTTTTGCACGTATTTCAAATTCTTCTCGCGAGACTGGTAAAGGCATTTCTCTAAATACTTCTCGCATTTCTTGAAGTTGTCTTAACGAAATGACCCCTGTACTTTCAGGTCGAATAGAATTCCCTATATTTTCAATTACGTCTGCAATCATATCAGCTTGTTCATACGTCCAAGATAGTGATGCAGCTAATGGTATCATGCGCTCCAAAATTTCAAATTGTTGCATACGCATATCAAAATACCGATAATAATAGTCATCTTCACGCATAAATTCATTCTCAAGTTTTTTAAATGATAAATCTTTCGCTTCTTTCAGCATCATTTCTGTTTCAATTAATTCGGCCCCACTCCAATTACTATCTCGATTCCGTAAATAAACGACCATTTCAAACAAAATCGTTCTGAAATGCTCTTCTATTTTTCCTTGATACTCTTTCAGTTTATTCTCACTGCTTGGCATGTACATGTTTACTAATAAAGCAACACTAATTCCAATCGTTAATATAGCAATTTCATTACCAACTATAGACCATGTAATTTGCTTTAATGAATACAGATGCATAACGATAACCGAGCTCGTGACAATCCCTTCTTGAATTTTGCACATAACTGCAGTTGGAATAAAGGTAAGCAGTAATACGCTAATCGCTAGTGGTGTATAACCAATCGTTTCAAAAATACAAAACGCAAATACCATTGATAATACACAAGCTAAAAAACGGTGCAACGATACTTGAACTGATTTTCGTTTCGTATTTTGCACGCATAAAATGACTAAAATACCAGCTGAACTATAAAATTCTAATCCTAATAGCTGAGCAATAAAAACTGCAGCACCCGTTCCAAGCGCTGTTTTCACTGTTCTATATCCAATTTTAAACATATCATTACTCCTATATGTATAAACGTATTTAAAAATAGTATAAAAAAAGGATGACGCAATGTCATCCTTTTCTACCTATTATTCACGTACCCTTCACATATTACAATATCTTTTGCAAAAATTCTTTTGCACGGTCACTTTTTGGTGCTGTAAAAAACTCTTCCGGATTACTATCTTCTACGAGCTTTCCACCATCTAAAAAGAGAACACGGTCTGCTACTTCTTTTGCAAATCCCATTTCATGTGTAACGATTGCCATCGTCATTCCTGTCGTAACTAATGATTTCATAACTTCTAACACTTCTTTCACCATTTCTGGATCTAGCGCAGAGGTCGGTTCATCAAATAACATAACTTCCGGTTCCATCGCTAACGCTCTTGCAATTGCTACACGTTGCTTTTGTCCTCCTGAAAGACGATTTGGATATGAATCTTTCTTATCAAGCAGTCCTACTTTATCCAAAAGTTCCTGAGCCTTTTTCTCAGCCACTTGCTTCGTTACTCCTTTTACATTGATAGGAGCATACGTAATATTTTCTAATACAGTCATATGAGGGAATAAGTGAAAATGTTGAAATACCATTCCGACATTTTCACGAACATGCATAATATTTGTTTTCGGATTCGTTACTTCTTCCGTTCCAATCCAAATTTGACCATTTGTCGGTGCTTCTAGTACATTCATACAGCGTAAAAACGTTGACTTTCCAGATCCAGACGGTCCGATAATTGCAACAACTTCTCCTTTTTCAATCGTTGTTGTAATTCCTTTTAATACTTCATTTTTTCCAAATGACTTATGAAGGTTTTCAACTTTAATCACTTTTCTTCATTCTCCCTTCAATGGCTTTCCCGACTAATGTAAGAATAATGACTAACATATAATAAATAAGTCCAACAAACAGTAATGGTTCAAGATATTTAAACGTTTCACCGCCTACAATATAAGCACGGCGCATTAAATCTGTGGCTCCAATTACAGTTACTACAGCCGATTCTTTCGTAAGAGTCGCAAATTCATTTACAAGTGCTGGTAATATATTTTTTAAAGCTTGAGGAAAAATAATATTTTTCATCATTTTCCCGTAAGGAATCCCTAAAGCCATAGCTGCTTCTGTTTGTCCTTTATCAACCGCTTGAATGCCGGCACGAATTACTTCTGACATATATGCACCTGAATTTAAACTAAATGCAAGTACAGCTGCTAAAAAGGCTGGTATCTCATATCCAATCATTTGCGGAACACCGAAATAAATAATCATTAATTGTAATACTAGTGGTGTACCACGAAATATTGAAGTATATATATCTGCTGCAATATTTAATGCTCGTATTCTAGCAATTTTGCAAAGTGCTAATAACGTCCCTAAAATAAATCCTGCTAAAGCTGATGCAGCTACAATTTTTAATGTAACTTCTAAGCCCTTTAATATATATGGTATTGAAGGCGTAATTGCCGAAAAATCCAAATTCATCCTTTTCATTCCCCTCACAGAAAAGTGAAAGGCAGCTTATTTTCCGCTGCCAAACCATTTCTTAACTAATTTATCCATCTCTCCATTTTCTTGCATTTTCTTAATTACTTTATTAAATTCTTCTGTTTTATCACTATTTTTTGAAAGAGCAATTGCTGCCCCTACTTCTTCTGGAGCTTCTTGAATTTCAATTCCTTGTAGTTCTTTCATTTTTTCTAAATAATTTTTTGCAACCGTGTCTTCTATAATTGCAGCGTCAAAACGACCAGCTTTAATTTCTTGTACGATTTCTGGTATACGGTCACGTCCCTCAGCTTTGAAATCGACTTGTTTCTGAAATTCTTTTGCCTTTTCTTCTTGAATTGACCCTGTTTGTACCCCTACTTTTTTCCCTTTTAAATCTTCTAACGATTTAATATTAGAACCCTTTTTTGAAACGATCATATTTTTAGCAACAAAATATATATCTGTGAAATCAGCATTATTTTTACGCTCTGCAGTTGGCGTCATACCTGCCATAACGAAATCAACTTTTCCTGAATTAAGAGATGCTAATAATCCGCCGAAATCCATGTCTTTCACTTTCACTTCGTATCCAAGTTCTTTTCCGATATATTTGGCAATATCAACATCAAAGCCGATAATTTCATCACTTTTTGAAGCTTCCACGTATTCATACGGTTTATAGTCTGCTGAAGTCCCCATAACGAGTACTTTTTTATTTTTGCCATTCGCCTTTTCTTCCCCATTACTACAAGCACTGAACATACTTACAATTAAAATAAGTGCAAATGATATTGATAATAACTTCTTCATCTTTCTTCCCCCTAATAATGTATATTTAAAAGTTTAATAGAATATTTATTCGATGTTTGTATTGTATCAGCACTTTCATTTTTATGCAATATTTAAAATAAAAATAAATAAAAGAACAGCATTAAAGCTGTTGCCAATGCATAAAAACATGCATAAAACAACAACTTCCTGCATGTTTAATTATTTTAAAAACTAAATAAAAAAGGCGGTACACCCACTTGATTGTGGACGTACCGCCTTTTTTTCTTCCTTATAGTTCTTCGCAATTATCTTCGAAATAAGATTGTAGTTTTGCAATTACTTGCATTGGTTCATGACCTTCAATTTCATGACGTTCTACCATCGTTACAATTTTTCCATCTTTCAATAACGCAAATGATGGAGATGAAGGTGGATATCCTTCAAAATATTCACGAGCTCTTGCTGTTGCTTCTTTATCTTGACCCGCAAATACTGTTACAAGGTGGTTAGGGCGTTTATCATAATGTACGGAATGTGCAGCAGCAGGACGAGCAATGCCACCTGCACAACCACATACAGAGTTTACCATTACAAGTGTTGTACCATTTCTTTTAAATGCTTCTTCGACTGCTTCTGGTGTCGTCAATTCTGTATATCCCGCAGAGACAATCTCTTCACGCGCTTGACGGACAACATCATTCATAAAAAAGTTAAAGTTAATCAATCTTTTCCCTCCTCTAATTCTACCTATTTGTATCTTACCAGTTAATGTTTATGAAATACAAGTAAGTTTACTTGTATTTAGGCATAGAAAAGGTGTTAGAGCCCTTGCTCTAACACCTTTTTTTAATGGCCACGATGCTTTTGCTTTGCTTTTTGTACTTTAATTAAACGTCTTCTTTGTTTTTCAGCTTCTCGCTTCTCTTTAGACTGCACTTTCTTTTCTTGTTTATACAATTCATAAGATAAACTAATCGCTTCTTGTGCCTTAGTAAAACGTTTTACATTTACTTCTTTTGCCGCTTGTCGTATGATACGTTTTATATTTTTGGGACGCTGTTTTTCTTTCACTTCCACACCGCATTTTGCAACGTGCTGGAAATATGCTAACATTGGACCATTCACAAATATAAGTACTTCTTCATCTGAAGGTTCCATTCCAAAAATATACCTTGCTCCATACAATTTCCCTTTTTCTTTATGCATAATAATTCCTATGAAAAATTGACCATCGTGATATACTGTCAAATCCATTGACAGCCCCTCCTTTAAAAAAATTAGAAATACTGGACATCCCGGAGGGGAAGGTTACTGACATGAAATCATGCGTCTGGACTACCGACCAGAACTGTGTTTTTGTATCTCTTTCATTATATTATATCTTATTTCCCATAGCCTTTATATACTCCGTAATCATTTTTTTATGCGATCCTACAATATAATCAGGTAGCTCTGTTACCGGGAAGAATTTAAGCTGAACCGCTTCTTCTTTATTCATAACAAAATTCCCTTCGTATTCATCGGTATAATAGGCTGTCGTTACGGATTGAAACTCATCACCGTTTGTTAATTTTGAAAAATAGTTCGCTCCAGAAAATACATTGATTAATCGGAGGTTCTTTACTTCTATTCCTGTCTCTTCATATACTTCACGGTAAGCTGTTTCTTCTGGTGATTCACCAAGCTCCATTAGCCCGCCAGGCAACCCCCATTTTCCGTACGGCTCTGTTCTTTGCTGTAATAATACATATCCACTTTCATTTATAACGAGTACAACAGCACCAACTAAAATTAAAGGGCGATGACCAACTACTTTTCGTAATCCCTCTACATATCCCATCGTATCCCTCCTTTTTCGTTGTCCACACTATTGTATCATATGTATGAAACGACAAAATGCGTATATTTTTCATTTTTTTAACAAAACATTTATTTTATGCGCTTCATCTACTGTAGCTAACATAATGGATTCGATTTCTGCACTCTTCTCTAAACACTCTTTCGCCCACTCTTCTGTTTTTCCTACTAAAGCTAGAACATCTTGCTGAATCCTCCCATCCTTTACTAATACAAAAGAAACTGGAGATCTTCTTCCCGCCACTTTCAGATCAAGCCGCGAAACTGCTTCATATTCTGGATACTGAAATATAGAAACAACACCATTCGCTTCCCACAATGCTAATTTAATCGTTTGAATATCGCTCACATTTCGCATACGAATTTCCGAAAATAAATATTCCACCGTAATTCTCGCTTTTTTCAAATTGCTAAAATCAATGGAACCATTGTGTATAAGAATAATAGGTGCTGGCTCTAAAAATCGTCTCCATCTATCCCATTTCAACATTAAGACTGAGCTTATAATGTGAAGTACAACGAGTATGAACGTTGTAATCATCGAGCCGAGTAACCCCACTTTTTCATCAGATAATGCGTTAGAAATATTCCCACCAAGCAATAATACTAATACGACATCTAAAAAACGAAGTTGTGCGATGGACCTTTGTCCCATCGCTTTCGCAACTAATATTAAAAATATGTATGCTATGATAGCTCGAATAACCCATTCACCATTAGATAGATGCCGTGCTCCTTCAAAAATATGCATATGCATCACTTTGCACTCCTTACCCGTCTCAAACTGCTATTCTGTCTTAGTTTGCAACGTTTAAGGGCATATATGTAAAAAAGCTAGTTCGTTTTTACACGAACTAGCTTTTTTACTTAACTGAAAACATATATTTTTTATACGTTTTCCGTACCGATAATATGAGCCCCATCATAATCATATTCGAAAATAAGGAACTTCCCCCATATGATAAGAAAGGTAATGCGATACCTTTTACAGGCATTAATCCAACGATCATACCGATGTTTTGGAATATTTGAACCGTTAGTATTCCTATTGATCCAGCACATAATAATGTACCAAATAAATTATCAGCAGAATAACCGATAATAATTGTTCGATATAGTAGTAATAGGAACAAGAACACAACTAACGCCGCTACTATAAATCCACCTTCTTCGGCAATTGTAGCGAAAATAAAGTCAGTGTGTTTCTCTGGAATATAGACGTTCCCTTCACCGAATCCTTTCCCTTCCATACCTCCACTACCTACAGCTAAAATCGATTGCTGTGTTTGATAGCCTTCATTTGCATTCTCAAATGGATTTAGCCAACCTATAATACGTGATTGTTGGTGAGGTTTTAACAAAGTAACTAATTTATTAAAGAAGAAATCTGGATATTTTACAAATATAAATATTAATGTAGACAATATGGTCACCGGAATGACTGTACATAACGCAATTAATTTCTTTTGAATTCCTGACATAAATAAAATACACGCGATAGCTGCTGCATATAAGAACACCATACCTGTATCCGGTTGGCTATATACAACGGCCATAGGCGGGAGGGATACTAGCATAATTTTACCTACTAATTTTAAATCCGTTTGGAATGTCCTTGCCATATACTGTGCATTATGCTTCACTGCTATACTTGCTACTACAAGAAGCAATGCGATTTTGAAAAACTCGGATGGCTGAATTTGTCCAAGTACTGGAAAAACGAACCACCTTTTTGCCCCTAACTTTTCAGGTGTGAAACCTGATGCTGGTAATACTTTCAAAAGAATAAGTGAAGCAAACCCAGCAATATAAAGCGGCCAAGACAATTTTTGCAACTGATCTAAGTCGATGCTAGCAACAAGAAGTAACAATACAACCCCAATTATGTAGTTAACTCCCTGCTTCATAGCAAAGTTTGCATCTCCATACTGTCCGGTTTGCTGACTGCTATATATAGCAGTTATACTTATAACACAAAATGCACACAAAATTAAAATTAATTTTACATCTAAACTTTTTAGAAACTCGGTACTTCTTTTCATGACATCCTCCTGAAACATTGTTACAGCAAAATAAAAAACCAGGAGTCAACATTCTTCATGTTTTGACGACTGATTACACATTATCTATAAAACACTTATATAGAATAACTCTCTTTTTCATACAATACAATATATTATACTACAGTTTCATCAGTAAGATTTGCCAAAAAAATTATTCTTTTCTTATTTTATATCTATATACCATATATCAGCAATGTATTTTCGTAAATTTCTAATACATAATCGTTCATTGTAAGATTACTGGGAAAAGTTTTGTACATATAGTAGGATGCAGATGAAGAAATAAGATGATAAAAAGCTCGCATAAGCGAGCTTTTTATTAATATACAGATGTATTATTTTCTGACGTATTTTCTAAAATTTCTTTTACACGTCCTAAGAACTTACCACAAATTAGGCCATCTAGTACACGGTGGTCAAGTGATAAACATAAGTTAACCATGTCGCGAGCACCGAACATACCATTATCCATAATTACTGGGCGTTTTACAATTGATTCAACTTGTAAAATAGCCGCTTGTGGGTAATTAATAATACCCATAGATTGAACAGAACCGAATGATCCTGTGTTATTAATTGTAAATGTTCCGCCTTGCATTTCGTCCGCTTTTAACGATTTCGTACGTACTTTTCCTGCAAGCTCTGTAATTTCACGAGCGATGCCTTTAATCGTTTTTTCGTCCGCGTGCTTAATTACTGGTACAAATAGTTCTTCCTCTGTTGCAACAGCGATAGAAAGGTTAATGTCCTTCTTCTGAACTATTTTATCGCCAGCCCACATTGAGTTAATTTGAGGATATTCTTTTAACGCCTGTGCTACTGCTTTTACGAAGAAAGCAAAGAACGTTAAGTTAAAGCCTTCACGCTTTTTGAAATCGCCTTTAATTGAGTTACGGTATGATACAAGGTTTGTCACATCTACTTCAATCATCATCCAAGCATGAGGTGCCTCATGTTTACTGCGTAACATATTTGCTGCAATTGCTTTACGCACACCTGTTACCGGAATCTCGATATCTCCAGGCATTGTCGGCACAGAAACTGGTTTTGCAGCTTCTACTTTTTGCGCTACCGGTGCTACTGCCGCTGATTTTGGTGCTTCTGGACGCTCTGCTACTGCAACAACTTCCTCTTTCTTGGCACCTGCTTGCGGAATATTTCCAGATTCCACTAGCTTTAAAATATCTTTACGAGTAATACGGCCATTTGCTCCCGTACCTTCTACTAAATCTAAATCAACATTATGCTCACCCGCAAGTTTTAAAACAGCTGGTGAAAAACGTGGTTTTCCATCAGTTGGTTGTTTTGCTTTCGGTGCTTTTTCAGGCGTAGTTATATCTGCCTTTGGTTCTTCTTTCGTTTTTTCCTCTACAGTTGTTGCTGCTACTTCATCTGCGCCTTCTACTTGAATGACACAAACAACTTCACCTACGGCTAACGTTTCACCTTCGCCAGCTATTAACTCTTTCACAATACCAGTGAAAGAAGATGGTACTTCGGCATTTACTTTGTCCGTCATTACTTCTGCAAGCGGATCATACTTATTTACGTGATCGCCAACATTAACGAGCCACTTACTAATTGTGCCCTCTGTAACGCTCTCCCCGAGCTGAGGCATTGTAATATTTTCTACAGCCATGTATAGTCCCCCCGATTAAAATTCCGCAAGTTCACGCATTGCTTTTTCAACTTTATCTGGATTTACCATAAAGAATTTTTCCATTGTTGGTGCATATGGCATTGCTGGAACGTCTGGGCCTGCAAGACGTGCAATTGGTGCATCTAAATCAAACAGGCAATTTTCAGCGATAATAGCTGCCACTTCACTTATAATACTTCCTTCTTTATTGTCTTCTGTTACAAGAAGAACTTTACCTGTTTTAGAAGCCGCTTCAATAATAGCTTCTTTATCTAACGGATATACCGTTCTTAAATCAAGAATGTGTGCAGAGATTCCATCTTGTGCTAACTTCTCAGCTGCTTGAAGAGCAAAGTGAACACATAATCCGTAAGTGATAACAGTAATATCATCACCTTCGCGTTTTACATCTGCTTTTCCGATTGGTAATACATAGTCATCTTCTGGCACTTCACCTTTAATTAAGCGATATGCACGCTTATGCTCAAAGAATAATACTGGATCTTCATCACGAATTGCAGCTTTTAATAAGCCTTTTGCATCATATGGTGTAGAAGGGATAACAATTTTTAAACCTGGTTGGTTTGCAAACATCGCTTCTACAGATTGTGAATGATACAATGCACCGTGAACACCCCCGCCGAATGGCGCACGAATTGTAACTGGACAAGTCCAATCGTTGTTAGAACGATAACGAATTTTTGCTGCCTCAGAAACAATTTGGTTTACTGCTGGCATGATGAAATCAGCAAACTGCATTTCAGCGATTGGACGCATACCATACATTGCCGCACCAATTGCTACCCCAGCAATTGCAGATTCTGCAAGCGGTGCATCAAGCGCACGATCTTCACCAAATTGATCATACAAACCGTGTGTCGCTTTAAACACGCCACCTTTTTTACCAACATCTTCTCCTAAAACGAATACTTTCTCATCGCGTTCCATTTCTTCGCGCATTGCTAATGTAATAGCATCAATATAAGACATTACAGCCATGAAACGTTCCCCCCTATTCTGCGTATACGTGCTTCAATGCATCTTCAGGTGCTGCATACGGAGCATTTTCTGCATATTCTGTTGCTTCATTTACGATATGCATGATTTCGTCTAGCATTTGTTTTTCAAATTCCTCAGTTAACACACCAACTTCTTTTAAATAAGCTGCAAATGTTATAATTGAATCTTTTTTCTTCGCTTCTTCTACCTCTTCTTTATCACGATAAACACGATCATCGTCGTCACTAGAATGTGCTGTTAAACGATATGATACTGCTTCAATTAAAGTCGGACCTTCACCACGACGACCGCGGTCTGCTGCTTCTTTTACAGCTTTATATACTGCAAGCGGATCGTTTCCGTCTATTGTATATCCAGGCATGCCGTAACCAATTGCACGATCTGATACGTTTTTACATGCTAATTGTTTTTCAACTGGAATAGAGATTGCATATTTGTTATTTTCACACATGAAAATAACAGGTAGTTTGTGTACACCAGCAAAGTTTGCTCCTTCATGGAAGTCACCTTGGTTTGAAGAGCCTTCTCCGAATGTAACGAACGTTACTAAATCTTTCTTCTCCATTTTTCCAGCTAGTGCAATACCAACTGCATGTGGTACTTGCGTTGTTACTGGTGATGATCCTGTAACAATACGATTTTTCTTTTGACCGAAGTGACCAGGCATTTGACGACCACCAGAGTTTGGATCTCCAGCTTTTGCGAAAGCAGACAACATAAGCTCTTTAGCTGTCATACCAAACGCTAGTACAACACCCATATCACGGTAGTATGGTAATGCATAATCTTTCTCTCTATCAAGAGCGAACGCCGCTCCAACTTGTGCAGCCTCTTGTCCTTGACAAGAAATTACGAATGGAATTTTACCTGCACGGTTTAATAACCACATACGTTCGTCAATTTTACGTGCAAGTAACATCGTACGGAACATTTCTAATACTTGCTCATCGCTTAAGCCAAGCTCTTCATGGCGCTTTTCTTTTACTTCTGCCATTTTTCATAACCTCCTAAATCCACATTTTTATGCGTGTAACGCTCTTCCATCTACAGCAAGTGCAGCTTCACCAATCGCCTCAGATAATGATGGATGCGGATGAATTGTATGTGCCACTTCCCAAGGTGTTGCATCAAGTACTCTTGCAAGACCAGCTTCAGAAATCATATCTGTTACATGTGGTCCGATCATATGAACACCGAGAATGTCATTTGTTTCTTCATCAACTACAAGTTTTACAAAACCGTCTGATTCTCCGTATACAAGTGCCTTTCCGATTGCACGGAATGAGAACTTACCTACTTTTAACTTATAGCCTTTTTCTTTTGCTTCTTGTTCTGTTAAGCCGACAGAAGCAACTTCTGGACTACTATATACGCATTTTGATACCATAGAATAATCAATTGGTGTAACTTCTTTACCAGCGATATGTTCTACTGCAACAATTCCTTCATGAGAAGCAACGTGAGCAAGTTGCAAGCCACCGATTACATCTCCAATTGCGTAAATATGAGATTCCTTCGTTTGATAAAACTCATTTGTTTGAATGTATCCTTTTTCCACAACAATATCTGTGTTCTCTAAGCCCATATTTTGCGTATTCGCTTGTCTTCCTACAGATACAAGCATTTTTTCTGCTTTAAATGCTTTGTTCTCACCGTTATGTTCAGCTTGAATTGTTACTCCATTATCTTTTACCAATGTTTCTGGTAATACTTTTGCACCAGTTACCACTTTAATACCTTTTTTCTTGAATAGACGTTGCATTTCTTTTGAAACGTCATTATCTTCTAGTGGTAATATGTTTTTCGCATATTCTAATACAGTAACTTCTACACCGAAGTCAGCAAGCATAGATGCCCACTCAATACCAATTACACCGCCACCAACGATAATGATTGAGCTAGGAAGCGTTTCCATTTTTAGGGCATGATCCGAAGACATTACATACTCTCCGTCTAACTCTAATCCTGGTAATGAATTTGGGCGAGAACCTGTTGCAACAAGTACATTTTTTGGAATTAACATTTCATTCTCTTCTCCACTTGCAAGTTCAACTGAAATTGTACCTGGCATTGGAGAGAAAATAGATGGGCCAAGAATACGGCCAATACCTTCAAACACATCAATTTTACCTTGTTTCATTAAATGCTGAACGCCTTTATGAAGCTGCGTTACAATCTTCTCTTTACGCTCTTGTACTTTAGCAAAGTTTAGTTCTACATTACTTGCAATAACTCCGAACTCTTCTCCTTTTTTAGCAGTTGCGTATACTTCCGCACTACGTAAAAGAGCTTTACTAGGAATACATCCTTTGTGTAAACAAGTACCACCAAGATTTTCTTTTTCAACAAGTGCAGTTTTTAACCCTAGTTGTGATGCACGAATAGCAGCAACATATCCACCAGTACCGCCGCCAACGATGACTAAATCATATTCTCTTGCCATTATCTCAACCCCTAGCTACTGTTTGTTTTTCTCGTACAATATATTCTTTTGGAGCTTCTTCTTCACGTAATACACGAAGTGCTCCTTCTGCTAACGCTTGTAATTCATCTTCTCCTGGATGTACGATAACATCTGCAATCCAGTGAACACGTTCTTTTATTTCATCGACAAGAATTTTACTGTACGCAAGTCCACCAGTTAATACGATTGCATCGATTTTCCCGTGAAGTACAGCACTAGCTCCGCCAATCTCTTTTGCAACTTGATACGCCATTGCTTTATAAATAAGTGTTGCTTCAGGATCACCTTTTTCAACCATTTGTTCTACTTTAATTGCATCGTTTGTACCGATAAGACTTACAAGTCCACCTTGTCCGACAAGTTTTTTAACCATTTCGTCTCGGTAATACTCACCAGAAAAACACATTTCAACTAATTGTCCTACTGGTACTGTACCAGCACGCTCTGGACTAAATGGTCCTTCTCCGTTTAAGCCATTATTCACATCGATAACTTTTCCTTTTTTATGAGCACCAACTGTAATACCGCCGCCCATATGTGTAACTAATAAATTTAAATCCTCATATTTGTGATTTAATTCATCTGCTACTTTACGAGCAACCGCTTTTTGGTTTAATGCATGGAAAATACTTTTACGTTCCATACCAGCAATACCGCTAATACGAGCAATTGGCTCCATTTCATCTACAACGACAGGATCCACAATGAATGCAGGAATGTTTAATCCAGAAGCAATTTCATATGCTAAAATGCCTCCAAGGTTTGAAGCGTGATGACCGCTAAACCCATTTTTCAAATCTTCTAACATCGCATCGTTTACTGTATACGTACCGCCTTCGATTGGACGAAGTAATCCACCACGCCCACAAACAGCGTTTAATTTTGAAATGTTAATACCATGAGAATGTAGAACTTCTAAAATCGTTTCTTTACGAAACTCATATTGGTCGATAATTCGCTTATATTTTCCAATCTGTTCTACGTCATGACGAATAGTTTCTTCTAGAACGGGTCTTTCATTATCAAAAACACCAATCTTTGTGGATGTACTACCTGGGTTAATAACAAGAATTCGATTTACAGACAATGTTGCTACCTCCACTAATAAATTTAAAAGGAAGTGGAAACCTCATAAGAGGTAACCACACCTTTTGTAAAAGTTATATATGAATGATTAGCGACGGCTAATAATGTCGTGACCGTTGCGTAAGTATGTGCTACGAGAGTTTTTCAAGCTTGCAATGCGCTCTTCAGCTAGACGATCTGCTGCTACATAAGTTGCTATGCCATCGCGTTTTGAAATTTCGATTACTTTTGCAATTGTGTCATAAATAGACTCAACACGTTTTAATGCACGTTCTCTATTGTATCCATATAATTCGTCTGCTACGTTAATTACGCCACCTGCATTAATAACATAGTCTGGTGCGTATACAATACCCATTTCATGAATAAGGTCGCCGTGACGATCTTCTTTTAATTGGTTATTTGCAGAACCTGCGATTACTTTTGCTTTAAGTTGTGGAATAGTTTCATCATTAACTGTTGCGCCTAATGCACATGGTGCGTAAATATCACATTCAACACCGTAAATTTCATTTGGCTCAACTGCTGTTGCACCGAATTCTTCTACTGCACGTTGTACAGCTTCTTTATTAATATCTGTAACGATTAATTTTGCTCCTTCAGCGTGTAAATGTTTGCATAGGTGATACGCTACGTTACCAACACCTTGAATAGAAATTACTCTTCCTTCTAGGTTATCTGTACCAAATGCTTCTTTTGCAGCTGCTTTCATACCACGGTAAACACCGTATGCAGTTACTGGAGATGGGTTACCAGAAGAACCGAATGATGGTGAAATCCCTGTTACAAAATCAGTTTCCTCATGGATAATATCCATATCATCTACTGTTGTACCAACATCTTCAGCTGTAATGTAACGTCCGTTTAGTCCTTGAATGTAGCGTCCTAATGCACGGAACATCGCTTCGCTTTTATCTTTACGTGGATCACCGATAATTACTGTTTTTGCACCACCTAAGTTTAAACCAGCTGCTGCATTTTTGTATGTCATCCCTTTTGCAAGACGCAATGCATCTTCAATCGCCGCTTCTTCAGAATCATATGTCCACATTCTTGTTCCACCAAGAGCTGGTCCAAGTGTTGTATCATGGATTGCAATGATTGCTTTTAAACCAGATTCTTTATCTTGACAAAATACCACTTGCTCATAATCATATTTTTCTAAGTATTCGAAGATTTCTAATGTCATTGTCGTTTCCCCCTAATTGTTTTACCCTATTTGGTTTATTTTGAAGCAGTCGCAACTGCCAATGCTAATGAATATACTTTTGTTTCTGCTGAATCAGCACGTGATGTTAAAACAATCGGTGCTTTAGCGCCAGCAATCATCGCTCCTACCTTTGCATTTGCAAAATAGACGAGTGATTTATATAGCACATTTCCAGCTTCAATCGTTGGGACGAGTAAAATGTCTGCCTTACCTGCTACATCACTTACTATGCCTTTATGTTCTGCTGCAATTTGTGATACTGCATTATCTAAAGCAAGTGGTCCATCAACGACACAATTTTTAATTTGTCCGCGGCGATTCATTTGAGTTAACATCGCTGCATCAATTGTCGCTTGCATCGCAGGATTAACAACCTCTACCGCTGCAATTGGCGCTACCTTCGGCAAATCAATTCCTATTGCCTGGGCAACTTCTACAGTATTTTGTATAATAGCAGCTTTTTGTGTTACATCAGGTGCAATGTTCATCGCTGCGTCTGTAACAAAAATAAGACGATCGTAATTTGGAACTTCAAACGCTGCAACATGTGAAAGCACGCTGCCCTTACGAAGTCCCCACTCTTTATTTAATACAGCTTTCAAAATATTTGCTGTTGGGATGTTCCCCTTCATTAGCACATCTGCTTCGCCATTGCTTACAGATTTAACAGAAAGTTCTGCAGCCTCAGCACTTGACGCTGCTGCAATCACTTCAATATGTTCTGAAGTTTGTAACCCATGCTCTTGTAGCATCCCTATTATTTTCTCTTGATTTCCATATAGACGAAATTGAGCTAGCTGTAACTTGATTGCTTTCGCTACAGCTTCAATTACTTCATGATCTTCAGCTACTGCTACAGCCACAGTTTTTTTAGGCTGTCCTGCTGCTTGATCAATTAAGTGTTCTAACTTCATATTTTGTAATCAACCCTTTCCGTCGTCCCTCGTCTATTCATTAAGCAAATACCGTGCCAACTTTTAAAAGTGGTCTTACCAATAATGAAAACGCATTCAAAATGCAGTAAAATCAATACTTTGGAAAACAACGGAATATTCTGTCTCGTTTTGTCGCTTTTTGTATACCGTGCAATAAATTGCGCGGTACGCAATTTATTGCATGCTATTTTTTGCACAGTCATACTTTTCTAGCTTGTAATATAAGTTTCGAACTGAAATTCCTAACGCTTTTGCAGTCTTCGTTTTGTTCCCATCAAATTTCTCTAAATATTCACGGATAATATTCCCCTCAAATTCTGTCACTAGGTGTTCAAGGGCCTTCTCTTCTAATTCAGATAATAAATTATTTTGTTTCGTCTCTACTTGTTCTTCTTTATGTAAAGGCGGTAAATGATGTACATCAATATATATCTCGTTATAATTCATAAAGATAATAGCTCGTCCTAAAATATTTTCAAGTTCCCTAACATTCCCTGGCCATTCATATGATTGTAAATACGAAACGGCTGAATCGGTGAGTCCTTCTACATTACGACCATAGTCTTGATTAATTTTTTGAATTAACCTTTCTGCAATCGCTGGTATATCTCCTTTACGCTGACGAAGGGAAGGAATTTGAATCGGGATTTTATTTAAACGATAATATAAGTCCTCTCTGAAATTCCCTTCTAAAATAGCTTTTTCTAAATTCACATGCGTCGCAGCGATCACTCGAACATTAATAGGTATCGCTTTCGTTCCCCCTACTTTCACAATTTCCTTTTCTTGTAGCACACGAAGGAGCTTCGCTTGCGTATTTGCAGATAACTCTCCGATTTCATCTAAAAAAACACTTCCATTATTCGCTTCTTCAAAGAACCCTCGTTTCCCGCCTCTTTTCGCTCCAGAAAACGCACCTTCCTCATAACCGAATAATTCACTTTCTAATAAGGTCTCAGAAATAGCAGCACAGTTTACTCGTACAAACTTATTGTATTTTCGATTACTACTGTTATGAATAGCGTGTGCAAATAACTCTTTCCCCGTACCAGATTCCCCTCTAAGCAATACTGTTGCCGGTGTATTCGCTCCAAGTTTTGCTTGTTCAATAGCTGCCGTCGTTTCATCTGAATCACCAACAATATCATCAAATGAATATTTTGCTTCTAACGTTCGAATAATTTGTCTTGCCCTATTCAATTCATTTGTTAACTTTTGAATTTCTGATACATCGCGAATTACCCCGACGCTCCCTTTCAATATTCCATCGACAATAACCGGTGCTACGTTTACAATTACATCTCGCTTTTTTTGCCCAATCTTCATATGTATTCCTCGTACCGCTCGGCGCGTCCGAAGTACTTTCATATGCATACTTTCACCTTCCACAATATCAGTTGTAGCCGGCTTCCCAATAATTTCTTCTTCAGTCAAACCCGTTAACTTCGTATAAGCAGGGTTTATAACTAGTCCTCTTCCTTTCTCATCAACAACCGAAATTGCTTCCTCAGATGAGTTAATAATCGCCTCAAGTAGCGTTTGAATTTCTTTTAAGTCTGTAACTTCTTCCGCTAAATCTACAACTTCTGTAATGTCTTTAAAAATCGCAAATGCCCCTTGAACCTCTCCACCTTCTTTTAATATCGGAATACGCGTTGTAATAATCTTTTTTTCATTCTCTAACGTCAGTTCATGATTCACTTCTATTTTTTTCGTGCGTATAATACGAAGCAACTTACTCGTTGGAATAACTTCTAAAATATATTTCCCTATTGCTTCCTCTTTTTTATATCCAGTAATACGCTCTGCGCTTTTATTAAACAGACGAACTTGTCCCTCTTGGTCTATAACAATCATACCGTCATGCGTTGAATTTAAAATTAAATTCCCTTGTTGCGTCTGTTCTTCTAGCTTTCCAATTAAACTTTCCTTCTCATGCGCTAGTCTCGTAACAATTTTTGCAATATCCCCTGGTATAAGAAGAGTATCTTTATGCTTACTTCCCAATAACACTTTATGTAAATCATAATCACCTGTCATATCAAACATTACATCAATATGCATAGAAAGAAACGGAGTTACACTATCACCAATCGGAACTCCATGTTCCTTTGCGATTTGTAATCCTTTCGCAATTGGATTAATATCAATAACCCCTATAATTTGAAATATATTCGAATTTTGCAACAGACTCAGCAGTGTACTCCCACCTTCACCTGCTCCAACAATTAACACATTTTGTTTCATACATTACACTTCCTCTCGAAGTATCTCTGCAAAATTTTTCACATTCTTATCTTACTCGTTCAGCAACCTCTTGACAAACCCCCATTCCATATAACATCATTAAAATACACAAAATAATCTGAAAAGGAGCGTTATGTATGCAGCGTTACCTCGCTCTATCATTAGCACTCATCCCAATTTCATTAGCCGTGCTTGGTATTAAACTAATGAGAGATACTGTATTTGGGATTTTATTCTCCCCAATCCCTATATTATGGTTACAATTTTTAATCGGCGCTCTTTGCTTTGCACTCGGGTTTTATATTTTCGGCGGCTTCGTCTTACACAGAGATCGTAAGAGAAATAAAGTGCAAGCTCGCTTCAGAAGATAGAACAAAGTTTTCACATACCGATAAAAAAATGAGACCATTATATTAGGTCTCATTTTTTTATCGGTAATAAAGTTCTTGCTGTTTCAGGATGATCAGTAATAATCGCTGATATATTCATATCAAAATATTTACGCATAAGCGTTTCTTCATTTATTGTGTAAGGACGAACCTCCACACCACTTTCCATCGTTAATTCAGCGATAGCATCTTGAAGATAACGATAATTCGGATGTACTGCATTAGCACCCATCTTTTTTGCATATGCCCACGGGCTATGCAAACCTTCACGATACAAAATAGCTGTTTGAATATCAGGAGCCATCAAATGACATTTTTTCATACTGTAGTGATTAAACGAAGAAAATATAACACGATCCTCTAGACTAAACTTACGTACAAGTGTTATAACCTCTTCTTCTAAACCTCTGTATGGAATTTTATTATTTTTCAGTTCAATATTGAGTAGCAATTTCGTTTTTGCGAGCCATTCTAACACCTCTTCTAGAAGAGGTATTTTGCAAAAACCTACTTTGTCACCGAATTTATAACTCGCATCCAACTTACATAAATCCTCATATAAATAATTTCGAACCGCACCTTTTCCATTTGTTGTCCGATCCACCGTTTCATCATGAATAACGACAACTTTTCCATCTTTCGTGAATTGAACATCGAGTTCAATTCCATCTGCCCCGAAAGCCTCCGCCGCTTCAAATGAAATCATTGTATTTTCCGGATACGTTCCCGCTGCACCACGATGTGCAAATATAAGAGTCATCCTCACTCCCCCAATCTTATGCTATACTATACGAAAAAGGAGGTACTTCTATGAGACCATTACAAATTTCTCCAGACACTGCAGTCCGCCTATCAAAAGCGTTAGGTGTTCCACTTGAACAACTTATGCATATGCCACAGCATATTTTAATACAAAAGTTAGTTGAATTAGAAAAACAAAATAAAGACGAAGAATAATATAGTCCTGTTTTGCAGGGCTTTTTATTATCACCTATTATATCACGGATAACTTACCCACTAAAATTATGAATGTGGGAAACAAAATAAAAGATCAACGAGTGTTTTAAACTCATTGATCTTTTATAAAAATATTTATTTTGAATATACTAATCTCAACTAGCCTTATGTTCAAGTCTCAGCTTATCCGCAACCATTGCGATGAACTCGGAATTCGTAGGTTTTGCTTTTGACATGGATACTGTATAACCAAATAAGGACGAAATAGAATCAATATTCCCACGGCTCCAAGCTACTTCAATTGCGTGACGGATTGCGCGCTCGACACGGCTTGCTGTTGTATTATATTTCTTTGCAATATCTGGATATAATACTTTCGTAATAGATCCTAGTAATTCGATATCATTGTACACCATAGAGATTGCTTCTCGTAAGTACATGTACCCTTTAATATGAGCGGGTACACCAATTTCATGAATGATACTTGTAATACTCGCATCTAAGTTTTTCGGTTTTCCATCGATCGTTGTTGCTGATCGGAAAGATGGTAATGGACGTTTAATAGTAGCACTTTCCTTACCACTAACTTGACGAATATGACTTGTTAAATTCTCCATATCAAATGGTTTTAATATGAAATATGATGCTCCTAAATCAACCGCTTTTTTCGTCACATCTTCTTGTCCGAATGCTGTCAACATAATAACGCTAGGTTGTCTTAATCTTTCAATATGTCGCATTTTCTCTAGCACAGCTAGACCATCTAAATGTGGCATAATAATGTCTAAAACGAGTATATCAGGCTGCTTTTCTTTCAATAAGTTTAAACATTCTTGACCATTGTAAGCAATTCCGATAACTTCCATATCATCTTGGGCAGCAACATAACTCTCTAGCATCGATACCAATTCTTTATTATCATCCACAAGACATACTTTAATTTTCTCCACAGTTTTTCCTCCCTTACCGAATCGATTCTTCCGACATGTGTAAGCTTCTAGGCTACATGAATTGTTCGACAATTGTGTGAAAATTCCCTTTAAAGTTTCTTACTTTCCGATAAAATCACAAAAAAATATGTTTATCGTTCATTTTTTTACTTTCGCAACACATTCCATCATAGAATTACAGCGAAACGTTCAACCCTTTGCTTATATCTTACAACAAAAAACAGCTCTTGCGGAGCTTTTACAAAATTTCAACGAATTTTTCAAAAGAAAAGCGAGCTAATATGTATTAGCTCGCTTTTTTCTCTTGATCATAAATATTAATTCCAGCCTCATGTAACATCCATTCAATATGAACACCGTATCCTGACGTTGGATCATTTACAAATACATGTGTAACCGCACCAATTACTTTCCCATTTTGTACAATCGGACTTCCACTCATTCCTTGTACAATACCACCCGTTTTTGCTAGTAAACGTTTATCTGTCACTTTTATAACCATACCTTTTGTAGCTGGGAACTTTTGTGGTACCGTACTAACAACTTCAATATCAAATGCTTCCACCTTATCTTGATCAATAACTGTTAATATTTTCGCTGGCCCTTCTTTTACTTGATGGGATAATGCGATAGGCATTGCTTTATCCATTATGCCGTTTGTCATATCTGTATTTAATTTCCCAAAAATACCATACGGGCTATTTATTGTAATATTACCAATCACTTCACGATCCGGTGAAAATCTTGCTAATTTTTCTCCCGGGTTCCCGTGACTTCCTCTTTCAATAGACGTTACTGTCGAACGCATAATTTGTCCATCTTCTACTTGAATTGGTTTTTTTGTATCATTATCGGAAATTACATGACCAAGCGCTCCATATTTCATAGAATCTGGATGTACAAATGTCATCGTTCCGATACCAGCTGCTGAATCACGAATATACAGTCCAATTCGGTAAGAGGATTCACCATTGTCTTTTTGTGGTGTTAGCTTAGCACGAATATATTTTCCATCTCTTAATAAAACAAGATTAAGCGGTTCACCTGTTTCTCCACTATTATGAATAAATGGTGCTACATCACTCATTCTTTCAATTGTTTTACCATTGATTTCAGTAATCATATCTCCAATCTGTACACCAGCTGTTTCACCAGGAGATACTTTACCCTTTTCAGTTTGAATTAAATGATGGCCTACAACAAGTACACCTTTTGTGTTCAATTTTACACCAATCGATTGTCCACCTGGAATAACTTTAAAATCTTTTAATACTTTCACATTTACTTTTTTCACTGGAAAACCAGCAAGTTGAAACACCATATCAGCTTCACCATTTTGGTGAGAATTTACCATAAGTTCTTGTTCATTTGAACTTACAGTAAACACATTACGATTTGTAGATGCAGCCTTAAAAACTGGTAATGATGCTATTTCTGATTGTTGTCCTTCAAAAACAACAAGTTGCTTCGGCGATGAAATAAACGTTCGAAGCGGTTTAAAACATCCAATAAAAACTAGAGAAACAAGGAGACAAAGACCTATTATTTTTCGAAATCTTTCTAATTTCAATTTGTTCACTCTCCTCGCTCCTACCCCACATTCAGCCTCTTGGCTTCACTTTTTAATCTCTCCTTGCAGCGCTTTATTTATAACCGGAAGAATTAAGAAATCGTCATTTGAGAAAAAAAAGCTATCCATTACTGGATAGCCTCTGCTGTCTGTTTGAAATGATGCGCTTGCGTAAGTAACTCTTTCGCATGCTCTGTCGTTAAATCTGTAATTTCAACACCAGAAATCATTCGAGCAATTTCTGTTACTTTTTCATCCGTACTTAACACAGTAACCGATGTAATCGTACGATCATTCGCCACTTGTTTTCTAATAAATAAATGAGAGTCCGCCATTGAAGCTACTTGAGGTAAGTGCGTAATACAAAGTACTTGCGAGTTTACTGATACACGATAAATTTTTTCCGCAATAGCCTGTGCAACCCGACCACTCACACCCGTATCCACTTCATCAAAAATAACAGATGCAACACCTTGATGCTTAGAAAAAATGCTTTTTAAAGCTAAAATAATACGAGATAACTCTCCGCCAGAAGCGACCTTTGAAAGTGGCTTTAACGGTTCACCCGGATTCGTTGAAATATAAAATTCCACATGATCGTAGCCATCAGCCGTAAGTTTTACCGGTGTTCCTTCCACGAGAGGTTCTTCTACATTTCCTACCCTCTTCATAATTCTCACTTCAAATTTCGTTTTTTCCATATATAGTTCTTTTAATTCTTGATGAATAGCGCTTGTAAGATGATCTGCAAGCTCATGACGCATAGTACTTAACAACGTTGCTTCTTTTACAATAACACCTTCTAATTTCGTTAACTGCTTTCTCGTCGTTTCAATATGTACGTCTTTATTTTCAATCGTAAAAATTTCTTGTTCAATTTTATCAGCATACGCTAAAATCTCTTCTACAGTATTTCCATACTTTCTCTTTAACATACGGATTTCATTCAAACGTGTTTCAATTTCATCTAGACGTTTCGGATCGTATTCCATCATGTCTAATTTTTCTCTAAGCTGGTATGCAACTTCTTCTAATAAGTAATAACTATTTGCAATAGAATCATGATTTTCTTGATACGCTTCATCTAAGTGCGTAATACTCTCCATTTGTCCCATTGCATTTCTTACGTGATCCAATCCCTGTCCGTCTCCACTTAACGAACGATACGCATCTCCTAATGCTTTATAAATCTTTTCAAAATTGGAGATTTTTAATCGTTCCTCAGTCAATTCATATTCTTCATCCATTTTTAAATCCGCCTTACGAATTTCTTCATGTTGGAATTGAATTAAATCTAGACGATGGGCCATTTGTTGTTCATTTTCACTTAAAGATTTCAGCTGTTTTTTTAACTTCTCATAGTCTGTATATACATTTTGATATATGCCCAATTGTTTAACAATGCGATTTCCATCAAAATGATCAAGCATAAACATATGACGCTCTTCATTCATTAAATCTTGTGTTTCATGCTGTCCATGAATATCAACTAGCGTTTTTCCAATCTCTTTTAATATGCTGAGTGTAACAAGTTTCCCATTTACACGACAGACACTTTTTCCGTTCGCAGCGATGTCACGCTTCAAAATAATCATGCCATCTTCTATTTCTATATCTAACTCTTCTGCCTTTGCGATACATGGATGTTTGTCATCTTCTACATAGAATAAGCCTTCTATCTCAGCCTTTTCTGTTCCATATCGAACAAATTCTGCTGAACCACGGCCACCAACAAGCAAACTAATTGCATCAATAATAATGGATTTTCCAGCTCCTGTTTCACCACTTAAAACGGTTAAACCTTTTTGAAAAGAAATATTTAATGCCTCAATAATAGCAAAGTTTCTGATCGATAATTCCGATAACAATGCCCCATTCACCTCGTTATAAACTAATCCCCTATTAAGGGCTTTTCTCAGTATTCTTCATTCAAATAGTTATACTATATGTTTGTATGTATAAATTACTCTTCTAACCCGCTCCATTGTACCAAACATTCGTTTTACGGGTCAATCCACCTATTTTCTAACTTCATTCAAAAAAAATAATGTATTGTATTTGAAAATCCGTATTTTTCGCCAATAAAAATATCTTGTTTACTTTCCACTTTACAGAGGAAAGTAAACAAGATTTTTCTGTTAAAGCATATTTAAGAAACGATCAGAGACAACACCTGTATCTTCAGGTGTACGGCAAATAATTAAGCAAGTATCATCACCACAAATGGTTCCGACAATCTCATCCCACTCTAAATGATCAATGAGTGCCCCAAGTGAATGAGCGTTACCAGGCAATGTTTTTAGCACAAGCATATGTCCTGCCGTGTCTAATTTTACAAATGAATCCACTAGATTTCGTTTTAATTTTTGCAACGGATTAAATCGTTGATCTGCTGGCAAGCTATATTTATAGCGGCCATCATGTAATGGCACCTTCACTAAGTGCAGTTCTTTAATATCGCGCGATACTGTTGCTTGCGTTACATTAAACCCCACATTACGTAAAATATCAACTAGTTCATCTTGTGTTTCAATTTCTTTGTTAGCAATAATTTCCCTGATTTTAATATGGCGCTGACCTTTATTCATACATTTGCACCTCACACTATCTCTTACCATAGTTTAAACATTGGTATACTTCATTTATTTATGTTACCGTATAATCCATTACTTGTACACAATTGTTTTTACAATCATTATACGATTACAACAAAAAGAGGAACAACATATGTTATTCCCCTTTCCCTTTTTGTTTTAGAACATCATGTGCTTCTGTAACAACTTGCTCAATAGAAACCGGAGAATGATTTTCGCCATTCTCACGCTCACCGTGCCACTTTAGATGAATTAAAAATTCAATATTTCCATCCCCGCCTGTAATTGGTGAGAATGTTAAACCTTCGATATTATAGCCTTCCTTAAGGGCAAAATCGACAATCATTTCCACGACAGCTTCATGTACTTTTCTATCACGAACAATGCCTTTTTTCCCGACTTGTTCTCGTCCAGCTTCAAACTGAGGTTTAATCAATGCAGCTACATCACCATTTGGCATAAGCATTGTTTTTAAAACCGGCAATATAAGCCTTAATGATATAAATGAAACATCAATACTTGCAAACTGCGGTAAACCACGCTCTAAATCTGCCGGTGTCACGTAACGGAAGTTCGTTCGTTCCATCACAACAACACGCTCATCTTGACGCAATTTCCACGCAAGTTGATTATATCCTACATCTAATGCGTAGGATAACTTCGCCCCATTTTGAAGCGCACAGTCTGTAAAACCACCAGTTGATGAACCAATATCTATCATAACCTTATCTTGTAAATCAAGTTGAAATGTTTCTAATGCCTTTTCAAGCTTATAACCACCACGGCTTACATACGGCATGACTTGCCCTTTCACCGTAATCTCCGTATCTTGTGAGATTTTCTCCCCTGGCTTATCGAGTCTCATTTCATTCGCATATACAAGACCTGCCATAACAGCACGTTTAGCCTTCTCACGCGTTTCTATAAGTCCTCGCTCTACTAATAGTACATCTACTCTTTCTTTTTTTACGCTCATTTGTTACGCCCTTTTTTGTTTTGATGGAATCATTGTATGAATACGGTCTACAACAGCATCTGTTGTTAAACCAATTTCTTCTAACAGTTTTGTTACACTACCATGCTCTATGAAGCGATCAGGAATACCCATTCGTTCAATTAAAGCACTATGGTATCCGTTCTCAGAAGCAAATTCAACTACTCCCGTTCCAAAGCCACCGATTAAACAAGCCTCTTCAATCGTTAAAATCGGTATATTTTTCCCTAAAAGCTCATGTAAATATGCTTCGTCCATCGGCTTAATAAAGCGAGCATTCACTACTTTCACTGATATTCCAGCTTGTTCAAGACGCTCAGCTGCTTCCATTGCCATCGGGATTGTCGTACCAAACGTTAAAATTGCTGCTTGTGTGCCTTCTTTTAACGTTTCCCATGTACCGATTGGAATCGCCTTTAATTCTTCATCCATTTGAACGCCAAGTCCATTTCCGCGTGCATAACGTAAAGCAATCGGCCCATCTTCGTATTGCATCGCTGTATATACTAAATGTTGACCTTCATTTTCATCTTTCGGCATCATAAGCACCATATTCGGCAAGTGACGTAAAAACGCGATGTCAAATACACCTTGATGCGTTTCACCGTCTGCTCCTACTAATCCAGAGCGATCTATTCCAATAAAAACGTTTAAATTCTGGCGACAAATATCATGAACAACTTGGTCATATGCTCTTTGTAAAAATGTTGAATAAATTGCTAAGAACGGCTTCATCCCTTGTGTTGCCATACCAGCTGCCATTGTTGTAGCATGCTGCTCTGCAATACCTACATCAATCATGCGATCCGGAAATTCTTTTTGGAATTTCTCAAGTTTCGATCCAACAGGCATTGCAGGCGTAATTGCAACGATACGTTCATCCGTTCTCGCTAGCTTAAGCACTGTTTCACTAACAACAGCACTCCATGCTGGTGCAACTTCTTTCGGTTTAACGAAGTCACCTGACTCAATTTTATACGATCCTGTTCCATGCCAAGTTCCAATAACGTCACTTTCAGCTGGTTTATAACCTTTTCCTTTTTTCGTAATAACATGAACAAGTACTGGGCCTTTTGTTTTCTTTGCATATTGCAACGTTTCGAATAACTTTTCATAATCATGCCCATCGACCGGACCTAAATATGTAAAGCCTAATTCTTCAAAAAAGACGCCTGATACTAGTAAATATTTTAGACTATCTTTTATTTTCTCTGCTGTCGCAGCAACTTTCCCGCCGACTGCTGGGATTTTCTTCAATATATACTCTAGTTCATCTTTTACCCAATGGTACTTCCCTGCGGTACGTAAACGACCAAGTACATTATGAAGTGCACCGACGTTTGGTGCAATTGACATTTCATTGTCATTCAAAATAACAATCATGTCCGTTTTTTCATGCCCAATGTGGTTCAATGCCTCTAAAGCCATTCCGCCTGTTAATGCACCATCGCCAATGATTGGTATAACGTATTCTTCCGTTTTCTTTAAATCACGTGCTAGAGCCATTCCCATTGCAGCAGATAACGACGTTGAACTATGACCAGTTTCCCAAACATCATGCTCACTCTCACAGCGTTTTGGAAAACCACATAGACCTTGGTATTGCCTTAATGTGCCGAATTCTTTCGCACGCCCTGTTAAAATTTTATGTACATAGGATTGATGTCCTACGTCCCATAAAAACTTATCTTTCGGACTATCAAATAATTTATGCAGAGCAATTGTGAGTTCTACTACACCTAAATTAGGTGCAATATGTCCACCTGTTTGAGAGAGCTCTTCAATTAAAAACTTACGAATATCCTCACTCAACCCCTCTAGTTCACTGATAGACATATCTTTCAAAAAACTAGGGTTTTGAATTTGCGTTAGATCCACATGGATCACTCACTTTCATTTCATAATCTGTCAACATGTCAAATATTATAAGAAACATTTACACAACACAAGAAATTATCTTTTCTATTCTTTTTATCTTGTCCTGCTTTCAGAAAACACTTCCATTTTTTCACTTATCATATTATACATCATATTTCTTTACGTGATGAAAAAAATAGCCGCTAACACGAAGTGATAACGGCAATGTAATCTACATATATTTTTGCCAATAACAAGAAAAGAAAAACCTTTTCCTACATTTATATCATAAAATGATGAATGACTCAACAAATGGAAACGCTGTTATATTAGTTATTACGTTTTGCGATTAAATCACAAATAGATAGTAAATATTCATCTTGTAATTGTAAGGAGCTAATAGAAGCTTTTGCTTTTGCAATTTTCTCCTCTAAAATAGATTTTGCTCTATCTACAGTAAATAACGTCGTATATGTGCTCTTCTCGTTGGAAGCATCACTACCAATCGGTTTTCCAATCTCTTCTTCTGTTCCTTCTACATCCAAAATATCATCTCTAATTTGGAAAGCTAGACCGATATATTTCGCAAATGCAAGTAACTTCTCTTCTTGCTCTTCTGTAGCATCAGAAAGTATCGCGCCTGCAAGTACAGCAAACTCAAGCAGTTTACCTGTCTTATGATTATGAATGTACTCTAATTCATTAATTGTAAGTCGTTTTCCTTCAGCTTCCATATCTGCCACTTGTCCAGCAACCATTCCTTCAGGTCCTGCTGCTTTCGCAAGCTCAAGTACAAGTCTTACTTTTTTTTCAGCAGAGATTTCTTTTTGCTCATATGCCATAATAACTTGAAAAGCATATGTCAACAAACCATCTCCCGCTAAAACTGCCATTGCTTCACCAAATACTTTATGATTTGTAGGCTTTCCTCGTCTTAGATCATCATCATCCATACAAGGTAAATCATCATGAATTAACGAATATGTATGAATCATTTCAAGGGCACAAGCTGCACCCACTCCAAGATTTCTTTCTTTCCCAAACGCTTGTAACGTTGCAAATAAAAGTAACGGGCGGAGACGTTTCCCACCCGCTTCCAAAGAATATGCCATCGCTTCACGAAGCACATTTGGACATTGTAATTCATTTGCATAGCTTACAAGCTTTTCTTCTACGAAAGTTTTACTCTCTTTCAAAAAAGCATCAAAAGCTATATGTGTCACTATGCTTCATCTCCTAAAGCAGTAAACGGTTTAAGCTCTCCATCTTCCCCAAGGATAACTGCCATTTGTTCTTGTACATCTTTCAATTTCTCATCACAAAGCTTAGATAATTCCATGCCTTCCTTAAAATAAGAAATTGCTTCTTCTAAAGGTACATCACCTTGTTCAAGCTTAGAAACGAGATGCTCAAGCTGCGAAATTGCTTCTTCAAAGCTTAACTTATTTTCCATTATTCAATTCACGCTCCTCTATGCTTGATACGCTACAATCTAGTATTCCATCTTGTAATTGAACCGAAACAGCATCTCCAAGGCTAACATCTTTCACGCTTTTTAATACTTGTTTCTCTTCATCGTATACAAGCCCATACCCTCTCATCATTACTTTAAGCGGGCTTAATACCTCAAGCTTTTGAGCCGCTCTCACAAATACGAACTCCTTCGTTTGAAGTAATGTTTGCATTTCACGTTGCAACTGCTTTTGCAACGTTTCAATTGCCGTTTTCGTTTGTATAATTTTTTGAGATGGGTGGTGCTTTTCTAAATAAAATGAAAGTTGCTTTAATTGATTTACTTTTTTATCTATATAACGCTCTTTCGCTAAAACAAGTTGTTCAAGAGCCCTGTCTAACTGCTCTTCTTTTTGCTCGTACACTTGCCTTGGATAACGGAACGCATAAGATTTTTGTAACACTTGCAGCTTTTCTTCTTTTTTATGTACTCTTTCTCTCATTGCTCTTTGCAATCTCAGAGTTCTTTGTAATACCTTTTCTTGTAACTCTATAGTATTAGGTACCGCCAGCTCAGCTGCTGCAGTCGGTGTTGGTGCACGTAAATCCGCGACAAAATCTGCGATTGTAAAATCTGTTTCATGGCCTACAGCCGAAATAATCGGAATCTCACTTGTGAAAATTTCTCTTGCAACTATTTCCTCATTAAAGGCCCATAATTCTTCAATAGAGCCTCCACCACGTCCAACAATTAAAACATCAATATCTCCCATTTCATTCGCTGTACGAATTGCTTGTACAATCGAGGGAGCTGCTGACTCCCCTTGTACAAGTACAGGAAACACAATAACATTTCCAATCGGATAACGACGTTTAATTGTTGTTATAATATCGCGAATTGCTGCTCCTGTTGGCGACGTGATTACACCTATTGTTTTAGCATACGGAGGAATTATTTTTTTATAAACTTGAGAAAACAAGCCCTCTTCCTCTAAACGAACTTTTAATTGCTCATAAGCTAAATGCAAGTTTCCAATTCCGTCAGGCTGCATGTCTTGAATATAAATTTGATAAGAACCACTCGCCTCATAAACAGAAATCTTTCCTTTTACAAGTACTTTCATTCCATTTTCCGGTCTGAATTTAATGTTACGATTATGACCCGCAAACATAACCGCTGCAATTCTTGCATTTTCATCTTTCAATGTAAAATACATATGACCACGACTATGATATTTAAAGTTGGAAATTTCTCCTTTTAACCAAACAGACTGTAAATGCGGATCATACTCTATTTTTGTTTTAATATAGCGTGTTAACGCTGTAACGGTTAAATATTGTTTCTCCATTTCTCTCTCCTCATAGCCGATTCAAATTATTGACAAACAACACCTGCACGCTTTGCAGACTCCACAGTGTTGTGAAGAAGCATTGTAATAGTCATTGGGCCGACTCCTTTTGGCACAGGCGTAATGTAACCTGCAACGTCTAATACATTGTCAAAATCAACATCACCACAAAGTTTGCCTGTTTCTAAACGGTTAACACCAACATCAATTACAACCGCACCCTCTTTAATATAGTCAGCTGTTACCATTTTCGGTCGTCCAACGGCTACGATTAAAATATCAGCTAACTTCGATAATTCTTTTATATTTTGCGTCTTAGAATGACAATATGTGACAGTTGCATTTTCATTTAAAAACAGTTGCCCCACTGGTTTACCAACAATATTACTTCTTCCAATTACAACAACATGCTTTCCAGAAATATCAAGATTCGTTTCTTTTACTAATTCTAAAATGCCATGCGGTGTACATGGAAGGAATGTGTCTTGTCCCGTCATCATACGTCCTACGCTGATTGGGTGAAATCCATCTACATCCTTTTCCGGTGAAATTCTTTCAATGATAGCTTTTTCTTCAATGTGTTTTGGTAAAGGTAATTGTACCAATATGCCATTAATGCGGTCGTCTCCATTTAAGCGATCGATTTCAGCAAGCAAACGCTCCTCAGTAATCGTTTCAGGAAGTTCAATTAGCTCTGAATAGATTCCTACGTGCTCACAACCTTTTTCTTTTCCTTTTACATAAGAACGCGATGCTGGATCTTCTCCAACTAAAATAACTGCTAATCCTGGTACAATCCCTTGCTCTTTTAACTTCACAACTTTTTCTTTTAATTGTGCTCGTTTTTTCTCCGCAACTTCATTTCCTTTGATGATTACTGCTACCATTTTAAGTTTCCCCCTTAAAGAAATTACAGTGTATCTTTTATATTAGATAAAACGCCGTTAATAAAACGACGAGATTCCTCATCCCCAAATGTTTTTGCGATTTCAATTGCTTCGTTAATTGTTACATTGTGCGGAATTTCTTCCATGTATCTCATCTCACACACAGCTACACGTAAAATACTGCGATCAACAATACTAATACGCTCAAGCTTCCACTTTTTTAAATTTTGACGAATTGCTGCGTCAATCTCTTCTTTGTTGTCTACAAATCCTACAACAAGTGATTCTAGAAACTCATTTGTTTCTTCGCCTTCATCTAGCGTATTTTCCACCGCTACTTTCGGTTCTAATTCACCTGTAATATCCATTTGGTATAATGCTTGCATTGCTCTTTCTCTAGCCGTCCTACGTTTCATTGTAACTCTCCTTTATACTTCAAGTCTTTCCTTATGTTTTGTTATATTATTATAATTTATAAGCCGTCAATTCACTTACTCTTGCAGTTTTCATTGATTTTCCAACCTTATAATACAATGATAATAACACAATTTATCGTTTCACACACGGGGTACAAGGCTGAAAAATAATAAAAAGATTAACTTCAAGTTCCATATCTTATCACAATGTACGTTTTTTGGAAAAATGAAACATACCGTTTTATTTTTCTTTTTTTTTGAAATAGTATAATAATTAGAGGATTTTAATTTGTGAAGAAATGAAACGATAAAAAAGATGCCTATTTTACTAGGCACCTTTTTCCACTCTTACACTGGTTCGATTTCTGTTTTTTGTGTTTCGAATGTTACGCCAACGATGTGAACGTTCACTTCTTTTGGCTCAAGTCCTGTCATTGTAAAGAGTGCTTGGCGAATATTGTCTTGAATTTTTTGTGCAACAACCGGAATTGCTACACCAAAATACATCACAACATAAAGGTCAACAATAATATCTTCGTTTGCTAATTCAACCTTTACACCTTTACCATGATTTTTCTTACCTAACTTCTCAACAACATCTGTAGCAAAATTACCACGCATTGCCGCTACACCTTCTACTTCAGCAGCTGCAATACCTGCAATTACTTCGATTACTTCTGGTGCAATTTCTACTTTTCCAAGAGTTGTATCTTGACCCATATCTAACATATGTTCAGCCATGAAAAAAACCTCCTTTAATGTATCACTGCGTCACAAGTTCATGCTCTTCCAAAAATTTCGTGTTAAACTCACCTTTTACAAAATCAGGATGCTCTAGCAATTGCAAATGGAACGGGATTGTTGTATGTACGCCTTCAATGACAAACTCACTGAGCGCTCGCTTCATTTTTGCAATTGCCTCTTCACGTGTTTTTCCGTGAACAATTAATTTAGCAACCATCGAATCATAGAAAGGTGGTATTGAATATCCCGGATATACAGCTGAATCGACGCGAATACCAAATCCGCCTGGTGGTAAGTACATTTCTACTTTACCTGGAGATGGCATAAATTTTTTGGCAGGGTTTTCCGCATTAATTCGACATTCCATTGCCCAACCATTAAATTGTACTTCTTCTTGCTGTAACGATAACTTTTCTCCAGAAGCAACAAGAATTTGTTCTTTAATTAAATCCATCCCTGTTACCATTTCAGTAACTGGATGTTCAACTTGGATTCTCGTATTCATCTCCATGAAATAAAAGCTTTTCGTTTTATATTCATAAATAAACTCAACCGTACCAGCACCTGTATAATCAACCGCTACCGCCGCTTTAACTGCTGCTTCACCCATTTGCTTGCGAATATTCTCATCAAGTGCAGGTGATGGACTTTCTTCTAATAGTTTTTGCAGACGGCGCTGAATTGTACAATCACGCTCTCCTAAATGAATGGCATTTCCATGTGTATCTGCCATTATTTGAATCTCAACATGGCGGAAATCTTCAACGTACTTCTCCAAGTATACACCAGGGTTCCCAAAAGCGGTACTGGCTTCTTGCTGTGTAATTTGAATTCCTTTTACAAGCTCTTCTTCATGGCGCGCAACACGAATACCTTTTCCGCCGCCACCTGCAGTCGCTTTAATGATAACTGGATATCCAAGTTGATTAGCAAGCTCGATCGCTTCTTCGGTATTTTTAATAATCCCTTGTGAACCTGGTACAATTGGAACCCCTGCTTCTTTCATTGTATCACGTGCAACGTCTTTTGTGCCCATCTTTGAAATGGCTTCTGGGCTTGGACCGATAAAAATCAAGTTACACTCACGGCATAATTCTGCAAAATCTGCATTCTCTGCTAAAAATCCATATCCCGGATGAATTGCATCACAACCTGTTAATTTCGCAACACTAATAATGTTCGTCAAATTTAAATAGCTTTCTTTTGAAATCGTTGGTCCAACACAATACGCTTCATCTGCAATTTGCACATGAAGTGACTCTTTGTCTGCTTCTGAATAAATTGCAACTGTTTCAATATCCATTTCTTTACAAGCACGAATAATTCGTACAGCAATTTCCCCACGATTGGCTATTAATACTTTTTTTATCATCACAAAGACTCCCTTATTACGCTTTTACAAGAAATAGCGGTTGTCCATACTCAACAAGCTGTCCGTTATTAACAAGAATTTCAACAATTTCGCCCTCTACATCTGCGTCAATTTCGTTAAATAATTTCATAGCTTCAACAATACATACGATAGAATCTTTCGATACTCTGTCCCCAACACTTACATATTGAGGTGTATCAGGCGAAGAAGAGGAATAAAATGTCCCTACCATCGGTGATGTGATTTTATGTAGGTTTTCATCTTGAACAACTTTCTTCTCTTCTTGTTTTTGCACTTCTACTTGCGCTGCCGCTACTGTTGTTTCTACTTCAACAGATGCTGCTGGTTGTACTACTTGTTTCGTTACCGGTGCTTGCACAGCAACAACTTCATTACCACGTTTTTTCATTTTGATTGCTGTACCGTCTTTTTTGTATTCAAATTCATCAATATTAGAGCTATCAATTAATTTAATTAATTCACGAACTTCTTGAATTTTAAACATGTAAAATCCACTCCCATACTCTTGTTTGTCCCGTTTTTACAGATTGGCATCAAACTGATTTACTGTAAAAATACGATGTATTCTATTAGAAAATTTATTCCTATGACATTTACTAATAGAAATATTTACTATTCCCATCTTACGCTAAATTTTTTAAACATTCCAATTTATATTTCTTTATTATAAATCGAAACTCCTGTAAAAATATTATTCCATCAAAAAATTATTACCTAGTAATAATACCAAGTTTCACACAAAATTGGCAAGACCACTTCCTAAAAAACATTCTTTACTTTTTCAAAACTGCAAAGTGTAAAAACGTAATTCCCTCAGAATTCTTCATTTTATCTACGGTAAAAAAACATATTTTTACCAAATATTATTTTTTTGTTTACGCGCCGTTCATTCTTCCTTCATAAAAGAATAGTATGTTCAAAGTGTAGCAAATTTATTGTAGTGAGGTGCGGACATATGATATGGCTCATCCTGTTCTTGCCTGCCGTAGTGATTTGGACATTGGTCCTCTTCATTCACGTCAAATCTGGAAAAACTAATCACCATCATCACGAACCATTAATCTTTTACTCACAGCGTATTTCCCCGTTTCCAATTGAAAATACTAAATACAACTGCAAAGATGAAATAGAAAAAAGCTATCGAAAACGATAGCTTTTTTCTATTATTCTTTTATCTAATTTGAAGCAGCAACACCTATTATAATTTATTTTACTGATGGATCAAATTTCACACCTACATCTTTTGGACCACCTTCACTTCTTACAAGCTGAATAATTTTATTCGCTTCTTTTTGTGAATGCTTTGCCGATTTAACTGTTACTTTAATGTCCGTTCCATCAGCTCTTACAAGAGCATCTTTATATCCACCTTGAGATTTAATCACTGTCTCAAGTAATTGTTGCTTCGTTTCCATCGTAGTGATGGCATCAAGATTATCTTTCGCTTTACTCTTTTCTTCTGCTGAAGATTTTGATGACTTCATTACATTTTGTAACTTTTCTTTCTCTACACTACGCTGATCTTCCATTTGCATACGTAGCGCTGTAAAATTCTCATCGCTTGATTGAACTGTTACGCTAGCCTCTTTTTTACTTGTTTCTTTTTTGTCATTCTCTTTTTTGTCTGTTTCTTTATTTGTAGTTTCCTTGCTTGTATTTTCTTTTGTTGTCTCTTTATTTGTAGTTTCTTTCGTTGTTTCTTTTGTAACTGCTTTATCAACACCTTGCTTTTCTTGTCCCATCTTTTCACCCGTTGCCGGTGCTGCTGTATTCATTTTATCAGGAGTTGTTACGTAATAAACAGATAGTACAACCACTAAACTTAACATCGTTAATAGCCAAACCGTTTGTTTTTTTAACACTTTATTTCCTCCCTATCAATTTTTCGGTGATACTGAAACGCGATGAGCTGGTACATCTAATAATCGCGTCACAGCTTCTTTTACCATTGCTTTTATTTGTATATTATCCACTCCCTTTGCTACGACCAGAACACCTCGTACTTTCGGTTTCTCTGTTCGCAAAACAATTGGAGTTTCTTTATCACCTTCACGTATAATGACTGTCTTTTCATCAAGAGACTCGTCTTCTACTTCCCTTTTCCCGCCTGCTTTATCAGTTTCACCTGTCGTTTGTGAACGTTTTACTGTATTTTTCTCGAGTATTTTTTCTTCAGATGAATCTAAGTTCACTTTAATAGTTACATCTTTTACTCCGGCTATCTCTTCTAAAGAAGCTTTCAATTCTTGTTCATACGCTTTTTCGTATTTTTCTACATTTGACATATTATCATTGTTTTTTTGACCGAAAGTTGGTACATCTTTATCTTGGCTTTGACTTGTCTTTTCTTTAAACACAGGCACTTCTTCTTTTTTAGGTGCTAAGAAATTACTAGAAAACATAAGCGCAATCCCAAGTATGAGTAGGACAAGCAAAAACTTAGGTGTTACCTTTTTCCCCTTCTCATTACTTTCTTTTCCATCCCCATTTAATAAGTTTCGAAAAAATGAGAACCTCGAATTTTTATCTTTATTGTCCATTTACGCTACCTGTCCTCCCTTCCATCTGAACTTGGATTTGTTTATCCTCTAGTTGCCACCTGCTTGAAAAGAAATCTTTCATTTCTACATTCGTTTCTTCTATTTTTTTTGGAGGTTCTTTCATATTAATTTCAATGGGCTTTACTGTTTCGATTGCATCATTATTACTACGTTCTTTTTCTTTCAACGTCACAACAACAGATTGAATATCTTTCGCTGACTTTACTTCTCCTGCATGCTCCACTGCGACTATTTGTATTCCAGAGACTGTCATACCATACTTTTTCTCAAACTCTTTTCCTACGTCTTTTTTCATTTTGGTAGCCATCTCTTCTAAACTATATGCACGTGTTAGAGCTTGTATTTCTTTTTTCTTCGAATCTATCGAATTTTTTACAGATCCATCTGCTACGTACTTTTCTTCATTGAAATTTGCGATAACTTCATTTACATCTGTTTGTAACAACTTAAATAGAGGCGTTAAAATTAATACGACTAACAATAGACTTACAACGAATTTAACGTACTTTTGCAAATTTGAATTTGGAAGAATAAGATGAAGCATTGTCGCTAAGAGTAAAAAAACGATAATATTTCTAATCCACTCTGTAACAAATTGCATACTCTTCACCTCCTACCGCATCATGAGAGTAATGTTCCCGGCAGCAATAATAATTGTGATACTTAAAAAGAACATAAATGATACGATAGCTAAGCAAGCAAATACGTAAATGATACTTCGTCCAATGATATCTAAACATTGAATAATTGCTCCTCCGCCTACTGGTTGCAATACTGCTGCTGCGAATTTATAAATAAACGCGATACAAAAAATTTGAATCGCTGGGAAAGCGACAATTAAGCATAAAATAACGAGCCCGATAATTCCTACTGTGTTTTTTAATAATCCAGATGCACTAATAACAGTATCCGCCGCCTCAGTAAACATCCTTCCTACTACAGGAATGAAGTTTCCTGTTACAAATTTAGCCGTTTTCACAGCTATACCATCAGCAACGGCTGACGCTGTTCCCTGTACAGATAATACGCCTAAAAAAACCGTCAAAAAGATACCAATAATCCCAACACTAACGTTTTGCAAAAGCTTGGACAATTTCGTAACTTTATATTGATCACTCATCGTGCTTACAATACTTAATATAGTTGCAAGTAATAAAAGTGGTAGAACGATATAGTTCATAAGAAGCCCACTCGTATTCATTAAGAAAATGATGATTGGATGAAAAAATGATACAGAAACAACACCGCCGCCTGTTGCTACGAGTGCAAGTAAAATTGGTAACAACGCTAGTATAAAATCTACCATTGTTTGTATCGTCTCTCTTGCATATGTCATGACGACATAAAAACTATTTAAAGCGAAAATAATAAGTACCATGTATACGACTGCATCAGCGATTTTACTCACGCTACTCTTTGAAAAAGCAGATTGCAACGATTGCAACAATGCACTGAAAATCGTTAGCATAATGAGCGTTCCAAGTAACTTTCCATTTGCAACAAGCTCGTGAAATAAATATTTTAGTAGACCTATCATCCACTCTTTTATGGAGAACTCTTTTTCTCCCTTTACAAACTCCATAAAGCTTCCTTTTTGACTCTCTGGTAAATAGCCTCCATACTTTGTAACAAGCCCGTCCCAAAATTGCTTCACATCTTCAATTCCGAGCTTATCCAATTGTTGATCAACGACGTTTGTTTCTATAGGAGAAGCTTGTACAACAATCGGTAAAGAAAAGAAAAGGAAGCAAGCAAATAATAGCTTAGCTCCAAACTTCCTCAACATTCACTCCCCCTTATCCCGTAGGTAAAAAACCGAGAATTGTTTCAATTACAACCGTCAAAATAGGAATTGCCATGACGAGAATTAAGATTTTTCCAGCTAATTCAATTTTCGAAGCGATTGCACCTTGACCAGCATCCTTTGTAATTTGCGCACCAAACTCAGCGATATAAGCAATCCCTATAATTTTCAATAACGTTTCTACATATACGTTGCTAACCTTCGCTTCACTCGCCACTCTCTCAATCATTTGTAAAATAGAATGAATTTGATCGATTAAGAGAAGAAACATCATGCTACCAATGAACACAATAAATAACGATGTAATACTAGATTTATGCTGATTTAAAACAGCAGCTAAAAATGTAGCAACGAGGCCTAATCCGACAATTTGTATAATTTCGATTCGAACCGCCTCCTTTACTGGAAGAGAAAGACACTTTTAATCTTGTCGAATAGAGTATTAATTAAAAATGCAACATGAAACAAAATAACGACAAAACCGACAAGGATAACCCAATTCGCAATATCCTCTCGCTTTAATTCTTTTAGTACAGTATGAATGAAAGCTAAAACAATGCCGATTCCGGCGATTTGAAATATTAATCCAACATCAATGGACATCGCCTTTCTCCCCCCTATAGCAGTAAAATTACGATAAGTAGCCCTGCTAGTACCCCTAAACTCTTTATCATTTTTTCATATTGTAGTTGTAATGCTTTCGCTTCTCCTTCTTCTCTCTCCAAATGTGTAATACATAAGCGAATATGTTTTTGCTGTGATTCACGATCATGTTGTCCAAGTGTTTCACCAAATTGTTGTAAGATTTCATACTCGGTTTGTTTAAACGCCGTTAACGTCCAGTTCTCCTTCAAACTATCAATCCAAGCTTCTCTAACTGTTTGCTCCCCGTCCTCTAGCCGTTTCGAAAAGCTTTGAAATATCCAATTTAACGGCTTCGGCATTTGTTTGACTAAACGCTCTGCAGCCTCAGATAACGGCGTGTGTCCATACATAATTTCAGCTTCTAATGATTGCAATGCTGCCTTCAATAACCTAAGTTGCCGCGGTCTCTCACTGTACCTTTTAGCGTATGAAAATCCGAAAAAAGTGCTAACAGCAACTATTAATACCGCACCAAATATTTTCACCATACGCCTTGAGCCTTTCTATGAGGTAATACTGGTTTTCCATCTCTATCTTTCACTTGCATAACCGTTCCTGGCCCTCTCGCTTTTGATAATTCCACAAACCTATCAAATACACCAAGTTCCAGCACCGCCTGTAACGATGGACGTTTCACAACATCATCATAAGAAAATCCATGTGCACTTATAAAAAGCTGAACACCTGCATGTACCGCCTCCATAATCGCTTCACTATCTTCTTTACGTCCAATTTCATCTACGATTAATATGTCTGGGCTCATAGAACGAATCATCATCATCATTCCTTCAGCTTTTGGACAAGCGTCTAATACATCTACTCGCACGCCAAAGTCATATTGCGGGATTCCTTTCACACAGCCCGCAATTTCTGATCGTTCATCAACAATTCCCACTTTACATGAAGGAATTTTCGAAGCACTTACACCCTGACTCATACAGCGTGCTACATCTCTTAAAAGTGTTGTTTTCCCCGTTTGCGGTGGGCCTATTACCATCGTGTTTAACCATCGTGATTCATAAAGATATGGCAGAAGCGGCTCAGCAATCCCTATTTTTTGACGGGCAATACGAATATTAAAAGAAGAGACATCCCGAATCATTTTCACTGCACTTTTTTCTGTAATGACTTTTCCAGCTAGGCCAATTCTATGTCCTCCTCGTAGTGTCACATATCCACGTTTCAATTCCTCTTCCATCGTATAAATTGAGAATTGACTTAATTTATTCAATAAATGGATTGCATCTTCCGCTGTAGCGATATAGTCATAGAAAAACACTTCTCCATGTGCGATACACTCTAGTGGCCTTCCAATTCGAACACGAATTTCCTCTAGAGTATCGTATTGTTTACAGCCTTCAACTAACTGTCTCATCGTTTTCGGTAAAACTTCTAATACTTCTTTCATAAGCTTCTCCCCACTATACTCGACTTACTATTTCAACAACGCGATAAAAATGCAGCCAATTCCAAGTGCTAGAAAAAAGAATTTCAAGAAAGAAATCTCACTTGCTACACTCGCTATGCCAATTGTCATTGTTAAAATTAATACGGTCGGTCCAACAAACGCCAACATACCATTTATAAACAATGCTTTCTTCGCATCATTCACGTAAAGCATAAGCAAAGCGGCGAATATTTCCGCGCTTCCTGAAAACAACCGAAGTAACCCCATAACAAGCACGGATGTTTCCATTGCCGCTAGCCACTGTTTCATTCTCCCACCTTCTCCCATAACAGTTACTACTTCCTTATTCTGAAAAAGAATATATTTGTACAACCATATGCAGAGGTTGTCTATTTCAGAAGTAAAAACATAATTTTTCTCTATCGACTTTATTAAAATCTGAATATTCTCATCAATTTATGATATATTTAATAGAAAAGGAGCATAGATGATGAAGCAAGTTACTTTATTACCACTCGATTTACGATATGCAAATGTGCTTTTTGAGCTATCAAGCAATCCACATGTAAAAAATGCATTAGGGCTAAAAGTAGAATCAGTAGAAGATACAAAAACATTCATTCTTTTTGCAATTGAAGAGGAACGAAAAAAGCACTCCTTATCAAGAGTGATTGTAAGTGAGGAAAATGAAATAATTGGCCTCACGACACTTAAACATATTAATTACGAACAAAAGCACTCACATATTGGAAGTTGGCTCGGCTATCAATATTGGGGAAGAGGATATAACGAATCTGCTAAAAAAGAGATCTTTAAAATCGCTTTTTTAGACTTGCAACTTACATACGTATTTGCCGGTGCTAAAACGAATAACATTCGCTCTTTAAAAGCACAAGAGAAACTACCTTACATTTCATTACATGTGGAAAAACAATTTCCAGACGTACATGCTGCTTTAGAAAAAGAAGTAAAATCACCTTGCGTACTGCATGTTGTATCATGCGAAAAATTTTCAAATTGGTTGGAAGTACGAAATGAGGGGGGAAAATATGAAAGCATTAAAAATTAGTTTAACAATTGTAGTAGAATTAGCTATTATTTATCTTTTTTCAAAAATAGTCGGCTGGTCATTTTTGGAGAGCTTTTTCCTTGGCAGTCTAGCAATATTTGCAATTACTTGGTTAATTATTATGAGTACCTTTAGAAATAACAATATGGATCATGCAACGAATAAAACTTTTACCGGTATTGAAACTGGTGAAATACGCCCGTTTCAAATTGTTTTGACTCCATATATTATGGGTACCCTTTCACTCGTCACAGTTAGTTTTGTTATAACCGCAATTTACTATCTTCCCTACTTCCTATAAAAAAAGCACTCGTGATAATCACGAGTGCTTTTCTACTATGCACGAGAAACGTATTTACCTTCACCAGTGTTGATGATAAGCATTTCGCCTTCGTTAATGAAGATTGGTACTTGTACAACAAGACCAGTTTCTAATTTAGCTGGTTTTGTTACGTTAGAAGCTGTGTCACCTTTAATACCAGGCTCTGTTTCTGACACTGTTAATTCAACTGTGTTCGGAAGTTCAACACCAAGTACTTCATCTTGGTATGTCATAATAGATACTCCCATGTTTTCTTTTAAGAATTTCAATTCGCGCTCGATTTGGTTTTCACCAAGTTCGATTTGCTCATAAGTTTCGTTATCCATAAATACGTGAGACTCACCGCTCGCGTATAAGTATTGCATACGACGGTTTTCGATGTGTGCTTTTTCTACTTTTTCACCTGCACGGAATGTTTTCTCTTGAACAGATCCTGTGCGAAGGTTACGTAGTTTAGAGCGAACGAATGCAGCACCTTTACCTGGCTTTACGTGTTGGAAATCCATTACTTGCCAAAGGGCATTGTCCACTGAAATTGTTAAACCTGTACGAAAATCGTTTACTGAAATCATGTAAAAAAATCCTCCTGTGTATTACAAAATAATAAGTTCTTTTGGTGATTTCGTTATTACTTCATTACCTTCACTTGTTACAATGATATCATCTTCAATACGTACCCCGCCAACACCTGGAATATAAATACCTGGTTCTACTGTTACAGCCATACCTGGTTCAAGTACTGTATCAGAACGGAACGCTAAACCTGGTGCTTCATGGATTTCAAGACCGATTCCATGACCAGTAGAGTGTCCGAAGTATTCACCATATCCTTTTTCCGTTATGTAATCACGCGTTAATGCATCAGCCTCACGACCCGTTAAACCAGCTTTAATACCGTTCACACCACGTAGTTGTGCTTCTAAAACGATATTATAAATTTCTTTTAATTTATCAGATGGTTCACCGACTGCAATCGTACGAGTAATATCAGAGCAATATCCTTTGTAATAAGCGCCGAAGTCTAATGTAACGAAATCTCCTTTTTCTATCACTTTTTCAGATGCCACGCCGTGCGGTAATGCCGAACGAAGACCTGAAGCAACGATAATATCAAACGAAGAAGATGTTGCTCCTTGTTTTCTCATGAAAAATTCAAGTTCATTTGACACTTCAATTTCAGATACTCCCGGGCGAATGAATGATAGAATATGCTCAAAGGCAGCATCTGCAATCTGTGCAGCTTCCTTTAATATCTTAATCTCTGAATCAGTCTTTATCAAGCGTAACTTTTCTACAAGCCCAGAAGTTGGGATGAATTCAGCTTCGATCGCTTCATTATGCGTTACGTAAGAGCTATATGTAAGAGTATCTTGCTCAAAGCCTAGCTTTTGAATTCCAAGTTCTTTAACTTGTTTCGCAACTTCATCAAGAATTAATCCTGGATGCTGCACTATTTCGTATCCAACCGCTTGCTTACTAGCTTGCTCTACATAACGGAAATCTGTAATAAATAGAGCACGCTCTTTTGAAATTAGTACAACACCAGCTGTTCCCGTGAAATTCGCCATATATCTACGGCTATGTTCATTCGTTAATACGATACCGTCAATACCAGCCTCATCAAACGCACTTCTTAATCTCTCGATCTTTTCCATTACTTTATGCCTCCCTCAATTTCTCCATTAATGCAAATAACGCTAACTTATAGCCATAAAAACCAAATCCAACAATTTGTCCCGCACAAACAGCCGCCGTCACAGATTCGTGACGGAACGATTCACGCTGGTGAATGTTAGAAATATGTACTTCAATAACAGGAATCGAAATGCTCGCAATTGCATCTCGAATCGCATAGCTATAATGCGTAAATGCTCCAGGATTTAAAATGATCCCTTCATATATATCTTCAGCCTCATGAAGACGATCGATAATAGCACCTTCATGATTCGATTGGAAACATTCTAACTCCACTCCCATTTTCTCTGCTTCTTGTTTCATATCTGTTTCAAGCGTCGCTAACGTTCCTTTTCCGTATACATTTACTTCCCTAACGCCAAGGCGATTTAGGTTCGGACCGTTTACGAGGAGTAACTTTTTCATTTTCTTAAAACTCCTTAATATTAAAGAATGTCTATACGACATTTTAACATAGGAATCACTTATTTGAATAGTTTGTCTTCTCGCTCCCTTCTCCTCTATTTGTATTATTCGATTCGAATGCTACAGAATACGAAATAAAAACACCATATAATATAAAGATACATACTGTCGTTACAATTGTTTCTTTCGGTAAATGGAGTGCACTTTTAATAACAGGTGCCATTAGCCCCATCCCCAAAAATAATAATGCCCACCAAAACAAACCGTATAGTACGCCAGGGAATACTCCTTCAAACTTTTTAAAAAGGGCTTTATAGAGAAATGCCACTAAAATTGAAAGAAGTCCCATACAAACGATACCTACTACATTTCCCCAAACCCCTTCTTTCCAATCTCCAAATGCAAACGGTAAAAGTAAATAGTTAGGTCCAGCTTCTGTAAATGAGAATATATGAAGGAAATACCATATACCTCCCCAAAATAAGCCACCAAATAAACCAATTTGTACAAAGTTTCTTATTGTTGATTGTTCTTGATTCACATTGACACCTCCGCTCACTAGTATGCCCGAAACTATTTTGAGGCATGTTTAAATCCTGCAAAATTTGTCTATAAAAAGAATAAGAAATGTCCGACTCTCGTAACATTTTCCCTTGTCATCTGCCTGTATTTGTCGATAAAATAAAGGAAACTCGGTGATTGTCTTATTTCAAGATGACAAAACCAAGTATGACAATTGCCTCTTTTTCTACATAAGAGAGAAACAAATACAGGTTGGTGTTAACATGGCAGAAGAGTCAAAACAAATATATGGCGGGCAGGCAGTCATAGAAGGAGTTATGTTTGGCGGTAGAGAATATACTGTTACAGCGGTTCGTCGTAAAGATAAATCGATTGAATTTTATCGTTTACCACGCGTTCGTAATAAAGCATTGTCTCTACTAAAGAAAATTCCATTTTTACGAGGTATTGCCGCTATTGTGGATGCAAGTGCGAATGGAGCGAAACATTTAAACTTTGCTTCAGAACGATTTGATGTCCACCCAGAAGAAGATGAACAACTTGCAAATAAAAAAGAAGAACAATCAAAATTAACGATGGTATTAGGAGTTGCAGCAGTTGGCGTTTTATCGTTCATATTCGGTAAAGTAATTTTCACAGCAGTTCCTGCACTTTTAGCTGAATTAACGAGACCGATTTTCCCATCTCATACAGGGCAAATCATTGTCGAAAGTGTCATTAAGCTCATGCTATTATTGAGCTATATATACTTCATTTCTTTAACCCCACTTATTAAGCGGGTATTTCAGTACCACGGTGCGGAACATAAAGTAATCAATGCTTATGAGAATAATCTTCCACTGACTGTAGAAAATGTTCAAAAGCAAACTCGCCTCCATTATCGCTGTGGCAGTAGCTTTATTATATTTACAGTCATTATTGGAATGTTTGTCTATTTCCTCGTCCCTACAGATCCGCTTTGGGCAAGGGTAGTAAACCGAATTTTATTAATTCCAGTTGTTCTCGGTATTTCTTTTGAAGTATTACAATTTACCAATCGATTACGAGATGTCCCTGTTTTACGAGTACTTGGATATCCAGGATTATGGCTGCAACTATTAACAACGAAAGAACCAACAGATGATCAAGCGGAAGTTGCAATCGCATCGTTTGAAGAATTATTACGTTTAGAAAACAAACAATAATTATTTAAAAATGGTGTTCAACTCCTTTCCTCATCGTTAATATACTAATTTTAATATATGTTTTTAGGAGGTGTCCCTTATGAACGGTCGTTCGTTTACATTCGCTATATTTGTGCTTATTATCGGATTGGCAATATTCGGCCTTGTTTCATCTGTTATTACAAATCCAATGGAAGTATTGAAAAACATTGGTATCATGTTAGCTGTCGTCGGTATCTTTTACTTACTCTACAAAATGTTTACAAACTCTAGTGGTTCTGCAAATTCGCAAAGCTCATATAAGCGTGCAGCGAAACAATCGAACCGCAAACACGGGAAACAAAATGTAGCACCCCTAAGTAATTCTTTCTTGAAACGAAATGCTTCTGATGACAAGGGGAAAAAGGGTAATTCTCCATCGTTGAAAAGAAAAAGAAAACAATCTCATTTAACTGTCATTGAAGGTAAAAAAAACAAAAAGAAAGACCGTGCTTCCTTTTAGGAAATACGGTCTTTTTTTATCCCGGTTGGTGCGGGGCTAATAATCAGTGGAAGATGTGAAAAACCCTACTGATTAAAGTTTCACTTTATATGTTGAAGCACTTCTTTCAAACTTTTCTCTTCCATACTTTCGATACGAAGGTGATGGTTTTCAAATTGCAAATTTCTTGTCACATCATTAGGTACGACGACACACTTTAATCCTGCTGCCACCGCTGCTTTCAATCCATTTAATGAATCTTCAAACACAACAGCTTCTGATGGTTCAATTCCTAATTCTTCTATCGTAACTTTATAAAGAGCTGGATCTGGTTTTACCTTCTCTACATCTTCTCGCGTTTTAATCACTTCAAAATAATCTCTAATTTGTAGCTCTTCTAAAAAACGAACGACCCACTCCCTAGATGAACTAGAGGCTAATGCGATTTTCAATCCAAGTTCTTTCGCTTCTTCTAAATATTCTTTTACCCCGCCACGCGCTTTTGGTATTTTCATTTTCTCTTTATGTAAAGTTGTTACTTTTCCCTTTAATGCATGCTCGTTAAATTTTTCTTTTAATTGCTCTTTTAAATATGCATAAAGCACTTCATCTGTCGTTCCAATACATTTTGCAAATTCCTCTAAAGGTAACTCGCCGCCGTATTCACGAACAGCATCTCTGAAAGAGTGAAACCATATTGTTTCTGTGTCCACAATTAATCCATCAAAATCAAAAATAATTGCTTTCATTATTCTCCCGTCCTTTTCGATTGAAATAAAAAAGGAAACGCCACACGTTCCCCTTAATTACTTTTCTCTTCATTTGCTTTTTGAACACCACGAAGTGTTTTTACTCGAACTTCATCTTGTTCAAAGTATTGTACTAAATCACCGATACGGTCAATTGATTCCCAACTTAAATGATGTTCAATTCCTTCTACATCATTATAAATTTTGCTTTCATCCACACCGATAATGCGCATAAACTGTTCTAACAATTCATGACGATATACGAGACGTTCACCGATTTTTTTACCTTTTGATGTTAATACAAGCCCTCTATATTTTTCATAAATTAGATATTCGTCTTTGTCTAATTTTTGTACCATTTTTGTTACAGAGGATGGATGTACACTAAGCGCTTCAGCAATATCAGATACACGGGCATAACCCTTTTCATCAATCAACAAATAAATTTGTTCAATATAATCTTCCATACTAGGGGTAGGCATCGGTTTCCTCCATCCAATTTCATTTTGCTTATTCCGTACGAAGCAATCAATAAAATGATACACCAGAAAGAATAACGTGACAAGGTGGAAACGAGCCTAAATATATAAAACAAAAAAAGAATCTAGATTCCCCTTATGTAAAATATTGAATTTCTGCATCTGGAAAATACTCATATATATAACCTCGTATTGTTTCTTCTAATACTTCCACATCATCCTTTTGATATACATATTTCCCAATACCGTATCGTCCCCATTTATATTTCCGCTTCTCTTCATCCATTTCAAGTTTCGTATTCGGATAACGTTCTTGAATGACTTTTTTGGCTGGTTTCGTAAAACGATGTTGAATTAATTCGAACGTTAAATTTGGTATCGTCATGTCTTTTAACGCATTGTACAATCGTTCAAACAATTCACGGTACCCTTCTTCCCACCCTTCATGCATATAAATTGGCGCAACAATAAAGCCAAGAGGATAATTAGCCCCCGCTACTTTACGAGCAGCCTCAATTCGCTCTTCAAATGGCGATGTCCCTGGTTCAAAGTTTTTAATAACATAACGTGAATTAATACTAAATCGAAAACGCGTTTTCCCATTATGCTTTGCATCTAATAAATGATCAACATGCGAATATTTCGTAACGAAACGTAAACGTCCATGTTCACTTTCTCCGATAAACTCTATCGCCCGCTTTAATGCATGTGTCAAATGATCAATTCCAACGATGTCTGATGTACACGCCGCTTCAAATCTTGTTATTTCAGGGGCCCTTTCATCCATATATTGCTTTGCCTTCTCAAAGATTTCATCTAAATTCACATACACCCTTACGTAAGGTTTACTCCCAAGTGTCGTTTGCAAATAACAATAATGACAATGTCCCATACACCCTGTTGCAAGCGGAATTGCATATTCAGCTGAAGGTTTTGATGTATCGAACTTTAACGTCTTCCTCACCCCAACGACAAGTGTTGCTTTTGCATTACGATACTTTTGCAATTCATTTTCCCCTGGAAAATTTCTAATTTGATTGTGTGATGTCGTTTCACGAATTTCTAATCCCATCTTCGTAAACTTCTCATAAAGCTCTTTTCCAAGCGGATATTCGAGTGCCCTCGGTTCAAAGTAAACGAGTTTTGGCATAAATGGTTTCATGTGCTTCCCTCCTCTCGTTAGTATGGGAAGCACATGAAAATTAACACAGATTAAAGTTTTCCACTTCAGTAACTTGCTTTGCAAGTTACTGACTGTTATAATTTGGATAACAGCTACCTTGCAAGGCAAGTTACCTGGATAAAAGGTGGTGAAATCATGCACAGCCAAATGTTAAAAGGTGTACTAGAAGGTTGCATTCTATATATCATTTCACAAGAAGAAGTGTACGGATATGAACTAAGTACAAAATTAAATAAACACGGCTTTACATTCGTAAGTGAAGGAAGCATCTATCCTTTATTGTTACGCATGCAAAAAGAGAAACTTATTGAAGGTACATTAAAGGCTTCCTCTCTTGGACCGAAGCGAAAATATTATCACGTAACTGATAAGGGATTAGAACAACTTGAAGAATTTAAAAAAAGTTGGGGAATGGTTTCAACGACGGTAAACAACTTATTACAAGGGGAGTGATAGGGATGAAGGCGAAAGATTTAATCGAATTAAATAATCAAAAGCGTAAATTATTAAATGCAGAAAATGAAACCACCTATAGTGACATGTTAATATACATCCGCCTAGCTAAAGTGCCAGAGTACCAAGCAGAAGAACTGCTAATTGAAATTCTTGATCACCTTATTGAAGCTCAACAAAAAGAAAAAAGTGCTTATGATATTTTTGGTGACGACTTACAGGCGTACTGTGACGAGCTAATTGCTGCTCTACCGAAGCAAAGTTTATGGGAACAATTATCGATTCCTTTATTTATAACTAGTTACTTGTTAGCAATATACTTTGCTATTTCTTCCGTAATTGCATTGGTATTTCCCTTATTTTCAAATGAAGCACGTTTTAAATTTGTACACATTGATTTCATTTATCTGCTCGTATTTATCTTGTCCGTACATCTTATGATACGTTTTGTTTTCGATTTTATTAACACTGATTTATTTAAAAACACAACAACTATTTGGAGGCATATAGGCAGTTTTTTAATACGCCATAGCCTATGGATACTATTAATTGGTATTTCCTTTTTATTTATAAAAAAGCCCTATACTACTTTGCAAATTTCACCTTGGATTGGCGCTTTACTTGCCATCTCTTGCTATGCACTATATAAACTTTTCTTCAAAAAAGAATACTTAGAATTTAAAAAGGAGTAACGAGGTTATGACCGAAAAAGAAATGGTTAAGTTAAACAATGAAAAAAGAAAATTATTAACACCTGAAAACGAAGCTGCTTATGGTGATATGCTTATTTATTTACGCTTTACTAGCGTTCCGCAAAAGCAAATGGAAGAATTGCTTTTAGAAATATTGGATCATCTTTTAGAAGCGCAAGAAGATGGTAAAAATGCACATGATATTTTCGGAGAAGATTTAAAAGCTTACTGCGACGAATTGATTAACTCTTCAGAGCATCAAAATTCTTTCCAACAAGCTACCGTTATTGGATTTGCAGTTAGTTTATTATTAGCTATTCAAATTGGATACGATACATTTACTACTCTTATGCAAAAACTATTTACAGATACAAACACTTCAGAAATTCCACTTAGTATTCCTGGAACAATATTATCTGCTATCGTTTTAACAATCGGTGCTTTCATAACTTTTTCGTTATTTAGACGTTTTTCTTTTACAATACTGGTTTCCTGGAAACAAAAAGCACTCCTCTTATTATCAGTGTTTATACCTTTTATCTTATCAGTTTTTTCAAACGTATTTTTTAAAACACAACCATACTTATTTTATAATTTGTCTATTTGGCAAGGTGCTCTTGTTACACTTTCTTTTTATATTCTGTACAAATTTTTATATAAAACATCTAAATTTTAACAGCCTTTCAAACGGCTGTTTTTCTTCTGTCTAATTTTACAAATTGAAAAATTTCATAAAGAAAATAAGAAAAATGCAAAATAATTAAAGTTAATTGTTGACGTGATGCTTTTATTATCGGTATCATAAATCTTCGTGAGCAATTATTTTTCGTTATACGATTTTTTTATTATTATTGAATTTTTGAGAGGAGAAATTTGATGTCAGTTAAGAAGAAAACGCAAGTACGCACCGGCAAAATGGTACGTGAACTAATGTTAGCAGACGAAGATGTAAATGCTTCGCTAATTATGGTATATAGTGAAAACGGTGTAAACGCAGAAATTAAAATCGAGGGCTTAACGCCAAAATGTAACGAAGAATTATTTTTGAGCGGAAACGTGGATTGGAACAAGAGTGTTATTTATAAAATTGTTGATTTCACTGGGAACGCTGAGGTTGGTAAAGTTACATTAACAGCGATGAACAAAAATAATGTTTCTCTAGAAGTTGAACGCGTTATGTGGAGCAAAGAAAATAAAGAAGCTGCTGAGCAAGAAGAAACAGTTGTAGAAGCTACTCCGAAAAAAGAAGTAGTTGTAGAAGCTCCAAAAGCAGTTACACCTGCTCCAAAGCCTATTACGCGAGTAGAAACACCTGCTGCACCTAAACCTACTCCGGTACCAACGCCGAAGTCAGTAAGTGTTGAAGCAGCTATAGAACTATCTACTCCAGCACCTGTGAAAAAAGCAGTACCTACTCCAGTTACAAAGCAAGAGACAGCACCGGTTACTCCTACAAAACCGAAGCAACCTGCTTTGACTGAAACAAATACAAAACTACAAGAAAATTATGTTAAACTTGTGAAAAAGACAATTGAAGTTTGTCAAGATTACGAGCTTGGCATCGACATAGATGATTCTATTGAAGGATTAAAAAAAGAACTACAAAGCCAAGGTATTAGCGTTACATTCGACAAAGAAATTATGGACGTTGTAAATCGCCTTCGTTCTTTACAAGATAAAGGAATCAAAGTAGAAAAAGTACTTAATTTACTATAAGAAATAAGGAGATGGCGGTCGCCATCTCCTTATTTTTTATAATTCCATTCATTACTTTCATACTTCTCTTTTGCTAAAGTTTGAACTTCATGAAGCTGTTCTTCTGTTAGTTCATACGGCACAAGCTCTATATCTAAACCTTTTTCAAATCCAGTTTCAAACGCTTTAATTAACTGTTCAATCGTAAATGTACGGTCTGTTAATTCATTAATCGCTACCGCTTTAGAAGAAAACATGTTTTTCATACGCTCTTTTACTCGCTCATTTGGGAATAAAAATAGGTCGTATAACTCATCTAAATCTATTTCTAACGGAATAGAACCGTGTTGTAATATAACACCTTTTTGACGTGTTTGAGCACTACCCGCGATTTTTCTTCCCTCAACTACAATTTCATACCAAGATGGTGCATCAAAACATACTCCTGAACGCGGATTTTTTAAATTCTCACGATCCGCTTCTGTTTTCGGAACTGCATAATACGCTTCTAATCCTAATGCCTTAAAACCGTCCAATAAGCCTTGCGAAATAATTCGGTATGCTTCTGTAACTGTTTTTGGCATATTCGGATGATCTTCAGACACAATAACACTGTACGTTAATTCTTTGTCATGTAGTACACCCCTGCCGCCTGTTTGACGACGAACGAATCCATATTTCTTTTCGTTAACTACATCCATATTTATATCTTTTTCAACACGCTGGAAATACCCGACTGTTAATGTTGGTACTTCCCATTCATAAAAACGAATTGTTGGTGACATTTTCTTTGCACTTTGCCAATTTAATAAACATTCATCTAACGCCATATTAAATGCTGGTGAACATTGACCAGAGTTAATATAACACCATTTTTCTTTTCCCATCCTGCACCTCATATAACCAATTATTTTTCACATTCTCTAGTCTACCAAATTCGACAAAATTTGTGAAAGAATACGAAATTTCTTCTTATATACAAATGAATCTGTTGCATAAATACATATGGGCATTATAATATTGAAAGTAGGATAAGAAAAAAGGGAGCGATAGAATCGTGTCAACAAACTTGATTATTATACTAGCCGCAATTGCAGCATTCATCGGCTACACTGTATGGATGTATTTCTATCAGAAAAAATTAATTAAAACACTTTCAGAAGATGAATTTCGCGCTGGCTACCGTAAAGCACAGCTTATCGATATTCGCGAAGCGGATGAATTTAACGCGGGACATATTTTAGGTGCGCGTAACATTCCATTATCACAAATTCGCCTTCGCCACAAAGAACTCCGCCAAGATCAACCGGTTTATTTATATTGCCAAAGCGGATTCCGTACAGGTCGTGCAGCTCAATACTTAAAAAAACAAGGCTACACAGATTTCTACCAATTAAAAGGTGGATTTAAATCTTGGTCAGGAAAAATTAAAAAGAAATAATATACAAAAAACTAGCTGCACGATACAGCTAGTTTTTTCATTCCATATTGTTCGCAATGTACAGCAGATTTTGTTTAATCACATCTTCAGCTTTCTCATCTACATTACGATATAATAGCTGATATTCAATCCCCTTCTCTTTCCATATAAGCGTAGCAAATTCGTCCCCTCGCTCGTAATCATCCTTATTTTTAAAATAAGCAGGTGCTCCATTATTCAATTTCATTTGTTCTTGAAATCGATTCTCTTCTACGAGGTATGGAAAACTGTAAGAAAAGTTGGCCACTGTTAATTCTATATAATCGTGCCTTCCTTTCTCTTGTTGCTTATATTTAATCGTTAAGACAGCATTCTTCTTTCCCATCGTTCTTACCTCTCCCTTCACATCACTCGTAATGTCATAAGGTAAAAACGTTGGAACTTTAAACTTTGCCGGAAAATATTTTGGAAGTTCCTTTAGGGGAATCGGATCAGTAACACGGTCCTTAGCCCCTCCTGTTGTTCCTACAAATGTTTTTTCTTCTTGCATCGTTTGCTGAAATGAACATGAGCTAAGTATTACACTAGAAAACACGAAACAAATGATTCCTTTTTTCAATTTGTTTCCGCCCTTTCATACCGCTCTCTTAACGAGCGAAGCGTTTATACTCTCTTCTATTCGCTTCGTTATCAAACGCCTCCTCCGAAAACTTTCCACGTTATTCTCACACATTTTGACAAAAATTCTTTGCAGACATAGAAAAAAGACCTCGCTATTCTTACGCCCAAATAAAAAGGTTACGCGAATAACAGAAGTCATGCTTATAACATAGATTGTGAAAAGCTTTTCAGGTCAAGATTTTTTTCATTCTTATTATTTTCCCCTTATAATTAAGTAAAGAGGTGATACATATGGCCAATATAAAACAAATTGCAAAAACTGCTGGTGTATCTATATCAACTGTTTCTCGTGTTCTTAATAATCATCCTTACGTAAAAGAAGAAAAGCGTAAGCGTGTTCTAGATGCAGTTGAAGAATTGAACTATGCAAAAAATATAAATGCTATCCATTTAATAAAGGGAAAAACGTATACAATCGGGGTTATGCTACCTTTTATTAATCTTCCGTACTTTAGCACGATCATTGAAGGAATCGGAAACGAAGCGTTAGCAGCTGGATATCATATTAATTTATGCCAAACGAATTACGATAGTATTGAAGAAATTCGCGTTCTTGAAATGATGAAAATGAAACAATTTGACGGGATGATTATTTGCTCTCGCACGAGTTCATGGGAACAAATTGAACCGTTCGCAAAATTTGCTCCTATTATTTCATGTGAAAAAATGAACCATCCCCTCATTTCATCTGTCTATGTAGATCATTACGAAGGATTCCGCCTTGGTACTTCCTATTTACTCAGTAAAGGTCATGAAAAAATCGGCATTTGTTTAGCAAGAAAAACAAGTGTTAATTCAATCGAGCGTGAAAAAGCTTTCGCCGATACTCTTCGTCACGAAGGAAAAACAGTACACCCTGATTGGATTTTTCATCAATGTTATACGATGCAGGACGGGGCAAAAATACTTCATCGTATTTTAAACATGAAAAATCGTCCAACCGCTATTTTCACAGCGAACGATCAAGTAGCTGCTGGTTTATTAACAGAGGCGCGAAAACATGGCATTCGCGTTCCTGAAGACCTTGCTATCCTTGGATTTGATAATCATGAAATTTCAAAGGCGTTAGAAATTTCAACTATTGAGCATCCTGGTCTCGCAATGGGCTCACATGCTTTTTCTTTATTCCATAAACAGATTCAGAACGAGCAAATTGTCGGGAACGCAAAAGAGCTTTCATTCCATTTAATTGAGCGAGATACTGTCTAAAAAGAGCGTTACCTATTGCGCTCTTTTTCAGCTCTTCACCTATTGACTTTATATTTTTTATCTCATATAATGAACCTAACGAACGGTAGGTAGGGGATGAAAATGACAGCAAACCGCATTAAAGCTGTAGCACTTTCTCATTTCGCGCGCTACGGCTACGAAGGAACTTCATTAGCAAATATTGCTCAAGAAGTTGGGATTAAAAAACCATCGATTTACGCACACTTTAAAGGAAAAGAAGAGCTATATTTTACATGCTTAGAATCCGCTCTTCAAAAAGATTTACAAAGCTTCACTGACGATATCGAAAATTTTTCAAAATCGTCTACTGAAGAATTGCTAGTAAATCTGTTAAAAGGTTATGCAAAACGATTTGGTGAAAGTGAAGAATCAATGTTTTGGTTACGAACTTCTTATTTTCCGCCGGATGCATTTCGCGAACAAATTATTGATAAAGCGAATGTACACATTGAAAATGTCGGAAAACTTTTATTCCCTGTGTTTAAAAGAGCAAGCGAACAAGATGAACTGCATAACATTGAAGTAAAAAACGCTTTGGAGGCTTTTTTATGCTTACTTGACGGCCTTATGGTTGAACTACTATACGCAGGTTTAAATCGTTTTGAGACACGTTTAGAAGCTTCTTGGAAAGTATTTTGGCGCGGCCTTTCAAACTGACGGATTGCTCCTTTGCAATGCGTCGTTTTTAAGCCCTTTACCTAACGACTGGTAGGAAGGAGAAATGACATATGGCATGGATTTATGTAATCATAGCTGGTATTATTGAAATTTTTTGGGTTATTGGACTTAAAAAAGCGGAGGCACCACTTGAGTGGGCTGGTGTTGCTCTATTAATTACAATTAGTTTCGTCTTATTATTTAGAGCATATAAAGATTTACCTGTCGGCACTGTATACGCAGTCTTTACAGGAATTGGAGCTGGTGGAATCGTTCTTACAGAGATTTTCATCTTCGGAGAACCTTTCTCTATCGTAAAAGTATTATTAATCGGTTTAATCTTCTTCGGAGTAATTGGTTTAAAACGAGTAACAGAAGAAAAAGAAGCGAAGGAGGCCGCATAAAATGGCTTGGGTATTTTTAATTCTAGCTGGTATTTGTGAAATTGTTGGTGTACTCTTTATGAAAGTAGCCACTGAAAAGAAAGGCTGGGCACCAAAAGTTATTTTAATCGCTAACTTTGGCGTAAGCTTCTTCTTCTTATCTCTTGCAATGAACACATTACCGATGGGAACTGCTTACGCAATTTGGACTGGAATCGGAACTGCCGGAAGTGCACTTCTCGGTATTCTTATTTTCCGCGAGTCAGCGGATTGGCGTCGCCTTGCCTTCTTAAGCTGCATTCTATGCGGCGCTGTTGGCTTAAAATTATTAGGCTAACGTGAGGTGAATGTCATGTGGAAAGAAAAAGGAAAACAAATGTTAGCATGGATTACACTCGGGATCGTCATTCTATTACAAATAAGTTTTCATATAATAGAATGGCTGTTTCATAAAGTACTATTCATTCTTACATTCCTTCCTAACATGGCACTTGAAATTGCATCTATCGCTTGGTCAATTATTGCCTCCATTACAATCGTGATTATATGGAGTATCGCCAAGCTATGGAACAAGTTATTTAAAAAGGACAGTTCTTCTGAAAAGAAGTAACTGTCTTTTTTTTATCCCGCTATTCGCGGGCAGTAAGACCCCCACCTCAAAATTCGGCGAATGCGAGGGAGTTAGGTGGGAGTCGGGCTGCCCGTAAACGCCCGATTGGTGAAGGCTAATAATCAGTGGGGATGGACAAAACCCCCACTGATTAAAGTTTCACTTTATATTCATTCAGGTTTTCTATAGAAATTTGATGCGATCAGACAAAGCAGACCAGCTATGACAATACTTATACCAATCCCTTTATGCAAATTAGGAAATGACGGTGGTATATCTGAGTAAAAATTTGCTAATATGAGACCGATTGAAAATAACAGTACTCCTATTCTATATAACCACTTTCTTTTGTTCATCATTCTCCCTCCTAAAATTTTTCATATCCTTCTTTCTTTTGGACATACTACCTAAAAAAGGAGTGGATAGTATGCAGAATTCTATACATAAGCAAATCCTGTTTTTATTTTTCCTCTTTCTCATTTTCGTTATCGTTTTCAGCTTTATATTACATACTCCGAAAGATGTGCCTAATAGCCTTTCTGTTTATAAACTTTTGCTCTCGTATTGCCGTTATTGAAAAAGGTGCCTTTTATAAGGCACCTTTTAAAATTCTCTCTTCTCATACAATTTCACTGAAACGAAGATAGATACTATGAACATGCAAATTGAACTAACGAATAACACGCTGTTGTATAGTTGAATTTGTTCCAGGTTGATTTGAAACAAAGTTTCTAAAATAACAATCGGCGCCATGAATATTACTATCGTAATAAAAATAGTTTTTTTATACCCTAGCCAAAACGATATCGGTAAAACAAAACTTAAATAAAGCTAATACTAGCAACCATTGTCGTTTCAATAAATTCAAATAGGTTAACCCCATTCTTCATTCCCATCGTGAAACAACCGACCGTTACGCTTATAAAAAGAATAATAATTGCTACTATATATTTCGCAAATACAATTTGTTTTCTCAATATTGGTAAACTATTTACTATAACTTCACTCTCATTTTTACTATCTGCTTCAAATGTTTTTACTGTTGTCCCAATTGTAATAATTACTGACATAATTATGAATAGATTTTCCGTATCTGTTAAAGCCATATAAAAGAAAACAGGATACAATATGTACCAAATTAAAAATTTCCATTGATGATGAAATCTTTTAAAATTAGTTGTTTCAACACTATTCTCCTCTCTCTTACAAATCACGCTCACTATACAAATTAATTGAGAATAACATAGACATGATATATAAAAGAAGCAGCCCTGCTATAAAACAAATATTTACGACTGCACTCGTGCTCCAAACATTCTCTACATCTAACCATACGTTACTTACAATCAGTCCACTTAAATACCCAAATGCTATTCCGATAAAAGGAGCAATTTGTTTTGCACTGCTATACCCTACTGAAAATTCAATTGGAAGTACAATTATGCTATAAACAAAACCACCTGTTATTCCACCAAGAATCGCTCCCCACAGCACAAATCCAGTTATATGTTCATTTTGTAACTGAATCAAACCAACCACAAGTGAGAGAATCCCCCCTAACGCAACTAAAATACTTACAAATATGTATTTTGCTATGACAATTTCTTTACGTTGTAACGGTAAACTATTTACTATTATTTCACTTTTATTTTTCCCCTCATAACTCATTGACAGTACCATGCCAAGAAAAGGTATAGATAAGCTAATCGTCATAAGGAAGCTATCACTACGAAAATCAACAATAGCAAGGAAAAACAAACATATAAGATACGCAAACCCTAACTTTCTTTGCAACACTATATCTTTTAAGACTAATTGCTTGATCATGTTTTACCCTCCTAATATGAAAATGTCCCTTCTATAACTCTGCCTCCTGAAACATTTTCATTGAGAGAAACATTGATATGACTATACTTACTAACACTCCGATACCAAGAACACTCATTGCTAGTGTAGCCTCTTGAGAGTGGAGTACTTTTAACATAATTATTTCATCACCAAAAATATTGCACATAAGGCCAATCATACCCATTAAAGGAAAAATCATAATCACATTCAAGACAGTAATAGCTTTATATCCTCCAATGTAATTAGTAGGTATCGTTACTACACAATAAATCAAAGTTGCTACTATTGCTGAAAATATTGCATATCCAGGAATAACTATATCTCTGTCCAACAAAATATTTCCTAATATTACGACTATAGAAGTTATGCTCAAACCGACTATAATAAATAATGTGCTTGAAATATATTTAGCTATAACTATCTCTTTTCTCATTATCGGCAAACTCACTAATACTTTTTCTATTTTACTTTTCTCGTCATAATAAAAAGAAATATATATAATCGTACTACATGTTATAAATAATCCTATTGCAATCCCCATCGGTTCTACGGAATTTCTAAAAACAGATAAAATAGGTATTAAAAAATAGAAAGGAAACATCTTCTTCTGTAAGAAAAACTCCTTCAAAATCAACTGTTGCATCTGAATTCCCCTCTCTATAAATCACGCGTTTCATAAATTTTAATTGTAAGAAACATAGAAATGATATAGACACTAGCTAATATAATTCCTCCAAGTATAAATACACCAATATGCATTGGATTCATAATCCACTCAATGAATGAAGGTGCTGTTTCATTTAGCCCATCACTAATAAATATCCAAAAGATTCCCCCCACTCCTATTGATGCTGCTGATACTATACTTCTTACTACCTTCGATTTTGTACCATAATAACTAGGGAAAAACGTGACAACCAAAAATACGGCGTAAACAACTCCATTTATTACTTCATACCATGGAATTTCAATGTATAGATTAGGATGATATGCACCGATATCACCAATGACCACAATGCCTCTTATAAGAAAAACAACTAGCATAGTGGAAACCATGCCACCTACAATGAATATTGCACTGGAAATATATCTAGCAATAATGATATCCTTTCGACTTACCGGTAAACTATTTATAATAATGTCACTTTTATTCCTTTCATCCATAAATATTAACGTCATAACGGAGGAAAGAGTTATAAATAGACAACTCATCGGAACTAACAATTCACCACTTGGATCTAACATAAATAACATAAGGGGCACAATAAGATTCACTAACCAAGTTACCCGAAAAAAGAATAAATCTTTATAGATGAGCTGACGCATAGGCACCTCTCCCTTTCGCAGTGTAAACGATGATATCATCTAATGTAGGTTTTTCTAGTACAACCTCATTTCCAAACCAATCTATAATTGCTTGTTTATCCTTCGCTAAACCTTCGAAACCAAATTTATTTTTTCGTAATCCAACAAATAGTTCTTTTCCTTCTCGATCTAATAAATCATTGCTTCCCTTTACGATTACGTAGTTCGCCATTAATTCATCTTTTTCACCAGTAAATATAATTTCTCCATCGTTGATAAACGTAATATAATCTGCAATACGTTCTAAATCCGTTGTAATGTGGGTTGAGAATAATACGGATACTTCATCCTCCATTACAATCTCTTGCAGCATATCAAGTAATTCACTTCGAACAACTGGATCCAATCCTGCTGTTGGTTCATCCATAATAATGAATTCCGCATGGTGTGAAAGTGCGATTGCAATCGCAAATTTCATTTTCATCCCTTTGGATAACTCTTTAATCTTTTTATACGTTGGAACTTGTAATCTCTGCATATACGATTGATACTGCTTTTCGTCCCACTTTTTATATAACGGTGCAATAATCCGTTTCATTTGCTCACACGTTAAATCTTCGTAATAATGATTTTCATCATACACAAAACCGATATTTTGTTTTATTTCCTTTTCGGCTTTCTTATTGTCCTTACCAAAAATTTTTATATCACCGCTCTCTTTTCTGATTAAATTCATAATCATTTTGATCGTCGTACTTTTTCCAGCTCCATTCGGTCCGATAAATCCCATAATATATCCACGTGGCAATGTAAAACTTACATTTTTCACTGAGAAATCTTGATAAGTTTTACAAACGTTTTTTAGCTCTAACATCTCTTATTCCCCCTTGTATAAACACGCAATCATCTGTTGCAACTCTTCCAGTGAAAGCTGCAACACTTTACTTTCATTCACAATCTCTTCCACTTTACTTTCCAATAGACGTAGCCGCTGTTCTTTTAATAGTTCATTATTTTTACGTGAAACATAAGTCCCCTTCCCAGCAACAGTTTCTATATATCCTTCTTTTTCAAGCTCCTCGTATGCACGCTTCGTTGTAATTACACTAATTTGTAATTCCTTCGCTAAGCTACGAATAGACGGTAATTGGTCTCCACCCTTTAAACCACCATTTAAAATAAGCTGGCTTAATTGTTTTCTTATTTGCACATAAATAGGGTCTTGGGAAGAATTCGAAATAATAATATTCATGTTTTCCTCCAGTGTGTGTATATACTGTATATACTTTGTATACACAGTATATACACAACATCCTATTTTTGGCAAGAAAAAAAGACCAACATTTTCCTGTTGGTCTTTCGTATATGTATCACTTTTCAAAGCGATCTAACATTTCGTCTCTCATTCCGAAACTAACAACCGCAATTCCTACATACATAAAAAGAAGGAATGCTGGATGAACTGTATTGTACCAGCTGCTATCAACAATTAAATAAATCGTTAACGCCACAACAAGAACAAACGCTAAAATAAACATATAAAAGTGTCGTGTATTACCCATGATAAACTCCTCTCTTCTCTCTTCACCATTCAACAGTATATTGTATCGAATAATTCGATATGACTCAAGGTTAACTTTCTGTTATGTAATCAAGTTCTACCTTTACAATGTCCTCACACGCTATTGAAATGATTGTTCCTTGTTTATCAATCGCTGTCACTTCTCTATTATCCATTACACGGTGCGCTACTCTTTCTAACACTTTCCCTTGGTCTCGGTAACAAAATTCTTTTACATCTTTAATTGTTTCTCCATTTTCTAAATGGTATACCATTCTATAACATCGATATCCCACACTTCCACCCCCGTCTTGCTCGTTTTTTCACATATACATAAAAATGAGTAATTTCTACCTCATCACATCTTCTTAATTTCAATAAAATTCTAACAAAAATAAATACTTTTATCAAACCGACTTTTTCAACAAAATCACCTATAAAACCGTATCTTTACAGCAATATGAAACAAAAAATATAAATTTTTAACATTTTTTTCATTCTAGCCACACCAATTTTGCAAAAAAAAGAACCCGCATGTAGCGAGTTCTTTTTTTTCCAATCACACTTGTACAGGTGCTAGCTTTTCATAACGTAAAACTGGTTTACGAGCAGCCAATGTTTCATCTAAACGTTTTATTACTGTTGTATGTGGTGCTTCTTGTACAACTTCTGGATTTTCTTCTACCTCTTTAGCAATTTGAATCATCTTATCAATGAAACCATCTAATGTTTCTTTTGATTCTGTTTCTGTTGGCTCAATCATAATACATTCTTCCACATTTAATGGGAAGTAAATTGTTGGTGGATGGTAACCGAAATCAAGCAGACGTTTTGCAATATCTAATGTACGTACACCAAGTTTCTTTTGACGACGACCAGATAATACAAATTCATGCTTGCAATGTCTATCGAACGGAAGATCATAGAATGGTGCTAATCTTCTCATCATATAGTTCGCATTTAATACAGCATACTCAGTTACTGCACGCAAGCCATCTGGGCCCATAGAACGAATATATGTGTATGCACGAACGTTAATTCCGAAGTTACCATAGAATGGTTTCACACGCCCAATTGCTTCTGGACGATCATAGTTAAAGTGATAGCCATTTTCTGTTTTCTCCAAAATCGGTTTTGGTAAGTACGGAATTAAATCAGCTTTCACACCTACTGGACCAGAACCTGGACCACCGCCGCCATGCGGACCTGTAAATGTTTTATGAAGGTTTAAATGAACAACGTCAAATCCCATATCTCCTGGGCGTGCTTGGCTTAATACCGCATTTAAGTTTGCACCATCATAGTATAATTTACCGCCTGCGTTATGGACGATTTCTGCCATTTCTAAAATATTTTCTTCGAATAGGCCTAATGTATTTGGATTTGTTAACATAAGTGCTGCCGTTTCTTCGTTTACAACACGTTTTAAATCATCTAAGTCAACAAGACCATGTTCATTTGATTTCACCGTAATTGTTTCAAAACCAGCTACTGTTGCAGACGCCGGGTTTGTTCCGTGAGCAGAGTCAGGAACAATTACTTTCGTACGGTTAAAGTCACCGTTCGCTTCATGATATGCACGAATCAACATTAATCCTGTCCATTCTCCGTGTGCACCAGCTGCTGGTTGTAACGTAACAGTATCCATACCTGTAATTTCAATTAAATGTTCTTGTAAGTCATACATTAATTCCATTGCACCTTGCACTGTCTTTTCATCTTGAAGTGGATGAATATTTGCAAATCCTGCGAAACGAGCTACGTTTTCATTAATTTTAGGATTATACTTCATCGTACAAGACCCAAGTGGATAGAATCCTGAATCCACACCGTGGTTACGGTTTGAAAGCGCTGTGTAATGGCGCATAATATCAAGTTCAGATACTTCTGGAAGCTCTGCATCTTCTACTCGAATATAATCACTCTCAAACACATCTTCTAATTTTACTTCTTCTACATCTAATTTGGGTAAGCTATATCCTACGCGTCCTTCTTTAGTCACTTCAAAAATAAGTGCTTGGTCTTGGTTCTTCATTGGATAGCCCCCATTTCGTTTACAAGTGTGTCAATTTCCTCTTTTGTACGAAGCTCTGTTACTGCTACAAGCATATGATTTTCATGCTCTTTATAATCACGGCCTAGGTCGTAACCACCGATAATATTCTTTTGTATTAATACATCATTTATTTCTTTAACTGGACGTTTGCAATCTACAACAAATTCATTAAAGAATGGTCCAGCGAACGTTACAGTGAAGCCTTTCGCTTCGAATTGACGTTTTGCATATTGTGCTTTAGAAATGTTTTGACGTGCCATTTCTTTTACACCTTGTTTGCCAAGTGCCGTCATTGCAACAGAAGCTGCTAATGCATTTAACGCTTGGTTTGAACAAATGTTAGACGTCGCTTTATCACGGCGAATATGCTGTTCACGTGCTTGTAACGTTAATACAAATCCACGTTTACCATCTGAATCTACAGTTTGTCCGACAAGACGTCCTGGAATTTTACGCATAAATGCTTTCGTTGTTGCAAAGTAACCACAGTGCGGTCCACCAAACTGCGTTGGGATACCGAATGGTTGTGCATCACCGATTACAACATCAGCACCGAATTTTCCTGGCGGTGTTAATGCACCTAATGATAATGGATTTGAAGAAACGATAAATAATGATTTTTGTTGATGAACGATTTTTTCGATATCAGCTAACTTTTCCACTTGTCCGAAGAAGTTTGGATATTGAACGATTACACAAGCAACTGTATCATCTACTTCACTTTGTAATACTTCTAAATCTGTTACACCGTTTTTATGATCAATTTCAACAACTTCAAGATTTTGACCTTTTGCATATGTTTCAAGTACCGCTCTTGATTCTGGATGAACTGCCTTAGATACAAGAATTTTCTTTTTGCGAGTATGACCAGCTGCTAGCATTGCCGCTTCAGCTAAAGCTGTACCTCCGTCATACATAGAAGAGTTTGCTACATCCATTCCTGTTAATTCACAAATCATTGTTTGGAATTCAAAAATTGCTTGTAATTCCCCTTGTGAAATTTCTGGTTGGTATGGTGTGTAAGCTGTATAAAACTCTGAACGAGAAATAACATGATCAACAATTACTGGAGCGTAATGATCGTATACACCTGCTCCTAAGAAAGAAGCATATTCTTTTAAATTAGCATTTTTACTAGCCATTTGAGATAACTCTTTTAAAAGCTCTGGCTCTGATTTTGCTTCTTTAATTTTTAAATCCCCTTTAAAACGAACACTCTCTGGAATATCAGAGAATAATTCGTCGATCGTTTGAACGCCGATCGTTTGTAACATTTCTTTTTTGTCTTCTTCTGTCATTGGAAGATAACGATGCAACATGAAATCTACCCCTCTCCCCGTTACTTTGAACGTTTATAAAATGGTGTTGGAACAACTACTGCTTTGACGCGTTTATTACGAATTTCAATTTCTACTTCTGTATCAACTGCTGCGTATTTTACATCAATTAGTGCTAAACCAATGCTTTTCTTTAACGTTGGAGATTGTGTACCACTCGTTACTTCCCCGATTTTTTCTTCTCCTATAAATACAGGGTAATGCGTACGAGGAATACCGCGTTCGATTACTTCGATGCCGACTAATTTACGAGATGCACCGTTTTCTTTTTGCTCTTTTAACGTTTCTTTTCCAAAGAAATCTGCTTCTTTATTTGGTTTTACCGCAAAGCCAATTCCCGCTTCAATCGGTGTAATATCTTTTGATAACTCTTGTCCGTATAACGGAAGTGTTGCTTCGAAGCGAAGTGTATCACGAGCACCTAAGCCACATGGTTTTAAGCCCTCTTCTGCTCCCACTTCAAGAAGTTTCTCCCAAAGTTTTGCTGCCTCTTCACTCTTACAGTAAATTTCGAATCCATCTTCACCTGTGTAACCTGTACGAGATACAAGTGCAGGAATTCCATCTACAAGAATATTATTTTTAAATTTAAAGAACTTAATTTCTTTCAAATCTTCTGACACAACTTTTTGTAAAATGCCTTCTGCTTTTGGTCCTTGAATTGCAAGCTGCGCAACTTCACTAGAAACATTGACTACTTTCGCATCGCCAATTACATGGCTAGCTAACCATTCGTAATCTTTCTCGATATTTGACGCATTGATTACTAATAAATAGTCTTCTTCACCACGTTTGTAGATTAATAAATCATCTACTGTGCCACCATTTTCATAGCACATAGCTGTATATTGTGCGCCCCCTACCTTTAAGGTAGATACGTCATTTGTAACAACACGTTGTAAAAATGCTAAACTATCTACACCTTTTACCTCTACTTCTCCCATATGAGATACATCGAACAAACCTGCTCCTGTACGTACAGCTTCATGTTCCTCTTTAATGCTTGAAAATTGAACTGGTAATTCCCAACCACCGAAGTCGACTGTTTTCCCACCATACTTCGCGTATACATCAAATAACGGTGTACGTTGTAATGTAATCATGCTCTTTCCCCCTTATGCTCTGACAAATCAATAAAAGTTGCTTCCCATATCTAAACATTTTCATTCTGAAAAGATAGGATATACGGAATCTCACTATATTTTTTTATGAAAGCGTAAATAAAAAAGTGCTTTCTTGGATAAAATACGAAAGATTCCACACATTTCACACCATTATCCTAACATCATTCGCTATATTTCATCAATATTCTAGCATAAAAAATAATTTAGAATTTTTTATTCTTAATCCTATTAAATACAACTTTTAAGATTTAGACCTTTATCGTTGTCTATTCTTTAACTTTTAGTAATTGTGATAGCGCCTTATTACAAGGCTTATAATAAAGATTTTTTTAATAATCACTTTAGTTTATAAAAGGTGGGAGAGTCTTAATGAATGTCGATATTTCCGTAGATCGAACGTGGCAAAATAATTTTTTAAAAAGAATTGATGAAGATGGCCCTTGGACAAATTGGGATTTATATCATTTAGCTTATAAAACAGAGAAATCGTTACTCGTCCCTACTTTTGATGGATTGCAAGCACCGAAACATTTATCACATTTCACGCCGCTTCCACATCAATTAGAGGTCGCTCAAAATGTCATTGAACAAATGAATGGTAAAGCGATTCTAGCAGACGAAGTCGGACTTGGAAAAACGATTGAAGCTGGACTTATTTTAAAAGAATATATGGTTCGAGGACTTGTAAAAAAGGTACTCATTCTCGTTCCAGCTTCTCTCGTATCTCAATGGGCGTATGAACTAAACACAAAATTTTTTATTCCTGCGGTCGCTCAAAAGAAAAGTTATTCTTGGGAACAAGCTGATGTCATCGTTTCATCAATCGATACTGCGAAACGTTCACCGCATCGCGATATCGTTTTAAACCTAGAGTATGACCTTATTATTATCGATGAAGCACATAAACTAAAAAATAATAAAACAAAAAACTATGAATTTGCACAGCGATTAAAAAAGAAGTTTTGTTTATTACTAACTGCAACTCCTGTTCAAAATAAAATCGATGAAATCTTCAACCTCGTTTCTTTATTAAAACCAGGTCATTTAGGCAATCAATCTAATTTTGAAGAATATTACGCTTCTAAAAATCGTTCCACTGAATCCGATGAAGATTTAAAAGCTCTTATCAATAAAGTAATGGTTCGAAATAGACGCAATAACACTGGCATTGATTGGCCGAAGAGGCATGTACGAACAATCTTCGTTGAATTCAATGAAGAAGAACAAGCTTTGTATAATGAAATTGAAAATTGGCGTGGACAAGATGCCGTCACATCTGCTTTCTCATCCTTAACTTTAAAACGGGAAGCATGTAGTAGTCGTGAAGCTGTTTACTATTCATTAAAAAAACATGTAGAAAAAAGACAGAAAGAAAATGAGCACTACATAAAGGACCCACATATTGATGTGCTGATGGACAAAATTAATCATATTCCGTTCAACTCCAAAGCAAATAAAGCACTAGAGCTTATAAAAGAAGTTGACGATAAAGTCATTATCTTCACTGAATATAGAGCTTCACAAATGTATTTACAATGGTTCTTACAACAACATGGCATTTCCTCTGTTCCATTTCGCGGTGGATTTAAGCGCGGGAAGAAAGATTGGATGAAGGAGCTTTTCCAAAATCATGCCCAAGTATTAATTGCGACCGAAGCCGGTGGTGAAGGAATTAACTTACAATTTTGTAGCCATATGATTAATTACGACTTACCGTGGAATCCAATGCGACTCGAGCAAAGGATTGGACGTATTCACCGTCTTGGACAAAAAAATGATGTTCATATTTATAACTTAGCAACAAAGCATACTGTTGAAGAGCACATTTTAAAACTACTATATGAAAAAATTAATTTATTTGAACGTGTAATCGGTGAACTCGATGAAATTTTAACGAGAATCAACATGAAAAATATTGATGCGCATATTCAAGAAATTTTCGCTCAGTCAAAAAGCGAAGGTGAAATTCGAATCAAGATGGAAAATTTGACATCTATTATCGATTTTGCGAAGCGCAATGAAGCAGAGGTGCAAGACTATGCAGCAAAATGAAATTCATAATTACTTATATAACTTTTTTGAGGCGAATAACTGCGAAATTTTAGAACGTTCCCCTCACCTATTAGACGTGCAGTTAACAATTGAAATGGATAAATTATTAATGAACCGCCCTTTCTATTGGCACTATCTTGAAAAAACAGGAGGCGTTCCGAACCCGATGCGCCTTACTCTTATTACAAATCCGGAAAACGAAGAAAATGACGGTGAACTTATTCATTACGGTTCACCACGTTTGCATCAAATATTTGAAACAACAAAAGAACTAGGTTCATACATACGTTTATATGAGGAAGTGAAACATAGCGGGGCAACTCATACCCCCCTTCATCCTTGGCTTGGTGTAAATATAAAAGTATCTTATCAATGCGACCGAAAAAAAGACATACTTCATTCCATCGGTATTCATCTTATTTCTGGGACAATGATTGCAAACTTTCATGACACTTTAGCAGAGATCAAACTCACACCGAAAATACCTGATTTTTGTTTTACTCTTTCGCCTATCATTAAGCCACAAAGTGGCTTACAACGTATAGAGGATGCTTTAAAAAATATAATCGCAGAAGATGACCATACGTGGGCAAAAGAAGCGAGAGTGCGTTGGAATCACGATTTAGACCTTTTAAATCGATTTTACGAAGATAGCGATGAACTTCCAGAAAGCTATGAAATTGAAAAGCAAGCATTACAAGAACAATACGAACCACGCATTACAATACAAATTATAAACGGTGGTCTCTTTTATGTTACCGCACATCATTTTCTATCTTAAAGAAAGCTCCTTCAGATTGAAGGAGCTTCTTTTAAGATATGTTCCCAGCCTATTCTCTATCTTCATTACGCTCTTGCTGTTTTTTCTCTGTCATACGTTTCTGATATGCACGATCCTTTGCACTTACATGGTTTGCATCAGTTGGCAGATTCTCTTTTGAACGACCAATTCCATTACTCATCTTTTTCGCCTCCTTTTTGCATGTTTCAAAATGCATCTTTATTTTCAGCTAGAGGCACAATCCTTATACAAAAAAATAAGAGCAGCCAGTAGCTGCTCTTACTCATTCACGTATTTTTGAAACATATCATGGATGCCTTGATTTACGAGGTTCGAGATCTGTTCGTCAGATTTATTCGGATAACGATCACGCAATCTGATAGATGCCTTCACCATTAAATTTTCTAATACAGAACGGCCACCTTCTCCATAAATAATTTCAGCATACTTAACAAGTCTTCCATCCTCTAATGTTGCTGGATTATGATTGAAGAAAAATTTACTCATTGTCTCCACCTCTCTCTTTGATAACGTTTACATTTATATAGATTATTTATGTTATTTATTTCACAATATTGTATGCATGTATATTTAATTGGTTTCATTATAAAGCAACATATCAATAGTAAATATGTGATTTTCCGTCCATTTTGTGAACAAACCAAAAATGAAAGCGTTTCCTTTATTATATACTAAAAAAACTTACTACGCTAGGGGCAATTTTTTAATCTACTAATCATCTACTTTTCTTTTTTTCATTAACCTTATACAATTTTCAGAAATTATATTATAAAATATATGTATGACTTAAGGAGGCCATGTATGAATCAAAATAAAAAAGCTATATTAGATCTTGTCTTTTATCTCGTATTCCCATTCCTCATTTGGAAATTTGCAAAACCTTATATCGATCCTTATTACGCAATGTTAATTTCCTCTGTTCCGGGGATTATTTATACACTGTATACCTTTAAAAAAGAAAAACAGCTTAACGTTACAGGGTTCTTTATTTTAATTACACTTATTTCTAATACAGCGGTAGACTTAATATCTGGGTCGGCTGAACGAATGCTATGGAATGATGCATATTATCATATCGTACTTGGCTGCATCGTTATATGTACAATCTTTATAAAAAAACCACTCATGTTATATTTCGCAGCTGATATCGCAGCACTGCAAGGTCATGATCGTGATAAAAGCCGTGAGCTTTATCGTGATAGTCGTATATATCCAGCACTGCAATATTTAACACTATTTTTCGGCCTTCAATTTATATTAAAAAGCTTCTTGAAAATCTATTTCATCTCTGTTTTCGGTGTAGATGGATATGGTGAAATGAGAGCTATTATGACCGCTGTTGGCTGGGGGATTTCTATTTGTATCGGAATTGGATTTGTATGGGTAAACAATAAAATACATGCGGTTACTGAGGAAAAAGAGTCTGTGCAATAAACAAAAATCCCCTAGCATCTTGTTATACTAGGGGATTTTTGTTTTGCTAAACATATTACGAAAAAGTTAGCTTGATTTTTTTCTTTTATTTTTTACATTTCGATAAAACAAAGCAGCGCTCAGTGGCATAACACCAAACCATTTATTTAAGAATGGCTCTTTCTCCGCACGACGTTGTTGTTTCTGTTGTTTTCGATCCTCTTTTGGAGCATCCATATATGACACAAATTGCTGTGTCACAAAGCGTACATAATCATTAGTAGACATATTATCATCACCTCTACTTGATTAGTATGTCCACTTTTTTATTCATTAATCTTTTGCTTTAATTCATTCATAATTTGTTTTACCGATTTATTCGTCGTATCGATATGAATATGAGCCTCTTCATAATGAGCTCGGCGCGATTCAAATTTCATCACAAATGCATCTATATCTTTCTTCTGAAATAGTGGACGTGTCGTATCTTCACGAAGCCTTTCTGCAATTACATGTGGATCACAATATAAATACACGACAGTTCCATTTTCCTTCATCCACTTTCGATTTTCCGCTCGTTCAATAATCCCTCCACCAGTTGTAATAATTACATTCTGAACCGGTAGTGAACGTAACATTTCACTTTCATATTCGCGAAAAGCCATTTCGCCTTCTTCTGCAAAAATATACCGAATCGCTTTCTCTTTCTGCTCTTCGATTTTTTGATCTGTATCTACAACTTCCATATGGAGTTCTTTACTTAAAGCTTTTCCAATTGTTGTTTTCCCAGCTCCCATATAGCCGGTTATGTATATAGATTTCATTTTCGTTCCTCTCAATCATCCGTTATTATTTGTTATTATAACGAAAGATGTTACTTTATTTAATAAAAAAAACGTTTTGTTCTTCTTGTAAAATGAAGAACAAAACGTAACATACTCGCTTTTACTTATAAGTACCTCTTCTCACCCACTGCGTTGCAATCCATTTCTCACCTTTCGTTACAGGTGCTCCTCCATGTAACGTAAGCTCATTTAGTGATTGATCTTGATAAAAGTACTCAAAGTATACTGCCATTCCCTTTCTAGGGTGTACAGAAAGATTTAATTTCGGAAAGAATGTTTCTCCGCCTTCTTCTACATCATTTAAGTACATCACAAGAGTACTTATACGATTATTAGCAGCTGATCTACTATGTTCCGCAAAATAATCATAGTGCGCTTTATATTCTTGATCTACTTCATAATTTAAAATGTGCAATCCTTCTCCATGCGCTACAGGAACATTCGTGATAGATGAAATTCGTTTTTCAATCTTCGAAGTTAGTTCATTCTCTTCCAAAAATGCACCGCTACTCGTTCGAATATCATTTACATCACGTGATGAACCAACTTTAGAACGTTTCATCTTACTTTTAGACAATTCAATTAATTTGTCGCACTCTTCATCACTTAATACATTTGCTAATACGACAATAAGAGGTTCTTCGAATTTTGAAATAATTTGTATTTCCCTATCCTCTGTCATAATCGTATTTCCTTTATGATCAAAAATAGTTTGTTCCTTATTTTCACCTATTTGATTGTTGTTTGTCATTTCCTTATCTCCCTAGAAAAAAATGATTGGATAGCATGAATATATCATATTCTTTCTACCTTTCTCTTTTTTGAGAAAATTTAAACTTTTGACCATCGTTTTATCCCTTCCCTCACAGAAATTAACTCACTCCACAATAGGAATTAGTGGTTCTCTCCCACGTATTTTACACACTATCCTTCTACCCAATCAAATATTTTATTATCCTTTTTCCTATAGTGAAAGCTCACTGTATAGAAAACTCTCTGTTTTGTAACACATTGCAACGAAATGATAATAGCATCATTTTCAAAGACGTACTTTCCACTCACTTCTCCTCTTTCATACTGAAATAAAAAAACATCCTCTTTTTCTTTTTGCTGTAACTCTCTTTTTATATCTGAAATAGCTCGATCAACAAGTTCCTCCATGAAAAAACTTTGTTCTATTTCAGAATAAAATTTTTTATCCGAAAGTAACATATTCGTTTCGTACATCAAAAAAGAAATGAATAAAATAAGAAAAATAATTGTTCCTGGCATTGCAAATCCATCTTGTTTTCTCATGTTTCTATCTCAATTTCACTATAGCGCACAGCCACGCCTTCATATATTTCACCACTTATATCTTTCACATATATATATAACAAATGAGGTGTTAATTTATACGAAATCGCTTCAATCCTTTGTAATATAAATTCCCTTCCGCGCATATTTACTTTTCTTATTAAATTACTATTCAACTTTTCATACGTCACCTGATCACCATTACGAAGTTGGAAGCGTAAAATATTCCCACCGTTTTCTAGTGCTATCTTCCTCCCACTTGATACTTCACGAAACTCTAATTGCATTTGTCCTAAAAACACATCCCACTCCCAGTCATTTAATCCTTTTGAATGTGTATTTTCTATCCCCATAATATGAAGACGCGGTAAAAGTAAAAAGAACATTGATAAAAGCAACAAACATGCAATCATTTCTATTAATGTAAATCCCGCTTCTTTTTTATTTTTCCTTTGCATAAAGGCATTGCTCCATCGCTTTTCCTCTCATATCTTTCCACATCGTACAAACTTCATCTCCTCTCCAATATGTGTAATATACAATTCCTTTTATGACTTGCTCTTTTACTCGCTTTTCCTCATTCTCATACTTAAATAAGGCCGCTTCTTTTTTTAATAATATTAATGCTTTATAGCTCATTTTTATATTTTTTCTTTCTTGCATAATTAATAATGTTTGCGGGAGCAATAACGATACCGCCATCATTATTAAACTTAACGCTACAACCATTTCAACCATTACTGATCCTTTTTGACACTTCACGATACGTAAATCTCCCTCTTCCAAGCTGAAATACAATCTCATATTTATACTCTCGATAGGAAAGTAAAATCGTACCACCCCTATTAATATTCCCGCTCGGATTATATGTCATTGGATTTGGAAAGGTATGCAGATCAATTTGGACATCTTTATCATATTCTCCCTTAGCAATTAAAAGGGCTGTCTCCGATTCCGAAATATAATACATATGTTTCTCTTTAAACCAGCGTAACGTATAATGTTTTTGACGCTTAATCGCTAACTGCTGCATATACAAAATATCATTTGAAAACTGTTTCAAAAACTGCTCAACTTTTTGTTTTTCATGTAATGAAGTAACGTTAAAATGCGTAACAACACTCAGTACAGAAATAGCAAATAAGACAAGTAGCATTTCTAAAAGAGTAAAACCTTTTTGCTTCACGATTTTCCAGCTGATACCGTACCATCATCGGAAATATGGATTGGTTCACCTTTCGGGCAAGTTTTTGAAGTAATATACTTTCCTGTTTCAAGTTCCTCTATTGATGGAATCTTATTATGTTGCAAGTGATATGCTTGTATTTGTGCTTCTATAGATTTCACATAGGCTGCACATCCTTTTCCTTGGACGGATGAGCGCTGTGTAACTACATTTGGAATAATTAATAGTAATAATACAGTTATGACAACCATAACTAATAACATTTCTAAAAGAGTAAAACCCTCCTCATTCTGCATGTAAATGCCCCCTATATAGAATTCATCATTTGAAACATCGGCATAATCATCGCTAAGTACATCAAAATGACTATAACCCCAAGACATGTAAATAAAATGGGTTGAATCACAAATAACATACGTTTAATTTTTTGTTCTACCTTTTCAATAATGAGCTCACTGTAATCACCAAGCTCATTTGCTAAATTACCGTTTGCTTGTCCATGCGTAATGATATAAGAAAGTTCTTTCTCATAATAACCGCTTTTATCAATAATAGATTGTAACGGTTCTCCTGCAATTAATTGCCGCTCAATTCGGTCTGCTTCATACTGAAAGAACGGATGATACTTTTGCTTCATCATTATTGTTAATGCTTCGTGTACCGACAATCCACCGTGTAATAAACCACTTAATTGAGTGGAAAAATAATGCGAATGATTTAAAATAAGAAATGTTTTCATAAGGGGAATACGGATCATAATCTTTACCTTTTGAGTAGGCGGAAGTTTTCGGAAATAAAATATATATAAACTAAATCCCGTTATAACGATAAGAACAATCATATAAATGAAGTAGGGTAATAATTTAATTGCAACTAAAATTTGCTCCGTAAGTGGTGGTGCTGTAGAACGTAAAGAACTATACATCATTTCAAACTGAGGCAATAAAATGAGGTTAAAAACAGAAAGCATAATCATTAAAAAAAATGATAAAAACATAGGATATCGCATTACTTTCATCATATCTTTCCTATATTTATCTTTCTTGTAAAGAAGTACGCTCCCTTGTTGCAAAGCAAAAGAAATGTCACCATGTCGCTCTGCATAAAACAAATAACTTAACATCTCAGAGTGAAACATTAATTGGTGAAAAGAAGCGTGCAAACTTTGTCCATTTTTCAATCCCTCGATCATACGCTGTAACTGTAATTTCTTCCCTAATGGTAGTTGCAACTGCAAAAATTCTAACGCCTGCAAAAGTGAGTAACCTTTCTCTAATAAATCACTTAATCTTTTACATAATAATGCTTGATCACTTAAACTCCATTTTCTCTTAAACATATACATCTTCTTCTAAAAAGCCTAAAGCATACCCTTTTCGAACCGACGATTCCAACGTTTTATAGTGATACGTAACATGTTCTCCACTAGCTTCTTTAATCGCTTGTTTTAATTCATATCCATATAACAGTTCATAAATGCTTGCCTGTCTCACTTTCCTCATTGATTTACATAAAGTTGCACACTTCCCTCTGCAAAATGGACATTTTAATTCGACGAGCCGCTGAGCAGCTACTGCTAATAATGATTGTTCAATTTCTTGCCTTGTAATACCATAATCCATAAATCGTAGTATCGCTCCTTTCGCATCATTTGTATGCAAGGTTGTCATTACTAAATGTCCCGTCAAACTGGCCCTTACAGCTACTTTTGCTGTTTCTTCATCACGAATTTCGCCAACTAAAATAATATCTGGATCATGACGCAAAATAGCCTTTAATCCCGTTTTATATGTGATACCAGCTTTTTCATTTATTTGAATTTGTAATAAACCGTCTTTTCTTTGCTCAACTGGATCTTCCAGTGTAATGATGCGACGTGTTTTCCATTTTCTAGCTACTTCTAATAACGCATACATTGTTGTTGTTTTTCCAGAACCAGTTTGTTGCGAATTTAGGGATTACTTTAACCAAATAAAAAAACGACTCATTGAGTCGTTAACTTCACCATATATTCAGCTAAATTTTTAAGTGATTCCATGGATGGTTTATTTATTTCAGTCACTTTAATTGTCGGTAATTTTTTCATTTCGATTTCTCCCTCAACCTTTTTAATACTGTTATATTGAGAAGAAAAATTTTGCAAGGAAAAAAGATTAAATTTCCAAAATTCAAATTATTTACAAACAAATATATTAATTTATATACAAAAACTAAATTCAATTTATATAAGAAATGATATATTAATTTATGATTATATTATATCTAGAAGAGGGGCTAAAAAAATGTTTGATTGGTTAAATAATTTGGGGAATAGTTTCGCAGGAAATCCCGCACTACTTGCAGCTACACTTACAGGGTCTGTTACTTTTGTAGCAGGTATGTCATCACAAGTATTATCACATCGGCTAACTAATAAAAGAGAAAGAAAAAAAGCTATTAATGAGGCCATTATTCAACTTTATTCTCCTCTATGTATTGCAATTTGTGATTATCTAAGAGAACTTGGAAATTTATCAGAAGCGGAACTTGAAATGCATAAGGGAAATATATCAAAAGCTAAACGAAATATATTACAAAGACAAAAAAATATAACAAAAATCAGAATACAGAAAGAAGAATATGCTACATTAGAACTGGTTTGTATATTCCAACAGATAGACTTCTATTTTAATAATATGTATTTTTTCAGAAGTTTTCTTGAAGATTTTATCAAAGTTTCTAAAGAAGTGAAACTCAATAGAAAATTCCGAAATCACACACTTGAAGAACTGCTGTACTTATTACGTTTTCACCAACTGGTTTCCTTACGTTATGGGAAAGACGCTGCTCTCTATACTTTTCATGTTATGAAACTACGTACTCCTATACCATATAAAAAAGTTTATAAACAGCTACAAAAACAAACTTATGACCGTCATGACGTTAATCAAAACTCATTTGATATTACATTCAAAGCCCTGGTATTAGATGAAATTCCTACAAACTTCAAAGAAGGTTGGAAAACCCTTATAGATTTACATATATCTAAACTAAAAGCACGAGCTTCAAAGTAAAAAAAGCGAAGGAACAAACGTAAGGACACACAAAAATGCCACGTTCCATTATGTTGGTTCGTGGCGATGTGATTTGTTTATATTTATGGCGGTATCAAAGGAAAAGAAAGTCCCTCCATCATCAATTGAAATTATAAGTGTTAGCCAGTAAAATAGTCATTTTACTGGCTTTCTCACTTTAATTTAAATGTAAGGTTTATATAATAATATATTTGAGCACCTCAAGATTCACCAAAATAATAAGATAATCGTTCTTCATTTATCTTATTCACAAAATAACTTTCAAAAAGTTAAATAACACAGAGTAAAAAGACAAGCATTCATATGTTATTTATTTTCATTTAACGGTTATAATAAAATGAGAACTATTGTTTTATATGAGTATTTTTTTCTAACAGAATTTATGAGATTGCAAAGTAAAAAAGAAAATTTTCACTTTCTTTTGACTTTAAAACGCTTAAAACTTAAGGATGAAATACATTATGGGGGAGTGAAGATGCTTAAAAATCTATTAATGTTACAAAAGCTTGGTATAAACGGTGGTTTTATAGATTATGCAGCTAGGAATTTTTCAAAAAAAGATTTTTCTTTATTGTTTGAAGGTGATGTTGTCGAATTACAATTTAAATATAACATCTTTAGCGACAAAGAACTTGATATTTTTTACAATATTGATAATATAAAGAAAGTCGAAGAGTCGACAGAAATTTTTATAACTAACAACAAAAAACAAAATATAAGGATACTATCTTATTATGATAGTGAATATCCCACAAGCTTAAAAGCTCTTGATAAAAAACCTCTATTCCTTTACGCGAAAGGAAATGTTGAATTACTAAATTCTCCAAAATCAATAGCGTGTGTTGGGACCAGAAAGCCAAGCAAACATATTGTCGAAGCCGTTCATGACATAGTTCAAGGACTTGTTAAAGAAAATATAGTAATAGTCAGTGGTTTAGCTAAAGGGATTGATACTGAATCTCATCAAGCTTGCTTACATAATAGAGGGAAAACTATTGCTGTTCTAGCTCATGGATTAGATGCCATCTATCCTAAAGGAAATACAGATTTAGCTGAATCAATTTTAAATAATGATGGATTATTGGTATCAGAGTATCCCATAGAAACAAATATAAAAAAACATAATTTTGTAGCCCGTAATCGAATTATATCTGCCTTATCACAAGGAGTAATTATATTCGAGGCAGACGAAAAAAGTGGCACAATGCATACGTCACGGTTTGCATATAAACAAGGCAAAAAAATATTCTGTCCTAATATAATTCAAGAACCAGAAAAACTTTCATCTGGTGTAAAAAAATTGCTTACAACTGGGAATGCATTTCCTATAAAAAACTCTAGTGATGTAATGTATCATACATTTGAAACTCAAACATCACCTGTAAATATTAATATAAAAACTTCATCATTTAAAGAACTTGAACACATGTCCAAAATTACAGGATTTTCAATCGATGAATTAATAAATGAAATAATTACAAGATATATTGAGGGGGAAAGAAACTATGAGTAAAACAATTGTTTTTCCAACATCTACATTAAAAAATAAAGGAAATCTTGTTTATGATGGTATAAGGGAACTAATACTGCAATTAAATAATGACGGGGATAAAATCATTATAATGTCACATGACCGTGCTAAAGTAGCTGACCTTTTAGAAGAATTTGAGTTCGCAGAGTTTTGTTACAGACGAGAGGTAAGAGAATTATTGAAAGAAGATAATAATGGGACTTGTATATTAGTTGGGAGTAACGATGATGATTTACGTATAGCTGCTAACACCAAAACCGCGCTTTTTACTCCTAAATGGTCCGATGTGCAAGATAAATTACCTGTACAATACGGTATAGAAATGCCCTCAATCAAAGCATTATATAAAGTAATTCAAATTATCAAAAACCAAAAAGTTTGGTTTTACAAATTAGATATTGATGAAAATGCTACAGTGTATTCACTAACCAGTGCAAACACCAAAGGAAATGTAACACGGACAGAGAAAGAAATTGTTGATGGTTTTAGGAGCCTACTAAAACATGGTGATAAAAAATATTTTAAAGTATTGCAGTTGCACTTTTTAGCATCGATTATACATAATCCAATCTTTAAGGACGTTGACATTTGGTCATTCATGCCGTCTTCTGGAACTGATATTAATGAAGACATTTGGGCATTGAAAGAAAGAGCACGAATATTAATGGGAAAAAAATTAACAGACCCTCTTTTTATTAGGCATACCAAAATCCAAAAAAGTCATTCTATTACAAACAATGAGGATAGATTATATTGCGAAAGACATTTCACTAGTATGAACATCAATCCAAAATATGTAAAGAAGCTAAAAGGAAAAACTGTATGTATTTTAGACGATTATTTAAACAACGGCACATCATTTGAAACCATAAGGAATTTGTTAATGCATGCAAAAGTAAAAAAGGTTATTTTTGTCTCCTTAGGAAAATTCAGAAGAAATTCAGGTATTGAATATTACAAACAAGATTACAGACTGGCTGGAAATATCTTCACTCCTGAGTATTCTTCTGGATTGCAAGATGAGTCAAATATTAATGGGGTATATGACACAGCTGCACAAGATGAAATCCGAGAACTGTATAAAATCATATATTCTTAAGAGATTAATATATTAAAACAAACTTTGTAAAACAGAAATTCACTTAATAAATAAGATAAGTCTCATTCTCAAGAAGGACTTATCTTATTTATTAGTGATTCTACATATATTCATAGTCTTTTTAATACTGTAGAACATCGAACTCATGAAGAAATTAATGCAAGCTTTTTCAACCTGATTTGGAGCGATAATCTGCACAGATTTATTCATCATCATCTTCCTCCAATAGAGCCAGTAATGGATTGACTTCCTGTTTATTTTTTGTATTCATTTGTTCTAGTTTCTTTTCTTCAATCATTAATTTAGCCATTTCATTACTTAATCGCAAACGTTGACTAAGTGGAATACATAGCGCAGTAATATGTGTTGTAATTGATTTTTCATAAGCCTTAATGCGTTTCTCAAGTTCCATTGAACATTCATGTACCTCATCTAATTCTTCCAACTTATTATTTAATAAATGATAACGATACATACTCTTTGTTAACATCGATAAACTAATAGAATCGGCTTCAGTAAAATTTTCATTTAGCTTTGCTAACTTATTGAAAATTGCTAGCTCTTTCTTGTTCATAGACAACCATGCTTCAGGTTTTGATTGTAGATTTCTTACAAGTTTTCTTTCCATTTCTTCCCGTGCCTGTTTTTCAGCTTTTGATATTTTCCTTGTCATTTGACTCACAGATTTAGTTGGTCTAGTCATAATATTATATTCCTTTCTTATTTATCTCTTAAATATCCCCATTTATTCACAATCCTCTATACAGGATAAAATTAAACATACTCAAAAAAATAAGTTATGGGGAAAATTTTTTTAGTTTTGGACTACCCCTCTGTCCATTCATCTCCTACTGTTTTTTCTTTTTGGACAGGGGGCTATTAATCTGTTTTATAAAGCAATGGATGGATTTATATTTTTAATTTCATAATTAAAATCCAATTTATTTTTGTTTCCCAGTTCTAAATTGCATTGTTTACACAATGTAATCAAATTACTTTCTTCGTAAGCAAATTCTGGATAATCACGCCAGGACTGGATATGATGGCATTGTAGGTTATCAGTGATAAATAATCCAAATTTAATTCTACACCGTACACAATGACCATCATCTCTTAATATAATCTGCTTACGTAACTTCTGAAATTTTCTTGTGGTACTTGGATGATATCCACTTTTAGGTTTAGCTCTATACTTTTGACAAACACATCTTTCTTTGCTTTTTACTAACTGCCCACAAAAACCACATATTCTATTTGCCTTAAATCCCATAATCTAATCCTCCATTAATTTATTTAGCATAATTTTAAGATGTTAAATTGATAATGTTTAATTGGTAAGAAAACTACTCAACAATATTTTTTGAATATTAATTTTCAATTTGTTTACGTTGTTTCATTTGTTTTCTAGCATTTCGGATTAAGAAAGCTCGAATGTATTTTGTAGCATCTTCAAGTCCATCACCTTCAGCTTTTTCACCATAAAATGCAAATACATCATCAGGTAAACGAGTATGAAGCTGTCGTGCTGTTTTCTTTTTTGTTCCGTTTCCATAGATAGTTCCTCCTATTTTAATAATGTGTGAGCCCGTTAAAATTGACGAGCTCTATGAACATATTTATAATCAGCTTTCAATAATGCGACATATATTTCTGCTTCTTTCCAAAATTTTGGTCTCATGAAATACATTCCATCATCATCAATAAGCTCAGGTTCTCCATTAGGATAAGCAATATGCCATTTTTCATTTTTCATTTTTTCAAGCAATGCAATAAAAGCTTCTTCATTTGTTGTATTGCTTTCACCTGGTGTTAAAACAAATTCTCCTTGGTCGAAACCATCGTTAAAGCTTCCTCGTTCAAATTCGCTTCTAAAGGATTCGATAGATATGTAATTAATCATAGAAAAGTCATCAATACTAGATAACGTCCCATTAATTGTATGTAAAACCACATTTGTTAGCTCACCATTGATAAGTAATTCGATACGGTGAAAACGGTTTGCACAACCAAATTCTTTAGCTAATTGATTGAACGTTTCAATAGCTTCAATTTCTTCATCATCTGTTTTAGTTGTCAATGTCAATTCTGTAGAGCTGTGTTCATCAAGCTTATCAATAGCATTTTGAGACGCTTCTTGAATGATTTCTTCAGTGGTTTTTATTATACGGAACATACTATTTGCCATCACAGACATTCTGCTACCAACAGTCATTTCTTCACGGTAATCTTTTACAGCTGTTTTCATATATGTAACTGCGCCATCAATTTCGAGCATGTTTAGCTCAGATTCAAGGATAAATAAGGAACGACCAAACCCTTTTAATGTTCCTATTACAATTCCTTGTTCTTTGATTGCTTTCTTAATTTTGTACATTGATACATTGTAAAGCTCCTGTAAATCATTTACTTTGTAGTATGTTTCTCCTTTGAAAATTACACGGTTCATCATTGTCATCATTTGTTCCTCCATTTAATTGTTATAGTTTGATATAACAATATTATATTGATAAAGTTGTGCTTGTAAGACAGCTAATCAGCTATATTTATTGAATATTAATGTTCAATTTTTCGTCCTTTCGAGCTTGCTGAACTAGCACCATTTTTTTTAATGTATTTGCTTTAGTTCCTAAGCGTTTAGCTTCCGTTTCAAAATATTTATCGGCATCTTCTGGTAAACGTAATACCGATTTTTTATCATATTTTTTCTCCATTTAAATGACTCCTTTTGTCTATTTTTGTCTACAAAATATATATACGTACCAAAGACAAAAGTAAGGAGCAAAATGGAACTTTTTTAATTTTCCCCGAAAAAAATGACGAGCCATGTAGCTCGTCTCTTTCTAAATCTTATAATCCTCCCAATCCTTCAATAGTTTTCGCATTCGTTCTGATGGTATGTAACAATTCATCGGTTCACCTTTGCGAATGCACCCACGGAATAAGAATTGAATTAAATCGGATACAGCTAGCGCATTTTCATCAATTTCAACGCCATAATTTTTGAAAAATCGTTTTTCCATCGGATTCATGAAACGATTGTACACAAATGCCATAGCTGTACAATTCGCATAATCATTTGTTGCCCGAGCATTGAATGGCAAATAATTATCCTTTGAGCGGTCATCTTTTTTATTAAATTTGCATTTTGGATTTTTCAATGTTGAAGCTGTTGATTTTTTTGTTGTCCAATACAATTTGCCGTTATCTGTTGGCACTTGATTTCTAAAGTAGTTGTTTAAATTGTTTTTTAATTGTTTTAGCTCTTCATCGGAAGCTTTATCAAACCAACCTGATGAAAGCAAAGCTTGTTTTTGTTGTGATGTTAATTTCTTACGAAAATCAAAATTGCTGTTCATCGTGCTGACAGATTTTTCTTTCTGGTAATCTTCATAAATGTTCAGCAAGTCATACATTTCTTTTCTTGGTTCAACTTTCGGATTATAATCAACGAGTTCATAACGACCATCTTGATTATCAACGCTGAACTTTTTGAATTTAATGTCATTGGCTTTATAGTAACCGCATTGTTGTTGCCCATCAAACATATAAGTTAAAACAAAAACCGTTTCAAAAGCTTCAAAAGCTCTTGTGTTCATTGTCCAATACAGAGCAATTCCGTCAATGTATGTTAAGTTCTCGCTTTCTGCTAAAATCCTAATATCGTAAAATCTACTTCCGTTATAATCATCATCGAGCCAAACAACCGTACCATCATCTTCAACTTTAATCATGCCATCTCGTATTAGCACTTTAAAATCATCGTCGTCAATGTTGTACTGTTCCATTACGTTTGCAACTTCGTCCATGATTAATGTATAGCCAGTATCTTCAATCATTTCTAAAGTGTCTAAATCCATTTTTTTGAACAACGCATGAGTTGTGACGATTGATTGACCTGCATTTATCAAAGCTCGGAAGTGTTTCATTTTTGAACCTTTGCCATTGATAACTTCAGGGTCAACAAAACCAATATTGGTGTTATCTTTAACACGTTCAACTTCATTAAGAAATGGTGTCACGTAAATAAATTTTTCATGTTCTTCCCCAAAAGCTAATTGCTTCATTCGTTTATTGCTTTCATTTATATATTGAATCGCCCAAGATGTTTTCCCAGCTCCACAAATGGCATCTACTACATTGATTGTACGAGTCATACCAAAAATTTCTGTTTGTCGCATTAAATCTACCTCCCAAATATCTATACAACTATTATAGGTAGAATAGTTGGTTTGTAAGGAAGCCACATGAAAAAATATCGTTTTAACAAAAATCATTAAAAAGTGTGAGAACGTAGCGAGAAAAGCCATTAGGACCAACGTTAGAGCGAGCATCTCTTTAAACAAAATATATATAAATTTGCCAGTTTCACAAAAACGCCCAACGGGCAAAAACAGCGTAACCTGAGTGCGTAGCACGAAAGGTGACGGGACAGCTTGCCTGTTCCGTCCAAGGTTTTTAGTAGCAATAGTAACCAATATATAATCAGTAGCAGTGATAAAAGGCAACAATACGGTTACTACCTCTTTAACTGTAATTTTTTCAAATTTCATAATTCGCATTTGCATACCCCTACAATCGTTTTTATCCCTTCCCCTGTATCTCCCATTAATCATCATAACAACGTCATTTTTACATAGCGGCAAATCAATTTGCCGCACATGCTAAAACTACATTTAACTACCGAATAAAAACGAACGTTAATTATAAATACCACTTAAATATTCGTGTTTAGGTGTAAAATACACAAAAATACCTAGACATAATTCGCTTTAATTGATAATATAAAGATACGTCAATTAATGTTACAAAATTTGACAAATTACATAAACCTCCAATTACTAATGAAAAATTATAATTTGATGGAGGAATTAAACATGGCAACAATAACTAAAGATGTATTGAAAAATTTTTTTGAACACATAAAGCAAGTTGATGGTTACATTGGCTACGAAAAGCCAGACGATACAGACAAGCTGTGTCGCCCACTCCATTCGCTACTTTCATGTCGCGAGCGCTCCCCTTGTGAGTATTGTTGATTTATTAGTATGTCCTTCAGCGTTATTAATGTTTGAGAGCAATTTTTAATGCTAATATAATTAAATTAACAATATTTAGGAGGTAATGATGATGAACTACAAAAACGTATCATCGGCAATTGATGTATTAACTAATTTATTTTACGTACATAAAGACCAGTACGTAGGAATGATGACATTTGAATTTTATGTAGAAATTGGATTGTTAAAGAATGCTAGTTTGGTAGCGGAAGTAATCGAAGAGAAGAGATGTTTCGACTTGATTCATATAATGAAGTTATTGGACATGCCAACTGCGGAACATGTCGAAAGCATTCTACGGGGCTATTGATATGAATAGACGTTTAACAATGACGATGATAAATATGTTAATGGCTGAATACAGTAATCGTAATGTACCAATGGTACACACATATTTGAAATGGTATCTTGACCCAAACGAAAAGTTCAACCTTGTGAACGATTTAGAAATGACCGCTGAGGTGTTAATGGAACGAGGCGTCACCTTTTTGATTGACCTGATTTCCAATATTGATTGGAAAATTGCAAGAATTTTGTATGCGTTATGCGATGAGTATAGCTACCCTTATGGATACCAAATGAAATTGGAACGGAAAGCCGATATTCAAAAAGGAGGAGCAACAGCATGAGCAATTTGTACAACGATTTATACGCATTGCAACCAACAGACAAACGCCAATGGGTTCGTGATAACGTCATGACCACTCCAGAAGCTATTGAATACCTAGAAATATCTCGAGCTCGTATGAGTCACATGATAAAGAATGGAAAGATAGTACCATTGAAGAAATTGGGGTGCGTCTCGCTATTTCTTCAAGAAGACTTAGAAAAGAAAAAAGAAGAATTGATTGAAGCTAGAATGAAGTACCGTCCCTATGAATATTAAAATTACCAATTTGGGAGGGATACAAGTGAAGAAAAAGGAGCCTGTAAAAGTCATATACAAATACAGCTTGTTTCAATACTTGGTGAAAAACGAATGTCAATTCCTGTATTCCACACGTAACCGAAGCAAACCAGAATGGCAATGTTATATGTTTTTGCATGATGAAAGATTGGACCAAGCTTTAGACGAATATCCAAATGAGAGGTATACCAATGGTGAAAAAAACAGTAGATTTTGAGCGTGTGAAAACGATATTGTTATTCGTGTCGGTAATAATAATGATGCTAATGTTTGCTATGACCGTGTGGGACGATTTGTTTCACAAAGACGATGAAACGATAAGGCAAGAACAGGAGCGTGAAGCTCGACGACTACAACGCATGGAAATGATAAAGGATATGGAGTGAGAGGAAGTTCTGTTTAGAACTTCCTTTTATTGATTGTATTAATTATTTCTTTTTGCGTTTGCCTTTACTTTTGCTTACGAACTCCGGAACTAAGTATAATTGTAACTCATCACAATTAGGTTTTAAATTATATTCATTTACAAAAAAACCCTCTACTTTTATTATATATTTCACTTTATAATATCGATAATTAATATCGCTATATGATACATTGAGTTCTAATTCTGGAAAAACACTTTCATTAATTAACCCCGCTCCAGCCGCTCGAACAACATGACTACTGATAGGAAAAAAATAACGTGGTAATTCTATATCAATTTCTTCACCAGGTTCAATTGGCTTTGGACGTTCGACGGGTTTTCTTCCATAACCAACATAAAATGATACACTCCCACGAGGCAGCATGGGATTTTTTAACCCTGCATTAATTATTTCTGTGCCATCTTTTGAATAGCCCACCTGAATTTTATATTCTTCGTATTGATTATTAGCTTTGAGCATTGCATTTACGATATTTTTTATCGTTTGAAGATTCCTAATTTTGTAGCTGTATTCTAAATTAATCACTGTTGTCTCGCCATGATTGTATAAAGGTATCATTGCTTTTTCATCTGGTACCCTAATAACCTTAGGGCTATCTAGATTAAGCTTCTGCTGCTGTTTAACATCTAATGGTACATTAGGAAAATCAAAAATCACTCTTTTCTTCACAAGATTTATGACAGGCTCCTTATTCCTTTTAAACTGCCAGTATTGAAATCTAAGTGCACAGATAGCTACAACTACAGCACAAAAAGTAATAACCGTACCTGCTACTGGTACCCATTTGAAAATATTTTCTCCTAACAATAACTCCAAACTCTTTCCTCCTCGATACATTACATTTCTCTAATACATTAACATGATATCAAGATAATTAGAATATATGTTTGGCAGTTTTTTATTTTAAAACATTATAATGAAGAGTTTTTCTCCACAAAAGTTTTTTAAAAAGATGATGTAGCCATCCTTCCCCAAATTTTTTTATCAATATAATAGTCATGTAATAACAAATCAAACAAAAACAATCGGAGGAGAATAGAAATTATGAAAAATTTATTACCGCAACAAAATATCAAGGAAATGAAAAAAATGTTAATGCAACAAGGAATGTTATTGATGGACGCTGACAAACAAGTCGAAATCGAAATTGAAAACTTTACTGCAATCGCAACGTTAGATGCATTATTGGATGACAATTATCATTTTGAAGGACGAGACTTTATCGTTGATTTAACGCCATCACAAAAGGAATTTGCTGTAGATAAGTTCGAAGAAATGGTTGATACATTCATGCCAGAAGATGAAATTAAACAAGAATTAATGGGACGTGCGGTTGGAGCTCGATATATTGTAACACAAACTCGATGTGCATTATTACCGAAAGTAGCTTATATGAATCATTTACGAATGGAAAAGCTTATTTCTAAAGGCATTTACACAGATGAAGTAGTTAAAAAAGCTGAGAAAATTGCACATCAAGCTGAATTATGGTCAAAAGTTGAAACACACGCATTAAACTTTATCAAACAATCAAAATGAGCTCTTGAATGAGCTCCTAATATTTAAAAATTATACTATATAAATAAAAAGAGAAATTTATTATGACAACAACATACATTACACGCAAAGAATATGCAAAACAAATGAGAAACGCTATGGAAAATATGATTATTACTACAGAAATGAACAATACAGCTGCTCAAGTTATTGAAACGGTTAAACGTGTTATATCAAAAGGTGGAAAAGATTTAATGAACTTACAGGATACTTTCAAAGGTTACATTGATTCAACTTTTGGCGCAGGTAAAAAAGATAACTTTATTCTTGATAAAGATGAAATGAATGAAATATACAATTCGCTACAAGAAAAGAACATTCATGCCCCCAAACGAGCGCTTGAAAAAGCTAAAGCAGAAATGTCTCAAGGTCGCATTATTGCAAATAACATCATTCGTGAAGCAGACAACGAATATAAAAAGCTATTTAAGAAAGTGAACGAACCTTCAGATTACTTCCGATTCATGGTTGAAGTTGAAGAGGCAAAAAACGAGCGCATTGATACATTCCATGAGGAAGCTGCTGTATTATTCGACAAAGCTGATGATTACATGAAATTTGTTTACGGTCTCATTTGCATTGAAGATTATGGCAAAAAAAGAAAACTACATCAACCAAAGCTTAAAAAATGCAAAGGTATGATTGTTGATTGGGAAGAAAACCAAATAAAATATGAGCTGTTTTTCGATACACCTTTCAAAGTAGTTAGCGTTGAAGGTGTGGTGAAAACAAAAACCATTGACCACCAGTAAAAGCTGGTGGTTTTTATTTTGTTCACAAATTCGTCACATTCACTGCTTTCCAATTGAAAACTCCTCAATATAATCTTGGTGTAAAGAAAAACAAGCACTTGTACGGAAGCTTCCCATATAAAAATCAAATTAAAATTATCGGAGGAATTATCATGTTAACTCGAATTATTTACAACGGAAAAGTATATTACAAGGTTGGTGATTTAAGGGATTTATTTGAGCTTTCACCGTACAAGATGAAAAAAATTTTAGAAAAACAAAACATCAAAACGGCAAAGCTAAACGGATTTGGTCGCACTTTATTTATATTACAAGAAAATGCTTCTAAAATTGAAGTTAATAATGAAATAACAATTTTTAAGACAGTGTTTTTCACCTCTCAAAAAAAACAAACTGTTAAAAATTCTGATGAAACAGCAATTGAAAATAATGAAAAAATTTCTGAAGTAGATAATGAAATTGAATTAGATACAGAACAAATCGAAGAGCTTCAAAAAGAACACGCTGAACTTGTTAAATTGGGAAAAGGATATGGAGCTGTATTTCTTCGAACTAACCAATTTCATATCGTTGATGAAATTTGTGAAAAACATTTAGGTGTCTACATTAAATTTACAGAAACCACTTTAGACGATATTGAAAAAGTACGGTTAATTGTTTCGGAATTAAAAGCAGAGTTTATTAAATTGGACAAATCGCTCCTCAAATCGTCATGAAAAATATCGGTTTAACAACAATAAATACGTCAGCTTTACGAGTTTAATATTTTCTTGATGCTACCTATTAAGTTGTTTTCTAAACGCAAGCCACGATACGAGCTTATCCCGTAAATCTAAAGTATAATAGCAATATACTAATTGAATTGTACGGAGGTCAGTTACATGGAAAAAATACCATTGATTGAGAACACATTTACAAGAAAAGGTAGCTCCATAACTATTCACTTTCCAAATGTCCGATATGCTAAAGAAAATCATTTGTTAAGAAAAGCAATACCAATGACATACGAAATGATTTCCTATAATACAGAGCTTTGCGGTTTTAATATTGTTTCCTACGGAGAATTTAAAGGAGTTAGTACCAAAATTACAGTGAAATGTTGTAATGTTGTTTGTGATGACACAGCAGAAAAAACATATTCTAATTTCATCGCCAATGAACGATTTCCAATATGTAAAAAATGTCAGTCAATAATTTCTGTTATAAATAGCAACAACAAACGACCAATTTTAGCCATTAATGGTTCTGAAAGAATTAAATTTGAATCCGTTGCTGAAGCTGGAAGACAATTAAATAGCTCGACACAAGCTGTTTACAATGCTTTGAAATCTGGCAGGACACATTCTTCTGGTTACCGTTTTGAATTCCTTGATTAACCATTACAACCACCAGTTCATCGAGCTTGGTGGTTTATTTATACTCCAAATACATTCCTATTACATACAAAAAAGACATTGAATCCTCCCCCCAATGTCTTTCAGTTATTAAATTGAATTAGTTTCCGTTGCACTTTTAGAAGCATTTAAAATAGCTAATTCTTTTACATCGTTTGTCCAAATAAAGTCTTCTTCAATTAGATGGTCATCAAAGAAGTTAATCCCTGCAATTAATTCTTTGAATTTTTTTCCTTTTTCAGAGTATGAAATATTATAAAATAACATCAACAACTCAAATGAAGAAAGCTGTGCTCTAAGTATCCCTCTATACATACGTTTTTCCGATTCATTATCAAAAGTATTGTTTTGTATTAGTTTTACAATTCTATATAAATTACGATAGTAATGACCAATTATATTTTCATGTTCTTTATATAACCTTTCATACGCACTACATTTTAATGATATTAATGTTTCATCATAATATTCATTTTCAAATTTAGCTATATATTTATGTTTTATTTGAATCTCTTGTTCTTTTTTACTATACCATTGTAACTTATTACTTTGTAACACCTCTATACAGCTCTTACGGTTATTTTTGGTGTTTTTTTCAAAATCCCCTATAACTTTAGCTTCAATTTCATGCCATTCTTCATCGTTTCCACCATCAAGAACTGCTTGAAAGTCATTAAATTTTTTAAAATCATAGGTGTATTCACCTTCAAAATCCCACCTTGGACTACAATGCTTTTCTATAAATTCATTTTTATATTCGTCTAATTCCTCAGCAATTAAAAACCGTTTTGTTAATTCATTTATTTCTTCAATATTCCCTTCTTCCAATATTGCAAACTTATGCTCCGAATATATATCAAACATATTTATGCCTTTTAATTCTGCATAAAACTCCGCTATCGCTTCACGCCCTATCTTACTATTATATTTGAGTTCTTTTAAAATATTATGATGTAAATTAATCATATTAAAAAATGTTGTTTCAAACTGTTGCTTTTTCATTGTTTCATTTGTAACTTGAGTTTCTTTTTTAGCTTCCTTAGCTTGTTGGACTGAAGCTTTCATTTGTTCTACAGAAGCTTCAGTTTGTTTTACCATTTCATCAATACTTTTTCTACTCATTTGTAGCTCTTTACGTTGCATAATATTTGTAGCGATTAATAAAAACACACTAGCTCCTGTTAAAAAAGTTACAGTTGTTCCTCCTATAAAATCCCCTACTGCTCCAAGCTCTTTTAAATAACTAAAATCATAATGATAAACTATAAAGGGCATTGCCATCGCAATAGGTACTAAAGCAAAACCAATCCACGTAAAAAATTCCGCCCACCCTTCTGTATTTTTGTTTTCGTTGTTTTCGTTACTTTTTTCGTTGTCTATACTAGTCAAGTAGCTCATCTCCTCCTGTCACGATTACCAATTAACTTATTATAACAATTAATCTAGTTATTAACTATATTTTCATATACACATCGGCTTCACGAGTTATGCATTTTCTCAATGTTTACTATTACATACAACAAAACCACGCCCAATAACGAGCGTGGTTCGTTTATTTATATATAATTTCCACTGTAGGTTGTTCATCGTCTTTTCCATACGTCCATTCAATCCGTTCAATGATGAAATGCAAATTTCTGTTCACGTCTTCATCTGTCAAACCTTCTCCGTCAAGACATTGCCAAGTTTGAAGCAGGTATTCAATCCGTCTTTTTATTTCCGTTAAATCAGCAAGTTTGTCTTTGGGATTTTGTTGTTCAATTTGTATCAATTCTGCTTTTAACTGTTTAATTTCATCTTCACGTTTGTCTTTTCGTTCCTTGAAATCAGCAATAGTATATTCATCTAGCTCATAAGCTTCCTTGATTTTTTCGATAGCTTTCTGAGCAATGCCAATTCGTTTTTGAATTTGTTGTTTCTTGTATTCAACTTCAGCACCGTTATCTTTCTGTTCGATTTCCGTAATTTGCTTTAGGATTTTTGGTATATGCTTTTCCATTCTTTGTTTAATGAGCTTTAATATTGGTTCATATAAAAACGTCCTATTTTTACAGTGTCGACAGACCTTTATGTATAACTTACCTGTATGTGCCATCTGAGTTCCTTGTACCTTCCCACAGTTCCCACAAAAAATGAGCTTGGTTGTTGGATAAATTTTATTTCTGCTCCTTGGAGCTGAAAACGAATATGTGTTAACAATTTTGTTTACTTTTTCCCACGTAGCTTCGTCAACAATTGCAGGATGAACATCTGGTACATAGTGCCATTCGTTTTTTGGTCGCATTTCGTTTTTGTCTAGATATTTGTTGCTTACGATTGTGCCTTTATATACTTCATTGTTAACTATTCTAATAACCGAATTAAAAGCAAATGTGCTATTGGTTCTTGTCTTTACGCCCATTTTATTCAGCTCATGATAAACATCTGATACTGTTTTACCATTTACAATCGAATCAAAAATGAACTTAACATGCTTTGCCGCTTCATTGGGAACTAACTTTCTTGTTTCAAGGTCTTTATCATATCCTAACGGAGGAATGCCATGAACCCACAAACCTTTTTCCGAAGCGCTCCTTTTTCCTGCTGTCATACGTTTTTTTATTTGTTTGTATTCTTGAGCAGCTACCAACGATTGTATGCCCAATAGCAAATTATCTTCGTCTCTCGACCAATCGTATGTTTTAGTTGGTGTCACAATAACAGTATTGGAATCTGACAAGATTTTAAATATTCGAGGAGCGTCAAACTCATTCCTCGAAAGACGGTCAACATCCATTACAACAACTGCGTCATAATGTTTTTGCTTTACACGTTCTAACATATTAATCAGTTGTTCCCTTAATTCAATTGTTCGACTTGAAGCTATTTCTTGAAATATCTTGTACTTCCATTTGTTTTGTTCACAAAACTTTGTTAGTTTTTCTCGATGATTAGCTAAAATGCTTTCAATTCCTTTGTTTTCTTCATCACGGGACAAACGTAAATATATAGCTACATTCATAATTTCTTTCATAATTGAAACACACCTTTTTACAGAGATTATATTGGAAAGAATAAAGATGTAAACTTGAAATAAATAATTTTTTGATGTGTTTCAATTATAAGAGAAAATAGTCTCTAAATTCAGGTCTTGTCGGCCCAGTAAATACGAGTAACCCATGCGAATGCTTTAAAAAAGAGAGTAATTTTTCCGTTGAACTTGGAAATAACGAAAGGTGAGACAACGGCTGAGCAGATGCTTGTAAATGGAGGCGAATAACGAGACTTTCTTGATATACTGTTGGAAGTGTTGAAAGGCGTAAATACACTTCTTGTCCATCAATTTGTAAGTACAACGAACCATTTTGAGGTTTTCTCCTCTCTCCTATATCCATTGATGCTAAAAATTTAAAGTGCGAAACAAGCTTTTCTCCAAATCCCTTTTCAATACACCGTTTCGTAATTAAATCTTTTCCAATACGTAATTGAATCGCCACATCCTTCTGCCTGGGCACAATATGTAAGTCCGATGCTTGCACCCCACAAGCTTCTTTCATAATCATATTTGCAAAAAGCTCGACACTGTTCATCAAGTTTCCCTCCTCACTATGTATATATTATGAAAAAATGCACAAGAAAAATTAGAGATTTTGTATTTTCACTAGGATAAAAAGGGGAAATATGTTTGTGAAATTATGAACAATTTCTGAATTATTGTCTGAAATTACCTATATGGAAGTTTATCTGTATTATAATGTTAATATCTTGGATAAAGTGATAAAGGTGGAGATCCTAATGGAACAAGCTTTAAAAATTACAGGTGTGTTATCTGACCCTACTCGTTATTACATTTATAAATATATTTCGCAAAAGCATAATTACGTAACTGTACAAGAAATTGCAGATGAGTTTAACATTCATCCAAACGTAGCGCGTTTACATTTATCTAAATTAGAAGATGTTAATATGCTCAAATCAGAAACAAAAAAAACTGGGAAAGGCGGAAGACCAAGCAGACTATACGTCTTGTCTCAAGATGTCATCCAGTTACAATTCCCATTTCGCGATTATCAATTATTAGCGCAGATAGCATTTAATTCACTGCTAAGCTTAGGTAGTGCTGGTGAAAAAGCGCTATATGAAACAGGGAAACAATTCGGCAAAGAATTAATGCAACAACATATGCATCGCTTAAATGTAAGTGCAGAAGCATTGACGATAGAACAAAAAATGCTAATCGCAAAAGAAGCATTCTCAACAGCGGGCTTATCCCCTGCTTTTGAATTAAGTACAGATGGCACAAAAATTTTCTATGATGTACACAATTGCCCGTTTAAAGAAGTTGCTGCGCATCATCCAACTGAAATTTGTAACATGCACGGAGATATGATGAAAGGGATTTTTGAAATCTTATTCCCGAACGTCGAATTAACACGAAACGATAGTCTACTAGATGGATGCAAATCTTGTAACTATAAAGTGAAACTTTAATCAGTGGGGGGTGTTCTTCCCCCACTGATTATTAGCTTTCACCAATCGGGCTTTTACGGGCAGTTATCTCCCACCTAACTTCTTTGCTCAAGCCGAATTTTGAGGTGGGAGTTTTACTGCCAACAAATAGCGGGATAAAGTTCAAATTTAGTTTTTCAACTAAGAAGAAGTCAATATTATAATTGACTTCTTTTTATATGAATGAATATTTACAATAGTTAGAAAAATAAACTATAATGAAAAGAGGTTTTACTTTTTTTAGAAAAGGAGGGAGATGGCATGGAGCGCATGTTTCGCGTTCTCGGCTTTTGGACTGGAATTTTCTCGGTTATGTTTTACGTAGGGGATATGCATTCGACTGCACTACTATTTTTAGGACAAACAGGATTCTTCGTACTTTTAAGTTATTTAAAATTAACAGAGCGTATGTATATATACGTATTCGGGGCATATTTAACCGTTTTCTTCATCGGATTTACATGGTACACAACATTTTTACTTGTCCCTGGAGCTGGGCATTAAGAGATGGCAAATTGCCATCTTTTTTTTAATCCCGCAATTCCCTAGTTGACTTATAGGTTTTATTACCTTATATTCTATATAACACATTGGAATTAGGGGGAATCAACATGAATACACTGCTTGTCGGGATTAACATCACAGTCATGCTCATTTTAGTTGGCGTATTGTATTATATGCAACGTAAGCATGTATCTTTTAATAAACGTGTATTTACTGCTTTAGGAGTCGGAATTATCTTTGGTCTTATATTACAATTTATTTATGAACCTACTTCTAAAGTAATTATCGAATCAAATACCTGGTTTAGTTTAATTGGTAACGGTTATGTGAAATTACTTCAAATGATCGTTATGCCACTTATTTTAGTATCTATTATTTCAGCATTTACAAAATTACAATTAACGAAAAACCTTGGTAAAATCAGTGGTCTTATTATCGGAATTTTAATTCTTACTACAGGAATTGCCGCAGCTGTCGGTATAGCTGCAAGCGCAGGATTTGATGTATCAGCGACAGGATTACAACAAGGTGATGCAGAATCTGCTCGTCTGAAATTAGTAGAAGAAAGATTTACCTCTATTGAAAAGACAACAATTCCAGACAAATTGTTAGAACTGTTGCCTACGAATCCTTTTCTTGATTTAACAGGTGCTCGTCCAACATCAACAATTTCTGTTGTAATATTTGCAGCCTTTATCGGGATTGCCTTTATAGGTGTAAAACGAAAATATCCAGAACAAGCAGAGCTATTTAAGAAAATGCTTGATGCTGTATATGCAATCGTAATGCGTATGGTAACATTAATTTTACGTCTTACTCCATACGGCGTATTAGCTCTGATGGCAAAGACAGTTGCTGGTAGCGATATTAACGCTATTTTAAAACTTGGTAACTTCGTGTTAGCATCTTACGTAGCTCTTATCGTAATGTTTATCATTCACTTATTATTAATCGCATTATCTGGTTTAAATCCAATTCAATATTTGAAAAAAGTGTTCCCTGTATTAACATTTGCATTCACATCTCGCTCTAGTGCTGGTGCAATGCCATTAAATATTGAAGCTCAAAAAGAAAAGCTTGGTATTTCTGAAGGAATCGCTAACTTCGCTGCATCCTTTGGGGTATCTATCGGTCAAAACGGTTGCGCAGGTATTTACCCAGCAATGCTTGCTATGATGGTCGCTCCAACTGTAGGAATCGATCCATTACAACCACAATTTATTTTAACTTTAATCGCTGTCGTTGCTATTAGCTCATTCGGTGTTGCCGGCGTGGGTGGCGGTGCAACATTCGCAGCGTTAATCGTACTATCTACAATGAACTTACCAATCGGCATTGTCGCTCTTGTTATCTCGGTTGAACCATTAATCGATATGGGTCGTACGGCTCTTAACGTAAGTGGTTCTATGACAGCAGGTCTTATTTCTAGTAAATGGCTTGGTGAATTAGATCAAGATACGTACAATCAAGATGATGTAAAAACTGGTGAAATTGCTTCATAATAAAAAAGGACGCTAACAAAAATGTTAGCGTCCTTTTTTATTTCTTTTCATCTTCCTCTTTATCTTTTAAACATAAGGCATAACATATTGTTTCAAACACTATGTATAAAGCTCTACCGATTACTTCAACCATAGTAAAACACCACCTGTATATTAGAATAGATAATTATAAATAAATTATATATCTTTTCGGATTTTTATAAAAATTACATTTTTGTAAGGTTTTATAAAAACCAATCTTTATACTTCTACTAAAAACTCTTCTAGTTGCTCTTTTAACTCCAATGTAAAATCTCGTTCTTTATACTTCATTTCTATCTCCTTACACATAAAAAAAGAGAATACAATAACATATTCTCTTTTCTCAAATATATTTCACTATCTCACAGCCCGTCCCTTTCACAAATAGCCATTTTGCTCACACCATTTATGAAATTGTCCTACATCTACTCCAACTAACACGATATCCTTTAGCTCTACAGCAATACTTTGTTCCCCAATTACAATAGCAAAATGGGATTCTAATTGTTTTTCATTTTTCTTTACAGTTCCAATTCGGTTCCGATGCGGCCCATCTTTTATATATGCTTTTTGTCCTACAATATCAAAGTTCAAGATTCTCACCTCTTTTACTGCGCTCAAATTGGAAATACAATCTCCACCTCGGAAAATTTCCTTTCATTGCACTATTTCTCTATATATATGACGAAACAATAAAAGAGTCCTTCCTTCTTTACAATTATTTTTTCTTTGTTTCATTTTTATGATTGAAACGTAAAGTTTATAATAAAATACACTTGGAAGCGCTTTCTACGTATTTTTTTATGTTATAATATAAAAGTAGAACTTCGTAAAGAGGGTTAAAAAATGAATACAAACATGATTAACAAAGTAATTGAAGCATTAAAAGTATATGGCTTTCAGGATGTATCATTCTGTGAAGAAACGAAGCAATTTTTATTTCATAACGAAACCGATATTATGAGCGGCTATGCAGAAATAACATATAGTAGTCAATTCGAAAAATTTAACGTACAAATTCATCCAATTGAAACGCATCACCAAGCAGAGTTACAAGAGGTTGAAAGACATATACAAGCTTGCATACGAAAAGTAGAGTATTTAAATGCACTTCTTACTGGACAAACAAAGCTAGATGATAAAATTATTATTATGTAAAAAAAAAGAACGTGAAGCTATCACGTTCTTTTTCATTATACGTTCATTTTCCCCTTCAGCTGTAATCCTGTAACAGATTCTAATACATCCATCGCTTCTTCAAACGTCATATCAAAAATTGTCTTCTCTTCTATATAGGGAAACTGTCTAAAGCGCTTTTCTAACATTTTCACTGCATCCGATGTGAAGTTTGCGCTATCAATGCCAAATTCTGTTTCAAGAAGCACAATCCAATCTAACACATGAAAACCTAATCCATTTACGAATGAAATAAGTTTTTCTTCTGGCTGTGGAGATAAGAATACATTTCGCTCCAGCTCACTGAAAAGTTCTTCTCCTAAAATTCCTGCTAACTCATCATCATGTTCGCGTTCAATAATCTCTTCATAACCGTAATCATCAACAAGCTCTTCTACTTCTTCACTATCCGCAAAAAGCAATTGACTAAGAATTGCATCTTTCTTAAATTCACTGTTTTGTACAACCTCTAAAAAACTTGTTTCCCATCCATTTTCTAATTTCATATTTATAACTCCTTTATATGCTTTACTTATAATAACTGTGCCCAAAATAGCCTAATGGTAACCTTCACTCTTTTTTTGCAAAAAATATTTCTCGCTGCATTCCCACGTCTAACATTCCACCTTATTCAATATATATGAGACAAGTCCCTCAATTTCTCCTTTGAAAATATCAACTTCTCGTAAATGATAGAATGTAGTTTGCAACTCATTGCCCCTGTGATATATATAAATTTTCTTTTCTAAAGCAATTGCCATCCCTAATTCTGTATGACTTCCATTCCCACCCTCTAGTATGAGTAAGAAAACATCAGCTTCTCGTATCGCTTCTTGTTCTTCTTCACCAATCTTTTGCAATTGTTCTCTATTGGTTGCTCTTTCATTTTTCGTCCAATCATATGTATGCTGCCATCCCACTTCTTTCAACTGGCTTGATACGAAACGAACAAGATGTTTATTTTGAAATCCTGAAGCAATATAAAATTTCATTTATATTCACTCCTTAAATATGTATGGGGAAACTCCTTTTTTAGCGTTAATGGGATTTTTTCAAAAAAAATCCCCATCCTTAGAACTTATTTGCGTTTCAATGATGGGGTGCCTCATGATCTTCTTTTATTTTTTGTTTTTTATAACTTTCATCAGCTAACATTTCTAGTTCAGCTGTTATTTCTGATTTTTCAAGCTCTCGTTCTTGTGAAAATTTCCGTGAAATATAAACAATAACACTACCAACGTACAACACAAAGCATATAATAAGTGCAGTATTTTCATAGAGACTTAGCTCCAACACAGTCACTCCTAATCCATTCGTATTTTCACGCTTAATCAATTGGAATTTCCCTATTAACCATTTGTTACCCCGCTATTTGAGGGCAGTAAGACCCCCACCTCAAAATTCAGCGAAAACAAAGAAGTTAGGTATGGGATTAACTGCCCGTAAAAGCCCGATTGGTGAGGGCTAATAATCAGTGGGGATGAACCCCCCACTGATTAAAGTTTCACTTTATTGTAACATAAAAATATTAATTCTTGGAATCTTTCATCCTACTAAAAAAGACATGATTGTTTAATCATGCCTCTGAAATATGTTGAATGATAGTTTTAATCGCTTCTTTCCCATTATATTTTTTTAATGCTGTTTTATACGTCTCATTATTATGAGATAGCTCTTCTATATGCTTTATAAGTGAGTTCACCGTTACATCCTCTTCATATAATACCGATGCATACCCTTGTCTTTTAAAGGATTCAGCATTTAAAATTTGATCTCCACGGCTTGCAAATTTCGATAACGGAATTAACACCATCGGCTTTTGCATTGTTAAAAATTCAAAAATCGCGTTGGATCCCGCACGTGAAATAACAAAATCTGTTGCTGCTAATATATCCGGAAACTCTTCATGTACATATTCAAATTGTCTATATCCTTCTTTATTTTGTAAGGATTCATCAAGATTTCCTTTTCCGCAAAGATGCACAATTTGATAATTTTTCAGAAGATCTGGAAGTGCCGATCGAACCGTTTCATTAATTTTCTTTGCGCCTAAACTTCCTCCCATAACAGTAATAACTGATTTCTTCCGGGAAAACCCTAGAAACTTTAAACCTTTTTCAAGATTTCCTCTTAGTACGTCTTCACGTACAGGCGATCCTGTATATATTACTTTTTCTTTCGGTAAATGTTTCGCTGCTTCTTCAAATGTAACAAATATTTTCGAGGCAAAACGGAGCGCAATTTTATTTGCTAGTCCAGGTGTCATATCAGATTCATGTAATAAAACTGGCACCCTATTTAGCCACCCTCCTATTACGACTGGTACGGATACGAAACCACCTTTTGAAAAAATAACATCCGGTTTTAGTTTACGAATTGTTACGTACGCATCCATAACACCCTTCATCACGAGAAAAGGATCTTTTATATTTTTCAAATCAAAATAACGACGTAGCTTCCCGCTTGCAATACTATGGTATGGGATTCCTTCTTTTTCTATAATCGTTTTCTCAATCCCTTGATGAGAACCAATATAAGAGATATCCCAGTTCTGCTTTTGTAAATGTGGAATAATTGCTAAATTAGGTGTTACATGCCCGGCCGAACCGCCACCTGTAAAGACTATTTTTTTCATACGTCTCCCCCTTCTACACTATAGTACACTAAAATACCTTGCCTCAGGGTGAGAAAATACCATAGCCGTTACAGACGCTTCTGGCTCCATCATAAATCCTTCTGTTAATGAAATACCTATTTCTTCTGGATGAATTAAGCGAAATAATTTTTCTTGATCAGCAAGTTCTGGGCATGCTGGATAACCAAATGATACGCGTATTCCTCTATATTTTGTACGGAATCTCTCTTCCATCGTCAGTTCAGGTGAATCTGGAATTCCCCAACGATCACGAATGAGCATATGTGTTTTTTCAGCAAGTCCTTCTGCTAATTCAAGTGCTAACGACTGAATCGCATGACTGCGTAAATAATCTCCCTTCGCCTTCCATTCCTCTGCAATATCTCGAACCCCTTCTCCAACGGTAACAGATAAGAAAGCGACATAATCCATCTCATCTCCAATCGGGCGTATATAATCTCCTAAAGTACGGTATGGTGCTTTCCCTTGTCTCGGAAATTCAAATCGCTCTATAATACGTGTGTGATCTTCCGGATCGTATATAATTATATTTTGTCCATCACTTTGCGCCGGGAAAAATTGATACACCGCTTTTGGGCGTAACCAAAATTGTCCTTCTTGTAATAATTCATCAATTAAATCATTTAGCTCATGTGCTCTTTTATCCCCTTCTTGCAAGAGTTTTTTTACGTTTCCTTTTAACCCAAGATGGTGTCCAATTAACATTTGTCTATTTAAAAACGGTGCAAGATGAAGGGCAGGAATATCCCGTAATACAACTCGTTTCGTCGAATCTGGCACTATAACAGTTGCTTTTGGCAACGGCTCAATAACTGCAGGAATTTCTATTTTTTTCTCCTCTTGTTTCACAATATGAAGATGGCGTTCCTTTTTATCTCGCTTCATCTTTTCACGTTCTTCTTCTTTTTGTAATTTGTTAATAATATCAAGACCTGTCATTGCATCACTTGCATAACATACGAGCCCTTTATAAGATGGAGAAATACGATTATCTGTAAATTTCCTCGTTAGTGCTGCACCACCTACAACAATTGGAATATCAATATTCGCTGCTTTTAAATCTTCAGCAGTCGTTACCATTTGTTGCGCTGATTTTACTAACAAACCAGAAAGGCCAATAATATCAGGTTTCTTTTCTTGTACTTCTTGAACAATTCGATCCGAACGAACATTAATTCCTAAATTAATAATTTCATATCCGTTATTTGATAAAATAATTTCAACAAGGTTTTTCCCAATATCATGTACGTCTCCTTTAACAGTCGCTAATAATACTTTCCCTTTTTTTGCACTCTCACTAGATTCCATATGTGGCTCTAAATAACTTACGGCAGCTTTCATACTTTCAGCACTTTGCAATACTTCAGCAACGATAAGCTCATTACCATTAAATAATCGCCCCACCTCATCCATTCCTGTCATAAGCGGCCCGTTAATAATATCCAGAGGTTTTCGTCCTTCTGTAAGCGCGAGACTTAGATCTTCTTGTAGTCCTTGCTTCGTACCTTCTACAATATAATTTGCCAGTCGTTCATCAAGTGTTAGCGTTTCTTGTATAACGACATCTTTCTTTTTGGCAACACGATAAAAGTTTGTAAATTTTTCTAACGTCTCTTTCGTCGTTTCAAATAATAATGCATCCGCAAGACGTTTTTCTTCCTCTGGAATTAACGCATAGCGTTCTAATTTTTCCGTATTAACAATCGCATAATCTAATCCTGCTTTCGTTGCATGATATAGAAAGACAGAGTTTAATACTTCACGTCCAGCTGGTGGTAAACCAAAAGATATATTACTCACACCTAGAATCGTTAAACATTCTGGTAACGCTTCTTTAATAAGACGAATTCCTTCTATAGTCGCTGCCGCTGAACCTATATATTCTTCATCACCTGTTCCTACAGGAAACACAAGCGCATCAAAAATAATATCAGATGGGCGTATACCATACTTTTTCGTTAGTAATTCATAGCTTCTTTTAGCAATCTCTATCTTTCTTTCTGCACTAACTGCCATACCATCTTCATCAATTGTCCCTACAACTATCGCAGCACCGTATTTCCGAAGAAGGGGTGTCACTTTTTCAAAACGTTCTTCTCCATCCTCTAAATTAATAGAATTGATAACACCTTTTCCTTGAATATAAGTAAGAGCTTTCGCCATAACATTTTCATCTGTTGAATCAATCATAATCGGTACTTTTAACACTTTCGTAACTTCTGCCAAGAATCTTTCCATATCTTCTATTTCATCACGATCAGGGTCTGCCATACAAATATCAATAATATGAGCATTTTTCTTCACTTGCGCTCTTGCCACTTCAGCAGCCTCTTCAAATTTCCCTTCTGCTACTAATCTTTTAAACTTACGCGATCCAATTACATTCGTCCTTTCTCCAACAAATAAAGGCCTCATAGAATCATCATATTGCAACGCTTCTAGTCCACTAATTCCATGTCCAACCCTTTCATGATGCTCACGAGGATTAATCGAGGCAAGCGCTGATTTCATTACACGTATATGTTCTGGTGTTGTGCCACAACAACCACCAATAATATTAATCCATCCTTCTTCAGCAAAACGTTTTACTTTTTCAGCAAGTGACGCTGGAGATTCGTGATAATGCCCATCTTCATCAGGAAGACCAGCGTTTGGATAACACGAAATATAACACTCCGATAAATCAGATAGGGAACGTATATGTTCCCTCATAAATTCTGGACCAGTAGCACAGTTTAATCCAACCGATAATGGCTTCATATGCTCTACCGATAAATAAAAGGCTTCGATCGCTTGACCCGCTAAAGTCGTTCCCATCGGTTCAATTGTTCCAGAAATCATAATAGGTACTATTTTGTTTAGTTCTTCAAACGCCGATTGAATTCCAATGTACGCAGCTTTCACATTACGCATATCTTGACTCGTTTCAACGAGTAATACATCAACTTCTCCTCTTAATAGTCCTCTCGCTTGCCTTGTATAGGCTTCAATTAACTCTTCAAAAGTCACACCACCTGTAACACTAATCGCTTTCGTCGTTGGTCCCATCGCTCCCGCAACATACACTTCTTTCCCACTTTCTTTAACCGCTTGCTTCGCCAAAAGCGCTGCCCTTTCGTTTAACTCTTCATCTAAATGAGACAATGCATAATCACTTAATACAATATTTGTTGCACCAAACGTATTCGTTTCAATAATATCTGCTCCAGCTTCAATGTAGACTTTATGAATATTTAAAATAACATCCGGTCTTGTTTTTACTAAATATTCATTACAACCTTCGTATTCTTCTCCTCCAAAATCTTCCGCTGTTAAGTCTTCTTGCTGGATCATCGTTCCCATTGCACCATCTAATATTAAAATTTCATGTTGTAATCTCTCTTCTATTCGTTTCATCAATTAATACCTTCTTTCACTTCTTGCTTTTCTCTCACATATTTCACGAGATGTTCTGTAATTTCATATTTTAAAAACGGTGTAATAAGATAAATACCGTTAAAGTATTTCATCGCCGCATCGATCAACTCCTGTGAAATACGAATCCCTTCCTCTATGGCTGCCTCTTTCGTTTCATGTCCATCCATTCTTTGTCTTATCTCTTCAGGGAGAGTAATACCCGGCACTTCAAAATGAAGAAAATCTGCGTTCCGCTTACTTACTAACGGCATAATTCCAATAAAGATAGGTTGTTCCAAATGCTTTGTCGCTTCATATACTTCTTCTATTAAAGCAACATCATATATCGGCTGCGTTAAGAAATATTCAGCACCAGCATCAATTTTTCGTTCCATTCGCTTGACCGCTGCTTTTAAATGCCTTACATGAGGATTGAATGCCCCTCCGACAGAAAATCTTGTTGCCGGACCAATTGATTTCCCTAAAATAGAGCGTCCGTCGTTCATCTCTTTAATCATTTTAATGAGCTCTATCGATGACAAATCATATACAGAAGTTGCACCTGGGAAATCACCAACGCGCGCTGGATCACCAGTTAAAGCTAGCACTTCCTCCATACCTAATGCTGATAATCCAAGTAAGTGAGACTGTAGTCCAATGACGTTATGGTCTCTACACGTTAAATGCGTCAATACTGGAATATCATGCTTCGTTAATAATGCACCCATAGCCATATTCGAAACACGAGGAGATGCTAATGAATTATCTGCTAGAGTAATAGCATCCGCTCCAGCCCTTTTCAGTGCTCTTGCCCCTTCAAAAAAACGCTGCGTGTCTAACGTTTTCGGTGGATCTAATTCCACTACAACTGTCGTTTGTTTCTTTGCCTTTTCTGCTAGAGTAACATGAGCTCTCGAACGCTTCTCATGTGTATGGACCACTTTAGGCCTTTGAATCGTCTCCTTTGCTATTACAGGTGCAACATTTAGAGTAGCACGTTTCATTCCTTCAATATGTTCCGGGGTAGTACCACAACAACCACCTAATAAACGAATACCTTGTTCAATAAATTTCGGTGTCATTTCTTCAAAATACGCTGGACTTCCCTCATATACGTAACGCCCTTCCACATAATTCGGGAGACCTGCATTCGGATATGCTGATAAATAGCCATTTTGAGGAATCGATATCATTTTGAAAGCTTCCGTCATGTGAAGCGGGCCTAGTTGACAGTTCAACCCAACAACATTGGCACCGTAATCTAAAAGCTGTTTTAATATTTCATTGACATCATTCCCATTTTGAGTCGTACCTGCCTCATGTAACGCTAACTGAGCAACAATCGGAATATTCGTTTGTTTACGCAATACTTTAACCGCATGCAATAATTCAAATTCATCATAAAAAGTTTCTAATAGTAATCCATCAACCTGTTCTTCTAGTAAAGCACCTGCCTGCTCAAGTAACATAAATTCTCGCTCTATATCAGTCGTTGTAACAGCACCAATATGTTTCATACCTCCAATTGTCCCTAAAATTGCATTCCGATCTGTTACTGATGCTTTCGCAATATTCACTGCCGCTTTATTAATTTGGACAACTTGATTTTCTAGACCATACATGCGGAGTTTCGCTTCATTCGCACCATACGTATTCGTTTGAATAACATCCGCTCCAGCAGCTACATATTGTTTATGGATCGATATAATTAAGTCCGGGTCAGACAAATTCAATTCTTCAAAACTACTTTGTAAACCATGCGAATGTAATAACGTTCCAACCGCACCATCACCTATTACAATTCCTTTTGATAATAAATCTAGTAATTTCACGAATCTCCCTCATTTCTATCAATATAAAAACCCCCTCTTCACTTTGAAGAGGGGGACATAATTGTTCCTCCTCTTATTATGCAAAACACACGTTTTGCAGGTTTTAGCACCGTTTCAAACATTTAGTTTGAAGGTTGCCGGGTTTCACAGGGCCTTTCCCTCCACCGCTCTCAATAAGAGTTTGTCTTTATTATTTTATTTATGTAGCTAAAAGGAAATACGTTCCCCTTTTAACAATGTTTGTTAATTTTTTATAAATTTAGCACGCACTAAAATAAAAGTCAATGACACTTGCGGAAAAATAAAAATTATTTAAAATAAAGTTGCAATTCAAATATCTTTTGTTGTAAAGTTAAAACCATAATAAAATTTCATACGAACATTCTTATCTAGAGAGGTAGAGGGACTGGCCCTTTGACGCCTCAGCAACCATTAACATTCATTCGTTAATAAGGTGCTAATTCCAGCAAATTGTGAAAGATTTGACAGATGAGAAGAAGACTCTATTCAATCCGAAAGCCTTCTTCTTAGAAGGCTTTTTTTATTTTCACTTAGTCGTTCACTTTAAAAAGGGGGAATTTTCACATGTCAACAATCGAAACAAAACTAGCACAAATCGGGAACCGTAGCGAAGCTACAACAGGAACGGTTAATCCACCTGTTTATTTCTCAACTGCTTATCGTCACGAAGGAATTGGTAAATCTACTGGATTTGACTATTCAAGAACTGGAAATCCGACTCGTGGCCTTTTAGAACAGGCAATTGCAGACTTAGAAAGCGGTGAGCAAGGGTATGCCTGTAGTTCAGGAATGGCGGCTGTTCTCCTTGTCCTTTCACTATTCCGTTCCGGAGATGAGCTTATCGTATCTGAAGACTTATACGGGGGAACATATCGTCTATTTTCCGAACATGAAGACAAGTGGAATATTCGATGTAGATACGTAGATACACAATCTATTAAACAAATTGAGCAAGCAATCACATCTCAAACGAAGGCTATTTTCATAGAAACACCGACTAATCCATTAATGCAAGTAACTGATATCGTAAGTGTAGCAAGTGTAGCGAAAAGGCACGGACTACTTCTTATTGTAGATAACACGTTCTATACACCTTATATACAGCAACCATTAACAGAAGGTGCAAACATCGTCCTTCATAGCGCAACTAAATATTTAGGCGGTCATAACGATGTACTAAGCGGACTTGTCGTTGCGAAAGGGAAATCTCTTTGCGAGGAGCTTGCTCATTATCATAATGCCTCTGGTGCTGTCTTAAGCCCGTTTGATTCATGGCTATTAATTCGAGGGATGAAGACTTTAGCACTTCGCATGAAACAGCATGAAGAAAACGCTCATGCAATTGTTGCTTATTTAAATGATGAAGATGGTGTGACAGATGTATTTTATCCAGGAAGAGGTGGTATGATTTCATTTCGCCTTCAAGATGAAACTTGGATTAATCCTTTCTTACAATCTTTATCCTTAATTACATTTGCTGAAAGTCTTGGCGGCGTCGAAAGTTTAATGACTTATCCAGCAACGCAAACTCATGCCGACATTCCAGAAGATGTTCGAACAGCACGTGGTGTGTGTAATCGTCTTCTCCGTTTTTCAGTCGGCATCGAAAATAGCAACGACTTAATTCAAGACTTAAAGCAAGCAATTAAACTTGTAAAAGAAGGTGTAAGAATATGAGTTATTCCATAGATACGCTTTTACTGCATAATCAATACAAGCATGACTCACACACAGGAGCTGTTAACGTTCCCATCTATAACACATCAACATTCCATCAGTTTGATGTAGATGCTTTCGGAAAGTATGACTATAGTAGATCTGGAAATCCAACACGTGAAGCTCTTGAAGATATCATTGCTTTATTAGAAGGCGGGACAAAAGGATTTGCCTTTGCATCAGGCATTGCAGCCATTTCTACTGCATTTCTCCTTCTTTCACAAGGTGACCATGTTCTTATTTCAGAAGATGTATATGGAGGCACTTATCGAATTGTTACTGAAGTTCTCTCCCGTTATGGTGTTTCACATACATTTGTTGATATGACCAATGTGGAAGAAGTAAAAGAAAACATTAAACCAAATACGAAGCTCTTTTATGTAGAAACACCTTCTAACCCACTTTTAAAAGTGACAGATATTCGTGCTGTTTCTAATCTTGCAAAATCTATTGGTGCTCTTACTTTTGTTGATAATACATTTTTGACACCACTATTTCAAAAACCGCTTGATCTTGGCGCTGATGTCGTTCTTCATAGCGCTACAAAGTTTATTGCTGGTCATAGCGATGTCACCGCCGGATTAGCTGTCGTAAAAGATGAAGAACTCGCTCAAAAGCTCGGCTTTCTACAAAACGCTTTTGGTGCTATTTTAGGACCGCAAGATTGTTCTCTCGTGCTTCGCGGCATTAAAACATTGCATGTACGTCTCGAACATTCAGCTGCAGGTGCCAACAAAATCGCACATTTTTTACAAGAGCACACTAAAGTTCAAAATGTCTATTATCCTGGCTTACAAACACATCTTGGATTTGACATTCAACAATCTCAAGCTACATCAGCCGGAGCTGTCCTATCTTTCACTTTACAATCAGAAGACGCACTCCGCCAATTTTTATCAAAAGTAAAATTACCTGTCTTCGCAGTTAGTTTAGGAGCTGTCGAATCGATTCTTTCCTACCCAGCTAAAATGTCACATGCAGCACTGTCGCAAGAAGCTCGTGATGAAAGAGGTATTTCTAATTCATTACTTCGGTTATCCGTTGGCCTTGAAAATGTTGACGATTTAATATCCGATTTTGAAAATGCCCTTTCTTATGTAGAAGAGCCTGTAAATGCATAGGACGAACAGAAGATATGAAATTAAGTTTTCATATCTTCTTTTTTATGCCGTTAAGTATATTTTTTACTTTTCGTATAGTTCATAAAAAACGAAAGAGCACCATCTATTTCCAAGTAATGAATTAATTGATATATTAAAAAGTAAAAAAGGGGCAAAAATAATGGATACTTGTGCAGATGTTTTAATCGTTATCGATTTACAAAATGGGGTATGTTATAACGGAGAGCATTTATTTGATTTACAAAACTTGCTTACAAAAGTAAATAAAAGAATTTCTTCCTATAGAAAATCAAATAAACCAATCATTTTTGTTCAACATTGTGATGATGATTTAGTACCCGAAAAAGAACTTTGGGCTATTCATACCGATCTAGATGTTCAAGAACAAGATTTTTTTGTAAGAAAAACACATGCAAATTCATTTTATAAAACGAACTTAAAAGAGATTTTAGACCAATTATCTGTACATCATATTGAATTTTGTGGTGCCCAAACAGAGTACTGTATGGATGCTACGATTAAATTTGCCCATGGACTAGGATACGAAAACTTCATGATACAGAAAACAACCTCTACGTTAAATAATCCATTTATGTCCGCAAAAGAGACAATTAATTTTTATGAAAATATATGGAATCACAGATTTTTAAAATTGATACAAGATGAACTCTAGAATAAATGACTAATAACTTGATCATTCTAAGATTTATCAGCCACATTCAAATATTTCATTATCACCATTATAAAGAAGCTGATCATAATCAGCTTCTTTTCTTTTAACCTGTTATATATTCTATATATAACATTATAATTCCTTTGTCATATTATTTTAAAAATTTTGTATATTCATTTGAAAGAATAAGAAAATCATGATAAAATTGTGTTACGAATATATCTATATCTTTCAATTTTTGAAACGCATCAAAATTTTCACTCAAAAATGTCATTTTACAAAACTGTGCAAATTTATCTATTTTATTTACATCAGGGTCTCTTTTCTTACAATTTCTTTACTTTAGGACTTTTTTTCTGCAACAACTGTTTTCTTTTCTTTGATTTTTTGGTATGTATAGTATGGTATAACAGCTCACACGGAGGTGGAAAAGAACATGTTAGAAACCTTTCAAAAAGAAATAGAACTATATGAAAGCAATGCAGAATTATTGAAAGTGCTTGCTCATCCTGTTCGCTTATGTATTGTAAAGGGATTAATTGAACGTGGCCCAAGCAACGTTTCTACAATGTACACAGGCTTAAACATGCCACAATCTACAATTTCACAGCATTTAGCAAAGTTAAAAAGTGCTAAAATCGTTTCTAGTGAAAGAAAAGGATTGGAAATTTACTACAAAGTAGAAAACGAAACAATTATTCAACTCGTTCGTGTATTATTAGGTTAGGGACCTATAGACAGAGAAAAAGAGTGTATTCTATATTTTTCATCTCATATCTTTAATATAAATATATATCATGAGAGAAAATATATAATGCTACATAATTAAAAGTCGTATTAAAAAACAAGACACAGAAAATACTGTGTCTTGTTTTTTTCATATCGTTAAATATTGATTCAAAAGTAAATTCTTCATATCTTTTGTGTGTATAACAACATCGAAAGCATTACCTAATCCTCCGTTCAAAATCATAGAGCGAATAGCTCTATTTAGTTTTTGAGTTTCAGAAAAAGGGTTGGTATCTTGATGGCTAGCAAGCTGATCTAATATTCCTGCTGCTAACAAAAACTCTGATTGCTTCCTATGCCATATCGTATTAATTCCGTGCAGCTCAAAATTCATCTTCAACTCATCCCAATGAACATGCGTAGTAAGGTCCATTTCTCCTGGATATGCAAGAGGATTACGAATTAGCTTGTGCTTATAATATCCTCTTAAACTTCCTTCACGATGTGCAGGATGCATCCATTCTTCTTTTGTATATCCATAATCAACTGTAATACATATACCTTTCTGAAACCATTTCGCAATCTCTTCTATATACTCTTCCATTGCAATAGGCACTTCAAAGCGCTGTCCCTCAGCAATATGAATGTTATATTTCAATAAGTAACGACCGACTCTTTTCTCTATCGGTCTAAATACTTCTGTAAGGTTTCCCTCATCTGTATACGTGATACGTACTTCATACAAAATTCCATTTCTTTTCTCAACTATCTCAACAGGAAACGCATCAAATAATTCATTCGAAAAAATAATTCCTTCGAAAGACTCTCCCATTTCAATATAAGATGTATAATACGACACATTATCAAATAAGCAAAGCCTCTCCTGTTGTAGCCTTCTATGAAAAGGGCTCACTTCAATAATTGAATAGTTTAAATTGATAAAGGTTTCCGGAGATAATTGTTTCCATTCTTGTAAAACATCATAGGCAAACTTTCCTGTTCCCCCACCAATCTCACAAATATTTGGAGAAACTTCTCCCTTTTCAACAAGCCGAATAAAAAACTTAGCAAAAGTCTTCGCAAATACAGAAGATACATTGCTACTCGTAAAAAAATCTCCCTGTCTTCCAATTTTTTCACGTTCTCTCATATAATACCCATGTTCCTCTGCATATAATACGAGATTCATATACGTACTATATGAAATCGAATGATCCTTTTCTTTTCCCATCCATTCTCTTAAATTGAGCTCCATCCCCATAATGACTCCTTATTGTAAAAATGGATTATTTTCTTTTTCAAAACCAATGCTTGTTTCTGGACCGTGTCCACATAGCACCGCTGTTTCATCTGGTAATACAAATAATTTCTCTTCAATACTTCCAATTAATTCAGCAAAACTTCCACCAGGTAAATCCGTTCTTCCAATACTCATTTGGAACAATACATCTCCAGAAAATACAGCATTCGCTTCTTTACTATAATAAGAAATACTTCCTGGAGAATGTCCTGGTGTCTCAAAAATTTCAAAACTAAAAGAACCGATCGTTAATGTACCCTCTTCGTCAATAATATGATCTGCTGGTTTTGCTGTAATACTGCGGTTCATCATAAAAATTTGCGAGCCATTCACAGTTGCATCGCCTAACCAATTCGCTTCTTCTTTATGTACGTATACCGGAATATGAAAAGCGTCTCTCACGGCATCAACAGCACCAATATGATCAAAGTGAGCATGTGTTAATAAAACCGCAAGTGGCTTTAACTGCGCTTCCTGTAAATATGTAACAAGTTTCTCTCCTTCATGACCAGGATCAAAAATAATACACTCATTTTGATCATTCTTTAAAATATAAGCATTTGTTTGTAATGGGCCTAAAGGCATTTGTATCCATTTCATATGAAAATCTCCTCCAGTTATTTAATTTACTTTTAATGATACAACATTTCTTTCTCTTAGGAAAAGAAGGCGTGTCATCTCGACAATCATTTTTAAAACATGTACAATATAAAAGAGTAAATATTCTAAAAACTTATTCTAAGGAATGAGTAGACAGAGGAGGATATTGTATGGGCCTTGTTATTATTTTTACGCTAGTCACTCTGTTAGCTGTATTTGCTACGCTTAGAACACTTCGCGAAAAAAACTTATTCGCGGGCGGCTTCGCTATTGCAACCGTACTTGTTTTCGGATGGTTTACAATCATGACTGTTCTATATAATGGGTACCCACCAGCTTAATCCATTTACATTTTTATTCTCCAACAAGATCTTGCATAAAAAGAGGAAGGGGGCCCCTTCCTCTTTTCATTATTCACAACTTATATCATCTTCGCCTCGTATTTGTTCTTTTTTACAAGCCACGCTCCTCCAATTACACCTGCATCATTACCAAGTATTGCAATTGCTAACTTTGTGCTCTTTACAGCACGAGAGAAAGCATATTGCTCGAAATAACGTTGAATTGGCTCTAATAGTGCGTCTCCAGCTTTAGATACGCCACCACCAATTACGATTTTCTCTGGGTTCAACGTACTAGCAAGGTTCGCTACAGCTAATCCTAAATAAGAAGCTACTTTTTCCACTACTTCACCTGCTAGTTCGTCACCTTGTCCAAGCGCTTCAAACACATCTTTTGATGTAATAAGCCCTTCTTCTGCTAACATAGAACGTAAAACACTTTCTTTATCTGTCTCTTGTATTTGTTGCATAGCAACACGTACAATACCTGTTGCAGAAGCTACTGTTTCTAAGCAACCTGACTTCCCGCAATTACATGGAAAAGCGTTCTCTGTAACAACTGTAATATGTCCAATCTCACCAGCAGCACCGCTTATACCATGTACAATCTCACCATTGGCGATAACACCACCACCAACACCAGTGCCAAGTGTCATACAAATTAAATCTTTTGCTCCTTCGCCAGCACCTTTCCACATTTCACCAAGCGCCGCTAAGTTTGCATCATTATCAATAACAACAGGTAATCCTGTTTCTACTTCTAGCAAGTCTTTTAACGGATAGTTTTTCCATCCTAAATTAACCGCTTCATAAATCATTCCAGATGCCACATGTACAGGACCAGGAGCTCCCATACCAATACCAATTAGCTTGCTTTTTAATTCACCTAATTCTTCTAACTTTTTATCAATAGCTTTCGCTACATCAAGTGTAATATGTTTTCCTTGTTCATTTGTATTCGTAGGGATCTCCCACTTATGTAAAATTTCACCGTACACATTAATAAATGCTAATTTAATCGTTGTACCACCAAGGTCAACACCAACTAACCATTTCTCTTCCATGTTACTTACCTACCTTTATCTAATTCTTATTTAGCTCTTTTTGAATTTCTTGCTTCAATAAAAATAAAGCTGTTTGATAGTCTTGTGGATCGATTAGCTGTGATTGATTTAATTCACGCAATTCATCTTGCATTAATTGTAAATCTGCAATTCGATCACCCGTATAAATAATCGTACCAAATTTCTTTAGCAATTGCTGAATATCATAAATAGATACCATTTCATCACCCTCTATGCTCACTTACTATAAAAAATTATAATAAGAAAACGTTCACATATTTTATTATAATCACGAAGAAAAAGTCTCGTCAATTTTTATTTGTCTATACAAGCCCATTTTTAACCATTGTTCCTTTTTCTGTAATAATTTTTTCTACATTTTTATCAAATGGCTCTACTGGAATATATTCTACCATTTGAAAACTATAAGCTAATGATAACGCTTTCCCTTTATAATGCACGAGATAACGATCATAATAGCCACCGCCATATCCAATCCGTTCTCCTCGCTCTGTATAAGCTACGCCTGGCACGATTTGAAGATCAATTTCATCTGCATTCACTTCTTCCGTAAGCGCTGGAATTGGTTCACGTAAATTCATATACACTGTTTCTAATTGATCAAAATTACTAATTTTCCGGAAAGACATCGTTCGTGTTCCTTTATTACACTTCGGAACAACAACTTTCTTTCCTTCTTCCCAAGCTTTTTCGATAATAGGATATGTATTCACTTCATTTTCCATTGAGAGGGTGATTCCAATTGTTTTAGCTTCAACCCACTCTTTTTGCGCATACAACGAAGCTGCAATTTGCTCTGATAAAGTTGTATACCGTTCTTCTGATAAAGAATTCATGTGTTCTATTATTTGTTTACGTAAACGTAGTTTCTCTTCTCTCACACATTTTCCCCCTCACAGTGACACTTTGCTCTACGATGATAGTGTATCACTTTTAACAGAGGAACCGAATAAAAAAAGAAACAGTAGGAAAATATTCCTACTGCTTACTTTGTTTCACGGTGTAACGTAGACTTCTTGTCACGCTTGCAATACTTTTTAAGCTCGATACGCTCAGCGTTGTTACGTTTGTTTTTCTTTGAGATATAGTTACGATCTCCGCATTCTGTACATGCTAGAGTAATATTCACACGCATTCTTATTTCCCTCCAGTACTAATAACTTAAATCAGACTATACTATAATACCACTTTTAAAATAAAAATTCTACACCTTTTGATATTGTCTAATTTTTTCTATAAGATTTTTCATGTTTTCCCTTGCTATTACTGGGTTTCTAGCATGCGAATACACTAAAAATTTCGGTTGTTTTGTGTCAGAAACGATATAAGACCACTCTTTTTCGGTATATTTGAACTGTACTCCTTCAAATATACCTTCTTCCTTTCTTTCCATATCAGCCAATAATTTCCTCATTACTTTCCCTTTTTCATTCCATGAACATACAACTTCATCACAAAGTAGATAGAGCGGAGGTGATTGCTCTACTATGCTGAGAAATGTTTTTCCCTGCAATGCTATTAGCTCGAATAATTTTCCAATTCGATATAAAATATCTCGCTTCCATCTCGCTTGAAACGACTTTTTTTCATCCTGCGTATAAAATAGAAGGTAACATTCTCCTAATTTCAAAGACATCGGGTAAATATTTCCTGCCGATTCAAGTAATAAATCTGGAATATCTACCTCTTCAAAATCTGTTCCCTGGTAAATATTACTATGATTATCATATAACTCGAAATAATTTCCTTGCTCTGAAAACATAAGTGCCATATTTGCTTTACTTGATTTCATCAAGGCTTTCACATGATGCTTTTGTTCGCCCGCATAAATCCATGTAACTGTGCATCCGAGCCTTTGCAAAAAAATCATAAGTAAATGTTGTAACATATCATTTCTCTTATTAATAAGAAGATGAAACTTCTGTTTTTGTATCGTTTCAATATCAATATGCTCTAACACAGCTTCTACATAATTATTTACAGAAACGTGAACTAGCTTATTTCGTCCCATTTCTTTCTCAGAAGCGTAATAAAACGACTCAGACATATATACTTGTTCTATCGCTTTTTGCTGCTTATACGTTAAAAATGAGCCCTCCTTACCATACAATTGTATAACAATCCCTCTTTCGCTTTCCACTTGAACGAAAACTCCACCTGCACATTGCAAATTATGAATGGCATACTGAAAAAGCGACTCATTCATTTCTTTACATTCCATCGTATGAATCCCGCTGCCATGAATGGCATGGAGGAATAAATTTTTAAAGGAAGTTGTTTCTATATTTTCCTGACTTCCAATCAATATACTCTCTCCTTTAGCAAAAAGAGATCCATAAGCCATTGCAACTTTCACAATAAATTGAGGAGTAATTTCAACATTACCCCTTCCTAAAATCCGGCTTTTTTGTAACCACCCTGCACTCTTTTCACTCTCTTTAACACCGGCAGACCCTACTATCGAATGACTATCTATCTCCTTATATGGCCATATTTTTCCTTTTTGCTTAATTACTGTACTTTTCCCTATATGACAATGGTCCGCTACAATACTTTTTTGAAAAAGTGTAACATCATCTTCGACCATTGTATGATCTCCTATTGTTGTTTCTAACAACTCACAATTTTTTCCTATATGAGCGTTTGCAAAAATGATGCTTTTTTGAAGATGAGAATAACTTGAAACGATACTATTTTTCCCGATAATAGAGTACGGTTCAATTACAGCCCCTGCACCAATCATTGCTCCTTCTCCAATAAAAGAAGGGCCATGAATTTTCGTCCCTTTTCCTATCGTTACACCTTCTCCCATCCACACCATCGGTAATACTTCTGTATATGGAATAGGCACCTTCAATTTTTTCGTCAACAAATCGAATTGAGCTTGCCGATATTGATCAAATGTACCAATATCTAGCCAATAGTCTTCTGATAAATATGCAAATAAAGCATTTTTATTTGCCAATAAAGGAAACACATCATGACTGAAATCCGAAAATTCCATGGATGGTATGTAAGAAAAGATTTCTGGCTCCATTATATAAATACCTGTATTCACAATATTAGAAACTACCTCATTCCAGCTCGGCTTTTCTATATATCGTATAATTTCTTGTTCTTTATTCATTACAACTAAGCCAAATGAGAGTGGGTTTTCTACTTCTTTCACAAACATCGTTACCATTCTCTTCTTCTGTTCATGAAATGCAATTCCTTCTGATAATTGAAAGTCAGTTAATGCATCCCCACTAATAACAACAAATGTTTCATCTAAAAAACTTTCCGCTTGCTTAATACTCCCTGCTGTTCCAAGCGGAGGAGAATCTTCAAAATAATACAAGTTAACTCCCCACTTACTACCATCACCAAAGTATTGCTTAATGGCAGTACTCATATATTGAACTGTAATTGCAATTTCACGAATACCATGCTGACGTAATAATTCAATATTATATTCAAGAACTGGTTTTTCTAACAATGGTAACATCGGTTTTGGAGTATTACATGTTAATGGTCTAAGGCGTCTCCCTTTTCCTCCAGCTAAAATAACCCCCTTCATATACTTCAGCCTCCACTTATATAATGTTCAAGAACTCCGTATATCATTTACCCCACATTAACTGCAGTAAAAGTCCGGTTTGGTATGATCTAACAATCAGCGAGAGACAGCCCCACTAATTAAAGCCTCACTTTATAAATAAATATACCTTTTAACTCCCACCCAAAAGAAAGCGCTTACCATTAACTTGGTAAAATAATTAATAATACGTAACTAACACATATGTACTTATTTTCCCATCAATTATGATACATCTTATCATCATAGACTAAAGGAAACAACGAGCTTTTTTTGTCATGTTTTGACTAAAAAAAGCAGGTGATTTCTCATCACCTACTTTTCCCCCTACTCATTCAATAAATAATGCTTTCCTTTTACTACATAAAATACATTCTCGGCAATATTTGTAACATGGTCTGCTACACGCTCAATATATCTTGCAACAAAGGATAGTTGTGTAATTTGTGTAATCGCTTCTGGTTGTCCAGGGATAGATGAAATAAATTCACGAATCGCCTTCCCATAAATTTCATCAACTGAATCATCCATTTCAGCAATTTGTTTAGCAAAAGTTAAATTTTCTTGCTCATATGCTTCTAATGCTAAATTTAACATCTTATGAGCAATCTCAAACATTTCCTCAAGATTATGTAAACTAACAACCACTTCTTTTTCACCAAGACGAATTGTTGATTTCGCAATATTAACAGCATGGTCTGCAATACGTTCTAAATCTGTCGCTGTTTTAATTGAAATGAAAATTCTTCTTAAATCACTTGCTACAGGCTGCTGCTTTGTAATAAGCATAAGCGCAAGGTCATTTATTTCCTCTTCTAAATTATCCATGCGATAATCCCCATCAATGACTTCTAACGCTTTCTCTACATCCCTGTTGTGAAGACCTTCCATAGCAATCAATAAAGCTCCACTTGCTAACTCACCAAGCTCGATCACCTTTTGCTGTAACGTTTTTAAATCACATTGAAACTGTTCTCTTACCATCATTTCTTCCCCCTCAATATTATGTGCCATTTTATATAAATCCCCTACCCAGCCTCTTGTATGTTTATTAAGCCTTGAGAAAAGAGAAATATTACTCCCCTATTTAAAATGAGGTAAAAATGAGAAATGCCCTCTGTTAAGAGGGCATTTACTCTTAGCCTTGCTAGCGATATCAACCAAATCGTCCTGTAATGTAGTCTTCTGTACGCTTATCTGCAGGTGTTGTAAATAATTTGTTCGTATCTGTATATTCCACAACTTCTCCACTTAAGAAGAAAGCAGTTTTATCTGAAATTCGTGCTGCTTGTTGCATGTTGTGCGTTACGATAACAATACTAAAATCTTTCTTTAACTCCTGAATTAATTCTTCTACTTTTGATGTTGAAATTGGATCTAGCGCCGATGTTGGCTCATCCATTAAAATTACGTCTGGCTCAATCGCTAAGCAGCGTGCAATGCATAGACGTTGTTGCTGACCACCAGATAAACCGTATGCATTATCATGCAAACGATCTTTTAACTCATCCCAAATAGCTGCGCCGCGCAAGCTATTTTCAACAATTTCATCAAGTGTTTTTTTGTCACGAACACTATGGATTTTCGGACCATATGCTACATTTTCATAAATAGATTTTGGGAATGGATTTGGCTTTTGGAACACCATACCCACATGCGTACGTAATTCTTCAACCGGATATGATTTATCAAATATGTTTCGTTCTCTATATTCGATAACGCCCGTAGTTCGAACGATAGGCACTAACTCTACCATACGATTTAGCGTTTTTAAGTATGTTGATTTCCCACAACCACTTGGACCGATAATCGCTGTTACTTCATTCTCATGAATACTTAAGTTGATATCTTTTAAAGCATGGTCTTCTCCGTACCATAAATTTAAATTTTTCGTATCAAATACTATTTTTTTTGGTGCTGTCTCAATCTTTTTCTCATTTTTCACCTGTACATTTACTACTGTTGCTACCATTTGAATTCCCCTTTCATCCACTTCCAACTTATTTTCGATTTCGTAACCATAAGACAAATATATTTATAAAGAGCAACAATCCTAGCAAAACAATCATCCCAGCTGCTGCTACATACTGAAATTCTTCTTGTGGTCTACTCATCCAATTAAAAATTTGAATTGGTAAAACCGTAAATCTATCAAACATACTGAACGGAACATAATTTGCAAAGGCAAGGGCCCCAATAACTAATAATGGTGCTGCCTCACCAATTGCTCTCGATACCGCTAACGTACATCCCGTTACAATCCCTGGCAAAGCGACTGGCAATACAATTTGATACATCGTTTGCCATTTCGTAGCACCTAATCCGTAAGAAGCCTCTAGTAATGAGCTCGGCACAGTTCTAATCGCTTCTTGACTAGCTACAACAACAGTTGGTAAGACGAGTAAACTCATCGTCAGTGCCGCTGCCATTATGCTCTCTCCCAAATGGAGAGCGTATACGAAAATAGTTAACCCGAGTAAACCAAACACAACGGAAGGTACCCCTGCTAATGTTTGATTATTTAATTCAATTAACTTTTTAAAAACGGACTCCTTCGCATAATGCTCTAAATAAAGAGCTGTTCCGACTCCAAATATAAAAGAGACTGGTATAACAATGCTCATAAATAGTATTGTTCCTGACAAAGCAGCGACAATCCCAGCTTCTCTCGGATTACGTGAGGCGAAGTTTGTAAAGAAATCTATTGAAAGATAACTTATACCTTTTTCAAAAATTTGAAAAAGCAATATAAAAAGTATTACTACTGAAAACAAAATTGCTATATAAAACAAACACTTGTAAATCCGATCCTTTAAAAAACGCGATGCCATATTTTCTTGTATGTTCTTATGGTTTAACATTCGCATATTATGTCAACCTCCTAAAACGGCGCATAATATATTGCGAAATGAAATTCATAATAAAAGTAAACATAAATAACGTTGCACCTACAGCATACATGCTGTAATAAGTAATCGTTCCGTGCGGAGCATCACCTAAACTCACTTGTACAATATAGGCTGTTAATGTTTGAATAGAATGAGTCGGATCTATCGATACATTAGGTGTTGATCCAGCTGCAATAACAACAATCATCGTTTCACCAATTGCCCTGGAAGCTGCTAATATAATCGCTGCCATTATGCCCGTAAAAGCCGATGGAAACACCACTTGTTTTACCATCTCAAAACGAGTTGCTCCTAGCGCTAATGAGGCTTCTTTAATTCCTTTCGCTACAGCTCTCATCGCATCTTCAGAGAGAGATGCAATCGTCGGTATCATCATAAACCCTATAACAATACCTGGACTAATAGCATTAAAAAACTGCAAATCTGGTATAACCCGTTGTAAAAGTGGTGTGACAACTGTTAACGCGAAAAAACCATATACAATTGTCGGGATGCCTGCTAGTAGCTCTAACAACGGTTTTAATATTTTCCGAGCGCCATTCGAAGCGTATTCGCTTAAAAACACGGCACAACCTAAACCAATAGGAATTGCTACGAACATGGCAATTGCTGTTACAAGGATTGTTCCACATATAAGTGGTAATATACCGAATTTTGGATCTTCAAAAAAAGGTAACCATTCCTTCTCTGTCAAAAAAGAATACAATGATATCTTTTGAAAAAACATGATTGTTTCATTTGCCAACGTAATAATAATTCCAAGTGTCGTTACAATGGACACGCTAGCAATGGCTTTTAGTATTAACGGAACAATTCGATTGATTCGCTGCGTTTTTTTTCTTCTATTTGTATTTCTCTCAATCAAATGTTGTACAGAAAATGTAACTTGACTTTTGTCATTATGAGCCAAAGATGAAAACCCCTTTCCACCCTGACATTACCTTTTTATTTCTGTTAACATTCGCAGCTGTTCATTATATTTTTCTTTTGGTAATTTTACATATCCGACCTCTTCAGCAAGGCTTCCAACATGCTTAATCATAAACTCAACATAATTTGCTACATTAATTTTATTTCTGATAGATGCATGATTCACATACGTAAATAGCGGCCTAGATAATGGCTTATACGTACCCGACTGAATGGTCTCTTTCGTTGGAAATACACCATCCACCTGTATTGCTTTTACCTTATCTCGATTGGCCATATAATAAGCATATCCTACAAAAGCAATGGCATTTTTATCATTCATTACCCCTTGCATAATAACTTGATCGTCTTCAGACAAAGAAACCGTTTTTACAAGGCGATTATTTTGTAAGACAACATTTTGGAAATAATCATAAGTACCAGAGTCTACGCCTGGCGCATAAAATTTAACTTGTTCACGAGGCCATGATGAATGAATTTGTGACCATCGTTTCAATCTTCCATTTTCACTCCATAATAGACGTAACTCGTCTATCGTCATATTGTTTACCCACGTATTTTGACGATTCACAACAATCGTTAGACCGTCATAAGCAACCTCAAATGGTGTAAATTGAATGAATTTTTTCTGCATTGCTTTTTCTTCTACCGGTTTCATCAATCTCGAAGCATTGTTTATATCTACTTCTCCTTTACTGAAACGATTAAATCCTCCCCCTGTCCCAGAAATACTAATAGAAATTTTCACGTTTGGATGGGCCTTTGTATATTCCTCTGCTACTGCCTCTATAATGGGGAAAACCGTTGAGGATCCATCAACTCTCACTTCTCCCATTTCATTTGTAGCGAATGCAGTAGACATATTAAAACAAAGGAAACATGTCGATAATGTCAAAACTTTAATCGATGTGCTCATCCATTTCACGTGTTCTTCCTCCTAGAAGTAACCGGAAATAACAGGATTACAGATATAAGAATACTGCTAAACTATTAATTCGGTTTTAATTATTTGTAAAAGTTTTGTAAAGTCCCACAAAAACAACTGTATACACAAACTTTATTTTCACTTTTGTACTTTAGATGCAGGAAATTTTCTAATCATCCATAAGGCGAAACTTTAATTAGTGGGGGTTTTGTTCATCCCCCCACTAATTATTAGCCCTCACCAATCGGGCGTTTACGGGCAGCAGGGCTCCCACCTAACTTCTTTGCTCCAGCTGAATTTTGAGGTGGGAGTTTTAACGCCCTCAAATGCGGGATAAAACTGCTATCGCCTATCACACACAACAAACTTAGAGCGTATGCACTAATCTTGTTGTGTTCATCGTTTTTGAAACTACATGTTTTTTCAATATTTTATGCTTGTCCACATTTACTAAACCATATGCGTAAGGCATAAAAAAAAGCACACTATCTTTTCAGATAGTGTGCTTTTTTTACAACTTTTTTATTCATCATCTTGATTTTTATTTTTTTGCGCTTTTTCATCTTGCGGAGCTTCACCAGTTAATGCTTGGTTTTTCAAATCAAAGTAAGCATCCATAATTTCACGACTAATATATCCATTAATACCAGTCTTATCATCATGTACCCACGGAACAACAACAGAGAATGCTACTTCTGGATCTTCGAGCGGGGCATAACCTACTAATGTTAAGTTATAAGTCTCCACACGCTGACCATCTGCTTTTTTACCAATCTCTTTATCTCCGCCATATACGGTTTGCGCTGTACCAGTTTTCCCTGCAGCTTTATATTTTGCACCAGTAAAGTATTTTGTAGCTGTACCACCTGTATCGTTAAACACTTGTCTAAATCCTTCTTGAACACGTTTAATTTGTGATTCAGGCATATCAACACGATTTAATACTTTCGGTTCCATGGATTGAACAACTTTTCCAACTTCCTCTGGCTTCGCCGATGGCTGACGAATTTCCTTTACAACTTGGGGTTGCATACGATATCCACCATTTGCAATCGTCGAAATATATTGCGCTAATTGAAGCGGTGTATACGTATCATACTGCCCGATTGATAAATCTAATAAGAAACCTGGTTGATTTCCTTTACCTATTTGACCAGCAGTTTCATTTGGCAAATCAATTCCTGTTTTCACACCAAGTCCAAACTGACCAAAATAGTAACGCATAGTATCGAACGCACTTTTCGGAATATCTAACGTACCGCCTCGTACATATGGAACCCCAGCGATATTCATCGCTGTTTTAAACATATAAACGTTTGAAGACTGTTTTAACGCTGTAAGGTCATTAATATACCCCATCTGTTTCCAAGATGACTTCGTAGGTGTCCCTTTTAATTTAATCGGTTCATCATACTGTACAGCTCCAGGTTGAATCGCACCAGTTTGATACCCCGTAAGTACTGTCGCACCTTTTACAGTTGAACCCATCGGATAAGAACTTGTCATCGTTCCTAATGCAAAATCATCTACTTTCGTTTCCCCGTCTTTATTCACTAATTGTTTCCCCGCCATAGATAAAACTTCACCATTTTTCGGGTTCATCATTACAACGAATGCACGGTCTAAAAGAGGTTCGCTCCCTTTAAATCTCATTAAGTTTTTTGTAAGAATTTCTTCTACGCGCTTTTGTAATTTCATATCAATCGTTAAATTTAGATCGTTACCTCGTTGTCCTTGTGACACATTAATAGTTTCTAAAATATTACCGTCTTTATCTGTAACATTTCTAACTTCAGCTTTTGTGCCGTGTAAACTATCTTCGTACTGTTGCTCAAGGTAACTTTTTCCTACACGATCGTTACGATTATAATCACGAACAAGATAGTGATCTAATCTTTCTCTCGGTAACCCTTCATCAGAAGAAGTTACACCACCAAGTACACTTCGGAACATATCGTCATACTTATATTTTCGCTCCCAGTCAACATTTGTATCTACACCTGGTAATTTCGCTAAATTTTCACTAATAATCGCGTATTCTTCCGGTGTTGCATTTTTTTTAACGATTTGCGGCGTCATTGCATATCCGCTTTCCATCTTACTTTTGATCGCCAATATTTCTAAATCTTTTGCTGACAGTTGATTAATCTCTTCTTCTGTTACACGATTTCGTTGACGTTCATCTAGTTCTTTATCGTCAATTTTATTCACTTTAAACTCTTCACGATCTTTTTTTGTGATTTTTGCTTCTGCTTCTTCTTTATGTAAAGCAAGCCAATAATCTTTCTTATCGCGATCTGTTAACTTATCTGTTGGGACTTCAATTAAATCTGCTAACTTTTTCGCCGTCTCTAAGCGATCTGCTGCAGTTGATCCCTTCATTTTTGTAAATGTAATTGTACGAATAGGCTCATTATCTACGACCGCTTCTCCATTACGATCAAATATTTTCCCGCGTGGTACAGGATTACTTATCGTTGAGTTTTCTTTTTTCTCAACTTCATTTTTATATTCCTCACCACGAACAATTTGTACGTATCCAAGCCTTACAATAACCGCGGAGAACATTAAAAACACGCAAAAAAACAACACGTTTAACCGAAAAGGAACGTGGGTCTTTTTCTTTTGTTGTTTCTGCTTCTTGCTCATACAAACCCCCTCTACCAACAGCTATGTAATGTGAAAGGGACACCTTCATACAGGTGCCCTCACTGCTGTCTTACATCTTTTTCTATTCTAGCATAAAACACGCGATAAGTTAACCTTCTGGTTCAGTTTGATTCTGCGTGCTTCCTTGCGCTACAACACTGGTTTTGTTCACATTCCCCTCATCATATTTGACATTTTTAACTGCAAAATAAATAAGAAAATGTCCAGCTCCTAAAATACATAGTAAGAAAGGTAAACTTTTTTCAGGCGGAAAAAATATGACAGCACATAAAAAACTTAAAATGGAACAAATTCTTCCGGCATTTAACCATAATTCCCTGACCACTATATATTCTACACGCCATTCTCTCGCCTGTTTTGCTCTACCAATTACATCGTATGTCATTGAGCCGTACGGAACGAGTAAAATCGGATATGCAACCGCAATACATGCTGCATAAATAAGTAATTTCGTATATGTAACATTAAAAATAACTAAAAATACAACCGCGTATAAAATAATACCGCCAAGTAAAATTGCTTTTTTTCGCCATTCTTTCTTTAACATACGAGCAACTAAATAATAGCATACAAATGATACTGCAGAATTCACTAAACTATATTTCCCCAGTGCTAACTCGCTACCAGATGCTAAATAGACATATACCGAAATAACGAAAATAAACGTTCCCTCTCTCAAACCTTGGAAGAAATGAGCGCGCGTAATTCTTCCCCAGTTTTCATCAACTTGCCGCTCTTTCAATACTTGCACAATTTCATAGCGTCCTTCACATTCCCTCTTCGATAAAAAAAAGCTTAGAACGACTGCAACCGCAAATAGCATTAACGAGAGGAAGAAAACGACAGTATAACCACTCCATTTTTCCATACGTGAAATTGTATATCCTGCTGCTATCGGTCCAATCATTCCAGAGAACGATGTAAGAAGTCCTAGAAAACCGTTAAAAAAATCTCTTGTTTCTGGTTCTGTAATCTCAAATGTTAACAAGTTAAAAGCGAGCCAATAAAAACCATAACCAACTCCTAAAAGAGCTCCCATTAATAAAATATAGTGAGATGCACTTTTTCCCGCTACTAAAACGACGATAAAAAAAACAGCTAACGTGCCTACACCGATTCTCAATAAAATCGAGCGATCAATACGTTTCGCTAATTTCCCGCCCACAAGAAATGTTAGAGGCTGCAATACAACGCTGGCCAAATTATACAAGCCCAGATTCACATAATTTTGTGTTTGCTTCCATAAATAAATGTTTACAAACGTATTCGATAAAGAAATTGCGAGCGTGTATAAACCTCCTATAACGAGCAATAATACTAAATCCCGATTCACTTCAACATCACCGATTACATGTTTCCACTTCATACACAACTCTCCTTTACTTCATGTTCTAGTCTTCCAAAGACAAGCTCAATTATGTAAAAGGAGAACATAGAAAAAAGCTAGGAGAAAACCCCCTAGCTTTTTTCTAGCTGTATTAACTTTAATTATTTTGCTTCTTGGTAAAGTTTTTCAGCAACGTTCCAATCTACAACGTTCCAGAATGCACCGATGTAGTCAGGACGACGATTTTGGTAATTTAAGTAGTAAGCATGCTCCCAAACATCTAAACCGATAACTGGAGTTTTACCTTCAGTTAGAGGAGAATCTTGGTTTGGAGTGCTTGTTACTTCTAATTCACCATTGTTTACTACTAACCAAGCCCAACCAGAACCGAAGCGAGTTGCGCCAGCTTTTGCGAATTCTGCTTTGAATGCATCGAAGCTACCGAATTTCGCTTCAATCGCAGTTGCAAGTTCGCCTACTGGTTGTCCCCCGCCGTTTGGAGATAGGATTGTCCAGAAGAATGTATGGTTAGCATGTCCGCCACCATTGTTACGTACTGCTGTACGGATTGCTTCAGGTACTTCGTTTAAGTTTGCAACTAATTCTTCAACGCTTTTGTCAGCTAATTCTGCATGACCTTCTAAAGCAGCGTTTAAGTTTGTAATATACGTGTTGTGATGTTTTGTATGATGGATGTTCATTGTTTCTTTATCAAAGTGAGGTTCTAAAGCATCATACGCATAAGGTAAATTTGGTAATTCGTGTTTTGCCATTGTTATATTCCTCCCGGTTTATGTATTGTCACTACATATGTGACCTACAACTTCATTCTACCCTAATTGCCATAGGGTGCAAACAAATAAATCGCTTTGTCTTGCTATCATTAAAGTAGCAAAATTCCCACTTCTTTTCAATTAAAATGCTCATATATTCCGAAAAAAAGCTTCCTTCTACAAGGAAGCTTCCTGCTGACATAATAAACATATGAAATGGATATGGACCCTGTAGGACTCGAACCTACGACCGGACGGTTATGAGCCGTCTGCTCTAACCAACTGAGCTAAGGGTCCACGATTATGTATGTACCATTAAAAACAACTAAATTCCAATCGGATATATCGTTTGAAAAATGTAAGATAAATTTACCATATACGAAAGAAAAGTGTCAATTGTATTTTTCTCTACTAAAAGAAGTAAATTAATAAGAAGGAATTTAGTCTTCTCTACTATATGTAAATATAATATATCTTGAGCTTCTCTAGATTCGTACGTTACAATGATTTTATACATACATAAAGGAAGTGAATCTATGTCCATTTTTACACAGCTAGCAAAAAGCGTATATTCGCCTAAAGATATGGCGCTTTTCCGTTTTCAAAAAATCGGTAAAACCATTTTGTATATTATGCTTCTTTGCCTAATCACTACTATTCCAAGAACTTTCTTGTACGGTAGCGTTATTCAAGATGGTGTTAACATGGTAAATAAAGTAATCGAAAAAGATTTACCTGATTTTAAAATTGAAAATGGCGAGCTAACAGCTGATATTGATCAACCTATCGAAAAAGAAGATGGAAATGCCCTTTTCGTATTTGATCCAAATTCAACAGACTTAGAAAAATATCAAAATAAAACAGGTTTATTTGTTTTAAAAGATAAAGTAGTCTCCATGGGGAATGGTCAAACACAAACATACTCCTATAATGACTTATTAGGCGCATCTCTTGAGAAAAAAGATTTACAAGATTTCATTTCGTTATTTGACAGTATTTATCCAATCTTATTATTCGTTATTGGGTTCTTACTGTACTTGTTCCAATTATTTATTACCTTTGTAGGAGTTACATTGCTTGCCTTCATCGGTTCTGCGATGAGCGGTCAACGCAAATTATCTTATAAACAAGTTTGGACATTAACTGCTTACAGCTACACAATTCCAACAATCTTCTTTATGATTATGGATTTATTCAAAATAAACGTACCTGGCGCAACATTCATTTACATTGCAGTTGTTTTAATCGTTCTATACTTAACAATTAAAGAAGTTCCAAAGCCGAAAGAAAAACAAGAACTATAAAAAAAATGCCTAAATAGGCATTTTTTTTTTGGACAAGCATATATTCCTAGCAAAGGAGTGAAGGATATGAAGAGATTAGGTGTACTCTTATTCGTGCTTGTCCTCGGTTATATATTTTATTACGACATAAAAATCGGTACTTTACCGATGTTAAGTTCATACAAAAAAACATCTGCTGCCCAAACGATAAAAAAAGAAAATACAGATACAAAACAAAATAAAGAGAAAGAAACAGAAAAAGAAAAAGAAAAAGAAACAGAAAAAGAAAAAGAAACGGATACAGCTTATAAAGCAATCGAAGTAAAAACTGGCGATACAGTTCTTTCTATTACAGAAGCGATTAATAAGAAAAAAATTCCTTCTATTGAAAAAGTAATTGATGATTTTAAGCAATTAAATAAAAATACATCTGCTACAAAAATCCAAGTTGGAAAGTCTTATAAATTCCCCTTATATCAATAAGCAATCACTTAATCCTTGTCAATTACATAAAGGCGCTGATACAATAGTAAAAGTGAAACCGAGTACTTTGGTTTCTATACCCCTTTCTCACACATACTATCATTGATGTAAGGGACTAAAATAAGAAACTTCTTTTATAAGGAGAGCGATCAATTCGTGAATGAAATGACTCAACGCACAAAAACACGTCCAGTTAAAGTCGGTAATTTAACAATTGGCGGTAACAATGAATTAATTATACAAAGTATGACGACAACAAAAACGCATGATGTTGAGGCTACAGTTGCTGAAATTAAACGTTTAGAAGAAGCTGGCTGTCAAGTTGTTCGTGTTGCTGTTCCAGACGAACGCGCAGCAAATGCTATTGCTGATATTAAAAAACAAATCAACATTCCACTTGTTGCTGATATTCATTTTGATTACCGCCTTGCTTTAAAAGCAATCGAAGGCGGCATTGATAAAGTACGTATCAATCCAGGTAACATTGGACGTCGCCATAAAGTAGAAGCTGTTGTAAATGCAGCGAAAGAGCGTGGCATTCCAATCCGTATCGGTGTAAATGCCGGCTCATTAGAACGTCATATTTTAGAAAAGTATGGATATCCAACTGCTGATGGTATGGTCGAGAGCGCACTGCACCATATTAAAATTTTAGAGGACTTAGATTTCCACGATATTATCGTATCAATGAAAGCCTCTGATGTTAACTTAGCAATTGAAGCATACGAAAAAGCTGCTCGCGCTTTTGATTATCCATTACATTTAGGTATTACAGAATCAGGAACATTGTTTGCTGGGACTGTAAAAAGCGCCGCCGGTCTTGGAGCAATTTTAAGTAAAGGCATCGGAAATACACTTCGTATCTCTTTAAGCGCTGATCCAGTTGAAGAAGTAAAAGTTGCACGTGAACTATTAAAATCATTCGGTCTTGCATCTAATGCCGCAACACTTATTTCTTGTCCAACTTGTGGTCGTATTGAAATCGACCTAATTAGCATTGCTAATGAAGTCGAAGAATACATCTCCACACTTAAAGTTCCAATTAAGGTTGCAGTACTCGGCTGTGCCGTAAACGGTCCTGGTGAAGCTCGTGAAGCTGACATCGGTATTGCCGGTGCACGCGGAGAAGGTTTATTATTCCGTAAAGGGCAAGTCGTTCGTAAAGTACCAGAAGAAACAATGGTAGAAGAACTGAAAAAAGAAATTGATGTAATCGCTGCTGAAATGGCTGCCGAACGAGAAAAAGAAAAAGAAAAAGAAAAACAAGAACAATAAAAAGAAGGTTGCCACAATTTTTGTGAGCAACCTTCTTTTTACATTCAAATTAAAAACTCGTCAGTTATATAACTGACGAGCCCTCTCATTTTGCACATTTTGGGCAACGACCATATATTTCAAACTTATGCCCCGTTACCTCATAACCTTTAAAATCTTTATTCATAAAATCCATTGGGCAGGAATTAATCTCTTTTGTACCACCACAATCTAAACAAATGAAATGATGATGATGTTCCATAATGGAGCATGTAAAACGGAAATGCTTTTCACCATTTAATTCCGTTTGCTCTAAAACACCGACTTCAGCAAAAACCGTTAAGTTACGATAAATCGTATCAAAACTAAGTCCTGGATAATCACCCTTCATATGCTCTAAAACATCTTTCGCAGTTAAATAACGATTATGAGCTGCGAATAACCTCAGCATTTCTTCCCTTTTCCCTGTATGTTTGTATCCCTTTTCCTTCATTAGGCGTAAAGCTTCTGTTAGATTCATACCTATCCCTACTTTATGCAGTTTTTTTCTTTTTCCATAAAATTGCACCAATTAAAATAAGAACCGCTATCATAACAATTGTACCACCTGGAGCTAAATCAAGTTGATACGAAGCAAACATTCCACCAATTACTGCAATTTCACCAAATAAAATGGAAAAGAAAATTGTTTGTTTAAATCCTTTTGCAATACGAATACTTGCTGCAACTGGTAACGTCATTAAAGATGATACGAGAAGAACACCTACAACACGCATTGATACCGCAATTACAAGAGCAACTAATATAATGAAGATAAAGTGAATCCACTTTGCACTTAAACCGGTTGATACAGCGTATTCCTCATCAAATGATAGTAAAAACAACTCTTTGTATAATAAAACAATCGTCGCAATAACAACAATTGCTACTATACCAATAATAATTAAATCCGCACTTGTTACAGCACTTACACTACCAAATAAATAACTAAATAAATCCGTATTGAATCCATTAGCAAGTGAGATGAAGATAACTCCAATCCCCATCCCTGCTGAAAGTATAATCGGGATTGCTAACTCTTGATAATGTTTATATACAGTACGTAATTTTTCAATTAGCAATGCTCCACCGATTGAAAAAAACATCCCCATATATAAAGGGTTTAAAAACCCACCGGTAAAGATTGTCTTTTCAAGTAATAAACTTGCTGCAATTCCTGATAACGTCACATGACTTAATGCATCCGCAATAAGCGACATGCGGCGAATTACAACGAACACGCCGATAAGTGGTGCGACAAGCCCTATTAAAATACCAGCGTATAAGGAATTACGTAAAAAATCATATTGTAAAAAATCCTGTATCATTATATCCTCCCGTGATGCCCATGTTCATGTTCTAAGCGATGAACATGATGTCCATATAAAATCGACATTTCTGCATCTTCTAACTCTCGGAATTTCTCTACATTCCCATGGAAATGTAAATGCTGATTCAAACATGCAACATGCGTCACCTTCTCTGTTACAGCACCCATATCGTGCGTAACAAGAATTAACGTAATTCCCAATCTTTTGTTTAAATCCTCTAGTATCTCATAAAAACTTGCCACATTCTTCACATCAATCCCAACAGTAGGCTCGTCCAAAATAAGCAATTCCGGATCACTTACAAGTGCACGAGCAATAAATACACGCTGTTGTTGTCCGCCAGAAAGTTCTCCAATGTTGCGACCTCGAAACTCGCTCATACCTACATCAGCAATCGCTTTTTCTACTTTCGCATTATCGTCTTTCGTAAAAAAGCGAAAAAGCCCTTTTTTCGAAACGAGCCCCATTGAAACAACCTCGAAAACAGTTGCCGGGAAACCTGAGTTAAAGCTACTTGCCTTTTGGGATACATAACCAACTTTATTCCACTCTTTAAATTTCTTACTATCAATGCCAAACAATCTAATACTTCCTTGCTTTGGTTTTAAAACACCCAATAAGCATTTAAGTAAAGTCGATTTCCCTGAACCATTCGGTCCAACTAAACCTAAAAAAGCTCCCTTCGGAACTTGCAAATTAATATCTTCTAACACGTTGCGATCTTCATACCGAAACGTTAATCCTTCTATTTCCAATATATTATTCATAGCATCTCACCTATTTTAATTCAGAATGATTCCGATTTATCTCTATTTGAATTATAGTACAGCTTATTATAGTTGTAAACCAATCTGCCTAAAATATATTCTTTATTTCAAGAAACCTTATTATTATAACAAAAAGCAGAGAAGAATTCTCTGCTTTCAAAAGATATTACAATTAACTTTTTAGTGAATTGCTGATTTAAACTTACCACCATTTGTCTCTTGTGTATTCATAATCGTAACAAATGCGTTTTCATCAATTTCATGCACAATTGATTTTAACTTCGTCACTTCCAGACGTGTTACAACTGCATAAATAACTTCTTTTTCTTTATCTGTATAGCCACCTTTAGCAACAAGTTTTGTTGTTCCACGACCAAGGCGGTGTAAAATTGCATTTGATACTTCCTCATATTGATCCGATACTATTAAAACTGCTTTCGTTTCGTCTAATCCTTGAATTACCGTATCAATTGTTTTGAATGCGATATAGTACGTCATAACAGAATACATCGCTTGTTCAACACCAAAAACAAATGCTGCCCATGCAAAAATGAATAAGTTCACAAACATTACGAATTCACCAACAGAAAACGGTAATTTCTTCGTTAATAGAATTCCCATAATCTCGGTCCCGTCTAACGATCCACCATGACGAATAACAAGTCCTACACCAATCCCTAAAATAAGACCGCCGAAAACTGTTGCTAAAATCGGCTCTGTTGTAAATGGCGGGATAGCATGCAACGTTGATTCAATAAATGCTAAAGCTACAATTCCAAATGCTGAAGATAACATGAATGTTTTTCCAATTTGCTTATACCCGGAGTACATAAAAGGAATGTTGAGGATAACAACTAAAGTAGAAAAGCTTAACCACCAAATATTAGGAGTAAGATAATCTAATATAAGAGAAATACCAATAATTCCACCATCAATAATTTTATTTGGCATTAAAAACAGTTCAATCGCTACCGCCGCACACGCTGCCCCAAAGACAATCATAACTAAACGATATACAAGATGAATAACACTTTCTTTTCGATGTTGCTTTTTTTCCATAAGTCCTCCTTATACTCTTTATCTATAGTTTTGTTCTTATATTATAACATAAGCTTCTTTTCCCCATTGAAAAAATGCACCTTGATACGAATATGTACAAGCTATGCGTACATATATTTCGATAGAAGAACGTGTGAAGGAGGACAACACGATGAACCTCATTAAACAAATTGTGAACAAAAAATTAAATCATATTTCTACAAAAGAACTATTGAAATATAGTAAAGAATACGAAGTTCCAATCACAACTGCACAAGCTGATAAAATCGTTTTACTTATGAAAGGGAAAAACATTAACATTTACGATAATACCGAACGACTAGATTTGTTAAAACAAATCGCTAAAGTAACTACTCCTGCCACTGCCCAACAAGTAAATATTTTATTTCAGCAGCTATTAAAATAAGGAGGGGAAAATCCCCTCCTTATTGCGCTTTAATTTTTTCAAGAATTCCTTCATCAAAAGTACCATTTTTCAGCATTTCGATTTCTAATTTATATGGTGGCTTCTTATCTTTTTTATCTTCACCTACATACGGCGTTTCAAGAATTTTTGGTACGTGCGTAAGTTGTGGGTGATGCACAATGTGATGCAATGCCTTATAGCCAATATGACCAAAACCAATATTTTCATGACGGTCTTTTCCAGCTCCGCGTACATTTTTGCTATCGTTAATATGAAGTACTTGTAAACGATTTATCCCAACAATTTTATCAAATTCGTTTAACACACCGTCAAAATCATTTACAAGGTCATAACCTGCATCATGCGTATGACACGTATCAAAACATACAGATAGTTTTTCATTATATTTCACACCATCAATAATTTTCGCAATTTCTTCAAAGCTACGACCGCATTCCGTTCCCTTTCCTGCCATCGTTTCTAACGCAATGTTAACCGTCTGCTCTGGCGTTAATACTTCATTAAGCCCTTTAATAATTTGTTGAATACCAGCATCCGCTCCTGCACCAACGTGCGCACCTGGGTGAAGAACGATTTGTTTCACTACACCTAATGCCGATGTTCTTTCAATTTCCATGCGAAGGAAGTCTACACCTAATTGGAATGTTTCTGGCTTCGTCGTATTCCCAAGATTAATAATGTATGGCGCATGTACGATAATTTCTTCAATACCGTTTAGTTCCATATGTTTTCTTCCTGCTTCTATGTTCAATTCTTCAATTGGTTTTCTTCGTGTATTTTGCGGTGCACCTGTATAAATCATAAACGTCGTTGCACCGTATGAAACAGCCTCTTCACTTGCTGCTAATAACATTTTCTTACCACTCATAGAAACATGAGATCCAATCTTTAACATACAATCACCTCTTCAATATACAATAGATATAATGATAGCATAATTTGTAGAAATATGTAGCGAATTGTTTGTTCACACAAAAGGCACTACATAAATTAAACAGACTATTCAAACAATCTGAACTCTATACTTAAATTAACCCAATAAAGCGAAACTTTAGTCAACGTTTTTTCTACCCCTCACTAATTATTAGTCTGCATTACTCGACTTTCTCTCAAGTAGTGAGATAAAAAAAAATAAGGGAAATCCCTTATCTTTTTTTATTGCTATATTTTTTCTTCACTTTGTCACGTTCTGTTGCAAGTTTTCGTTTATAGTTTGGTTTTACTTTTTTCGGCTTTTTAACAACTTTTGTTGCCATAACATCTAGTCCATCACTTGGTTTTTTACGGCTCTTACGACGACGACGGTCACCTAAATCCGCCCATTCATCTCCGCGTAAATCCACATGCTTAAACTCGATATGACGTTGTTTTTCCAAACTATCTAACGCTTCTTCATTTGCTGGATCATAAATCGTCACTGCAATACCTGAATGACCCGCACGTGCAGTTCTTCCAACACGGTGAACGAAGAAATCTAAATCTGGTGGAAGTTCATAGTTAATAACATGGCTAATTCCTTCAATATCAATACCGCGTGCCGCCAAATCTGTTGCGACAATGTATTGGAACTCTAAATCACGAACTTGTTTCATCATTTTTCTACGATCACGTGGTGATAAATCACCGTGTATACGCCCTACTTTTAATCCACGTTCTGCTAATCCATCGGCTACTTCGTCAGCCTTCTTCTTTGTGTTTGTAAAGACAATTGCTAAATATGGTTTAAATTGAAGTAGCATATTTTTCACTAATTCAGTTTTATTACGGTGTCTTGAAGGCACAAGGTAATGATCAATATTTCCTGCTGCAACTTGCTTCGGATTAATATGAATATGTTCTGGATTCTCCATATATTTCTTCAAAAATGGTTTTAATTTTTGAGGAATTGTTGCAGAGAAAACTAACATTTGCAGATTTTTAGGCATACGTGCCGCAATTTTATCTACATCTTGAATGAATCCCATATCAAGCATTAAGTCCGCTTCATCGACAATAATAGTATCCGCTTTATAAACAAATAGCGCCTTTTCTTCTACTAAATCTTTAATACGTCCTGGCGTTCCAACTACAATATGAGGTTGTTTTTTCAACTTTTCAATTGATCGTTGTTTATCAGTTCCACCAATTAAACAGCGTGCTGTAATCATTTGATCTTCTGCACAGAACTTTGTTAGTTTTACAATTTCTTCGTAAATTTGTTGTGCTAACTCACGAGTAGGCGCTGTAATAACAAGTTGTACCTCTTCACGACTTGCATCAATTCTGTTTAATGTAGGAAGTAAGTATGCATGTGTTTTCCCAGAACCAGTTTGGGATTGTCCAATTATACTCACACCTTTTTTCACGACCGGGAAAATTTTCTTTTGAATTCCTGTTGGCTCTGTAAAGCGTAGTTCACGAACTGCATCTATTAAAAATGGTTTAAAATCATACTGTGTAAAAGTTTGTAGTGTCATAAGTTACACCTTCTTTCTAAAATTTCTACTGCGCACAAATCAGTCAAGTCTACATTATATCGAAATCTACAAGTAAAATCCATCTTTAGTTTAGGTTTTTATCTCAAAAACTAACCTTCTTTCCTTCCATTGCATATTGTATGTGTATATACCTAACTGAAGAAAGGAGGATTTCCCACATGTTTCCGAAATCCCCTATAAGACAAATGTATCCGAATCGAGGACAACAATCTTACACACCATATCCGATTCCACAACTACCACCGATGGCTCAAAAAAAGAAAGGTTTCCTTGCTAAACTCTTTAAAAAACACGATCCAACCGAACCTTTCATGCAAATGGTCCCTCCTTATCGACAAATGGAAGGGCCACCGATGATGCACCAACAACCGCCGCCCCAATATCAACAGCAACAGCCATACCAACAACAATATACACAACAATATCAGCCATACCTGCAGCAATATCCAGAGCAGATGATACCACCTCAAATGTATGAATCAAATGATACACGTGGTGCTGCGTCAGCTACAACTGCAGCGGCATCTAGCAGCGGCATCGGTAGTTTTTTTTCAAATTTAATTTCGAACCCAACTAATATGATAAATAATATCGAAAAAGTATCTCAAGTCGTGCAATCTGTCGGTCCTGTTGTCGAACAGTACGGTTCCATTATGCGTAGTCTACCAAGCATTGTTAAAATCCTCACCTCTGGAAAAAGTACGGAAGAAAATCAAACTGAAGATGCAACAGAACAGGTTGAGGTAGCAACTCCACCCCCTCCACCTCCAAAAAGGAAACGAAAAAAAATAGTGCTTGAACCGGTAATAGAAAAAGAGGTTCCGAAAGAACCCGTTCAACAATCAGCAACAACACCAAAACTATATGTGTAACAATCCTTTGTTTTCTATCCACTCCTCCTTTATAATGTAATGGACTATGCACAAAAGTATCCCTTGTTTAGAAGGAGAGGATTACTCACATGAAGATTGTTAAAATTTCCCCTCGTGGTTATTGCTATGGTGTTGTTGACGCAATGGTTATTGCACGTAACGCCGCATTAGATAAATCATTACCGAGACCCATTTATATTTTAGGTATGATTGTTCACAATAAGCATGTCACAGATGCTTTCGAAGAGGATGGCATCATTACATTAGACGGTCCAAGTCGATTAGAAATTTTAGATAAAATCGATTCTGGTACTGTTATTTTCACTGCACACGGTGTTTCTCCAGAAGTTAAACAACGTGCAAAAGAAAAAGGTTTAACGACAATTGATGCAACTTGTCCAGATGTTACAAAAACACATGACCTTATCGAAGCAAAGAAAGCTGAAGGATACCATGTCATTTATATCGGCAAAAAAAATCATCCAGAACCAGAAGGCGCAGTTGGTATCGCACCTGATATCGTTCATCTTATCGAAAAAGCTGATGATTTAAAAACACTAGAAATTCCAACTGATAAAATTTTAGTTACGAATCAAACAACAATGAGTCAATGGGATGTTCAACATTTAATGGAGGACATTCAGAAAAAATTCCCAACAGCAGAATTCCACAAGGAAATTTGTTTAGCAACTCAAGTTCGCCAAGAAGCTGTCGCTAAACAAGCTGATGTTGCAGATTTAACAATTGTTGTCGGTGATCCGAAAAGTAACAACTCAAACCGTTTAGCACAAGTATCACAAGAAATCGCTGGTACGACAGCATACCGCGTTGCAGACGTAAGTGAAATCCAATTAGAATGGCTACAAGGTGTAGAAAACGTAGCTGTTACAGCAGGTGCTTCTACTCCAACGCCAATTACAAAAGAAGTTATTGCTTTCTTAGATCAATATGACCCAATGAATCCAGCTACATGGGACAGAATTCGAAAAGTACCACTTCAAAAGATACTACCTCGTGTAAAAGTGAAAAAAGAACAATAATAAAAACCGTTGCCTACATGAGCAACGGTTTTTATTTTTCTTATACAAATGTGAATGGATCTGTATGTAACTGCGAAGCGTGAATGTGTACATTGAATTTCTTCACATCTACTTTTTCTTGCAATTGTTTTTGTACACCTTGCTTCATTACTTTTTCAACGTTATGTCCTGGATCGACTATATTTAAACCAATCATCATCGCATCGTGAGCAACATGATAATACATATCACCTGTTACATATACATCTGCTCCTTTAAATTTCGCTTGGTTTATATATTTATTACCGTCACCACCAAGTACAGCTACTTTACGCACCTTATCATCTAACTTTCCAACAACTCTTGCACCCTTTACATGTAATGATTGTTTCACATGTAAAGCAAACTGCTCAAGCGTCATTTCTTCTTGTAAATACCCTATTTTACCAAGACCTAATGTTTCACCTTTATTATCAAGCGGATATACATCATATGCCACTTCTTCATATGGATGGGCTGCCAACATCGCTTTAATAACTTTTCTTTGTAATGAAGCTGGAATAATCGTTTCGACACGTATCTCTTCCACACGTTCTAACTGCCCAGTTTCTCCGATATAAGGATTTGTACCTTCTTGAGGGATAAAAGTACCTACCCCTTCGCTACCGAACGTACAGTGGCTATAATTACCGATATGACCTGCATCCGCATCTCCAAGAGCTTTGCGCACTTCTTCTGCATGGGTTACTGGAACAAATACAACAATTTTTTTCATTTCTTCTGCATATGTAGGAGCTAATACTTCTGTATTTTGTAACCCTAACGCATCAGCAAGTAAATCATTTACCCCGCCCTTAGCAATATCTACATTTGTATGTGCGGCATAAACCGCAATATCATTTTTAATACACGTTTCAATAATTCTTCCGTACGCCTTATCTGTATGAATCGCTTTTAATGGATTAAAGATTAAAGGGTGATGCGCTATAATGATATTTGCTCCTAATTGGATTGCCTCGTCCACAACTTCCTCAGTTACATCTAATGCGATTAATACGTGCTGCACAGGTTTATTAAGCGCTCCAATCTGTAAGCCAATCTTATCCCCTTCCATCGCTAAATGCTTCGGATACATACCTTCAAACAAAGAAATAATTTCATGACCATTCGGAATTTTACTCATGATAAAACCTCTCCTATCATTTTCATTTTCGCTTCTACTTCTGCACGCTTCGCTTTCTTCTCTTCAGACTCTGCTGCACGCTCTAACTGTTTTAAAATATTTTGGAAGTTTTTCAATTCCCCTTCCCACTTTTCAACAAAAGCTTCACTTTTTTCTTTTATTAGAAATGGACCCATAAACAATTCAGTTTGTTTATTTTCAGAGTAAGGTACTGCTGTATCTCCTCGTTCTCCGACTAAAATCTCGTAAATCTTTCCGTCTTCTATTACAATTTTCTCACGGATAAGCTCCCATCCATTTTCAATAAACCATTCACGGATATGGTGTGCTGCAATATTCGGCTGTAAGATTAAACGTGTTACACCTTCTAATTTTTCTTTACCACTTTCTAAAATGTCACGAATTAACGCTCCACCCATACCAGCAATCGTAATAACATCTACTTCTCCTGGCACTATAACAGCTAATCCATTCCCTTTACGAACGTCTACTTTATCTTGCAAGCCACTTTCAGCTACAGTTGCTTGTGCAGAGCGAAACGGTCCATCTACAACCTCTCCTGCAACTGCTTTCGTAGCAATATTATTTATAATTGTATAACACGGTAAATACGCATGATCCGATCCAATATCAGCTACTGTAGAGCCTACCGGAATCTCCCTCACAACTTCTTCTAATCGTTTCGAAAGCTTTACTTCATTCATGTATTTCCATTACTCCTTCTCTTCTCAGTCTGTCTCCATGATAATGAATTTATAGTAGTTGTTGCAAGTCCATAACAACACTTCAATTCTCTATTACTAATCGTATTTTAGAAAGTATAGAAAAACAAGCCTTTTGCACAAAAGCAAAAGGCTTGTAATACGAAACTTTATTTTTTCTTCGATAACCAATCAGCTACTTTCGTTGCTTGATCAGCTGGAATTAAATTAGCTGGCATATTTCCTTTTCCTTTTGAAAGAACTTCTTTAATTTCATCTTTCGAAAGTTTCCCACCAATTTTTTGTAAATTAGGTCCCACTGCCCCTTGTAACTGATCACCGTGACAGCTCGTACAGCTTTGCTTTACAATATCCTCTGGCTTTGATGCTGTTTGTGCTGGTTTCCCACCATTTTTTGCATCAGCTAACTCTTTAGATTTATTTAGCCCCTGAAATGAAAATACAAACATAACGATAATACCTAATGCTGCAATAAGAGCGAACGGAATCAATGGATTACGTTTCATATCTCTTCTCCCCCCTCTATACCGCTAAATAGTTAGATGATTCAGTCATTTATATTGTACTTGAAAACGCCCTATCAGAAAAGAGCAAACTACTACTTGTTAAAAATATTCCGTAAATTCATTTTATTGATTTTCACTATTATATCGCATATTATTTCGATAATTACTAACGTTTCTCATCATATTTTTTACTTTTCTACATATTATTTTGTATATAATAAACAAAATAAATCGAAAAATCGAAAAATGAGCATTTGCAAATCAAAAGACAATTCTGTAAAATAAATTACAAGAAATTGTAATCGTTGCCGATAGCTAAATTTTAACAAAAATTAACAAAATAAAAAAGTTTACTTCACAAAAGTGAAGTAAACTTAAAGGTAGCCTATTCTAAGAAATCCTTAAGACGCTTACTACGGCTTGGATGTCTTAATTTGCGAAGTGCTTTCGCTTCAATTTGACGAATACGTTCTCTCGTTACGCCGAATACTTTCCCAACTTCTTCAAGCGTACGAGTTCGTCCATCATCTAAACCAAAACGAAGACGCAGAACATTTTCTTCACGATCTGTTAGTGTATCTAACACATCTTCTAATTGTTCTTTTAGCAATTCATACGCTGCATGGTCCGCAGGCGATGTTGCTTCTTGGTCTTCGATAAAGTCACCTAAATGGGAGTCGTCTTCTTCACCAATTGGTGTTTCAAGAGAAACTGGCTCCTGTGCAATCTTTAAGATTTCGCGTACTTTTTCTGGAGCAAGATCCATTTCTTCACCAATCTCTTCAGGAGATGGTTCGCGTCCTAAATCTTGTAATAATTGACGTTGTACACGGATTAACTTATTAATTGTTTCAACCATATGAACTGGAATACGAATTGTTCGCGCTTGGTCTGCAATCGCACGTGTAATAGCTTGGCGAATCCACCAAGTTGCATACGTACTAAATTTAAAACCTTTACGGTAGTCGAACTTTTCAACTGCCTTAATTAGACCCATATTTCCTTCTTGGATTAAGTCTAAGAAAAGCATACCACGGCCCACGTAGCGCTTTGCAATACTTACTACAAGACGTAAGTTTGCTTCCGCAAGACGGCGTTTTGCTTCTTCATCGCCTTCTTCAATACGTGTCGCAAGTCGAATTTCTTCTTCAGCAGATAGTAAGTCTACACGACCAATTTCCTTTAAGTACATACGAACAGGGTCATTGATTTTCACACCTGGCGGCACACTTAAATCATTAAGGTCAAATTCTTCTTCCGTTTTTGTAATTTGACGATTATTAGGACCTTCGTCGTTGTCATTGTCACCAACTAAGTCAATCCCTTGTTCACCTAAATATTCATAGTATTCATCCATTTGATCGGATTCAATTTCAAATCCATTCATGCGTTCTGCAATCTCTTCATATGTAAGAACGCCACGTTTTTTTCCGAGCTCAGTGAGTTGTTCTTTCACTTGCTCAAGGGTCATTTCAGTTTCAATTTGTTTAGAACGAGCTGGTTTATCAGCCATCTGTTCCCCTCCTTACGCGAGATACAAACATTCATTATACTAAAACTTTATCGAAAAAGCTATTTTCTTGCTTTTTGACTTTGTAAATATGCCACATAATATTTAGCAGCCTCTACAGGATCTGTTTTTTCCATTTGTTTTACTTTAAAGATAATTTCCATCTTTTCAAGTTTTTCTTTATGGCGTCTTAGCGCCTCCAAATGACCTTGTAACGCTTCTTCTGTGTACTCTGGATTAATAAATTCATCCGTCGAAATATCAGTAATAATATTTTTCAACTTTTCATCAGAGAGCCAACTTAAAAATGTTCCGACTGAAGGTTCATTTCCCTTTTCATAATATGCGTATAGTTCATATAAAATCCCTTTATGTTCTTCTGTATAAAAATCTTCTATATGAGGTTCCATACGCACTGTCACTTCTGCACTTTGCAACATATGGTAAATAATTTCTCTTTCTGCCCTTTCAAAACCTGTTAATTTCGGTTTCGTTTGAACAATTTGAGATGGCTTAGAAACCTGCTTTATTTGTTTTTGCTGTACCTTTTGTTCTTTGCGATATTGGTGCAATTGATTCAAAAGTGTTTCCATTGAATACGAAAATTCTTGCGATAATGATTTTAAATATGATTCCGCCTGCATCGCATCCTGTAGCAATGATAACTCTTTTAAAACACTTTTTACATATTCTTCTTTGCCAGACTCATCTTGCAAATTTTTCCCTAAACGCAAATAATTTATTTTGAAACCAACAAAACTTATACTTGATTTCACAAGATTTTCAAAAGCGGTTGTCCCATATTGTTGCACATATTCATCAGGGTCAAGCTTATCTGGCAAGGATGTAACTTTTACTTGGCAACCAACTTGCAATAGTAATTGCCCTGCTTTCATCGTCGCTTCTCGCCCTGCTTTATCACCATCATAGCAAAGAACAACAGTTTCAACGTTACGTCGCAGAAGTTTCGCTTGTTCTTCAGTTAAAGCTGTTCCCATTGTCGCAACAGCTTCTTCCACACCACTTTTCACCGCGGCTAGTACATCGGCATAACCTTCAAAAAGGACAACCTGCCCACGTTTTCTAATAAACGGCCTTGCTTGGTGGAAATTATACAACAGCTTACTTTTGTAAAAAATCGGTGTTTCAGGACTATTCAAATATTTCGGAGTGTCATCTCCTAATGCCCTTCCACTAAACGCTATCACCTTACCTTGTAAAGTATAAATCGGAAACATAACTCTTCCGCGGAAGCGGTCATAATGACTGCCATCCTTCTCACTTCTTACAAGAAGGCCAGCCTGTTCCATACTAGATAGCGACAAACCTCTTTTTTGTAAAATTTTCGTCGCTGCATCCCAAGCTTGTGATGCATAACCAATTTCAAATTTCTCAATCATCTCTTTTGTAATACCACGTTTTAATAAATATGAAAGTGCTTCATTTCCTTCTTCTGTATTTACTAATAAATGATGATAATACTTTTTCAAAAGTTCATGAGCCTGTTGCATGATGACAGTGTCATCAGATATGTCTTCTTGTTGTTGTTGTCCTTGCCCTGATGTATATTCTGCAACTGCAATTCCATTTCTTTCGCCAAGCTTTTGAACAGCCTCTGTGAAAGCAAGTCCTTCCATTTTCATAAGAAAAGAAAATACATTTCCACCTTCTCCACATCCGAAACAATGAAAAATTTGCTTATCAGATGAAACAGAGAATGAAGGAGAATTCTCACCATGAAATGGACAAAGGCCGAAATAGTTACGCCCCTGCTTTCTAAGTTGAACATACTCACCAATCACTTCTACAATATCGGATGATGTCCGAATCTGTTCAACAACTTCTTCAGGAATTCTGTTCCCCATAACTCCATCTCCGTGTCGTATTTTGTATTCGATATAAATTAAAAGATTCCTTTATAATTCGACAATATTTTTCTAAATTTGTTAGAAAGTACTGTCGATCACATTGTGTAAACGATTTTGGACCTTTCGTATAAGTCCCCAGTCTGCGTAAATTCGCAGATACATACTACTATATAAAATTGTATACATTTGCTCATCTGTTACAAATGTATCTCCTGGAGACAATACATATACTCCTTTTTCACAAGAAGACTAGCAAGAAGCACTATAGCCTGTATGATCATGAGATCTGTAGCTTTTGCATGTTAATAAATATAACAGTCAACTTCATCTTGCTCAGAATCTACATAGACCCAATTACCTTGCTGTTTTCTTGAACGATGAGCATAGGATACGACAAACAAAATTTCGACATAAAATTTTGTTCCAACTTGCACAATTGCATTCTTCACGGGATACGCATCTGCATCAAATAATATCTTATCTGATGTTTTGCATATTTCTGTATTCTACATCCCTTCTGTGAATCCTTCCATAATGTGCGTTTTCTTGTCTAGATTTTGTCGATTTAACGTAAATACATGTCTTTTTCGAAAATCCTATCCCTAGTTTATTCTGAAAAATTAAAGTCTAAACGTAAAATATAGGTTTTTATCACAATTTTTTATTATAATATATTTTCTTCAACTACGCTACATATCCCTTTAATTTTCATCTTACACTTAAAGATAACGAAATCGTTCCTTTAGCATAATTAAAAAACAGAAGAATATAAGTATAACCATTCCGCTATATTCTATTACTAAGCCGAAAGTTCATGCTCTACTTCGCATCTTCCTCTAACGCCTTCTCACGAGCGAAAAAAGCACATTCACCTTTGGTAAATGTGCTAAAACATTTTTTGGTTTTGCACTGCATTCACAATAATATTTGCTGTTTCTTCAATTGCCTTATTTGATACATCAATCACTTGACAATTTATTTTACTAATTACTTCCTCAAAATGATCAATTTCCTCTTGAATACGATTAATATTTGCATATGTTGCTCCATCACTTAATCCAAGTGATTTCAATCGTTCTTTTCGAATATGATTTAACTTATCTGGTATAATTTTCAAACCGAAACATTTCTCTTTTGCCACTCGATATAATTCCTCAGGCGGATCCACTTCCGGTACAAGTGGTACATTAGCAACTTTCAAACGTTTGTTATGCGCTAAATATTGTGAAAGTGGTGTTTTTGATGTACGTGAAATTCCAATCAACACGATATCAGCTTTTAAAATACCACGTGCATCTCTACCATCATCATACTTAACTGCAAATTCAATCGCTTCAATTTTTTTAAAGTACTCTTCATCTAATCTTCGAACGACACCTGGCTCATACCTTGGTACTTGCCCTGTAATTTCTTCAATTTGATCGATAAGAGGTCCGATAATATCGTATGCCTCTACTCCTTCTTTTGCCGCTTCTGTCAATAAATATTGACGCATATCAGGCTTTACTAACGTAAAACAAATAAGCGCTTGATTGCTCTTGGCAATCGAGATTACTTCTTTTAATGTCCCTGTATCTTCTACATACGGTACACGCCTAATATCAGGAGCGAATGGGAACTGTCCCATTGCCGCTCTAACAACCAAATCAGCAGTTTCTCCTACAGAGTCAGATACGACATATACGATTTTATTATCCATTACATTACCTCACTTTAAACAAATTACACTTATTCGTTATTTACTAAATTTACAAACGCACGTGTAATATTTGTTTTTGTAATTCGTCCAATCACTTCTAAACCTTGTTTCGTATCCTTCACAACCGGCATCGCATCAATCTGTCTTTCTATTAATTCCATCGCAATATCATATAAAGAATCCTCCCTGCGACACATCGCAATGTTTGGCATCCTTGTCATGATAATATTAACCGGAAGAGAGGTTAAATCCTGCTTTCCTAAGCTAGCTCGTAATAAATCTTTACGAGATACAACGCCAACTAATAAAGTAGCTTGATCTACAACAAATAATGTACCAACGTCCTCTAGAAACATAGTACAGATTGCATCGTATACTGATACATTTTTATCAATTACAGCCGGTCTAGATTGATAATCTTGCACTTTAATTTTCTTAACAGCTTCAGATAATAGCTGTCCCCCGGTTTTACCCGTATAAAAATAACCTACACGTGGACGCGCTTCTAAATAACCAGCCATCGTTAAAATTGCTAAGTCTGGTCTTAGCGTTGCACGTGTTAAACCCAATTGCCCAGCAATTGACTCCCCTGTAATAGGACCGTGATCTTTTACAATCTGAATGATATGCTCTTGCCGTTTATTCAGCTCTATGATAATCACCACCTTTAATGCACAACGAAAAAAGTTATACTATCTCTTAAATATTATATACTAAATATGCTATTCGAAAAAGAAAGTATGTAAAAAGGACCCTATACGGCCCTTTTTATATTTGAAACTTATCAAGTTGTTCCAAGAAACGCCTTGTTTTCAAATAAATCCCACAATATTCGTCATAATATGTATTCAATACTGTGCGCATTTGTTTTTTTGTACTATCCTTCACCGATACATTACCGAGCCGGTGTAAATCAAAGTGAAAAAAGAGACGTAATAATTTATGAACAGCCTCTCCCACCGGAATACGATACGGATCTTGCTCCGCATGACGCGAGCACAGAAAACCGCCTTCCCGGACAGAGAAGGCGACAAAATCTGTTTCTTGATGACAAATAGCACATGTATCAAAGTACGGGCGCATCCCTAATACCGGAAGCATTTTCGTTTGATAAATTAATGATAATACTTCTGGATCAACACCCTCACACATATAATGCAACGTTTGATATAACATTTCAAATAAATACGGATTATGCTTCTTATCTTCTGTTGCTTTATCGGTTAATTCAATAATAAATGATGCATAAGCAGTTAAAAATATATCCTCACGAATTTCTTTCATAGATGAAATAATCTCGCCTTGTTGCAAAGTTCCAAGTCCAGATCCCATTTGAATAAGAAAATGACCATGTGTCATAAGTTGCGAAATAGCTGCTAACCGACTCTTCGGCTTTTTCGCCCCTCTTGCCATTGCACTTACCTTACCAAATTCCCGTGAGTATATTGTAACAATCTTATTTGTTTCTCCGTAATCAGTCGTACGGATAACAATGCCCTCAACTTTTTGAAACATGTTCGTCACCATCCAAGGTTTGAACAAAACGGGTCAAGAAATTGGAGAGTCTAGATGCGCTAACTCCTCTTCATGTTGATCCATCTCATCGTTTACGTCTTTTTCCATTTCTTTCAAAAGCAAATACGTTTCAATGCTTCCTGTTTTGGAGAAAAACTTCCAGGTAAAATCTAGCATAAGAATCCACCTTTCTCAATAAGCGTAGCCTATAAACCAATTTCTTTTGTTGTTATTAAGTTGACCCATTTTGTTCATTTTCATGTGAGAAAAATTTTTCCTAATTTATCAAGGTTCATAAAAACCAATAATCAGCGGATGAACAAAACATCCACTGATCACAACTTTACTTCATATTAATACTCGTCTTCACGGAAACCAAGGTCACGAAGCTGTGACATCTTATTACGCCAATCTTTTTGCACTTTCACCCATACTTCTAAAAATACTTTAGAACCAAGAAGTGCTTCAATGTCAAAACGAGCTCTCTTACCGACTTCTTTTAACATCTTCCCTTGCTTACCTATAATAATTCCTTTTTGTGATGCACGTTCAACAACAATCGTTGCGTTTATATAAACCGCTCCGCCCTCACGCTTTTGAATTGCATCAATAACAACCGCTACAGAATGCGGTACTTCTTCACGTGTTAAATGTAATACTTTTTCACGAATAAGCTCTGAAATAATAAATCGCTCTGGATGATCCGTTACTTGATTATCCGGGTAATATTGCGGTCCTTCTGGTAAATACTTTTTAATTGCTCCGATTAACGCTTCAACGTTATTACCGTCCAATGCAGAAATTGGCACAATCTCCGCGAACTCATATAATTTACGATATTGATCAATCAACTCCAGCAATTGCTCTGGATGAAGTTGGTCAATTTTATTAATTACCAAAAATACCGGTTGTTTCGTTTCTTGTAATTTCTCAATAATAAATTCCTCACCACGACCATATCCTTCAGTTGCATTGACCATAAACAAAACAATATCAACTTCTTTTAATGTCGTTTGAGCCATCTTCACCATGAAATCGCCTAGTTTATGTTTAGGTTTATGTATTCCTGGTGTATCAATGAAAACTACTTGTGAATCATTTTCTGTATATACACCTTGAATTTTATTACGAGTTGTTTGTGGCTTATCGCTCATAATAGCAATTTTTTGGCCAATAATACGATTTAAAAATGTAGATTTCCCAACATTCGGTCTGCCAATAATAGAGACAAAACCTGATTTATAACCTTTTCTATTCATGTAAATCCTCCGCTAAAAATGCTCCTGGTAACAATTCTCCGACTGTTGTCTCTTGAACATCACCATGTAAGTTTGATAGGTATACTTTCGTATCCTGTTTACATAATTCTATCATAACTTGTCGACATGCTCCACAAGGAGGTACTGGACGCTTTGTATCCGCTACGACTGCAATAGCTACAAACTCGTTATCCCCTTCAGAAATCGCCTTAAATAACGCTGTTCTTTCTGCACAGTTACATAAACCATATGATGCATTTTCAACATTACATCCACGATATATTTTTCCATCCTGAGTTAGTAAAGCTGCACCTACTTGAAATTTAGAATATGGTACGTACGCTCGTTTACGCGCTTCGGTTGCTTCTTGAATTAATTGTTCGCTATTCATATTCCCGCATCCTTTCCGTTCATAGATGTGAATAGATACACTCTTTCATTAAAGGCCTTCACGGCGCTCCCAAAGCTTAATAAAAGCTTCGGAATGCAACTATACCATATACGGTAAAAAGATAATAGCACCAATTACAGCAGCTATAATTGCAAATAATAAAACTGCCCCTGCTGCAACATCCTTTGCAACTTTTGCAACCGGATGAATATCGACGGTTGCTAAGTCTACTGTTTTTTCAATAGCCGTATTCACCATCTCTAAACTCATTACAATCCCTATCACAATAAGTACGACAATCCATTCCATTGTTGTAATATGGAAATAAAAGCCGCAGCATATAACGATGACTGCGGCTAAATAATGAATTTTCATATTTCGTTCATGACGAAGACAAAAGTATATACCAGCTATAGCATATCCAAAACTATCTAAAAGTTTTCCTGTTTTCATCGTCCTAATCCAAAGGCCTCTAAAATTTCTTTTTGTCTTCCAAACATTTCTTTCTCATCTTCTTCTGTCATATGATCATAACCAAGCAAATGCAAAAAGCCATGTAGTGCTAAAAACCCAAGTTCTCGATCAAAAGAATGTCCATATTCTTCAGCTTGTTCTTTTGCTCTCGGAATAGAAATAATAAGATCTCCTAACATACGCGGCATCTCTGCACCGACAATTTCCATTTCGCCTTCTCCCATTTCTTCCATAGCAAAAGAAATAACGTCCGTAGGCTGATCCTTATCTCGGTAATCACGGTTTATTTCACGAATACGTTCATTATCTACAAATGTAACCGATAATTCTGCGCCTTCTTCTACGTTCTCCATTTGGGCTGCTTTCTCTACTAAACCTCGAATCAAACTTATATATTCGTCTTTCACTTCTTCTGTTTCATCAATAAAATCAATTAATAAACTCATTCTTTCTCCTTTTCTTCCGGCGGTTCCGGATATGTAATACGGGAATGGAAAATACCATTTAACGTTTCACATAACGTTTTTCCAACGATTTGTAGTTCCTTAAATGTCAAATCACATTCACTAAATTGACCATCTTGCAGGCGATCTTTAATAATACTTTGCACTAAATTATTAATCTGATCTGGTGTTGGATGGTTCATCGAACGTACCGCCGCTTCCACACTATCAGCAATACCAACGATCGCCGACTCTTTAGAAGTTGCTTTTGATCCTGGATAGCGGAACATTTCCTCCGTATATTTCTCTTTATCTTCTTTAATCGCATTATAATAAAAATATTTAAGTAACGTTGTACCATGATGCTGTCCAGCAATATCGATAATTTCTTGAGGTATATGGTGTTCTTCTAACATTCTCACCCCATCGGTTACATGAGCAATTATAATATCTTTGCTCGTTACAGGGTCTAATCTATCATGCGGGTTTTCAATACCCATTTGGTTTTCAATAAAAAACTGTGGTTGTACCGTTTTCCCTACATCATGATAATACGCCCCTACACGCGCTAATACTCCATTTGCTCCAACTGCTTCACAAGCAGCTTCTGAGAGATTAGCTACCATTACACTATGGTGATATGTACCTGGTGCTTCTAATAAAATTTTACGCAAAAGCGGGTGATTCGGACTTGAAAGTTCCATCAATTTCATACTCGATACAATCCCAAGACCACTTTCTAAATACGGTAAAATCCCCATAGCTAGAACAGAAGAGATAATACCCGAAACAGCAGCCATTAATAATTGCACCCCAATTTCAAGAGGCGAAAAATTCCCGTTACGTAATAATAGCAAAGCCGCTAATACGACTACATTTAATACAGAAACGAGTATACCAGCTTGTAAAATCATCGTACGACGATTTTTTTCTCTCAAGAAAATACTAACTGATAATGAACTTAATAAAACATAAATCCCCACACTATAATTCAGTGTACTCGTTACACCTTCATTAAACATAATACTTCCGCATACAGAAAAGATCATACTCGTTAAAAATACAAATCGATCACCAATCATTAATTTTACAAGTATTGTTCCCATTGCAACTGGAACAACATACGCGATTCCTGCATACTCAAGCTTTTGAAACAAACTAATGATTTTCATTAAAACAATCGTGATAGACAAAATTGTAATATACGCTAAGACATACGGCCTATCTTCTCTTTTCCGCTGTAAAAACACTTCAAACTGCTTATGCATAAAGTACAATAGCACACCAATGAGTACCGCTAACCCAACATAGGGTTGAAAACTGTTCCCTTTTTCTAACAGGCCAACTAATTTCAACTGATTGTACATATCACTTGAAATCGTTTCACCTTCTCTAACAAGGACTTGCCCTTGAAGAATATAAACAGGTGGAACTAAATCTTCTTCCGCTTTTCTCTTCTCTTTTGTTAAGGTCGGATCATAAAAATAGTTTGCAGAAATCGCATATTTCCCTAACGCCTTAATAGATTCCTTTAAACCATTATCAACATTAACACTATTCATCTCACTTACATATCGTTCCTTCGCATCCTTCAATTCATCCATTTTAACATGCTCAGTCATGATACTATTAATAGCTGTAACTGTTGCATCTTTCGCTAATACTAATTGGTTCGAATCCGCATTAATTAAGTTCAGTAAGTTTGAATCAGATAATTCTTTCGTTAAATCAGTAGGCAATTTTTTTTTCAACTTGTCCACTTTTTCAGCATCAGTAATCTTTTTTTGCTCATCCGGTCCAACCGCTTTAATCTCTTGTATCACTTCATCTACTTTAGCAAAGACGTCATTCACAATATCCACTTTATTTTGTTTATACTCACTTTTATATGTATATTGATCTTCAACTTTTGTAGCGGCTTCTTTTTTCTTTTTGTCCGTTGTAACTTTATCTTCAATTTTAATAGGAGAATGGATTGTTTTTTTCGCAATAGAATATGTTGTAACATCTAATTGCTCTGGTTTTACATTATTCATAAGTGCAAAAAACAGCACTGCCCCTAATAAAACGTAAGAAATCCAACTTAGTTTTTTCGAATGTTGTAAATTACGAAACCACTTAGAAATTTCTTGAGATCTTGACATGATTTCAATACCTTCTCCTCTCCAGAAATAAAGTGAAACTATTTATAGCTTTCATTTCTTCTAGGTAACGATACTTTTTGGACAACATTTTTATCCACTCTCACCTATAGTTTATTTCCCTCGTCTTTAATGATAGTAAAAAATATGTCATTCGCCAACCTTATCATACAAAAAGAAATGATCCTGACAAATAGGATCATTCCATTTTATCATATGCCTCAATAATACGTTGCACTAACGGGTGTCTCACAACGTCCGTTTGTTCCAATGTAATGAACGAAAGACCTGATACAGCAGATAAAATATTAGCAGCAATAGAAAGACCTGACTTTACCCCTTTTGGCAAGTCTACCTGTGAGGGATCCCCCGTAATAACCATTTTAGAACTAAAACCTAATCGTGTTAAAAACATTTTTATTTGAACACCAGTTGTATTTTGCGCCTCATCTAATATAACAAATGAATCATCAAGAGTACGCCCTCTCATATAAGCAAGAGGTGCAATTTCAATTACACCACGTTCCATCATACGTTGTGTATATTCTTGTCCAAGAATATCATGTAACGCATCATATAGTGGACGTAAATACGGATCTACTTTTTCTTTCAAATCACCTGGTAAAAACCCTAAGCTCTCTCCAGCTTCTACAGCAGGTCTTGTTAAAATAATTTTCTTTACATACCCTTGCTTTAAAGCTCTCACAGCCATTACTACGGCTAAGTATGTTTTTCCTGTCCCAGCAGGTCCTATCCCAAATACAATATCATTCTTTTTCATTGCATGAATATATCGTCTTTGCCCCATCGTTTTCACACGAATGGATTTACCTTTTGCCGTTTTAAAAATTTCCTCTTCATATAATTCTTCGAATTGAGCAATTTTCCCTTGTTGCCCAAGCTGAATCGCATACGCAACATCTCTTTCCGAAATTGATACACCTTTACGGATAACAACAAGTAACTGTTGTAAGATTTTTTCTACGAGCACCACAGTTTCATCTGCCCCAGATACACGAACAGATTCTCCTCTAGTCACAATCGATACACTAAGTTCTCGTTCAATTACTTTTAAATGAGCATCATTTACCCCAAAAAGAGCGATTGCTTCGTTGGGGTTTTCCAATTGTTGGTTCATTTCTACTAATTGTTCTGCCATTACTCAGTCTCCTTGAATATCGGATTCAGATATTGGTTGTGGCTCTGCAATATTTTCAATCACTGTATAATGTAATGTGACCTTTAGGTGATCCGCCTCAACCTCTTTACTCAAAATGTTATCACTTACAATCATAGCATGTTCATCCAATTTTTTCTTCAGTTCTTTTTCTGCCATCTCTTTCGCTACTTTCATTGCTTGTTTTTCGGTATATTCTCGGTTCGCTTCTTCCTCTTCTCGTACAATATCTTTCTCGTATGCAATTGGTAATGTAAATCCAAATAATTTCACATCATGTTTTACACTTTCAGTACGAGAGCGCTTATACTTATCCTGTAGAAATCCCCATATTTTTATTTTAGTACTCCCAAATTTAAGGAAATATTCATTGTATGAATTACCAGTATACACTTGAAATTGTGTCTTTAACGGAACATCCACCTCAGATTTATACCACGTTTCTCCATATACAATCCCTTTAGCCGAAACAACTGTCGGATTCTCCTCATTACCATACATCCCGGATACGAGAAGTTGCCCCTTTTCTACATGGTCATTTTTCATGACAACCGGCTTCCCAACTTCCACAAATGTTTTTGTAATAATCCCTTCTTTTTTTGCTACTAAGTTTTGTGGCTGTTGTTCACTTTCTTTTTTCGGCTCATTTTTTTCAACAATCTTAAAATGATATGTTGTCCCTCTTATTTCTAATCCCGCCCAAGTAATCGCATTAATATTGTCTGTCAAATGACGTTGAACATCTTCTACACTCGGCATTTGGAATTGTAATTTACCTTTTTTTATACCCATTTTGTCCAATTCTTTCATCAATATATATTCTGTTTCAGGTTTTGCTCCTGTAATTTCAATTTTCCACACCATATTTGACAATGCGATCATTCCGAAAAAAAATATTAAAAACCCAATTAAAAATCCACTATTTTTAATTACACGCTTATTCCAAAAAGGAAAACCGTAACGTCCAATAAAATATAATTTACATTCATTTTTTCTATAAATTGGTTTTATCTTTTTCACATCTCGTAATAACATACAAAAAACTAACGTTTCATCAGCTATCTTCTTTACATCCCAAACGAGTAATTTCTTCCGCACACACTCGTTAACAAAGCGTTCCGCTCCTCTACCTTCAATTCGCACCTTTACATACCCAAGCCATTTTATAAACCATTTATTTTTCATCGACTATCTCCACTACCTTTCTAAAAGTAGATACACTACTTTTCAATTCGATTATCAAACTAGCTCGTACTAAAATTTTAATTAGCAGATTCCTTGATCCTCACTAATTATTAACCTTCACGAGCCAGTTTTTTACGTGGAACTCAATTCCCACCTATCCTCTTTGTACGAACCGAATATTGAGGCCAGAACGTTACTGCCTGTTAATACAAGGTAACGAAGAAAAACTTCACAAACGGAAGTTTCTCCTCACTCCTCTTTCTTTTCATTTTCTAAAAACGTCACTTGTTCAATAATCCCTTCAAGCAACAGTTCTTCTGGAAGGATTGTTTTAATAACAAAGGATTGACCTTTAATTAATAATTGACCATGTTTCAATAGCAATCTTACCTCTTTATCTGAGAACACTAATAATCCTCGATGATTTTCTATATAGATATGTACTTGCCCAACAAGCGTGATCCGAGGTAGATCCATTAACACATCCACTGGCAGGTCTATTTGCTTCGTTAACCAATTCTTCATTTGTTCTATTTTTTTCATCTCAAAAGACCCCCTCTCATCCCATATGTATGAAAAAAGAGCTTGTAATATCACGTCCAAACTGAAAAAAGCATAAAAAAACGTCTCATACGAAATGAGACGCTTTTTTATGCTAATAGCTGGATAACCAGCTTATTCACAAGTGATCCGTCTGTTTTACCTTTTACTTTCGGCATAACAGCAGTCATCACTTTACCCATATCTGCTTTAGATGTAGCACCAACTTCAGAAATAACTTGCTTAATTATATCCGCTAGTTCTTCTTCTGTTAATTGCTCCGGCAAATATGCGCTTAAAATCTGAATTTCACTTTGCAGTTTATCAACAAGGTCTTCACGACCAGCTTTTTTAAATTCAAGGAGGGAGTCCTTATACTGTTTTACTTCACGAGCTAAAACTGTTAATTCCTCTTCTTCAGTAAGAGTATGTTGCAGTTTAATACCTTCATTTTGTAAAGCAGCCTTAACCATACGAATAACGGTTAATTTTTCTTTTTGTTTATTCTTCATCGCTTGTTTCATATCATCGTTTAAACGACCGAGAAGACTCATAACTTACACCCTCTCTTAGAACTTACGCTTTCTTGCCGCTTCAGATTTCTTCTTACGTTTTACACTTGGCTTTTCATAAAACTCGCGCTTTCTTGCTTCAGCAAGTGTACCAGTTTTAGAAACCGATCTTTTAAAACGGCGAAGTGCATCCTCCAAAGACTCGTTTTTACGAACGACTGTTTTTGACATTCTCTTTCCCTCCCTCCGAAACATCACACTTACATACTAATTTCAGCATGCAAAAAGAAACCCTTCTTCAGCATGTCTTTTACGATTATAATACATTTTATCACTTCAGGTCAACTATTTGGCAGAATAAAAGAAGAATAGATGCCCTTACCTGTTCAAAAGCTATGTAGATAGCTATTATCCTTTTCCCCTGAAGACAACTATATTTTTTATCATTACACCTTTTTTAATACAAGAAAGCATTAAATAACTACTCATTCAACGTACCTGCCTTTTCAGTACTTAACTTCTCCACAAAAAAAAGAAAGCATGCAAATCGTTTCCGTTTGCATGCTTTTTTATCCCGCTATTTGCCAGGACAGTAAGACCCCCACCTCAAAATTCAGCGAAAGCAAAGAACTTAGGCGGGGGTCAGGCTGATAATCAGCGGGGATGAACACCCCCCCACTGATTAAAGTTTCACTTTATGCGCTTGCTGATTCTTTTTTTACATCATCTTCAAGAACACGAACAAACTGCGCTTCGTTATATGGATAACCAGCTTTTGTAATTTTCACTTTTACTAGCTTACCAATCAATTCTTCAGATCCTTCAAACACAATTTTTAAGTAGTTATCTGTATAACCTACATATAAACCTTTACGGTCACCATCTTTAAATGTCTCTTCCGGAATGATTTCAAGTACTTCACCTTCAAATCTAGAAGCATACTCTTTCGCTAATTGATTTGATAGCTCAATTAGACGGTGAACACGATCGTTCTTCACGTCTTCAGGAACTTGATCTTCCATACGTGCTGCTGGAGTACCTGTGCGTTTCGAATAAGGGAAAACGTGTAGTTCAGAGAAACGATTCTCTTTAATGAAATTGTACGTTTCCATGAATTCCTCTTCTGTTTCGCCTGGGAATCCAACAATTACGTCTGATGTAATCGCAAGACCTGGTAACGCTTCTTTCAAACGATCTAAACGCTCTTGGAAAAATTCCATCGTATACTTACGGCGCATACGTTTCAATACAGTATTAGATCCTGACTGTAATGGAATATGCAAGTGACGTACAACTACTTCTGATTTATCTAACACTTCAATTACTTCATCAGAAATTTGACTCGCCTCAATAGAAGAAATACGAAGGCGTTTCAATCCGCCTACTTCCGCTTCCATATCGCGCAGTAATCCAGCTAAGTTATACTCTTTTATATCTTCACCGTACCCACCTGTATGAATACCTGTTAATACGATTTCTTTATAGCCCGCATCTACTAATTGCTGCGCTTGTTTAATAACTTCTTTTCCATCACGAGAACGCATTAAACCACGCGCCCAAGGAATGATGCAAAATGTACAGAAGTTATTACAACCTTCTTGTATTTTTAAAGATGCACGTGTACGGTCCGTGAAATATGGTACATCGAGCTCTTCATATACACGTGTTTTCATAATATTGCGGACAGCATTAATTGGTTGACGCTCTTTACGGAATTCTTCGATGTATCCTAACATCTTCTCACGATCTTGCGTACCAACAACAATATCTACACCTGGAATCGCCATAATTTCCGCTGGAGATGTTTGTGCATAACATCCAGTTACACAAATTACCGCATCTGGATTTTGACGTACAGCACGTCTAATTACTTGACGGCTTTTTTTATCTCCAGTATTCGTTACTGTACATGTGTTAATAACGTATACATCAGATTTTTTTTCATATTCAGTTCTTTCATAACCACCTTGTTTAAACAATTGCCAAATCGCTTCTGTTTCATAGTGGTTTACTTTACAACCTAACGTGTGGAACGCAACAGTTGCCATTGATTATCACCCCATCAATTCAAAATGATAAGAAGCGGCACTTAACGCATAAAGCGGAGCCGTTTCTGTTCTTAAAATTCTTGGTCCTAAACTACATGGTACAAATTTATGTTCACGAAGTGCGGTTATCTCTTCCTCCGCTAAGCCGCCTTCTGGTCCAAATACAATCAGCAGCTTTTGGCCTGGTTTAACCGTCGCTAAAGCTTTCGCAAAATTAGATTTCTCACCTTGTTTCGCTTCTTCTTCATACGCAACAAGACAAACATCATACTCGCTACTCATCGACAGCAGTTGTTTAAATGATGAGGGAACGTGTACTTCTGGAATTTCACTTCTATGCGATTGTTCCGCAGCTTCTTTTACAATTTTTTTCAAACGCTCAACTTTTTTATCTGCTTTTTTCGCATCCCACTTTACAATAGATCGAGATGCTTGAAATGGTAAAAATGCAGCTGCCCCAAGCTCAGTTCCTTTTTGAAAAATTAACTCTAGCTTGTCTCCTTTCGGCAGTCCACTTGCAATCGTCACGAACACAGGAAGTTCGCTTGACGCCTCTACCCATTCTACAATAGTGGTATCCACAAATTCACTGGTAATTTCAGCAATTGAACACTCTGCTGTTTTACCATTGACACAGCAATAAATGTGGTCACCAGCTGACATACGCATCACTCTTGCGATGTGATGGACATCATCACCCATTATGCGAATACTTGTCTCATTTACATATTTCTCTTCTACAAAATAACGTTGCATATAATCACCTTAGTAGAGTTTCGTTCCTTTCGTAAGTCAATACTTACGAAAAGAACGAAACGTTATCATTTTCATATAACAAACGGCAAGTCCCTCACCTTATACGGTGAGAGACTCCCCTGTTCTTTATAGACTAAAATCTATATTACGCATTTCGTGCAATAATTGCTACCCAATCTTCCATTCGAAGTACTTCTTCAATTGAAAATCCAGCTGTTTCTAACGCTTCAGAAATTACTTTTTCTTTCGCCCCAATAATACCAGATGTAATAAATAATCCACCTGGCTTCACAACTCTCGCTGCATCTTCAGGGAATAGAAGAATAATTTCCGCTAGTAAATTTGCTACGATTAAATCAACTGGGCCTTCAATACCTTCTAATAGACTATTCTGTCCAACATTGACAATGTCATCTGTTTTATTTAAGCGCACATTCATTTCTGCACTTTCAACTGCAACTGGGTCTAAATCATACGCTTGAACAGAAGCCGCACCTAATTTTGCCGCAGCAATACTAAGTACCCCCGAACCTGTCCCCACATCAATCACAGTATCACCTGGCTGAACCGTTTTTTCTAACGCACGAATACACATCGTCGTTGTGGGATGTGTCCCTGTACCAAACGCCATACCTGGATCTAATTCAATAATTTTTTCATTTGGAGAAGACGGTGTATACTCTTCCCACGTCGGCACAATTGTGAATGTATCAGAAATTTGAACTGGATGATAATACTTCTTCCAAGCAGTAGCCCAATCTTCCTCATCGACTTCATTAATTGTAATAGTTCCTTTACCAATTTCGATGTCGAAAGATGGTAGTGCATCAATAGATGATTTTACACCTGCAACTGTTTCGTGTAAAGAATCCGTTTGTGGGAAATATGCTTTTACCAAAACACCCTCACTTGGATATTCATCTGGGTTAAGTGCATAAATCTCACCGTATTGTTGCTTGCGCTCTTTCGTCAACTCCGCTGGGTCCTCAATCGCAACCCCGCTAGCGCCTGCTTCATGCAAAATATGAGAGACAGCTTCTACTGCTTCTTCTGTTGTATGAATACTAATTTCTGACCATTTCACAATTTACCAACTCCATTTTTTATTTCCATTATTCCCCTTTGAAAGCACGTTTAAGCTTTCTGAATAAGCTATCATCCTGCTCTTCTTGCCCTGCAAATTCACGCAATAAATCTTTTTGATGTGAAGTTAATTTCGTCGGCACAACAACACGAACGACTACATATTGATCTCCTTGACCATATCCACGTACGTTCGGAGCACCTTTTCCTTTTAAGCGGAATTCTGTTCCTGTTTGTGTTCCTGCTGGAATTTTCAGCTTCACTTTGCCATGAACGGTAGGAACTTCAACTTCCGCACCAAGTGCCATTTGCGCAAATGTTATTGGCATTTCGCAAATAATGTGATCCCCTTCGCGTTCAAAGAATTCATGATTTCTCACATGAACAACAACATATAAGTCACCTGCCGGTCCGCCATTTACGCCTGCTTCACCTTTTCCAGATACACGAATTTGTTGACCATTATCGATACCCGCTGGAATTTTAACATTGATTTTTTTACGTTTACGAACTTTACCAGAACCATGGCATGTCGTACATTTCTCTTTAATCATTTGACCTGTTCCTGAACAATGTCCACAAGCTTGACGGTTTACAATACGCCCAAATGGTGTATTTTGTTCTACACTTACTTGCCCTGATCCTGAACAATGTTTACATGTTTCTTTTGAAGTCCCTGGTTTCGCTCCACTACCCTTACAAGTATCACATGGATCCTCCACTGGAATCTCAACGTTTAATTCTTTACCAAAAATAGCTTCTTCAAACTCTAAAGTAACTTGATATTGTAAATCAGCACCTTGACGTGGAGCATTCGGGTCACGACGTCTTCCGCCGCCACCGCCAAAGAATGAACTAAAGATATCTTCGAAACCGAAGCCACCGCCGAAGTCTCCTCCGCCACCGAAACCTTGATTCGGACCCGCGTGACCAAATTGATCATACTGCGCACGCTTTTGATCATCGCTCAATACTTCGTATGCTTCTTGTACTTCTTTAAACTTTTCAATTGCATTTTCTTCTTTACTTACGTCTGGATGGTACTTTTTAGCCAAACGACGATACGCTTTTTTAATTTCATCTTTTGAAGCGCCCTGGCTAAGTCCAAGGACCTCATAATAGTCTCGTTTATTCATAAATTTGCAACCCCCGAATCTTTCACATAAACGTAATTTTAACACCGAAAGAAAGTGCTTTGCAACAAAGTTTCCTCACTTACAGTATGCAAAATAAAAAAACTAAGATCCTCACACATTTCTTCTTATTCGTGAAAAAAGTCAAAGCCAAGGCACGCTTGACTTTGACTTTTTGTCATCTTACTTATTTTATTTCACTGTATTACTTGTCTTCTTTTACTTCTTCAAACTCAGCGTCTACTACATTATCTTTTTTTGCGCCAGCGTCTTGTGCTCCTTGTGCACCTTCTGCTTGCCCTGCAGCCGCTTGAGCTTGCTCGTATAATTTAACAGTTAATTGTTGTACGATTTCTTGAAGAGCATCTTTTTTCACGCGGATTTCTTCAAGTTCGTTTTTCTCGATTGCCGCTTGTAATGCTTCTTTCGCTTCCGTTGCTTTCGCTACTTCAGCTGCATCTACTTTACCTTCTAAATCTTTTACAACTTTGTCTGTTTGGAATACAAGTTGGTCAGCTTCGTTACGAAGTTCAACTTCTTCCTTACGTTTTTGGTCAGCATCAGCATTTGATTCAGCTTCTTGTACCATACGATCTACTTCTTCATCAGAAAGACCTGAAGAAGATTGGATTGTAATAGTTTGCTCTTTGCTTGTTCCTAAGTCTTTTGCACGTACGTTAACGATACCGTTCGCATCAATATCGAATGTTACTTCGATTTGTGGAATTCCACGTGGTGCTGGCGGAAGGTCTGTTAATTGGAAACGACCTAACGTTTTGTTGTCAGCTGACATTGGACGCTCACCTTGTAGTACGTGAATGTCTACCGCTGGTTGGTTATCAGCAGCTGTTGAGAATACTTGTGACTTACTTGTCGGAATTGTAGTGTTACGCTCGATTAGTTTCGTGAACACACCGCCCATAGTTTCGATACCTAAAGAAAGTGGAGTTACGTCTAATAATAGAACGCCCTCTACATCACCAGTAAGTACGCCACCTTGAACTGCAGCACCTAATGCTACAACTTCATCTGGGTTTACACCTTTGTATGGCTCTTTACCAGTTTCACGTTTAATTGCTTCTTGTACAGCTGGGATACGAGTAGATCCACCAACAAGGATAACTTTATCTAATTCGCTTGGAGCAAAACCAGCGTCTTTTAATGCACGACGAGTTGGCTCTAATGTTCTTTCAACAAGACCAGCTGAAATTTCTTCGAATTTAGCTCTTGTTAACGTTAATTCTAAGTGTAATGGGCCAGCAGCTCCAGCACTAATGAATGGTAATGAAATTTGTGTTTGTGTTACACCAGAAAGATCTTTCTTCGCTTTTTCAGCTGCATCTTTCAGACGTTGAAGTGCCATTTTATCTTGGCTTAAATCAATGCTATTTTCTTTTTTGAATTCAGCTACTAAATGATCGATGATAACTTGGTCAAAGTCATCTCCACCAAGACGGTTGTCACCAGCAGTTGAAATAACTTCGAATGTGCCGTCTGCTAACTCAAGGATAGATACATCAAATGTACCGCCACCTAAGTCATATACTAAGATTTTTTGCTCTTCATCTTGTTTTTCTAAACCGTAAGCAAGTGCTGCGGCTGTTGGTTCGTTAATGATACGCTCAACTTCTAAACCAGCGATACGACCAGCATCTTTCGTTGCTTGACGCTCTGCATCGTTGAAGTATGCAGGTACTGTAATAACAGCTTTCGTTACTGTTTCACCTAAGTATGCTTCAGCAGAAGCTTTTAAGTTTTGTAAAATGATTGCAGAAATTTCTTGAGGTGTAAAATCTTTACCTTCAACTTCTACTTTGTAGTCTGTACCCATATGACGTTTAACAGACATGATTGTATTTGGGTTTGTAATTGCTTGACGCTTCGCAACTTCCCCAACTTGACGCTCTTCATTTTTGAAAGCTACAACAGAAGGTGTTGTACGGTTTCCTTCTGGATTTGGGATAACCTTTGGTTCTCCACCTTCCATAACAGCTACACAAGAGTTTGTTGTACCTAAGTCAATACCGATAATTTTACTCATGGCGATTCCTCCTACTTTTATGTAAATTATTGATTTACTTTTACCATTGATGGGCGAATCACACGGTCTTTTAGTTTATAACCTTTTTGGAATTCCTCCACAACCGCGTTTGATTCAAATTCACTGTCTTCGACTTGCATAATAGCTTGGTGCTCATTAGGATCAAACTGTTTACCAACAGATTCAATCGCTTCAACACCTTCTTTAGTCAGCGCTTCTAGCAATTGACGATGCACCATTTCCATACCTTGTAACAAGGATTTCATTTGCTCATCAGTTGTTTCCACTTGCATCGCTCTTTCAAAATTATCAAGAGCTGGCAAAATATCTGAAACTAAACTTTGTGCTCTATATTTTTCAGCAGCCTGTTTATCCATTTGGACACGGCGCTTATGATTTTCAAAATCAGCTTGTAGACGTAATGTGCGACCTTCCGTTTCCGTTAGTTTCGCTTGTAACTCATCTACTTTTTCTTGTAAAAGAGCAGCCTCACTTTTTTCTTCTACAGCTTCTTCACTGTTTTCTGGCGTGACAGCTTCTTCAACTTGCGCTTCTTTCACTTCTTCTACCACTTGTTCGTTACGCTCTTCCACAATTTTCACCTCCTTAAAAGGTATTAGGTATCACGCTTAGCACGATTACCTAAGCATTATATATTACACACAGCAATGAGAATCTCATCACTTGAGCGAATGTATTACTCTCATTTACTTTTTAAGTCCGTCTGTAAATTGTCTTGTAAATAACTGCAACAAACTAATTACACGAGAGTATTGCATTCTCGTCGGACCTAAAATCGCAATTGTTCCTAGTTGCTCTTCTCCAATCGAATATGTTGCAGAAATTAAACTACAATCTTCCATAGCTATTGAAGAATTTTCCCTACCAATTTTCACTTGAATACCAACTTGTTTATGACGCAAAATATCATAAAACTCAGCTTCGTTATCAATCATCGTCAGCAAGGATCTTACTTTTTGAATGTCATGGAACTCTGGTTGCGAAAGCATATTTGCTTTCCCTCCAAAGTATATCTTTTCCGATAAAGGAACTTGAAATGTACCATCTAACATTTTTATTGCGCTATCGTAATTATGAACATACCCACGCAAGACTGTAACAATCTCTTTAAAGATTTTATTATGAAGTTCTGCCATAGGTATACCAGATAGCTTCTCATTTAAAATATTAACCATTTTTTCTAAATCTGATAAATCAACAGATTCCGGAACGGTAATCGTTTTACTTTGCACATGCCCTGTATCTGTTACAATAATAGCGACTGCTGTTTGACGATCAAGCGGTACAATTTGTACATTTTTAAGTTTATTTGTGCTCAATTTCGGACCAAGAACAATGGCCGTATAATTCGTAAGCTCTGATAAAATTTGAGCTGATTGTTGTGCAATTTTTTCTGCTTCAAAAATTCTTTCAGCAAATAAATCTTTAATTTGTACAATTTCATCGGTCGGTAAGTTTTGCGGCGCTAAAAGATGGTCTACATAAAAGCGATACCCTTTTTCAGAAGGAACACGCCCAGAAGAACTATGCGTTTTTTCAATAAATCCTAGTTCTTCTAAATCAGCCATTTCATTTCGAATAGTAGCTGAACTAAACGTAATTTCATCTTTCTTAGCCAACGTCCTCGAACCAACTGGTTGCGCTGATCCAATAAAGTCATCAACAATTGTTTGTAAAATTAAGAGCTGACGTTCCGTAAGCATCTCATCATCACCTCTGTTAGCACTCTTTGTCTTCGAGTGCTAAATCTATTAATAACTTACCAAAATTGACATTCAATTGTCAACGGAAACGTCACGAAATAACGAAACTTTTTCACGCTTATGGCACATTTAATTAATCAATCAAAAATGACTGGAATACTTCATTCCCTAATAGTTTCCCTTTCCTCGTTAAACAAACATGTCCATCTCTGTTTTCAAGTAATCCTTGTTCTTGATTACTTTGTAACTGCTTTGCAAAAACATGATCCATCTCCACATTAAATTTCTTTTGGAATTCTAACTTAGAAACACCTTTTGTTTTTCGAAGTCCTAAGAACAACTCTTCTTCCATTTTTTCTTTCTCTGTCACTGGGTGAACATCTAAATATGGAAATCCCGTCTCATCAATTTTAGTGAAATATTGCTTGAGCGGACCTACATTTTGAATTCGTTCCCCGTTCACATAGCTATGTGCTCCAGCTCCAAATCCATAATACTCTTCATTATTCCAGTATGTGAGATTGTGTCTACTTTCATTATTACCTTTTGAGAAGTTACTAATCTCATACTGGTTATAACCATGTTTTTCCATTTCATCCATTACCATTTCGTACATTTTCGCTTCATGGTCTTCACCTGGAAGTCTTAATTTCCCTTTATTCATTAAGTTATAAAATACGGTTTTCGGTTCCACAATTAAGGAATATGCCGAGAAATGTTGTACACCAAGCGTAAAGGCAATTTCTAATGTTTCCTTTACATCTTCTATCGTCTGTCCTGGCAGAGCATAAATTAAATCTACATTAATATTTTTAAAACCGACTTCCTGCGCTTCTCGAATTGCTACGAATGCATCTTCTCTCGTATGCCTGCGTCCAATCTTCTCAAGTAGCTCATCACGAAACGTTTGCACACCAAAACTAATTCGGTTTACTCCACCTTCTAGCAATACGTTCAATTTCTCTTTCGGTAAATCACCTGGATTCGCTTCAAATGTTAATTCACAATTCGGCGCAAATGGACGCAAACGACGGTTAATGATGTCGAGTAGTTTTTTTGTCTGTTCCATATTTAATGCCGTCGGAGTTCCTCCGCCAACAAAAATCGTTTTCATACTTTCAAACGGTACTTTTTGAACCGTATTTATTATTTCTTTCTCTAAATATTGTAAGTATCGATCAACCGGTTGGCGTTCAATAAATACTTTATTAAAATCACAATAGTGACAAATATGCTGACAAAACGGAATATGAATATATGCAGCTTGTACCAAATATAACTCCTACCTTTCTAAAAAGAAAACCTCCGCACTCCGGAGGATTCTTTACTTCTCTACTGTATTACGGATTTGTTCCATTCGCATTTTTCCCCAATCATACATCATTTCAACGATCGGTAAAAGCGACATACCTAATTCCGTCATATAGTACTCAACACGCGGAGGAATTTCCGGGTATACCGTGCGATCAACAATCCCGTCCTCCATTAACTCTTTCAATTGATTTGACAACACTTTATGAGAAATGCTCGGGAACAGACGTTGCAATTCACTAAAACGATGCGGACCTTCCACACCTAAGTGCCACAATATCACAACTTTCCACTTCCCACTAATTATAGAAAGCGTCAGTTCCTTTTCGCAATTAAAATTACCTTTTTGTATTTTCTCTCGAATATCTTTTCGAATATTTTCGGACATTAATAGTCTCCTAACTCTATATCAATCACTAAAAAGCTCTCTCACTATTGTAAATGAGAGATGCTAAGATGTCTAAAAAGTAGCATATAAAAAAGAAGCCGAACGAACGGCTTCTACTTTTATCACGATTGGTGCGGGCTAATAATTAGCGAAAAATAGAAAAATCTCCACTAATTATAGTTCACTCCATTAGTTATCATCCATTTTCAGTACAGCCATGAATGCTTCTTGCGGCACTTCTACAGAACCAACAGACTTCATACGTTTTTTACCTTCTTTTTGCTTATCAAGAAGTTTACGCTTACGAGAAATGTCACCACCGTAACATTTTGCAAGTACGTTTTTACGCATCGCCTTAATTGTAGAACGAGATACAACTTTATTTCCGATAGTCGCTTGAATTGGCACTTCAAACTGTTGTCTTGGAATTAATTTCTTTAATTTCTCTACAATTACTTTACCACGGTCATACGCTGAATCACGATGTACAATAAATGATAAAGCATCCACTTGTTCATTATTTAAAAGAATATCCATTTTCACAAGTTTAGATGGTTTATAACCAATTAACTCGTAGTCAAATGATGCATATCCTTTCGTATTTGATTTCAATTGATCGAAGAAATCATATACGATTTCTGATAACGGGATTTCATATGTCAATGTAACACGTGTTTCATCTAAATATTGCATATCAATAAACGTTCCACGTTTCCCTTGGCAAATTTCCATTACAGCTCCAACATAGTCATTCGGAACCATAATTGCAGCCTTCACAAACGGCTCTTCTACACGATCGATAGTCTGTGGATCTGGCATATTAGATGGATTATCAACAATAAAATCTTCACCGTTCGTTAAATACACTTTATAAATAACGCTTGGCGCTGTTGTAATTAAGTCAATCTTGAATTCACGTTCAATACGTTCTTGAATAATCTCCATGTGAAGAAGCCCTAAGAAACCACAACGGAAACCAAAACCTAAAGCTTGAGATGTTTCAGGCTCAAATTCAAGAGCAGAATCATTCAATTCTAGTTTTTCTAACGCATCACGTAAGTCGTTATAACGTGCAGAATCGATTGGATATAAACCACAGAATACCATTGGGTTTAATTTTCGATACCCTTTTAACGGCTCTGCAGCCGGACGTTTCGCATGTGTAATCGTATCACCAACACGTGTATCGCCTACATTTTTAATAGATGCTGCCAAGAAACCTACATCACCTACTGTTAACTCGTCACGTTGCGTCGTTTTCGGTGTAAACACACCTACTTCTGTTACTTCAAATTCTTTTCCAGTTGCCATCATACGTACTTTATCGCCAACTTTTACCGTTCCATTTACAACACGGATATATGCAATTACACCACGGTACGGATCATATAAAGAATCGAAAATCATACATTGTAACGGCTCTTCTGAATCACCTGTTGGAGCTGGTACCTTTTCAACGATTTGTTCTAAAATATCTTCAATACCAATGCCAGCTTTCGCTGAAGCAAGTACAGCTTCCGATGCATCTAAACCAATTACATCTTCTACCTCTTGACGTACGCGTTCTGGGTCTGCACTTGGTAAGTCGATTTTATTAATAACTGGTAAGATTTCTAAATTATTATCAAGCGCTAAATATACGTTCGCTAATGTTTGCGCCTCAATTCCTTGCGCTGCATCCACTACAAGAATTGCACCTTCACAAGCCGCTAAACTACGAGATACTTCGTACGTAAAGTCGACGTGTCCTGGAGTATCGATTAAGTGAAGAATATACTCTTCACCGTCTTTCGCTTTATACGTTAGTTGTACTGCATTTAATTTAATTGTAATACCACGCTCACGCTCCAACTCCATAGAGTCAAGCAATTGCGCCTTCATTTCGCGCTGTGCCAACGCGTTTGTTTTCTCCAAAATACGGTCTGCCAACGTTGATTTCCCGTGGTCAATGTGAGCAATGATGGAGAAGTTACGAATTTTGGACTGTCTTTTTGCTCTTTCTTCTTTATTCATCTATGTTCTCAACTCCTAATAGTCTCGCCAATATACACTAGCACTGATTATATCAATAGAGCAGCAAAGATTCAATGAAAACTCGTGCTGCTTACAATACAAATCACTCTATCTATATCTTATGCGAACAAACCATAAGAGACAAACCTTTTTCAAATTAAAAGACAGCTCTCTTACAAACATAAGACAACCATCCTTCCCGCTACCCTTAACTAAAAATTCCTTTTATTGCCCCAACAACTATATCCGTTCCAAACTTTGTCATATCACGAGCAACACTTGCTATCGCCATACCGATACCTTCTACAACATTAAAACTTCTTAAGCTTTCTAACTGTTTTTGTTTTTCAATAGCCGAAAACGTCTCTCCCGAAATTCCGGGTTCAGCCCCAGCGCCTTCTGTTCCTGTCATATGAGCAATTTGTTCATATGACAGCTGACGATATCCCTTCATACTTTTTAGACCATGATTAGCGAGTCCCACTCCAGCTATCATCATAAGCAAACATAAGACTGTACCGCATATACATAACAGCGTAAATTGACTCAAGCTATTTCTGCCTCTTTCCATCAATGTGTATATGCCCCTGTATTATCCTGATCAATCTGATGATGCAGCGCTGCATTTAAACCGCTGGCTATTACATTTGCCATATCCTCAATAAACGCATCTACTTCTTTTGGAGTTACCATTAAATTATGACCAAGAGGAGATAACACTTCATAAATTAACTTTCTCTTTTCTTCTTCTTCTAACGTACCAATAGCTCCTAAAAACATATTTCGACTCTTTTCATCTGGCATATCTTCTTCTGTTAATTTTTTCTTTTCTCCAAATGTAAAACCTGCTGGCAATAAAGAGCGTGACGGTTTGTTTCCTTCTTTCAGTTCCCGGCCAAAATGTTTCAAAATAAAATCAATTGTATCACTCGTAATCGAAACAGCATCTACCACAGTTGGCACACCAATTGCGATAACAGGAATACCTAATGTTTCTTTACTTAGTTCCTTACGCTTATTCCCAACACCAGATCCTGGATGAATTCCTGTATCAGAAATTTGTATCGTACTATTTACTCGTTCTATAGAACGAGCAGCTAATGCATCAATTGCGATGACAAAGTCTGGTTTTGTCTTCTCAATAATTCCGTAAATGACATCGCTCGTTTCAATCCCTGTAATTCCCATTACCCCTGGACGAATGGCACTAACAGGTCTAAACCCTTCTTCCACACTTTCAGGCTGCAATTTAAACAAATGTCTCGTCACCAGTACGTTCTCTACAACTATCGGTCCGAGTGCATCCGGCGTTACATTCCAATTCCCAAGACCTACGATTAAACAACTCGCTTCTTTTGAAACTCCAACCTCTTCTAAGAAATAAGAAAATTCTTTTGCAAAAATACGCTCTACCTTTTGCTGAAGTTCCGTATCTTGTTGTCGTATACCTTGCACCTCAAGAGTTAAATAACTTCCAGGTTTTTTCCCCATCGACTCAGATGCAATTTCATCAATAGTTACTTTTGTAATTGTAACTCCCTCTTCTTCCCTCTCTTTTACAATAACTCCCTGTATCCCTTTTTGTTCTTCTTGGCGCTCTTGTAGCATTTGGTGCGCCTCTACAGCAAGGTCAGTTCTAACACTATATTTACTTAAATCTAATGGTTCTTTCATCGTATCTCCTCCGTAATTCATAGTAAATATCGTTAGATTTCCCCAAGTTATATTAGGTCATTCTTTCCTTTACGTGAAATTTCATTGATATACTATTGCAATTCTCTTCACCGTTTGATAAAATATCACTTGTTCTATGTAAGAATCGAGTCATTCGATTGCACCAGGGAGGTGAAAAGTATGGCAAACATCAAATCTGCTATCAAACGCGCTAAACTTAGCGAAGAGCGTCGTTCACATAACGCTTCTATCAAGTCTGACATGCGTACTGCTGTTAAAACTGTAGAAACTTTAGTTACTAATAACGATCTTGAAAATGCTAAAGAAGCTTTCAAAACTGCTTCTAAAAAACTTGACAAAGCAGCTCGTAAAGGTCTTATCCACCAAAACGCTGCATCTCGTCAAAAATCTCGCTTAGCGAAACAAGTAAACGCGTAAGGCGTTTAAAAAACGATCCATTCGGATCGTTTTTTATATACACAAAAAAGTTCACGTACTAAGTACGTGAACTTTTTTGTGTCACTACATATGATTTAACCGCATTAAGAAAAACTCAAGCACAAGTTTCTTATCCATCTTTCCAGTCTTCATACTATAATCAGCTTCCGCCAATTCTATAATAACTTTTTTTAATTCTTCAAAAGAGAAAAACTTCGTTTGATTCATCGCCAACTTTACCCGGTACGGATGTACACCAATATGGGACGCGATTTGATTTTGTCCGTAACCACGCTGTTGCAACTCTTTCACTTGATGTAGCAAGCGGAACTGACTTACTAATAAAGCTAGCAGTTTAATCGGTTCTTCCTGCTGTGTAAATAATCCGTCTAAAATTTGCATCGCACCAGCGATATCTTTTTTCACCACTTTTTCTGTTAAAGCAAACACGTTTTGCTCAACAGATTTCGGCACAAGTTCCGTGACAAGTTTTGGCGTAATTTCTCCGCCCATACCGACGTATAACGTTAACTTGTCCATTTCCTTCGCCAACATTGTTACATTACTTCCCACAAGCTCTAACAATAAACTAACAGCTGAATTATCAATATGCACATGCACCTCATCCGCACGAGAAACAATCCACTTCTGAACATCCTGCACTTGCATCGCATTTGCTTCTATTACATCCGCTGTTTTCTTTAATAGTTTTGTAATTTTTTTTCTTTCGTCTAATTTTTCATAAGGCGCAACAAAAACAAGAATAGAAAAAGGAGATGGCTCCCCAATATATTCTTCTAAAATTTTTATATTTTGTTCTAATTTTTCTTTTTGTGCCGTTAAAAATAGTGGTGATTTTATTAATATAACTTTACGCTCGCCAAAAAAAGGAAGCGTATGCGCATCCTCAACTACATCTTCTAAATACGCTTCTTCCAAATCGTATGTCACAACATTAAACTCTCGATCTTCCTCTTCAAGCGCGTACGTTGTAATAAGCTTTATCGTTTCATTTATAAAATAGGCTTCCGTTCCATACAGTACATACAACGGAGCGAACTGTTTCTTTTTAATCTTCTTATGTATATCACTCATATTTTTTCCTACTCCCTAACTTGGCAATATATATTTATACTAATGCCCTAGCTTTTGTTTTACAAGTACAAAGGGACGGTCTTTATAACCCGCCCCTTTATTTATATAAAACGCCACACAATAAGCCCCGGATTTCTTATTGGTGTGCGGTAATCACCTTCCCTTTATTATTTACAATAATAATCTTAGTATAAGTGCCAACTGTTAACATGATTGGAAATGAAAAATTCACGCTACTTAACTAACTAGAAAAAGTATACAAATACTCTATTTCACTTCATATGGAAATTGTAGATTTTTTTCTGACAATATTTTATACTAAAATGGAATGTTGGGGAGGGATTCTAAATGAATGATTTTGAACAAAACGTTCAAAGTAAACGCAATGACGCTATTGATTCAGGGGTAGGATTTATCGTCTCATTTGGTTTTTTCGCAACACTTTTCATTATTGCAACTGTTATTAAATTCATCGGTTCTTAAAGGCTGCTGCTTAACGGCAGTCTTCTTTTTTTCATCTTCTATGTGTTTCATCATATGTGATTTTACTTTGAAAGGTTCCTTTTTCTCCATTAAAAACATAGGAAATAGCACCTTGCTTATCCGTACGCCATATATCAATACCCATCTTCTTAAAACGCTCTATAACTTCCTTATGCGGGTGCCCATACCTATTACGCTCCCCCACAGAAATAATCGCTACAGCAGGCTGTACAAGGCTTAAAAATGGATCTGTAGACGATGTTTTACTCCCATGGTGGGCAACTTTTAAAATATTAGCTCGCAAATCAGGATATGTTGATACTATAAACTTTTCTCCTTCTTCTTCTAGATCACCCGTAAATAGCCATGTTAGTCCCCCTAGTCTGGCCCATAGTACAATCGAAGAGTCATTTTCTCCCTTTTCTTTCCCCTTTGGAGCTAATACGAAAAATTCCGCTTCATTTACCCTCCAACCTTCCCCTTCTCCTACTACACTTATCTTCATGCTCTTTTCTAACGCCTTTTTCTTCACCCCTTTTTCCAATAAAGCATCTTGTTCCTTTCTCCCAAATACAACTTCTTTTACAATAATAGATGACAGCAAATCCAGCGCAGCACCTATATGATCCGCATCTCCGTGCGTTACAATTAATTTATCAATCGTTTTTATACCTTCTTTTTGTAAAAAAGGAACAAGAATATCATGCCCAACAGAAAATTCATGCTTTTTCTGTTGCCACGCTTCCTTCTTGACAGGAAGGGCTCCTCCTGTATCAATAAGATAAACCTCTTTATCGTACGGAAGACGAATTAATATCGCATCTCCCTGTCCAACATCAAGAAATGTAACACTCCCACTTTCGCGAAAATATGGATATACATAATGACAAGTACTAATAAAAAGAAACACACCCACAACTATGCACAAAATTTTTTTCGTTATTACCCTTTCCCAAATCACAAATATACTAACGATACTAAAACAATATATAGCCACAAGAAATAAAGGAGTTTGACCAAAAGTAAGTCGGATGAAAGGGAAACTTTCACAGTAACTTAGAAAATCATTAGAAATGGTTAAACATAGTGAAAGTACATATGCGATTCCTTTTGCGAAAAATGGAATAACCGGCATACATATAAGAATAATGATGCTACACGGCAATACAATAATGGATAGAAAAGGAACATATATAAGATTGAGGAAAATGCTATAAGGAGAAAAATAACCAAAATGATATAACAAGATGGGGGTACTAGCGAGCTGTGAAATTATAGAAATGTAAATAGAATTTCGAACTATCCCATTACTACGCCCTAATAATATCGGCGCAGATAGTAGTAAAGAAAAACTACCTACAAATGAGAATTGAAATCCAATGTTGAAAATAAGATACGGATCGTATATAAGCATACATATAGCTGTTATACTTAAGGCATCTAGACTAGATAAGCGAACAGAGCACATGAAAGCTACCAATAATAAAACTCCTGTTATAGAAGCCCTCACAACAGATGGCGACGCCCCAGCTATGATCATATACAGAGGAATGCAAACTATAAGGCATACTGTTGCTGTCTCTTTCGTCACACCACTTCTTAGCAAAACAAAATACATTATAACCATTAATAATACGATATGCGATCCTGAAATTGCTAACAAATGTATAAGACCAAATTGTTGATATTGCTCTTCTACTTCAAACGTCATTTGTTGTCGATCTCCAAATAATAATGCGTTCATAAATGCACCTGATTGTTCCGGGAACATTTCTGTAACTTTCGAGATTGTTTGTTGCCTGAGAAGGAAAATCCATTGCACGAGTGACAACGATGTTTTTTGACATTCAGAAATGTATGTCACATCAAATATAAAATGTATTTTTTGCTGATATAAATAATTACGATAATCAAAAACATGAAAATTCCGGGCAGTTTGTGGTTCTTTCACCTCCCCTTTAAATGTACACGATATACCTGCATGTAATTGTTGCAACTGCTTCTTTTCCGAAGCAGATTGTATTTTATAATTTAACTGCACTAAGTTTTTATTCTGATCTTCAATTTGAAAAGAGAGACGATCCCCATTAATTAGAGGTGTATTTTGCACGACCCCTCGTGTAACTTCATAGGACTCCCCTAGCGGCTTATTTAGACTCTGAACATACGTGGTGTACATAGCGCCACTAAAACACGCTATTATACAAAATATGAAGGTTTTACGCGAAGTACGATATAAACAAAATAAAACATAACAAACGAAACAACAAGCAGCCAACAAATGCGATGCGGAAAAGGTAATTGCAATCCCAATTATAAACGAGATTGCAACATAGCCCCATTGCCCATTCAACTCATACTCACTCCTTATAGCATCATTTTCGCTTTAGTGAATACACGCTGTAATTCTTCCATTGATAAATTATCTTTTTCTAAAGCTGCGAATAATTCCTTTAGCTGTAAATGACGCTCTTGTTCCTCTAGCGATGTAATATCGTATTCTAGTGGAACGTGCTTTACTGTTACACTCGCTTGTTCAAATAACTCTACGGCATACGGATGATTTTTATAGTCCTGTGCATAATAAACCGCTGTAACACCACTTTGAATAATCGCCTTACAGCACTGCAAACAAGGAAAATGTGTGACATAAATTTCCGCTTCCTCTGTTTTTGCACCAAACTTCGCACATTGTAATAAAGCATTCATTTCAGCATGAATTGTACGAACGCAATGATTATCAATGACATAGCAACCATCGTCTATACAATGCACACCACCTTTAATTGAACCGTTATATCCACCAGCAATAATTCGTTTATCACGAACAATTGTCGCTCCTACCGCAAGCCTTGTACATGTACTACGTAAAGATAGTAGATGGCTTTGCGTCATAAAATATTGATCCCATGAAATTCGTTCCATATTTTTCACCTTCTTTTTTGTCTACTTGTAGTGTAGCGAAAAAAGAAAAACTTCGTCAATCTTTTATGGAATAATAATTTGATCTTTTATTTTCTCTAAAGACTTCGCACCAATCCCATCAATTTCTAATAAATCTTCTATTTTCTGAAACGGACCATGTTCTTCTCGGTATTTCAAAATACTTTCCGCTTTCCGAGAACCAATGCCTGTTATTTTTTCAAGTTGCTCTTTAGAAGCTGTATTTATTTGCACTTTACCCTCGCTTTTTGAAAAAGTAGCCCCTTCTTGCACTGGCTCATTCTTGTTAGGAACATAAAGAAGCATTTGGTCTTGGACCATTTGCGCCAAATTCACTTTCTTCACATCTGCATCTGGCAACAAACCACCAGCTTTTTCAACTGCCTCCTTCACCCGGTCCCCTTCCTTCATTTCATACACACCCTCTTTAAAAACCGCCCCTTTCACATCAATTATAATTATTTTTTTCTGCTCCTTTGTATCCAATACTTTCGGTTTACTTTTTTTCTCCACATCTTTCACTTGAACTTCCGTTGTAATGAGCGATCGCTCTGTTTGCTGATTCGTTTTCCAGAAAAAAAGAAAAATCAAAGTGCCAATAATAATCACTAATCCCAACCATTTTTTCGGAAAATCCCACATCATTTTACACCTCTAATCATAAATTTATAACATCATTCATATTGTTTAGGAGAAAGCTGTTACGAAGGAGGGATGAAACATTGAACATAGGAATTATAGGGACAGGGAACATGGGGAATATACTAATCGATGCATTTTTAGAAACCCGTGCTGTCAAACCCTCGTGCCTTACTATTATTAATCGGACGCCTGCCAAAGCATATCATATAAAAGAAAAATACCCTTCTGTTCATATAGCCAAAACAATCCAAGAGGTAATCGAACAATCCCAGCTTATTTTCATTTGCGTAAAACCGATAGATATATACCCTATTCTACAAAAATACGCTGACCATTTTTCAGACGAAGATTGCTTAGTTTCTATCACAAGCCCCATATCTCCATCACAATTAGAAACACTTATACCTTGCCACGTCGCTCGTATCATTCCAAGCATCACAAACCGCGCCTTATCCGGCGCATCACTATTTACATTTGGAAATAACTGCTCTCTAGAATGGCAACAAAAACTACTTCGTCTATTCAAAAACATTTCTACTCCCCTTGTTATAGAAGAAGATATAACGCGCGTTTCATCTGATATAGCAAGCTGCGGCCCTGCTTTTTTTAGTTATTTATTACAATGTTTCATTAACGCTGCTGTAGATAAAACAAATATTACACATGAAGAAGCCACTACTTTAGTAAGTGAAATGGTCATTGGAATGGGGAAATTACTGGAAAAAGAAATTTTTACATTACCTACTTTACAAGAAAAGGTATGCGTTAAAGGCGGTGTTACAGGAGAAGGTATTCGTATTTTAGAAGAGCACGTTGGGGATATGTTTCATAAATTAATCGAACGGACACATGAGAAATTTGATGAAGATTTAAAATGCGTTGAGCAGCAATTCAATAAACACACATAATAAATACGCCATCGTAATCCCAAACCCTTTTTATTAATACTTATCTTTTTCATGCTACATTTTCACTAAAACTAGCATTTTTACACTTTACACATATCATCTTTTTATTTTTCTAGAACTAAAACTACATCTTTTCTATAAAACAAAAGCAACCTTATCGGTTGCTTTTCTTTTATCCATTCTTCTTCGCCATAAAAAAGATACGCTCTGTTTGTTCTGTCACTTCAATTCGTTCAAAGTCACCTGTGACGCGAAGCACTGTAAACCCAGCTTCTTCAAGCCATTTTGTTAACACTTCAACCGAATACGCACGCTGCACGTGACATTCGTCAAAACGATGATACACATCTTCTTCTGAATCTTGTACAAAGAATGTCAAATCATGTTCCACACTATCTGATTCTTCTCCAGGGAAGCAGTTCCAAATAAGTGATATTTCTTCGCCGTTCACTGTATATGTTTCATTTTGAAATACGTGATGTATTTTATATAAAGAGTGTACATCGAATAAAAACAAGCCATCCTGACGTAAATGGTGGAAAACTCTTCTAAATGTTTCTTGCACTCCATCTTCTTGCAATACATAATTTAATGAGTCACAAAAGATTGTCACACAATCAAATTCACCAGGAACATCGAGCTCTCTCATGTCTTGTTGGTAAAAAGGAATAAAATAGCCTTCTCCCCCCAATTTTTGCTGCGCGACAGTTAACATTTCTTCCGAAAGATCTACACCAATTAAATCATAACCTTTTCGCACAAGCGGAAGTGTTACGTTACCAGTTCCACATGCTACGTCAAGGATTCTTGCCTCTTTCATAGATGCCTGTTGTAAACTTTCCTCTGTGAATTCCACCCATTTATCATAAGGGACATCATTCATCAGTTCGTCATACAGCAAAGCAAATTGTTCGTATTTCATTGATCTAGCTCATCTGCAATATCTTCACGCGGCACATCGCCCCATAGACGCTCTAAATTATAGTGATTACGCTCATCTTTATGGAATACATGAGCAACCACATCACCAAGGTCTACTAAAACCCAACGCGCTTCATCAAAGCCTTCCATACGTTGTACGTTAATTTCGAACTCATGTGCCTTCGCTTTAATTTCACGTGCAATTGCTTGTACTTGCTTGTCTGAATTTCCGTGACAAATAATAAAATAGTCTGCAATCGGTGAAATACCTTGCATATTTAGTACAACCATATCTTCTGCTCTCTTATCATCAGCTGCTTTTGCCGCTAATACTAATAACTCTTTATCTTTCATTTATTAATTTCCTCCTTGATAACTTCATTGTATGTTTGGAATGTTAATGGATAAATCGTTTGATCTTTTTCCATTAAAAATTGAATTGTTCGCTTTAAAGCAAACAGTAAAGCTTGATTTATATCTTTATATGCGAGTTTCCTCGCTTCTTCCACACCAGGAAACTTACGTCCTGGTTCAATGTAATCTGCTACATAAATAACTTTATCTAACATTGTCATTTTTTCATGACCACTTGTATGATATGTAATAGCTTGTAGAATTTCAGGATCAGTAATGCCTACTTCTTTTTCTACTAAGTATGCCCCAACAGGTGCATGCCATAACTCTTTGTTATAGTGCAGTAGATCCTTTGACAAAGCTTCTCTCTTAATAATCTCTTCCATTTCTGGAATCGCTCTACATTTTGCATAATCGTGAAATATAGCAGCCGTCTCTGCCTTTTTCTCATCTACACCATATAACCTAGCAAGTTCAATCGCTGTTTCCATTACACCAACCGTGTGTATATAACGTTTTTCATGCATTTGTTGTTTGACAATACTAAGTGCTTCCTCACGATTCATACAACCCATTCCTCTCGATATATACCTGTACTTTTTCGGGGAGTAAATATTTGCACGTTTTCTTCGTCATATATCTCTCACGTAACAGAGAAGAAGAAACTGCAAACTCCGGAATTTCCACTTTTACGATATCATAAGGCGTATGTAATGTATAACCTGGTCTTGCAACTCCAACGAAAGTCACAAGCTTAAGTAACTTTTCAATGTTATACCACTTCGGCAAATACTCAACCATGTCTCCGCCAATAATAAAGTGAAACTGCACATCCGGATACTTCTCCGTTAATTGTACCATAGTATCGTACGTATAAGATGGGCCTTCTCTGTCTAGCTCTTCTAAACAAATTGAAAAGTATGCTTCTTCCTCAATCGCTATTTGCAACATGTTTAATCGACTTTTCACACTCGTAATGTTACGTCCTTGCTTGTGCGGTGGAATTTGATTCGGCAAAAACCATACCTCTTCCAACCCTAAAGCATGATACACTTCATTTGCAATTAACAAATGTCCATTATGAGGTGGATCAAACGTGCCACCAATAATGCCAATTTTTCTCAAAAGAAACGCCCCTTCCTTTTACATACAGCAACTCTCCCCATACAAATTCGAAGAGAGCCCACTGTTAATAAAAGTTCAATTGGTTTCGCTTTCTACATATCAAGCGTCCATTACGAAATAACTCACGTATATCTTTTATCGAGGAAGCTTAATCTGCTTATTTTCTCTTGATTCTTTGTATAAAACAATTGTGCTTCCGATTACTTGAACGATTTCAGCTCGTGCACCTTGTGCAAGCTCTTCTGCAACTTCACTACGATCAAATTCACAGTTTTGTAATACGCTCACTTTAAATAGTTCACGAACTTCTAATGCTTCTCCAATTTGTTTCACCATATTTTCATTCACGCCACCTTTTCCAACTTGAAAAATCGGTGTTAAATGATGTGCCTTTGCACGTAAAAATCTTTTTTGTTTTCCTGTTAACATATAATTAGCCTCCAAGCTCTCTCATTACTAATTGTTTCATTCTATCAATATTCGGCACACACCCTGTCCACATTTCAAACGCAAGTGCACCTTGATAAACGAACATATCGATTCCATTTTGAATTATTGCACCTTGTTCTTTCGCATCGCCTAAAATTTTCGTCTCAAATGGATTATAAATAATATCAGAAACAATCGTTCCTTGTTTCAATGAACGAATTTCCAGCGGCGTATACTCAACATGTGGATGCATACCTATCGTTGTTGTTTGGATGATAATATCATATTCCCCTTGATTTTCTGCTGCACATTCTAACGATAGAGCATGCGAATTAACATTTGCCATGCACCCAGAGATAAGGTTTTTCGCCTTATCTCTCGTACGATTAGCAATATCAATTTCTTTCACACCTACATCGGCAAGCGCGAAGTAAATAGCTCGGCTAGCACCACCTGCACCGATTAATAAAATACGTTTCTCTTGAAGTGGATCTTCACTAATTGACTGCAGGGCACGAACAAAACCAATTCCATCTGTATTATACCCAATCAATTTTCCATCTCGATGAACTACTGTATTTACCGCACCGATTTGCCTTGCTAACGGGGCAATCTCATCCAAGTACTCCATAATTGCAACTTTGTGCGGAGTCGTTACATTAAATCCTGAAATACCTAATGCTTTCAAACCTTTTACTGCTTCCCCTAGTGCTTCTTCTTCTACAAGAAACGCATGGTAATGGGCATCCATATTCAAGTGTTCAAATGCATCGTTATGCATAACGGGTGATAATGAATGTCCAATTGGATTTCCGATTACACCATATAATTGTTTCATAAATCCCTCTCCATATTAAATTAAAGATTTACGTAATGAAACACTTACTCCTTTTGGTACATGAGCAACAATTTTCGCTCCTGATTCATTTACAGTAACCCAGCCCAATCCAGAGAATACAACATCCGTTTTCGGCTCACGAATATTAAATTCATATTTCACAAACTTAGGCATATTTTCTAATTCTTCTGGTGTCGGTGGATTCAATAATTCTCCAGCGTGTTTTTCGTACAATTCATCAGCCTTTTCAAGCTTTGTACGATGGATTGTTAAACGGTTTGAGAAATGACAAGTGAATGCACGACGGCCCCCACTTACATAATCAAATCGTGCTAATCCACCAAAGAATAATGTTTGTTCTTCATTTAATTGGAATACCATTGGCTTAACTTCTGTAGTCGGTGTAATAAGCTTTAAGCTTTGTTTCCCAACGTAATGCGCCATTTGATGATGATTAATAATACCTGGTGTATCGTATAAAGATGACGTTTCGTCTAATGGGATATCAATTAAATCAAGCGTTGTTCCTGGGAAATGTGATGTTGTAATTACATTCTCAGTCTCATCACTAAACTCTTTAATCATACGATTAATAAATGTTGATTTACCAACATTCGTACATCCAACAACATAAACATCTTTACCTTCGCGGTAATGCTCAATTGCATCAGCAAGTTCAGCGATTCCTTGTCCTTTAGCTGCACTAATTAAAAAGACATCTTCTGGTTTTAAACCAAGTTGCTTTGCACTATAGCGCATCCAATGTTTTACTTTATCATGCTTAACTGACTTTGGAATTAAGTCAGCCTTATTCCCTACAAGTAATACTTTATTGTTCCCTACAAAACGATGTAAGCCCGGTAACCAGCTACCATTGAAATCGAAAATATCTACGATTTTAACCACTAGTGCGTCTGATTGTCCAATTCCGTTCAAAATACGAAGGAAATCATCATCTGTTAAAGATACATCTTGAATTTCGTTATAATGTTTCAAACGAAAACAACGTTGGCAAATTACTTGTTCTTTTTCTAAAGATGATGCAGGAGCGTATCCTACTTCATTTTTATTTTCTGTTTGAATTTCTACACCGCAACCAATACATTTAATTGTTTCAGTCAAACTTTATTCCTCCCAGTTAATTAAGCCTTTTTTCTTCATGTTTCTCATAATTCTTCGTTCAATTTTCCGATTAAATCGTGTCACCAATCCGTCCGTTTGCGCTACCGGTACAACTAAAATTGTATGAAGTCCCACACGATTCCCGCCGAGCACATCCGTTAGTAACTGATCTCCAATTACTACAACTTCATCTGGCTGCAGGTGCATCTCGTGTATCGCACGCTTAAATGCGCGAACAAACGGTTTGCGCGCACTATGAATAAACGGAATACCTAATGGATCAGCGAAGTCTTTAACGCGTTGCTCGTTGTTATTTGAAACGACCGTTACTTGAATATCATTTTCTTTCATTTTCAAAAACCACTCTTCAAGCTGTGGCGTTGCGTTTGGACGATCCCATTCAATTAAAGTGTTATCTAAATCAGTAATAACTCCTTTAATTCCACGTTTTTTCAAATCTTCTGGTTGAATATGATATATATTTTTCACATATTCATTTGGTAAAAATAACTTCAATTTCTTTCACCTCTTTGAGGATTTTTCATAAAATTTTTCGACAACATTTTTCGATAGATAACCTGTGGATAAACTTGTACACACTTTCCACATTAATTTTTCAGTCAATTTGGAATTTACTAACAATCTATCCACATTTTATCCACTGAGTTATGTGGATAACCTCTTGTTTGTGACTGTCATATTTTTTTGGTACATTAAATGCAACAACGAATCAATCCTTATATTATTAGGAGGTGACTCACCTTGAAAACAAAACATATGGAACAGTTATCTACTGATTTACTCACTGAGTCTTATTATAAAGCAAAAGAACTAAAATTAAATCCCGACTTCATTTTACTTATAAAACAAGAAATTATTAGACGCTCGTTAGAGGACAAGCTCGTCAAATCTTCTTGAGTACATATAGATTGCTGATTGACCTGTAAAAAGAGCCATCCTGCGATGGCTCTCGAATAAACAAGTACTCCCATCTAGGGGATTTCTCCATTAAGCATCTTTGTCCACATTTCTTAATTAGAGCTTCATAAGTATATTATAAAATCTTTTCTTTACTTATGAGATACTCGGGTTGCAATTTTTTCACCAAGACGCAACTCTTGCCCACTTGTCAATTCCTGCACTGCTTCAATCATATCTTTTTCAAATAATAAAACAACTGTTGAGCCAAATGTAAAGTATGCCATCTCTTCACCTTTTTGAACAGTACTTCTTTCATGAAGAAGCTCGATACTATTAACAAACATAGCACCTACTTTTACAAGTGCCATATGTTCGCCGTCACTATTTACTTCTGTAACAGAGCGATAATTTTTTGACAATGGTTCTTTCCCATACTCCATACCCGCTGCATTTACCGGATATGATTTTCTACCGAGTACAAATCTTTCAGTCACAGAGCCAGAAAGCGGGCTATGAATACGATGATAATGACTTGGGCTCAAATAAATTACCATATATGTACCGCCTGCATATCTCTTTGCACGCTCTTCATTACCTAGCATATCCACAATTGAATAACGCTTTCCTTTTATATTGAATGTTTTTGTATCCTCAATAGGACCTTGATCAGCAAAAACACCATCAACAGGACTAACGATACTCGATGCATCAGTATCAATACTACGCTTTCCTTCTTTTAGCCTACGTGTAAATAAATCATGCAATGTTCGATATTCCTTCAAACCCTTTTCCATCTCATCTTGATTAATTTGAAAAACTTTCACATACGATGGAATAATGATAGAGCTCAAACGAGATTGTGCAAATTTACGTAATATATAAGAAGTAAAACGACCATTTGTAAGTTCGATCATAAGTCGATATAATGTCCGTCGCAAATTACGAAACCTCCTAATCAGCCTATAACTTTAGTTTCCCCTTCTTTTCTCTCTATATCATATGTAAAATTGGTTCTTATTCCCACATATAGAATGGAGCCGTCTCGTTATACACGAAGAAAAACTAAGTATAATTTTTATTCTTAAATTGTTTAGCACCTTCTAATATTACAGATAGAACCCGCCATTTTCAACAGTGAACATGTATTTCTTCTTAGAACAGCTCGTTTTCTTTCCGTTTTCCCGAAAGAAAAGCAGCCACTTTTAAAGTGTAGCTGCTTACAATACACATTATTCTTTTGCTTTTTTCTCTTTCTCAGCCCGCACAAATTCATGGAACATTTTCATTAAAGCACGCTTTTCAATTCGCGATACGTAGCTTCTTGAAATACCGAGTGCCTTCGCAATCTCCCTCTGTGTTTTCTCTTTATCAAGCCCAAGTCCAAAACGCTTCACAATTACTTCTTTCTCTCGTTCGTCCAAAATATCGATATACTCTTTAATTTTTTCTAACTCCATACTAAGCTGAATCATATCAATTACATCTTCAGATTCTGATTTTAATATATCAATAAGCGATATTTCATTACCCTCTTTATCTTGCCCAATCGGATCATGAAGTGAAACGTCTTTTTTCGTTTTCTTCAGCACACGTAAATGCATCAAAATTTCATTTTCGATACAGCGTGCTGCATACGTTGCAAGCTTAGTTCCTTTCCCTGCTGAATAGCTTTCAATCGCTTTAATAAGCCCAATGGTACCAATTGAAATTAAATCTTCTGCATCTTCACCAGTGTTTTCGAATTTCTTAACAATATGAGCTACAAGCCGTAAATTATGTTCAATTAAAAGATTTCTCGCTTGAGCATCACCTTGCTCCATTAACTCTAAGTACTTTCTCTCATCATCTGATGATAACGGCTGCGGGAACGCATTGTTCTTCACATAAGAAACAAATACAAACACTTCTCGAACCATATATCCAATTGCGGCGAATAGACTCAAACCTTTCACCTCCGCCAAAATAGTGGTCTTTACTATGTGTATGTGGGCATGAGGTTGTTTGTGTCTGTACGATGTAAATATGGAACTCTTAACTTAATGGCATTCTTAAACCACTCAACGCTAATCATTAAATTTTTCTATAAACATAGTAAAAGCCAATCGAAACGTATCGATTGGCTTTTACTAATATTCACTCCAAATTTTCTCTCCAGTATGCGCATCTATGTAACGAATTTTCCGACTACAATCGACGGATTCTTTATGATTTTCACTCGTCGTTTGTTTATACAGCAGTTTATATTTCATTTCCTCTGCATCATGATCTATACACCATTCTAATTTTACTCGAATGACCTCTTTATATATTTCTAACGCTTTTTCTTTTGTTACTTTTGGTGTTGTTTCATATGCAAGTAATTCTTTTATAAAGTTGCTAGATTCTCCTGAGTAGTGCATCACAGCACCATTTTCTGTATTGATGTTGATCACAAATTGCATATAGTCTATTGGAATCCCATTCACATATACGGAAAAGGTAAATCTTTCAATCCCATCTTCTGCTTCTTCACGTTCTTCCCAAAGACGAAGATATTGTGTGATATCTGGAATAACTCGTTCTAAAAATTGAAGTGCTTTTTGTAAACATTCCTCTCTAGACAGTATTTGTTTTACTTCTTTATCGTCTGCCAGTTTTATAAAACCAATTAACTCATTGGTTGATTTATCAATCGTAATGCCAACTAAATTATTATATTTTAACATCGGTAAATGCTTTTTAAAGAATTCATTCATTAAATATGGATTCTTTTCTTCTTTCTGTTTTTGTAATTCCTCTCTCGAAACAAATTTCATCCTTATTCCATCTTCATTTTCTGTCTCAGCTACTTTTGTAAAACTTTCTTTATCCCAGTCAAATAAATCGAATATATCATCTTGTTGACTACCTTTTTTCGGTTTTTCAACAGCTACAGTTGGAGGTAATTTATAATGATCTGGGTCAAACAAATCTTTACCTGTACTTGCATCAATAAACGCATGACTAGGTTCTAGTTCATATACAAGATGATAGCCTTTTACTTCCTCACCATTTTCATATTTACATGAAGAATGTGTTAAATCCACAAATACAAGTCTCATATCTTGTCTAGATCTCAAAGTTTCTAAAACGACGTTCTCCTCAACAATTTCAATTGGCCATAACGGTTTTTTCTCTATAGCTTTTTGTCCATTGTAATGAAAATGCACAACATTACCTGAAGGATGAATTCGCACAACACATCCTGTATTCGGCAATGGATATCCATTCACTTCCTGCATATAATTTATTTCTTTCCAACCACGCCAGTCATCCTTAACAGTTACATATGTATAAAATTCATATCCTTCTTTTGTATATTTTTTTAAGAATGTATTTGCAATCTCTCTTGCTTTATTCTCCTCTATCGCTTCCTTGATCGAGAAAGAATTTTCATCATCTATCCTAAATTCAATTAAATTACCAGTATGTCTATTCAACGTAATTTGTATCGTTTTCTCCTCATCCGCTTTATGTTCCCACCATAATAGATGATATGGGTCATCCACACCTTCTTGATCATCTACAACAAGCCTATATTCATCTGGAATTTCAATAATATGAGCCACTTGCTCTGTTCTTTCTTTATCTTTTGAATTCATCATACCCTCTCCTTTATTACATTTTAAGGTAATTATAACAAACAAAACCAAAAATCATTAGCAAAAAGACAAAAAGCTGAAACAATTAGTTCATACGAATTTCACATGAATCTATTACTATAAGAATTGTACATAGTGAAATTACTAACAATGACGTTTATTCATATATAATTTCATTTGAAAGGGGTTGAAAAGATGAAAACTAAATATCGCTTTATGATCTCATCATTTGCTGCTTGCGCCTACATGATTTGGTGTTTAGTATAATAACAACTTCACTTGTAAATAAGAAAAGGTGTGTATATAAATGGAATATAACCAATCAACCGTTAACTACTGGAAAGCTTTTGTATTACCTTATACATTTGCTTTAGAAGAGTTAAAAACTAAATTTGAAATTATGAACCGGGAAGCTCAATTTTTAGAAGACTACAACCCGTTTGAACATATAAAAACAAGACTTAAACAACCCGAAAGTATCATCAGGAAGCTTGAGCGTAAAAACTTATCACCAACAGTTGAAAATGCTCAAACACAATTACAAGATATTATTGGCATCCGTATTACATGTTGCTTTGTAGAAGATATTTATCATTTAAAAGAAGTTATTGAAAATCGTGGAGATATGGAAATTGTAGAAGTAAAAGATTATATTGCTAATCCAAAAGGAAATGGCTATAAAAGTTTGCATATGATTATTAAATATCCATTGTCACTAAATTCTGGTACGAAAGATGTCTTTGCAGAAATTCAATTACGTACACTTGCCATGGACTTTTGGGCAAGTTTAGAACATAAACTTTACTACAAATATGAAGGAAATATACCTGACTATTTGAAAGATGAACTACATGACGCTGCTATGAAAGCTGAAGACCTCGATAATAAGATGGCAACAATCCGTCAAGATATTGATGACATTGAAGCATGTTCAAATCAAATTTTATTACCACTATAAAAAGGTTCTCTCCTATGAGAACCTTTTTTACCCGCTATTTGCGGGCAGTAAGACTCCCACCTCAAAATTCTGCGAATGCGAAGGAGTTAGGTGGGCGATCAACTGCCCATAAAAGCCCGATTGGTTCAACTAATAATCATTGGGGGATGGACAAAACCCCCAATGATTAAAGTTTCACTTTATTTCTTCTCTATCGTACGAACCTCTTCAATCTTCCACCCTTCGTCTTCTTTTCCAAGTGCATACTGCATTTTCTTTTGAAGAGTAACCCCTCCATCTACTTCTTTTTCCTCCGTTTCAACAATAACAAGCCCACCTTTAAGAGCTTTCATATTCATATGTTCTAACTCTATTTTCTTATTTCCCTTTTGAAATGCCGCTTCCTTTTGTGTTTTTAAGTCTTCAGCACTAGGCATCTTCTTTGAAAATAACTCCATATGTTCAGCAAGATTTTTTTCATTCGTCGTCCGTACAAATGCCTCAATAACATCTTGAATGAATTTCTCTTCTTCTTTCGTTATATGTACCTTTTCCTCAGTTTTTCCAGCAGATTTTTGTTCTATATTATTCTCTTGAGATTGACATCCAACTAGCAATAATACAAATACTAGAAGGAATCTTAATTTCCCTAAAAAAACGCTCATCTTTCCATCTCCTAAAAAGAAAAGTGAGGCATTTCGCCTCACTTTCATTTATAATTAGCGTCTTCCTTTATTTGGATCGCCGCCGCCAATAATGTCAAAGACACGTTTAGCTATATTTGTATTCTCTTGAACGCCAGAGAATAAGTATTTACCTGGTCCGAATGCATATACGTTCACATCTTCACCTGTATGTCCACCCGTTGTCCAACCTGTAACCGAACGCTTATTGAAGATATCTTCAATTGCATTATCAATCTTTGTTACATCTTTTGATGGAGCTATATCATTTACAGCTTTAATTTCTTCTGGTGTTAATTGTAGATCAATATACTTTTTCAATGTTTCTTCTACATTTGCACCTTTTACAATCTCACTTGCCATAAAGTCTGGCGTACGTTTCGCAGCTTTAATCGGATCTACTTTAAAATTATACTCACCATTCGCACCTAAAGATAATCCGCCAGTAGAATGATCTGCAGTTGCAACAACTAATGTGTTCTTATCTTTTTTCGCAAACTCAATTGCTGCTTTAAACGCTTTTTCGAAGTCTTCCATTTCACTCATTGCACCGACAATATCATTATCATGTCCAGCCCAATCAATTTGACTACCTTCGACCATTAAGAAGAAACCGTCTTTATTTTTGTTCAAGCGCTCAATCGCTGCATTTGTCATCTCTTCTAATGAAGGTGTTTTGTCAGTACGATCAATCATTTTGTCTAAACCACCTGGTGCAAATAAGCCAAGAACTTGATCGCTTTTATCATTTAATAATTGATTACGATCTGTTACATAACTATAACCAGACTTCTTAAATTCTTCTGTAAGATTGCGGTCTTTTCTAACAAAGTTATTTACACCACCGCCAAGCATAACATCTATTTTATGCTTACCTTTAATTTTTTCATCAAAGTAATCATTTGCAATTGCGTCCATATTTTTACGACTAATATCATGTGCACCGAATGCAGCTGGTGTTGCATGCGTAATTTCAGAAGTTGCAACGAGTCCCGTTGACTTCCCTTTTTCTTTCGCTTGCTCCAATACTGTTTTCACTTCAGCTTTATCATTATCTACTGCAATAGCTGCGTTATATGTTTTTATACCTGCTGACATCGCAGTAGCTGCCGATGCAGAGTCTGTAATATTTTCATGTTCATCTTCTGGATATGTTTTTTGTGTTCCTACAAGATGCTTATCAAATTCTGTAGATTCCATCTCAAATGTTTTTGGATTATCTTTCATATAACGATGAGCTGTCATATATGAAGGCCCCATACCGTCCCCAATTAATACAATGACATTTTTAATTTTTGCATTGTTTCCGTTCTCATCTGCATTAACCTCACTAGAACGCGTAAAATTCCATGTTGCTACCGAAGTAACTGCTAACGACGCCACAACTGCAAATGGCCATGCTTTTTTTACAAACTTTTTCACTGTCTTGTCCCCCTAATTAGGTTATTCATTTCCCTCTATCAAATTTAATAGAAGACTGTTAAGAGAAAATGAGTTATATGTAAATTTTTTGTTAACTTATGTAAATTTCAGTTATAATTTGTATAAGTTTGTCTTTTCATATCAAGCATACTCTCCTTTACAAAGATAAATATAAACATGTTGGATTTCTTTTAATACGAACCTATTATTTTACATTTCGTAATATTATTCTTATTTTTTCTAATTTAAATAGAAATATGGTGAACTTTATGAAAACAGTAAAACTAGACGCATCTTCCATTCCAGATTTACTCTCTCTTTGCAAATCAGTCGGGTGGTTACAGCATGAGAGTTTTATGAAAGAGCAATTCCATATGTACCTTTCCATTGGCACAATTTTTGGCTATGTACATGAGAATAAACTTATTGCAGCGGGCGGGGTCTTTTCGTTTGCCCCTGGATATTCTTCTATCGGTATGTTAATCGTGCATCCTGATTTTCAAAGAAAAGGAATTGGCCGTATTTTGTTAAACAATAGCTTAAAAGTAACTTATCCATCGCTCCCTATTACGCTCATTGCAACAAAAGCTGGTGAATCCTTATATGAATCTTATGGATTTCAATCAATAACAACAATTCATCGTTTCGAAAAACAAGCGGCTCATATAAGTATAAATTCTTTTCCCATAAAACAAATTCAGCAAGCCGATCTTCAATCTCTCATTTTTCTTGATCAAACTGCGACTGGTGCAGATCGTTCTAATCTTTATTTATCACTACTATCGAGAGCAACTTACTCCTTTAAAATAGAGCGGGATAATCAAATAGATGCTTTTGCTTTATGCATACAAAAAGGAGATGTACTATGTATCACTCCACTTATTTCAAAAAAAGAAAAAGACGCTATTCAGTTATTAGAAATAATTTGTAACTCGTGGAATGGGTCAATACGCATTGATGTTCCGCACTCACAATTCATTTTCCGTCAATTTCTTCAAACAGAAAATTTCCAGGAAACGCTCCTTTCACCTCTTATGATAAAGAATGGTAATCAACTTCCTGGAAATCGTAATATACTATTTGCTATGATAGATGCAGCATTATGTTAGAAAGGAGACACCTAATTGAAGCAATTTAGCTATTTTATGGTAGGTTGTCTTACTCTTACACTATTAGTAGGATGTAGTGCAGCAGAAAAGCCAGTAGAACAAGTAAAACAAGTTAAAAATACAATTACAGCGAAACTAGCTACCGAGGAAAAAATGGTAGAGATAGATGGTCAAACGATTTACTTTAAAAAGATTGGTGATGAAAAACCACCTTTACTTATGATCCATGGATTTGGAGGATCATCCGATGGTTTTCAAAAGGTTTACTCAGATTTAGCAAAAGATCATACGATTATTTCTGTTGATGCTTTAGGATTCGGACGTTCCTCTAAACCGATGGATTTTTATTATTCTTTCCCAACTCATGCAAATTTGTATTATAAGTTAATGAAAAAACTAGGGTATGACTCATTCGCAATACTGGGACATTCTATGGGCGGAGAAATTTCTCTTAATTTAACATATTTATACCCCGAAGCGGTTACCCACCTTATTTTAACTGATGCTACAGGCGGCCCTCATACGTTCGTTAATAAACAAGGTTCACCAAAACCAAAGTTGTCGACTGATTTAAGTGCCGTTTCTTCTATTGCAGATTATGATGAGAGCAAAGTTAAATTCAAGCGTAATGATGAAGAGCATTATAATAAAATGAAATTATGGCCTAGGCGTCTTCAAATCAATGCAACTGAAATCAAGCAACCAACTTTAATTATATGGGGAAGAAATGATAGTAGCGTTTCTTGGAAAGAAGGAGAAACTTATCATCAATTCTTAAAAAATAGCACTTTCCATATTATTGAAAAAGGTTATCATGCTCCATTTCGTCAAGAGCCACAAGAATTTGTAGGGTATGTAAAAGATTTCTTCGAGAAAAATCCTATAAGTGCTGAAAAATAAACGGGTATCTCATTTTGAGATACCCGTTTTCATATATTAAGCAGCTTGCTTTTGGCGTTTTTGAATTTTTGATCCTAGTACTTTTGGAATAACTAAGCCATCAATTCCAAGTTTTCCAGCATTCATACCAGAAACAAGAACGAACATGGATAAGATAACCATTTCAGGGTTTACACCAATTGACCCACTAAACATATAGGAAAAGTTCATTACAAGGCCGAAAAAGACCGCTGTTTTTGTTAAACAGCCTACAATTAAACCAATTCCGACTAAAATTTCTCCCCACGTCACAAGTGTATTAAATAAATCAACGTTTGGAATTGCAAAATCTTGTAAGAATGATGCCCACCAAGATTGAACAGCTGGTTGTGCTCCTTTAGATTTTTCAATTGCACCTTGTAAATAACCAGTTGCATCGAAGCCTTTTCCTTGTAGTTTACCGATTCCAGCCATTACCCATGTGTAACCAAGATACACTCGAATTATCGCTAATACAAAAGAAACTGCTTTGTTTTCTCTTAAAAATTGAATAATCATATCTTCCTCCTAAAGTTGTAATTAAGTCAGTTACAGATAATATAATAACATTAGTTGCTTACTTTTAAAATGTTAATCGTGAATAATTTGTGACATACATAAAAAACATTAAATACTAACGTTTATATAGTAACTTTCATTACCTGTAAAAACTTGAACATATCATACCACAGGTGATAATCATTTTCATTGAATAAAATGTAAAAAAACTGTGAGTTAAATGTGAAACGCATTCATTCGAATATAGAATAAATCCGTTTCATATTGTTTATATACTCGAAATGTACATGTCTCCTCATCGGTTAATCTCGCTTCTCGAACAACTTCTTCTAACGTTTTGTCATGGTTAATAAACCCGTAAAATAGGCGTATTGTAAACATAATTGCTACATTTCCATCTACATAATCTATCAATCCAACATATGATTTTACACCACTATGTAAAAAGGATTCTACTAGTTTCAACTCCCCAAACTTATACCAACCATTTACAATATGTGTAATATGCAATTTTGCATATTACTTAATTTCCGCTACGCTAAAGTATACTCTCGGCTCATTTAAGTCGTACACATCTTCTCCTAACTCTTCCATTACAAATTTCCTCTCCTATAAGTCCATTTCATATATACCCGTTTCTTTCAAAAAATCAGCTCTAGTTAAAGCGACTTTCTGTAAATATTGCCTATACGCTGTAATTGTTCCATCGTGTGCAACGATACAAATTTTTTCTGCTTTTAACTGATAGCACCAGTGCAGAAATTCATCTACTATTTGCTGAAATTCCATCTCCAAGATGATATTGACTCCCTCATTCCATAACAATTCATTTCTACTTTCTTCTAATGAAAAATGTGGAAATAAATTTTGTATTATCTTTCGATCTAACAATTGATCGCACGGTAATGTTTTGGCGGATTCCCGATAAGGAAAAATACGCGGGGATATATATGGGTGAACAATTTTTTGACAAGCAACTTCCGCACTCCATATTGTCGCAGTTTGTAAAGTTCGAAGTGTAGGACTAGCGATTAATATATCCTTTTCTTGTAATGGTACATCGCACTGAAGCAATTTAGCCTGCTTCTTTCCCACGCCTGTCAATGGCGGATTCACTGCTTGTAAACTTAATGGTAAATCTTTCGTATGTTCACCTTCACCATGCCGAACAAAAATAAGTTTCATTCTCCTCTTCCTCTCACTATCAAATAGTCTCACATATTTCTTCCCTATTTTTTTCTTTACTCCTGCTATTTTAAAAAGCAGAATGTAAAAAGTCTTTAATATCAACGTTTGGAAAATATTACAATTATATATATAAAATATTTTTTACAAGAAGAGGAGGATTACAAATATGAAATGGATTATCGTCTTTATGGGAATGATCATATGGGGATACATAAATGGCTTTTTTAATAGTGATAAAACTGCTAATCCTTGGATTACAGATGATGAGCGTGAAACAAAAAGCAATTATCGCAAGCTGGTCTGGTGTTTTCATATTTTGTATCATTAACCTCTTAAACAAATGGTTAGGTTTAGGAACGAGCGATACATCACCTTACTTACCATCTTCTGTCGCAACTATTTTAAAAGAAAATGTAGAGTTACAAGTTTTACTTATGTTATTCATTACGTACGGACTATTTTACTTATACTACCGAAGAAAACTAAGCGCTTAACTTTTATCTCATGATTTTCCTCCTAAATGGTTATAGTAACTAGGACGCAATGAAAAAAGGAGAGATATAAAAATGAGTAACTCAAATGACTTTTTAGATACATTACATGAAAAACAAGCAAAAGATGAACAAAATAGAAAGCGCCAAGGGAACGGAAACCCTGCGAAAAAAAAGCCAAATAAAACACATAAATAACATTGAAAAACCTGCCTGAAAATTATATTTCAGGCAGGTTTTTTTACTCGTCTTTAACCGAAACGACATCTTCCCAATTCCATTTCTCATAATACCACTCTGGCACATCTATATTTTCAATCCACTTCTTCTCATGTTTTCCATCGTTATGAGCAAGCCATACATCAGCTTTCTTACGATTTGAACGGAGCCACATTAATTGGTTGCTTTTCTTACTAAAAATAGGGTTATAATCGCCTTGGCTATTTGATGGCTTTGTAATTTGATGTTGTTCATCTGTTGTACTATTTATTTCATGTAAAGATGGTAGTGGTCTTTTTTCTAGAGGGACCGATAGCTCTGCTTCCCTTGCCCTTGAAACGATAATTACATTATCGTTCTTCCATGTGAAATCCCAATCAACATAGCCTTTTGGAGTAAATGTATTTTGCTGGAGAGCCGGCAATTCTTTTATTTTTAAATGCTTATTCTCTAAAGCCACTCTCCCGCTTCCTTCAATATAGGCTAATATATTCTTTGATGGCGCCCATTTGAACCATTGTGTGTTTAATAACATTTGATCTACTGTTTCAAAACGACTGCCGTCTGATCGAATTAAGCAAAGGGTATTACTATCAGCTGACAAAGAAGCTGTTGGTACTGCCAAAAACGAAATCCATTTTTGATCTGGCGACCAATTAAATCCACTTCCAACTAATGCTAAAAAGTCATCATGCTCATTCGGTAGTGCATATAAATGCTTCATCTTATGAGGATTCATATTTGCATCCTTTTGTATTTCATATAACTGAGCACCTGTCCATCCTGTTGGAAGCAAGTACGCTTCTGATGATACAAGAAACTTCTTACCATCAGGATACCATGCATAGTCACCTACACCATTAGCTACGTTTTCAAAATCTGCTTTCTTTTTTTCAGCATCAAATGTATTTAATGTGTGTGCAAATACAAATGCAATTATATTCTCTGTTGGTGACCATTGATAATTCGATGCTTCTGATTGAGATGGTGTAACTTTCTTTCCATCTTTCAGCCGATACAGTTCAAAGTGATTTCGCTTCTTTCCTTTTGCATATGCAAGCCATTCTCCATTTTGTGACCATTTCGGCCCTGTTATGTACTCTCCTTTTGTAATTTGTTTTTCTTTTTCACCGACTTTAATCCATAGATTATGATTACGAATAAAGGCAACTTTCACTCCATTGTTTTCTGCGCTAGTAATAGAACTTGAACAGAAAAAAAGGAACAAAATCACGATTCCACTTACTATAAACCTTTTCATGTAGCACCCCCATTTCCCCCTTTAGCATTCCTCATATTCCGCTTACTATATGCAAATATTATCCATTCGACATAATCCCAAAAAATTTCTTGGGAAATTTTCAATTCAAAGAGGTTTGGTATGAATTATGTCGAATGTATAGTTTAGCCAACATCCGTACCTATAATTAACGATAAAAATGTAATGTTTATTTTCGGAAAATTGGCACTTTTATTAGGGGGAGTTTCAATGAAGAAAACTACATCAACACTATTAAGTATGGCGCTCGTCTTTTCGAGCTTTGGAGCATTAAGCGCCCATGCTGAATCACTGCAAAAAGAGAAGCAATTTAGTCCACAGTTAAAAGCAAATATTGAACAATGGGGAGAAAACAAAATCGCGCAAAATGTTGAAATAAAAACATCAAAAGAAATTTCAGTTATTGTAGAATTGCAACATGCTCCACTCGCTTCACAAAGTAACATTCAACATGCCCCGGACCTACAAAATAGCAATGTGCAATCATACCATGCACAACTAAAAAAAGCACAAGAGGATACAACAAAGAAAATAAAAGAAAAAGCACCGAAAGCAACCATAAAAGAAACGTATAGTACGTTATTTTCTGGATTTTCTATTTCTATCCCAGGGGATCAAATTGCCGCTCTAGCTTCTTTACCTGAAGTAAAAGCAATTTATCCGAACTTAACATATAAATTACATGAAACGTCAAAAAGCCTAGCAGATCAAGAAACACCAAACGTTGGAGGCCCTACAGTTGGTGCATCTGAAGCTTGGAATTTAAAAGATCCAACTGGTAAACCACTTGATGGGAAAGGGATGAAAGTCGCTATTATCGATTCAGGTGTAGACTATACCCATCCTGATTTGCAAGCAAATTATATCGGTGGCTATGATACAGTCGATGAGGATAATGATCCGATGGATGGAAACGTTCACGGTACCCATGTTGCAGGAATTATCGCTGGTAACGGAAAAATAAAGGGGATTGCTCCGAATGCTTCTATACTCGCTTACCGTGTCATGAATGATGGTGGTACTGGTACGACCGAAGATATTATTCAAGGTATTGAGCGCGCTATTCAAGATGGTGCCGATGTTCTAAATCTATCTCTTGGTCAAGATTTGAATGTACCTGATCAACCTGTAACAATGACGTTAGAACGCGCAGCAAAACTTGGTGTTACTGCAGTCGTCTCAAATGGGAATGATGGACCAAAGCCTTGGTCTGTTGACGCTCCTGGTAACGCAAGTAGTGTCATCTCTGTTGGAGCATCTACTGTTTCTATTCCATTTCCAACATTCCAAGTAGCTGGTTCCAATAAATCTTACCAAGGATTACCGTTATCAAAATCAGATTTCCAAGTAGGCAACGATGCTCAGCTTATATATGTTGGTTATGGTAATTCAAGTGATTACGCTAAACAAGATGTGAAAGGTAAGTTCGCCCTTGTTTTACAAGGAACCTCAAGCACGTTAGTAAAAGCAGAACAAGCGAAACAAGCTGGTGCTCTTGGCGTGCTACTAATTTCTAATGAAAAAGAAATTAATATTATGCCCGAATATTTTGGACGTGAAAATCTAGCTGTTCCAGTAATGCAGTTATCAAATACAAATGGCGAAGAGTTAAAAACTTTAATTACAAAACGAAAGAAAAATATAAAAATTGGACAACCAAAGCAAACAGAACTTATTGGTAACTTTAGTTCAAGAGGACCATCACAAGGTAGTTGGCTAATAAAGCCTGATATTGTTGCACCTGGAGTACAAATTACTAGTACTGTCCCAAGAGGTGGCTATGAATCTCACAACGGGACAAGTATGGCTGCGCCACAAGTGGCGGGAGCTGTTGCCCTACTCCGTCAAATGCATCCTGATTGGACGACAGAACAATTGAAAGCAGCTCTTGCCAATACAGCAAAAACATTAAAGGATGTCAATGAAAATACATATCCTGTCATGGCACAAGGATCTGGTTTAATTAACATTCCAAAAGCAGCCCAAACAGATGCATTAGTGAAACCTAACAATGTAAGTTTCGGTCTTATTAAACCTAATAGCGGCAAAGTGAAGTTAACACAAAATATTACGTTACAAAATCTTTCTAACAAAAAGAAAAACTTTTCAACTCGCATTGAATTACTAGATACAAAAACAAAAGTCCAGACTTCTTTCTCTTCTTCTATTAGTGTGAAACCTAATAGTAACATCGAAAAGCCTTTTACTATTACTGTAGATAGCTCCTTACCACAAGGTGTATATACAGGAAATCTATATGTGAAAGAGCAAGGGAAGACTGAAGAAATGCGTATTCCATTTACATTTAGCATTGATCCGAAAGAATACAAACGTATTGACGGCCTTGAAATCGTTAATTCTACTTTTAGTCCAAATAATGATGGAATACTAGATGACAACCTGATCAATTACTATTTAGTTACACCGGTTGAGGATGTAACGTTTCATGCTAATTTAATTACGAAAGACCGAGTAACATATCAAGGCATGGTGTATCAAGGTAAAAACGAAACACCTGGTTATAAATCTTTCAAATGGAATGGTACGAAAACTGATGGATCCCCTCTACCTGATGGCTTATACCAAATTGAAGCCGTTGCTTCTAATTCTGGAGGAGAAACGAAACAGACAGGAGCTGTGTTTGTCGATCGCACTGCACCGAAATTATCGTCTGAAGTAGATCAAGAAAACCTCGTAATTAGAGGGAAAGTAGATGATATACTTTTAGATTGGATGACCGAATCTGGATGGGTTGCTCCAGGACATCCCGTAACGATACAGTATGAAATTAACGGAAATGGAGCATGGGAAAGTGCATACCTAAACCCTTGGGAGAAAAACTATGAAATTTATTTCGATCGTAGTCAATTACAACAAGGAAAGAATACAATTCATATTGTAGCAACCGATGCAGCTGGAAATAAATCTAATTTAAACGTCGATTTAGAAGTGAAATAATAAAATTATTGTTGACAAGCTTTTAAATATAGTTTTATAATACAAAACATAGTTTAGTTGAACGAATTATATATCGGCTTTGAAGGAATACTAGTAGCGACTTATATCCCTGTCTCAGAGAACTGATGGTTGGTGCGAATCAGTACATATACAAGCGTGAATTACAATTCTGGAGCTTCTTTCCCGTAATGCTTTTTATGCATGAAGAGAAAGACGGATCTTTCCGTTATCTTAAAGTAAGTGGTAAACAATTAATTGTTTACAAATAGGGTGGTACCGCGATTTTTATCGTCCCTATCGGATTTTCCGATAGGGGCTTTTTTGCGTCCTTCCCTTTTAAATAACTTCATATATACGCGTTGAAAGAATCGCAGTAGTATCTTGTATCCCTGTTTCAGAGAGCTAATGGTCGGTGGGAATTAGCACATATATAAGTACGAATTACAATTCTGGAGCTTCTTTTTCGTAGTGCTTTTATGCATGAAGGAAAAGACGGAATTTTTCCGTTATCATTAGTTGAGATGTAAGTATATTTTCACTTACAAATAGGGTGGTACCGCGATTTTTTCGCCCCTATCGGATTTTCCGATAGGGGATTTTTCTATTTCTCACGCAAACAGTTGTTAAAGAATTTCGAATGTTATGATAAAATTTTATAAGCGCTTACAATTCTGAAAGGAGGTGGTACAAGCTATACAAAACTGGTATTCATTTTTATAGAGAAAAAGGAGGACGTCTAAATGACAAAGAAAACAGAAATTCCATCACATTTAAAACCATTCGTATCCACACAGCATTATGATCAATACACACCGGTGAATCACGCTGTTTGGCGTTACATTATGAGACAAAACCATAGCTTCTTAAAAGATGTTGCTCATCCATCCTATGTTAACGGACTACAATCATCTGGTATTAATATAGATGCAATTCCAAAAGTAGAAGAAATGAATGACTGTTTAGCACCAAGCGGCTGGGGTGCCGTAACGATTGACGGACTTATTCCCGGCGTCGCATTCTTCGATTTTCAGGGGCATGGATTACTACCAATCGCAACAGATATTCGTAAAGTAGAAAATATCGAGTATACACCCGCTCCTGATATCGTTCATGAAGCTGCAGGCCACGCACCGATTTTGCTTGATTCTACATATGCAAAATATGTGAAACGCTTTGGACAAATTGGAGCGAAAGCTTTCTCCACAAAAGAAGAACATGATGCTTTTGAAGCCGTTCGTACATTAACGATCGTAAAAGAAAGCCCTACTTCTACACCTGAAGAAGTTGCAGTTGCTGAAAATGCTGTAATCGAAAAACAAAACTTAGTTTCTGGTTTATCAGAAGCAGAACAAATTTCACGTTTATTCTGGTGGACAGTGGAATACGGCTTAATCGGCAATATAAATGATCCGAAAATTTACGGTGCTGGTCTCCTTTCCTCTGTCGGTGAAAGTAAGCATTGCTTAACAAACGCTGTAAAGAAAGTCCCATTCTCAATTGAAGCTTGCACCGGGACAACTTATGATGTGACAAAAATGCAACCACAGCTATTTGTTTGTGAATCATTTGAAGAATTGACTGAGGCCCTTGAGCAGTTCTCTACAACGATGGCATTTAAAACAGGTGGCACAGAAGGATTAGAAAAAGCAATCCGCTCCGAAAATCATGCTACAACTGAGCTAAGTAGTGGATTACAAATTACGGGTACATTTACAGAGGCAATTAAAAATGATACTGGTGAAGTTATTTACACACGAACAAGCTCACCAACTGCATTAGCAATTCATAATAAACAACTAGCAAATCATTCTACATCTGTGCACAGCGATGGATTCGGGACACCAATCGGATTACTAGATGGAGATATTGCATTAGAAAATTGTACAGAAGAACAATTACAATCATTAGGCATTACAATTGGAAGCAGTGCAGAGTTTACTTTTGCAAGTGGCATTCATGTAAAAGGAACAGTAACAGACATTGTAAAGAATGATAAAAAAATTGCTCTTATCTCCTTTATAAATTGTGCAGTTACTCATAAAGATCGCTTATTATTTGATCCTTCATGGGGAGCATTTGATATGGCTGTCGGCTCACAAATCACTTCTGTATTCCCAGGAGCGGCAGATGCGGTTGCATTTTTCCCGATGAATGAAGAAGTACAAGAAACGCCTGATCCACTTGTACTGAATAAGCTTGAACGTATGTATCAAACAGTTCGAGATATACGTAACGATAGTATTTTACACGATACTCATACTGATCAATTAATAGCTATTCAAGAAGTATTAAATAAATTTTATCCGAAAGAATGGTTGCTTCGTCTTGAAATTTTAGAATTGCTTTTAGAACATAACAAAGGTCACGAAGCATCAGCAGCATTATTACAACAACTTTCTACTTTCACAACTGAAGAATCTGTAACACGTCTTATTAACAATGGTCTTGCGTTACTGCAGGTAAAGGATGTGAAAAATGATGCTACGATTAACTAATGAAGAAGTACAAGAGGAATTAACAAAGCTGGATAAATGGACAGTGAAAGATGAAAAATGGATTGAAAGAAAATATATGTTTTCCGACTACTTAAAAGGAGTCGAATTTGTCTCTGAAGCCGCCAAACTATCAGAAGAACATAATCACCACCCATTTATCCTTATCCAGTATAAAGCAGTCATTATTACTTTGTCATCATGGAATGCAAAAGGTTTAACGAAACTAGATTTTGACCTTGCAAAGCAATTTGATGAACTATTTTTACAAAATGAAAAAGCTATTATAAGAAAGTGAAAAAAGAGAAGCCTTTTTAGGCTTCTCCTTTCACTTTAAAATGTATACAATGTCCAAACGGATCCTTGGCCTGTAATATTCCATCTTTATACGTAGCAACTACGCCAATATATTTTAAACTTTCACACACTTGCTCTTTTTGTTTTTCATCTGCTAGTACAATTGTGAAATATTTCAAACCAACGGAATTTGGCATTTGTGGTGGTATACCTTCACCCTGCCATGTATTTAAACCGATATGGTGATGATAACCACCTGCTGATACGAACAACGCTCCATTACGAGCTGGAATCGTTACATCAAAACCAAGGCCATCAACATAGAAACGTTTCGCTTCTTCTAAGTCAGCTACATGTAAATGAATGTGTCCCATCACAGTACCAGCCGGGAACCCATTCCATGTACTTCCTTGCTGTAATAATCCTTCGCCGTCTAACGGGTTACTAACAAATGGTAGCTCTCCATTTTCATCATGCCAAACTTCTTTTTGGCGATCATGATAAATTTCAATCCCGTTTCCATCTGGATCAGCTAAATAAAGAGCTTCACTAAAGTAATGGTCAGCCCCACCATGTAATGGGTGTACTCTCTCAACAAAATGACGAAGAATATTTGCTAAGTCTTGTCTGTTTGGTAATAAAATTGCATAGTGATATAAACCAGTTCGACCTCTTTGCTTCGGAAGAGCGTCTTCCTTTTCTTCTATTATGAGAAGTGGCTCATTGTCCTCATTACCAAACGTAACGATTGTACTTTTTTCTTCCAGTACCTTCATACGCAATACTTCTGTATAAAACTCTAGCGATTTCTTTAAATTTGATACATATAAATGAACAACCCCAAGTGTTGTTTCGGGATGAAGTTGAAAGCTCATTTTGTTATACCCCCATTTAAATTAGTTCTTCTTTAACATTTTCTCTTTTAAGAAATTATCTACAAAACCATCAGCTTTCGCAACAAATAAGTAAGCACCCATCGCTAATAATGCAAGTTCTAACTCAAATCCAGGATTTTTCCCGTCTCCTAACAAACCAGCTGACCATTTTACTTTCACAATCGCTCCAACCATAACAAGTGCAAATAATAATCCAATATATCTTACACCTAAACCTAGAATTAACAATAGACCACCAACTAATTCCACTGTTGCTACACCGTATGCAAGTCCTCCTGGTAAACCAATGCTTGTAAACCACCCTGCAATATTGTCAATTCCTGATTGGAATTTTGTTAAACCGTGCATAAAGAACGTTACCCCTAACACGATACGAATAATTAAGTTACCAATATGTTGATTCATTTCTTTCTCTCCTTTATAGTTTTGTTATACAAAACTTTTATTTACATTACAAAACATACACTAATTATTTTTATTCGTCAATCCATTTTTCATGAGAAAAAATATTTTTTTTTTGCTATGATACAAATAGTTGTTTACAAAAAGGAGCATGATTTTATGAATATCGGTTCTGCGATTCGTGAAATTCGTCAACGTAGAGGAATTACGATTGCCCAAATTTGTGAAGGAACAGGTCTTTCTAAAGGCTTTATGAGTCAGGTTGAAAACAATAAAACATCACCATCTATCTCAACTTTAGAAATGATCGCTAATTTTTTAAATGTTCCCCTTCCATATTTATTGTTAGAACAAAAAGATCGTTTGAAAATTGTAAAAAAAGAAGAGCGTAAATACAGTGTGTATGGAAAAGATGAACAAAGAATTGAGCATGTTGCGGAGCAAGGTGGTCTCCGCCTATCTCTAGTAGAAATTTCTGCCGGATTCCCGAAAGAAAACTCACCAAATGCTCATGAAGGTGAAGAGTGTCATCTTGTATTACGCGGAAAACTAGAAGTTCAACATGGAGAAGATATTGCGATTGTAGAAGAAGGTGATTCTTTCTCTTGGAATGCATGCGTTCCTCATATTGTTCGCAATATAGGTGAAGAATCTGCATTATTACTTATCTCTAGTCATGCGGAAAATCGAAAACGTGTTTACTAAACGATAAAAAAGAAGCCTGTTTCGTAACAGGCTTCTTTTTTATTCCCTTATAATTCCATAACTTGTCCCAACTAGTACGGTCTTTTCATGTTGATTGCGATAAACTGACTCAATTGAAACTTTTTTATATCCTTCCATTTGCTCAATATTTGTTAAAGTTAATTCACAAGTAATCGTATCCCCTGTAAAAACTGGTCTAATAAACTCACTTACTAATTCCCTCGCTATGTAATGTAACTCTTCGCCTACTTTCGTCCCAATGCTAGCAGTCAATAAACCATGGACCATTAATCGTCCATTCTCATCATATTCCATATGATGTCTACCTTTATCGCCTGTAATATTTGCAAATTCAAAAACTTCTTCCTCGGTAAATCTTCTTTCGTATTTAAATATATCTCCAACTTTTACATTCATTTTTATCCCCCGTTAATAAACTGAATTTTCTTTTATTTTATCACAAAATGAGTCTCAGTTCAGTTTATATTATTAAAATAGCAATCCTTTTTCTTTATTACCTTATAAGTTATCGATGCCCTTCCTTTTTTGCCACTTGATACCCATAGTACGCACATGTTCCATTTCTTGATAACTCTCTTACTTCAAAACCACAACTTCTATAAAAATCAAAATTGTTAGCGGACGTATGCGCAAACCAATCACCATGCGGAAGCTTTTGTAAACAAAGAGCTACAAGTTTCTTACCTAACCCTTTCCCCCTATACTCACACTTCACAACTAAATTTACTATGTTAGCAACCATGATTTGATCAGAAATCACTCTAACCATCGCGACCATTTCTTCTTCATCCCAAATTGTGAAAGCCCATGTTGAATTTTCAAATGCAATCGTAAACTTTTCAATTTGCCAAGAAGGGATATTATCATTACTCCAGCCAGTATCTTCAAATAATGTCTTAATCGCATATGCTGGCACTCCATTCGTTCCTTCACGAATAATTAGTCCATTATGATAAATATACATGTAATCCCTCCCTTTATTTTTTATATACCATTCTCCCAAAAATGCAATTCACCTTTTTTCATCCAACCCGCTTAATGGAATAAACGAGAACATCCATCTCATGAAATGAAGTTGTTTTCTCATAACTAAGCCCTGTTTTTCTAGCAACAAATATTGAAGCTGGGTGGTTCGGATTAATAAGTGAAATTAATTTATTCATTTGTAATGCTTGAAAACCATAGTCTCGAAATGCCGCCGCAGCCTCTTTCGCATACCCTTTCCCCCAATACTTAGGAAGTAGCCAATAGCCAATCTCAATTTCCTCTTTTCCATCTACCTTCTGCTTGACAAGTCCTGCATGACCAATTCGTATCCCTGTTTCCTTTTCAATCATTACAAATAAACCGAGACCGTTTTTATAATTTGGAAGTACCCTCTCCTCCAAACTTTTTTTACATTGCATAAATGTTTTTAACGTTCCATTTCCAATATAACGCATTACCTTCTCATCCCCCCATAAAGAAGCATAAAATGGTAAATCATCCATTGTATATTTACGAAATTGTAAGCGATCTGTATGGAACACTCTTTTATTCACTCCCATCATTTTGAACCTCATTACATAACAACATATTTCAAACTACGTAAGTGTTGAATAATTCATATCAAGAAAGTTACCAAAAAGAAAGAAAATTCAATCTTATAAAAGTGTATTATATCAAAAAAAAGCAGTAGACAAAAGAGTGTCTACTGCATCCATATCATAACTAGTATAAAGAAAACTACAATTGAGGGGGTGTAGGATTTTCAAATATACTAGATACTTATCCCGTTCTAACGGGCGGTAAACCTTCCAATCTTTTGAGTGGAAAGTTTACCGCACATAAGAACTTTGCGGTCATTAAGAAAGCACTGTTAAGTACTCAAATACACGCTGAGCTTTTTCTCCACCCATTCGTGCATGTTGAAGAAGAGTGATGCCATGTGGGCCAGATGCACGTAATGCTTCTGGTTGTGCTACTAAAATGGCTTGTACGACTTCAAGTTCACCAAGCATAGCTGCTGCAAAAATATCCATCCGAGCTCCCTTTTCCAGTAAATAAAGAGCAATATCTTTACGGCCTACATGGGCCGCTGCTCCTAAGGCACTTTCCCAATCTGAGCCACCCCAATTATAAGAAGCATGAAGTAAGCTTGGTGATTCGGCCAAAAGCTCCTGTACTCTTTCTAGATCTCCGTGAGCTGCCATAACAAATTCCCTTACTAACTCAGTGGTAATACGCTCGTCTGTTTGCATCTCTCTTCTCCCTTTTCACAAATTCGTTTCGGTGTAAAAAATGGCTTGTCACTCCCTTGGAATATATCAACTTCAATTCCAAATACACGCTGAAACATTTGATGACATAGTACTTCTTCTGGCACACCATCATACTGAATCTTCCCTCGCTTTAATACGAGTAAACGATCGCTATATTGAGCTGCTTGGTTAATGTCATGTAAAACCATTATAATTGTCATACCAAACTCTTCATTTAATCGTTTCACAAGTTCCATTACTTCCAACTGGTGAACGATATCCAAAAAGGTTGTTGGTTCATCTAGCAATAAGACATTTGTACGTTGTGCAAGCGTCATTGCAATCCAAGCACGTTGCCTTTCTCCTCCTGATAAGGATTGTAAAAGACGATATTCATACCCTTCAAGCTTTGTAACAGACAATGCCCAATCAACAATTTCTTCATCTTCTTTATTTAAGCGACTACTCCATGATTTATGAGGACCTCTTCCGAACTCTATTAGTTCTTTCACTGTTAAATCTAATTGATGATCGTGCATTTGTGGTAACATCGCTAATTGCTTCGCTACATCTGCACTCTTCATCATATGAATATTTTCCCCATCTAAAATGATGTCTCCTTCGCTTTGCTTAAGTAGCCGTGCTATTAAACGAAGCAAAGTAGATTTCCCCGATCCATTCGGACCGATTAAACTAACGATTTCCCCAGCTTTAATATGTACATTCATATTTTGCATTTGAAATCTTTCAGAATGTGCGTAAAACACTTTGTTAACGGAAATCACGTTGTTTTCCTCCTCTATGGATTAAATATAAGAAGAATGGACCACCTAAGAAGGACAATAAAATACCAACAGGCAATTCGATTGGATCGAACCAACTTCGAGCTATCGCATCCGCAAAAACAAGTAATATCCCACCGCCAAGGCATGATAATGGCAGTAAATATTTATAGTCATTTCCAACTAATAAACGTAACATATGCGGTACAACAAGACCAACAAATCCAATAAGACCAGAAACACTAACTGCTATTCCAGCTAACATTGTACTTACTACGATTAAATAAAACCGACTTCTTTCCACGTTATACCCTAATAATTTTGCCATTTCATCCCCAAGCATTAATACTCGAATATGTTTAATACCGAAGAAAGCTAATATAATAGCGAATATCGCATAGTAAATAATCATATTTAAATGTGCCCAACTAACACCACCAATACCACCAGCTAACCACGGTAAAACTGATTGTACTTTGTCACTATGTAATAGCATTAGCGCTGAGGTCGCTGCACCAATTAAGGCGTTTATTGAAACACCTACTAATACAATTCGTGAAGGTGGCGCCCCCCTTTGCCATGATAGTGCGTAAATGACCATTGCTGTAATAAAAGCTCCTAAAAACGCTCCTAGTGGTAAGAATGCCATATGTTGAGGAAATAAAATCATGATTATAATTGCTACAAGACCTGCTCCTGATGAAACTCCGATAATTCCAGGATCTGCAAGAGGATTTCTCATAACCCCTTGCAATAATGCTCCTGATGCAGCTAAACACGTTCCTACTATAAAACCAACGAGCACTCTCGGTATACGAAGATCCCATACAATTCGATGAACTGTCGAACCTTCATCTTGTATACCTTCTATAATGTCTCGTAAAGAAAAAGATAAGCTCCCTGCAAAAAGGCCATAAAAAAGACCTAGAACAGTTAATACGACTAAAGTAACTGTTATTATCCACCTTTTTCTCGCAAAAGGATGTTCCTTTTCTCTTACTATTTCACTACTCTCCATACTTATCATTTCCTTACATCTTGTATACTTTTATACATAAAGTCCATCGCTTCTGTAACTTTTGTCCCAGGATTTGATCCAAATAAATCTGGTGGTAAAATAACTACACGATTTTGTTTTACTGCATCTAAATTTTTCCATGCTTCATTTTTCATCATTTCGCCTTCAAATGCTTTTTTCACACTATTGGGATCTCCATGTGTAATTAAATAAATCACATCTGGATTTGCTTCGATAATACGTTCTACACTTAGCTGTGCATATTGCGGATACTCTTTCATTTCTGGAAAACTAGCTGCGATATTTTTCCCGCCTGTTTTTTCTAAAATATCCCCTGATAGAGATGTTGGTAATGCCGCTAAATAAGTGCCTGGTGCTCCATAAACTAGCAACGCTTTAACGTCACTCTTTTTCTCATATTTCTTCATTTGATCATTAATTTTTTGGTTAAGCTCTTTTGCTTTATCTTCTTTCTTCATTACTGTTCCATACATTTCAATACCCTTTTGAATATCTTTTACAGAGTTGGCTGAAGAAATGATTACTTTTGTTCCTTGTCCTTCGACCGTTGGAATGTTCTTTTGGAATCCATTGTTAGCAACAAGTACATCCGGTTTTAAACTAGCAATTTGCTCAAAATTCGGTTGATGTGCATTCCCGATTACTTGTGCTTTCTTTAATTCCTCTGGGAGAGTTAATTTTGTATCAGGACGACCTACTATTTTTCCACCTAAAGCATGAATAATATCCATGTCTCCCATACTCAACGTAGCAAAACTTTCAGGAACTTTATTGAATGTTATCTTTCTGTCTGAGAGATCGGTAATTTCGATTTTGTCTGTTCCTTTGTCTGTTTTTGTTGCGGATGCTTTTTCGTTTTCTTTTGCACTGCAACCTATTAATAAGAAAAAAATAGATAAGATCGCTGTGAACAGCGTAATAGATTTGTTCATTCTTTCACCTCTAATTGATAATAATAATCATTAACTACTATTCTACTTTAATTGATAAGGATTATCATTGTCAATATGAAACGCATACATTTTCTACAAAAATGAAAAAACGCTACAAAAAGATTTCTTCTTTTCGTAGCGCCCTATTTAACAATTTTCTTCATATTCGCTCTCCTCTAATTGATCACGCATCGTTCTAACACGCTTAAAGAAGAAAAAAGCAAGAACTAAAAATACAATAATACTCCCCATCATAACAAAAGACTGTACCATACTTTTTATTCCACTTGGAATTAATAAACCGATCATTAAAAATGTACTTATAGCTAAAAGTACTTGTGCAAACCGGGTATAATCTGCTATTTTTTCTTGTAATTCTTTCATCTTCTTATCACTCCCATCCTCACTTTATCACATTCTATCAAGCTTAAAGACAAGTAAATAGAACCAATCTGGGAGATGTTTTCCAAAGTAAAAAAGAGCCGCTTACTCGCGGCTCTTTTTTATCTATTATACGCCTTTATATGCTTCCATATAGATTTCTTTCAGCTCTGAAATGAGCGGTAATTTTGGATTAGCTGTTGTACATTGATCTTCAAAAGCTCTTTCTGCTAATAATCCAACACCCCCTTCAAATTGGTCTTTAGCAACTCCTTGTCCTGCAATACTCATATTTATATTTAAGCTTTTTCCAAGCTCAATAATTGCTTGGACGAGTGATTCCACACCTTCCGCTGTTGAGCTTGCTGGAAGCCCAAGCATTCTCGCAATATGTGCATAGCGTTCATCAGCCACAAAGTGCTCATATTTTGGGAACAATGCGTGTTTTCTTGGCTTAATAGCATTATAGCGAACTACGTGCGGCATAAGAATTGCATTCGCACGTCCATGCGGAATATGGAATTCCGGTCCAATTTTATGCGCTAAACTATGATTAATACCTAGGAAAGCATTTGCAAATGCCATCCCTGCGATTGCGGAAGCATTATGCATTTTTTCTCGTGCTTCTTCATCATTTCCATCTTTATATGCTCTCGGTAAATATTTAAATACGAGATCAATTGCTTTTAATGCTAAACCATCAGTATAGTCATTTGCCAGAACAGACACATACGCTTCAATTGCATGTGTTAATACGTCCATACCAGTATCTGCCGTCACATGAGGTGGTACTGTCATTACAAATTGCGGATCAACAATCGCTACATCTGGTGTTAATTCATAATCCGCAAGCGGGTATTTAATATTATTTTTCTTATCTGTAATAACCGCAAATGGCGTCACTTCTGATCCCGTCCCTGATGTTGTTGGAATGGCAACAAATTGTGCTTTATTTCCCAAGTTCGGATACTTACATGTACGTTTTCTTATATCTAAAAACTTCTGTTTTATTCCATAGAATGTCGTTTCTGGGTGCTCATAGAATAGCCACATCCCTTTTGCTGCATCCATAGCTGAACCGCCACCAAGCGCGATAATTACATCTGGTTTAAAGCTTTTCATCATGTCCGCACCTTTAAATACAGTTTCATCTGATGGATCTGGCTCAACTTCAAAGAAAACTTCAACTTTCACATCATTTGCATGCTTACGTAAATAGTGCGTAACTGTATCTACATAACCGTGCTCAACCATCCCTGGATCCGTTACAATAAATGCGCGGGAAATGTTAGGCATGTTTGCTAAATATGCTGTCGCATGTTTTTCAAAATAAATTTTGGGTGGTAATTTGAACCACTGCATATTCTTTTTTCTATTTGCCAACCTTTTTATATTTAATAAATGAGTCGCCGTTACGTTTTGGGAAACTGAGTTTTTCCCGTAGGAGCCACAACCAAGCGTAAGTGATGGAATAAATCCATTATATATATCACCAATTCCACCTTGTGATGAAGGTGCATTTACAATGAGACGGCAGGCTTTCATACGTAACCCAAATTGTTTTTGTACTTCTTTATTTATAGAATGGATAACCGCTGAATGCCCTAGGCCACCAAGCTCTAACATTTCTTCGCAATATGTAAATCCTTCTTCTAATGAATTTGCTTTTACACAAGCTAACACTGGGCTCAGTTTCTCACGAGATAGTGGATACGCCGCTCCGATACCTTTAATTTCAGCTACAAGCATTTTTGTATGTTCAGGTACAGTAATTCCTACTAATTCAGCAATATACTGTGCTGATTTCCCAACAATATCACTATTTACTGCACATGTATTTTCATTAATAACAAACTTTTCTAATTTCTTTCTCTCTTCCTCTGTTACAAAATAACAATTATTTGCAATCATTTCTGCTTTAACATCATTATAGATTTCCTTATCTACAATGATAGCTTGTTCTGACGCACAAATCATACCGTTATCAAATGTTTTCGATAAAATTAAATCATTAACAGCGCGTTTTACATGTGCCGATTTCTCTATATAACATGGTACATTACCTGGCCCTACACCTAGCGCGGGTTTACCAGTAGAATAAGCCGATTTCACCATACCAGCCCCTCCAGTTGCTAGAACGAGTGCGACACCATCATGGTTCATTAATTGTTTCGTTGCTTCCACAGAAGGTCTTTCAATCCATTGAATACAATGCTTTGGTGCACCAGCTTTCACTGCTGCATCATATACTGTTTTTGCCGCTGCAACGGAACAGTTTTGTGCAGAAGGATGAAATGCGAAAATAATTGGATTTCTCGTTTTTATCGCGATTAATGCTTTAAACATTGTTGTCGATGTTGGGTTCGTTACTGGCGTTACCCCAGCTACTACACCGACAGGCTCTGCGATTTCTATTATTTCTTCATGAGGATCTTCATGAATAATTCCTACCGTTTTATCTTTCTTTATACTATGCCAAATATATTCAGTGGCAAAAATATTTTTAATGCATTTATCTTCATATACGCCACGGCCCGTTTCTTCAACAGCCAACTTCGCAAGCCGCATATGTTGATCGACACCCGCAAGCGCCATTTCATGAACAATGTTGTCAATTTGCTCTTGTGTAAAACTTTCTAATGCTTGTAAAGCTTTTTGACCGTTATCTACTAACGTATCAATCATCTCTTTTACCTCTTGCATTTCATTTACAACTTTCTCTTTGACTACCATGTAAATTTCCTCCTATTCTGCTATCTTGGACTTCATAAGTCCCTACAGGTCATAAAAAGTCCCGATTAGCGTAAAAAAATAGAGTTACCTTCCTACATGAATCCCATCACTTGTGAAATATTTCACAAGTTTGTTCGTGAATAACATTTCATGAATTCAATATACATGAAATCATTTCATTTGTGTATGTCTAATTTGTGAAATGTTTCACAAATTAATATAATAAAAATGCACTGCTCTATATTAGCAGTGCATTTTTACTATGCTAGTGCTTGTGCTAAATCTTCAATTAAATCTTCTCCATCTTCAATACCAACAGAGATTCGAATTAATGTATCTGTAATTCCTAATTCTTTACGGCGATCTGCTGGGATTGATGCATGTGTCATTTGAGATGGGATAGAAATTAAACTTTCTACTGCTCCTAAGCTTTCAGCAAGTGTAAAGTATTGTAACTTCTCAAGTACTCTATTTAATGTTTCTTCACTATCTACATCGAATGAGATGATTGCACCAAATCCGTTCGCCTGTTCTTTTGCTAATTCGTGATTTTGATGTGATTCAAGACCTGGATAATATACTTTATTTACTTTCGGATGGTTATTTAAAAACTCAGCAATTGCGCGTGAATTTATTTCATGCTCCTCCATACGAATTCCTAATGTTTTTAAACCACGAAGTAGTAAGAAGCTGTCTTGTGGTCCAAGAATACCTCCTGTTGAGTTTTGTACAAAGTGAAGGTCTTCTGCTAATTGCTGGCTATTTACAACTACTAGGCCTGCAACTACGTCACTATGTCCTCCTAAATATTTCGTTGCACTATGAAGCACAATGTCTGCTCCTAAAGAAATTGGCGACTGCCAATATGGCGTCATGAATGTGTTATCAATAATTGTTAATAAATCTTTCTCTTTAGCAAGAGCAGATATTTTCTTAATATCAGTAATTTTTAGTAATGGGTTCGTTGGTGTTTCTACATAAATCGCTTTCGTATTTGGACGAATCGCTTCTACAACTTCCTCTAGGTTTGTTGTATCTACAAATGTATGCTCAATACCGAAGCGGTTTAATACTTTCGTAATAACACGGTACGTTCCGCCATAAACATCATCTGTTAAAATGACGTGGTCACCTTTTGAGAACAACATAATTGTTGCTGTAATAGCAGCCATTCCTGAACCAAATGCAAATCCAGCATGACCGTTTTCTAATACAGCAATCATTTCTTCTAAAGCTGCACGTGTTGGATTGCCTGTACGTGAATATTCATATCCTTGATGCTTACCAACTGCTTCTTGTTTGTACGTACTTGTTTGATAGATCGGTACGTTTACAGATCCAGTTGAAGGTTCTCCTATGCGAATACCATGAATTAACTTTGTCTTTGCTCTCATTTTTTATTCCCATCCTTTGTATATGTCTTTGCTTAAATAGCGCTCACTACTATCAGGAAAAATCGTTACAATATTTGTACCTGGTGTTGCTTTCTCTGCCTCAAGTAAGCTCGCATGAAATGCTGCTCCTGAAGAGCTTCCAACGAGAAGTCCTTCTTTTTGCGCTAATTCTTTCACTCGTAAAAATGCATTTCGATCAGAAATCGTATGAATTTCATCAAAATAAGATGTTTTCAAAAATGGTGGAATGAATTCAAGACCAATACCTTCTGTTTCATGTGAACCAGCTTTACCACCATTTAAAATAGAGCCTTCTGGTTCTACAATAACCGTTTTAATATCAATATTTTTCTCTTTCAAATAAGATGCAGTTCCCATAAACGTACCGCCAGTTCCTGCCCCTGCAACAAATATGTTAATCTCTCCATTCAGTGCCGACCAAAGTTCAGGTCCTAGCGTTTTAAAATAAGCGCGAGGGTTTGCTTCATTCGCAAACTGACTTGGAGAGTATGAATTCGGTATTTCATTTACTAACTCTTTCGCTTTTGCAATTGCGCCGGTCATTCCTTGCTCAGTCGGTGTATGCACAACCGTTGCACCTAGCGCTTTCATTAATTCTTGTTTTTCAATACTAAATTTCTCTGGTACACAAACAATGACGCGTAAATCATGTTGTAACGCTGCAAGTGCCAGTCCAATGCCAGTATTCCCAGCCGTCGGTTCAATAATTGTTCCGCCCTGGGTAACAAGCCCTTTTTCTAGTGCATCTTCAATTAATTCTCTTCCTAAACGATCCTTAACGCTTCCGCCTGGGTTGTAAAATTCAAGCTTTGCAAATAAACGGACTCCTTCTGGAAGTGAAAAACGCGTAATTTCTACAATTGGTGTATGACCAATCAATTCATGAACGCCACGATATACATTCATCGTGTTCTCCCCCTTATTTGCCAATAAAGAAAAGGCAACTGTATGTATTTTCTTTATATGAGACAGTTGCCTTTTTGTTACATTACTTTAACTCTTCTAGTACTTTTACGATAAAGTTTGTAGAATGAAGAGCTGCTTGATCTAAAAATTGATCAAATGAAACATTTGATTCTTTACCAGCAATATCAGAAAGTGCGCGAATAATAACAAACGGAACTTCATATTGGTGGCATACTTGCGCAACAGCTGCTGCTTCCATTTCTACTGCATAAAGGTCTTCAAATTTATCACGAATTGCTGCAACGCGGTTAGGATCACTCATAAATGAATCACCTGTTGCAATCATACCTTTTACAACTTGAATATTTTCTTCTGCCTGCATACATTTCTCAGCTAATGCAACTAATGCCTCATCAGCTTTAAATCCTGGTGGCATTCCTGGCACTTGACCATATTCGTAGTTAAATGCTGTTACATCTACGTCATGGTGACGAACTTCTGTTGAAATAACCACATCTCCAACATTTAAAGAATGATGGAATCCACCAGCTGAACCAGTGTTGATTACTTTTTCAGGTTTATATTTTTCTAATAAAATTGTCGTTGACATCGCTGCATTTACTTTACCAATACCAGACTTTAGCAAGATTACTTCATGCCCTGCCAATAGCCCTTTCGTAAATTCACAACCTGCAACAGTTTCTGTTTCTGCTTGTTCTAGTTTGTCACGTAAAATACGTACTTCTTCTTCCATTGCTCCAATTACAGCAATTCTCAATCTAATCCCTCTTTCTATTGCTTAGTTGCCTCCATTACCCAAACGAAATGATTTAATCTCGTAAACGTTACGTGGAAGCCATTGTTTTCAAAAATAGATTGCATGATCGGAATACGTGTATAGTATTCTGTTTGCAAATCGTTTGCTAACTGATGAAAACCTCTTTGTTTTGCTACTTCGACAGTTTTATCATATGCATCTTGATCTGCAAATATCGTATCAGCAAACACTATTTTACCACCTTTGTTTAGCAATTGACTATACTTCGCAATTGCTACGTCTTTTTCTTCATCTATTAAATGATGAAATGCGTAAGTGCTCACAATAGTATCGATTGAATTTGGGACTTCAAATGAAAGAAAATCACCCTCTGTAATTGAAAATTCTTTTGGTAATTTCTCTTTTGCAATAGTACGCATTTCGCGTGACGGTTCTATACCGTAAACTGTGCGACCAGCAAGTAATAATTTATTTGTTAAATTGCCAGTACCAACACCAAATTCTAATACGTTGCCAAATGACTTGTTAACTACATCCTCTAAAATGTCCTCATAACGGGCGAAAACATCTTTATATTGTATATCTTCGCCTTGTACAAATGAGTCGTACGTATGAGCCCATTCATCAAATAAACCATTAAATTCTGTTCCCATAAAAATTCCCCTTTTTCTTATCGGTTTTATCAGTATGATATTCTCTCTTTCTAAAAATGTCAATTGAAATGTGCGTAGTATTTCCTTCTTTTCTTTGTTACACTATAGGTGATTATCATAGGAGAGGGGGCATCTTCGTGTCATTTACCTTTGAAATGTTAGAAGATAAAGTAGAATTTTTCGAGGCTGCAAACTTAGTTTCTCTAGAAAAAAAAATTAACGAACAAATTGATAATAATAAAGCACTTATGCTCGAAGTTCATCATATTTCTCACCAAATGATTATGGATCCTGAAAGCAAAAGACCTTATTATAGTGCGGTTGTTCATTTTAAATTAAAGAAATTACGCTAACTAAAAAAAGAGAGGCTCTTAAGAGCCTCTCTTTTTTTAGTTTAGAGTTTGAACGAGTACTGGTTTCCAGCCCTCATTGTCTACCCAATCAATATTTACATAATATTTTTTACCTGATTGTTTATCTTGTACGTTACCGTAAGCTTTATTCTTACCGTTATTTCCAATTCTATGGATAACTAATTGATTTACTGGAACGTCAATTGCAGCTGAAATCGCTTGATTCATCTCATTCCAATCTGCTGTACCTTTTTTAAACGTCATCGCAGGTGTTGCACCTTGCTCTGTACCTACTGGCTTCCAAGAAGATTTCGTATAAGCATCTGTTGCCTGTGACTGTGTTTTTTCAGCTGGTGCTTTCTCGTTAGCTTTCGCTTCTTCTTCAGCTTTTTTCTTTTCTTCCTCAGCCTTTTGCTTCTCTTCTTCTTCCTTCTTCTTAGCCTCTGTCTTATCTTGCTCATTCTTCTTCGGCTCTTCTTTACCTTTAGCTTTCTCAGCTTTATTCTCTTTTGTTGTTTGCTGAGCTACCTTTTTATCATTAGAAGACGCTTGCTCTTTTGTGTCAGGAACAAACAATTGATATGCTACAATAGCTACTGCTACTAATACAATAGCGATTGCAATATTTAAAACACCGTTTTGACGACGTTTTTGTTGTTTCTGTTGGAATCTAGATCCTCCTGCCATTCTTCAAACCTCCATGCAGTTTTTCATACTTGCTATTGTAACATTAAATCTAGAAAGGTTGAACATTTACAATAATATTTTCACGAAATGAAAACATTTCATAAATAATTGCAAGATTACTTTTCAATTTCTAATTGATGAATTGCCTCTACCATTTCTGCAAAAACTGGTGTGACTACATTTTCATTACTATCTGTTTCTATATCAACTACAACTAAAGCATATCTTGGGTTTTCATATGGAAAATAACCTGCAAACCAGCGATTCACCCTCTCTCCTTTTCCTGTTTGTGCCGTCCCAGATTTTCCAGCGACAGTTAGTGGCAACGAACGGAATGCGGTTCCCGTTCCTTTCTCCATCGTTACAACGGCTCTTAACAACTGTTGTAATTTTTTCATCGTTTCATAAGAAAGCTGTTTCCCATTTAATTTATGATTTTCAAATGCAAAAAAGTCGGTTCCATTTTTATACACTATTTTTTTCACAGCTTTCACTTCCATCTTCTCTCCACCTCTAGCAATTGTCGCCATCATATTCACTATAGCTAGAGGTGACACACGTACATCTTTTTGTCCGACCATCGTTTGAGCAATCGCTTTTCTACTATCTTTATTTTCTTCGCTTCCCCAAATAATAGCACTCTTTTCTTCTGGCAATTGCTCAAATTCTGGTGTATGAAACACTGAACCTTTCCAACCTACCTTCTCACTTGCTCCTAAGGCCTCTAAATACGTTTCTAATACTTCCCTATCCTTTTGCATTAGTTCATCACCTAATACGGCAAACGTTCGATTACAGCTTCTAGCAAAGCTTTCCTTAAAGTTTAATGACCCCATCATAACTTGTGGAAGATTTTCACCGTATAAATCCGTATTACAGTTAAATGTACGATTAAACCGCACCAAATTCTCATCAATTACTGCTGCTGCAACTACTGTTTTAAAAACAGACCCCGGAAAATGAGGAGTTAACATTTGATTTTCAAGTGTAGATTTATATATCCTCCTATCATTCATCTGTAAAGAAGGCCTACTTACCATTGCTAAAACTTCACTATTCTTTATGTCTAGTAATACTAACCCACCTTTTTTTATTCTGTTTTCATCTATAATCTTCTCTGCTCGTCGTTGCAACGTTTTATGTATTGTTGTTTGAATAGTAACTGGATAAAATGGATTTCCTGGTGAAGTGTATTTCGCCTGCTTCCCAAAAATCGGTTCTCCTTGTCGATCCACTTGATATAGTACTTTCGCTTCTCCATCAGTCAGTAAAAATTCATCAAATGATTGTTGCAATCCAGAAATACCAATTGGCGTTTGTTTCGAAGTTTTTTTCATTTCTCCATAACGCTTTTGAAATTCCTGTTCATTCTCTCCCACATCACCAATTAAATGATTTGCCTCCCCCATTTGCTTCAGTCGAACTCCTGCTGCTACAATACCTAAAATATCTAATTGATTTACCTTCTTCATCTGCTCGAGCGTTAATTGAAATGGGGTATTCTCCTTTCGTAATATAAATGCTTGATTCTTATTTTTCATTTGCAGTCTTATCTCTTGTCTCGACACACCAATGATATGCGCAATTTTCTCTAACATGTCATTTTTTATTTGTAAAAATGGAAAAACAATTAAGACTGGATATTTCTCTTCACCAATTTCCTTACCATTTCGATCTGTAAAATGCCCTCTTCCATTATCTACTGTAAGTGATTGTGTTCGTTGCGTAACACTTTTTTCAATCAGATTGATATTTCGGTCAGTAAATGATTCCGTATCTATAATCTGTATTTGGATTAAACGACAAAGTAATAAAAAAATCACACCCATAAAACAAATTAAAACAATTATAATTCTCCGTTTCATTTTCATAAAAAACACCTCGTCTATTGTAGTTTAGACGAGGTGTTTCACCTTTTATACAAATAAAAAATCACTCGTTTTTACACGAGTGATTTTTTACGTTATTTTACAGAGATAATCTCTACTTGCATTTCTCCACCTGGTGTTTGGATTGCTACCTTCTCACCAATTTGCTTACCTAATAAGCTTTTTGCGATTGGAGAATCGTTAGAAATTCTTCCTTCAAATGGATCGGCTTCTGCGCTACCTACGATTATGTACGCTTCTTCGTCTCCACCTGGTAACTCTTTAAATATTACTGTTTTACCTAATGTTACAACTGTAGACTCTTCACCATTGTCTTCAATGATAACCGCATTACGAATCATGTTTTCAAGTTGTGTAATACGTCCTTCTACGAATGCTTGCTCATCTTTCGCTGCATCATACTCAGAGTTCTCTGAAAGATCTCCGAAGCTACGTGCGATCTTAATACGCTCTACAACTTCTTTACGTCTTACTGTTTTTAATTGTTCAACTTCGTTCTCTAGTTTTTGCTTACCCTCTTGCGTCATAGGGTATGTTTTTTCTGTTGCCATGTTTTCCACTCCTTTTATATACCAATCCCCCGAAAAAAAGAGGAGTTCCATATGAAAACTCCTCCGCTTATATAGCGGAGGTTTCTAGCACACGTAGCACTAGTGGAGTTGTCACATACAACCCCTTATTCTCCAATTCTTCCTTATATAAAGAAGGTATGTATGGAAAGTTGATATAAATATGCCCTCACCTATTAGTAGGTGAGGTTTCATGTTTCATTGTATTCGATAAGAAGGGAAAAAATCCCTTCCTATCGTATATCTTTTACTATGCTATTACAAATTTACTTTTTGTTCAAGAATTGTTGCAATTTTTGTAACCATAATATCAATTGCAACATGGTTTTGTCCACCTTCAGGGATAATAATATCCGCGAATTTCTTAGAAGGCTCAATAAATTGATTATGCATTGGACGTACAACGTTTACGTATTGGTCGATAACTGAATCCATTGTACGACCGCGCTCTTCAATATCGCGCTGCATGCGGCGTAAAATACGAAGGTCTGCATCTGTATCAACGAACACCTTAATATCCATTAACTCACAAAGACGTGGGTCTTCTAAAATAAGAATTCCTTCTAAAATGATTACATCTTTCGGCTCAACTGGAATAATTTTTTCTGAACGCGTATGCAATGTATAGTCATATATAGGCTTTTCCACTTGCTCATATGCAAGCAACTGCTGCAAATGGTCAATTAACAAATCATTATCAAACGCTAACGGATGATCGTAATTTGTTTTTAAACGTTCTTCCATTGGTAAATGGCTTTGATCTTTGTAATAATAATCTTGCTCCAAGATTAAAATGGAATGACCTTTAAAATGGTCAAAAATCGCTTTCGTTACACTTGTTTTTCCTGATCCTGAACCACCAGCGATTCCAATTACAACAGGCTTATTCGTCCCCATTCGACTACCACTCTTTCTTATTGAAGTATGTTTTTGCGCATCATATTATTCACATACACTGGTTGATCCACTTTGAATTTCACGATTTGCAACGGATGTCTCGCTGCATCTAATTCGTTTCCATCCTCATCCCAAATTTTCTCCACCGTCTGCGTAAAGTTTTCTATTTCTGGCCCAAAGAACTCCACTTCATGTCCTGGTTTGAAGTGATTACGTTGCTCAAGCGTTACGATGCCCGTTTCTTCATTATAATCTAACACTAAACCAGCAAAATCATACGTTGTTTTCTTACTATGATTTCCAAACATTTGCTCTTGATGTCCTGGAACCCCTTCAAAAAATGCAGGAGCTGTATCACGATTTGCACATTTATCAAGTTCATCTAACCATTCTTGTTTAAACTCAAAGTTATCCGGATCCGCACAATACGCATCAATTACTTTACGATATACAGTTGCTACAGTCGCTACGTAATGGATAGATTTCATACGTCCTTCAACTTTTAAGCTATCAATTCCAATTTCAATCATTTTCGGAATTGATAAGATTAAATTTAAATCTTTTGGGCTCATCGCAAAGTGAGCATCTTCTTCTTGGAATAGAGGAAGCTCTTTTGCATCTTTATGTTGTGATACCGTTTGAACTAAATCATAATCCCAGCGGCAAGATTGACAACAACCACCACGGTTAGAGTCACGCGCTGTCATATGGTTACTTAATGTACATCTCCCTGAATACGCGATACACATTGCACCATGGACGAATGCTTCAATTTCAACATCAACTTTTTCTTTAATTTCTTTCATTTCTTCATAGCTTGCTTCACGAGCTAATACAAGACGATGTAAACCTTCTTCTTTCCAATACTGTGCTGCTTTCCAGTTGGATAGTGATTGTTGTGTACTTAAATGCACCTCAACAGAAGGAGCTACACGTTTACATGTCTCAATAATAAGCGGATCGGCAACGATAATTCCCGTTACGCCAGCTTTTTCAATCCCTTTTAAATATTCCTCTAGCCCATCCATATTTTCATTATGTGCAAAAATATTTGTTGTCACGTATATTTTTGCTCCATATTTCTTTGCAAATTCAACGCCTTCTGCCATGTCTTCCAGCGTAAAGTTACCTGCATTAGAACGAAGACCAAATTCTTGTCCACCTAAATATACAGCATCTGCCCCATAATGGATAGCTACTTTTAATTTTTCTAAGTTACCCGCAGGGATTAACAGTTCAGGTTTTTTCACAATAACGCGTTTGCCATCGATCACTCGTGAAATTTCTTGTACAGTCATTTCCTATACCCTCCTCGTTTAGTAAACCGTTTCTTTAAAGAAGAATCCTGTATCTAACGGACGATTTACCGGTTGTATTTCTTCTATCTCTTTAAATAAATCATCTTTCACGTCATAATACGCATCACGATCTTCTACACATAAATCAATCGCCTTACGATATTTCTTCGTCACCTCAATAATGTACTCAGAACTTTTTAGGACACCATCAATTTTTAAGCTATCGACTTCAGCATCGATTAGTTCCTCTAACTCATCGATGAAACAAATATCATTCGGACTCATAATGTGAGTACCATTTTCATCTTCATAAATTGGATATTTGTTATTACGTTCTGGGTCGTATAAGAACATATTCTCTTCATACTTTTTCTTTTCGATGTCGAGATTACGCCCTTGATACTCAAAGTAGTTTCCTACTAGTGAACGCTTCGATTGGAACATACAAGTCATACCGTGAATTTGCACTTCAAGTTCCACTTCAGCATTTTCTTTTAATTCAGCAATTTCATCTAAGCTAAGCTCACGAGCTAATACAGCGCGTTTCGCTCCTCTTTGCCCCCAATAGTTACAAGTAAACCAGTTTGTTGCTGTCGTTTCTGTATTCCAGTGAAGTTGCATATTTGGTGCAACTTCACGAACAGCCATTAATACCGCTGGATCTCCGAAAACAATCGCATCTATATTTACCTCATTTAAAAAGGCAACATAGTCCGTTAATTCTTCTACTTTATCATTGTGGAACATCGCATTCATTGCAACGTATACTTTCACACCATTTTCATGTGCAATGTTTACAGCTTGTTTCACATCTTCACGTGAAAACTCTCCTGCCAAACGTAAACCAAACTTTTGTTCACCAACCATTACTGCATCTGCCCCTGCTTTCGCAAGAGGTTCAATATCCGCCACCGCTCTAGGCGTTACTAACAATTCAGGTTTCTTCATACTTTTGTCACCCTCTCTTTTTACTTACAGCCACTCCATCGCCAATTGGGAAAATCGTTGTATCATATCCTTCATGATTCATAAGCCATTCATTGTACGTCTTAATACGACGAATCAAACCACGGGTACGTCTATTTTCAATTTTCTCTTTTGTCGTCACAAGACCATGGTACATAACGTTATCTGAAATAATAACGCCACCAGGATTTAATAACGGTTCGTATAAGTCAAAAAAGCGACGATACTGCCCTTTCGCTGCATCAATAAAAATAACATCAAATGTTCCATGTTCTTTCACTTGTTCGCCCGTTTCTAAAGCATCACCGTAAATAACAGAAATACGGTCTGTTACCGAGGAACATTCTATATATTCAAGTGCCTTTTCATATCGTTCACGATTGCGCTCTACTGTCACAATGCGAGAGTTCGGAATAGCTTGCATCATACGAATACTAGAATAACCGATTGCTGTTCCAAGTTCTAAAATACTTTCCGGTCCAACTAAACGTAAAAATTGCAGCATAAATTCCATTCCAAGTCGATCCATAATCGGCACATGGTTTTCAGTTGCATACTCTTCCATTTCAAGAATTAATTTATCTTTTGGATCAATAAATGATAATAGGTACTCGTTAACTGCATCCTCCATAATTGGTCCTCCTTATTTACATGGAGAAGTGCCTCTATGACGCGTCAACCTTTGTCTTTTCACACATAGAATGCAATAAAAATACAAGCCAGTTTCACCCTTAGCTTGTACGTCCCGTTTTGATATTAAAAACGATTCTTCTGCCAGTTTTTAACCCGATATATTTTACCACAAAAAAGAGGGATATGCGACCCTTTTCGCTATCCCTCCCCATTTCACTGTTTTTTCGTAATGTATTTTTGCTTTAATGCATTATGTTCTTCTAATGTTTTCGCATAATACACTTCACCACTTGGTGCAGCTAAGAAATAATAATAATCTGTTTGCGCAGGATCTAACGCTGCTTCCACTGAATGTTTACCAGAGTTTGCAATCGGTCCAACTGGCAACCCTTTCACAACATACGTATTGTACGGTGAGTTTATTTTCAAGTCTTCGTATAATACACGTTGTTTATGCTTTCCAAGCGCGTATAATACCGTCGGATCCGTTTGAAGCGGCATGCCTTTCGCTAAACGATTATAGAAAACACTAGAGATTTTTTGGCGATCAGTAAAGCCAGTAGCCTCTTCTTCAATAAGTGAAGACAACGTGAGAAGTTGATGAACATCCCAGTTCTTCGCTTTCATTTTCGCCTCATTTTGAACAATAATTGCATTTGTTTTCTCAAGCATCGGGATTACAATTTCTTCTAATTTCGTATCCTTTTTATAGAAAGAATACGTTGCTGGATATAAGTATCCTTCTAGTGGATATTTAATGTTGCTATCAAAAATTTTATCCGTTAATAGCTTCGGATACTTTTGCTGCATTTTTTGAATAAATGCTTTATCGTTTAATTGACGCACAACATCATCTTTATTCCACTTTAATTCTGCCGCAATCACTTCAGCAATTTCATTTACTTGCGCTCCTTCTTTAATCGTCACTTTATAAAGAGCCGGACGATGTACGTTGCCAGATGACATTTGTTCAATGACATCGTTAGCACTCATCGAAGGATTTAATAAATATGTACCTGCTTGTAAGCTTTTCGACTTAAATTTCGTATAAAAACTAAAAACTGTACTGCTTTTCACAGCACCTTTTTCTTCTAAAATCTCACCGATTTTACTTGTAGATGACCCCTTTGGAATCTCTACCTCAATCTCTTTTTTATTTCCACTATCAACTGGCCCTAATGCAGATGAAATATACGCATAGACTGATCCACAAACTAAAAGCAGTGCGATAATCGAAATTAAAAAAATGCGTCTACGCTTCTTCTTCACTTGATTCTCTACCAAAATTCTTCCTCCTTATTTAATTGTAGACCGTATACACTTCCTCTATACAATGCCCTACAAACATAAAGCAAAACCAATCATTTCTAAATAATCGGTGACAGCTACTTATTTAAAGCCTTTTTTCATACAACCCGTCTTATTATACTATAAACAATTAAGTAGTTTCGACAAAAAATCTGTCATTTTGCATATGAATACAAAAAAGGCGAACTGTGTACACAGTTCGCCTTTTTATCCATTACTATTCTTCTTCTTGCTCATCAGCAAGAGTGTTAAACATTTCTTGTACCATTTCCCACTCTTCTTCAGATTCAATTGAAAGTAATGTTCCACCCTCTTCTTCGCTTTGCTCGTATGCCATTGCATCGAAGATTTGGTCTCCATCTTCGTCTACTTCACCGATTGGAGAGAAGACTACGTAAGATTTTTTGCCGAATTTTTCAGCATCAAAAGTGAAAATAATTTCACATAAATGTTCGTTTCCTTTTTCGTCTACAATTGTAATTTGATTTTCTTCCATTTTGGTCACCTCTTATTTACTATCTAAAAATCCTTGTAAGATCACGACTGCAGCCATCTTATCGATTACCTGTTTTCGCTTCTTACGGCTCACATCAGCTGAAATGAGCAGACGTTCCGCTGCCATCGTCGACAAACGCTCGTCCCACATTACAACTTCTAATTGTAACAGATTTCGCAGGTTTTCTGCAAATTGTTGGCACGCTTCACCACGAGGGCCGATTGTACCATTCATATTTTTAGGTAAACCTACTACTATTTTGTCCACATTGTACTGTTTTACCAGCTCAGAAATACGGTCAAAACCAAAGTGGCCTCGTTCTTCGTTAATCCTGATTGTTTCCAGCCCTTGTGCTGTCCAGCCCATCTCATCGCTCATTGCAACACCGACTGTTTTAGTACCAACATCTAAACCTAATATCCGCATAAACTACTCCTCACGATGATGTTTCAAGTAAGACTTCACAAGTTCTTCAATTATCTCATCACGTTCAAGCTTGCGAACGATGCTTCGTGCATCTTTATGGCGAGGTATGTATGCTGGATCTCCACTTAATAAATAACCGACGATTTGGTTAATCGGATTATAACCTTTTTCTTGAAGTGCATCATACACAGTTAAAAGTACATCATTTACATGGACACTCTGTTTTTCATCTTGAATGCTAAACTTCATTGTCTTATCAAAACCGTCCATTTCAAGCACCTCACTTGTAAGTAGTAAGTATAGGGAGAAGAACTTCTCCTCTCCCTACCATTGTACACTACTATCTCTTTATTTTGAAACAGATTTAACGTACTCTTGTACAAACGCTAAAGCTTCCTCTACTTGCGCTGGGTTTTTACCGCCTGCTTGTGCCATATCAGGACGGCCACCACCGCCGCCTCCACAACGAGAAGCTACTTCTTTCACAAGTTTACCCGCATGGTAACCTTGACTAATTAAATCTTTCGTTACGCCAGCTAAAATATTTACTTTATCGTCATTTACAGACGCTAATACAACAACTGCAGACTCTAATTTATTTTTAAGGTCATCCATCATTGTACGTAAGTTGTTCATATCTGCAACATTTACTTTTGCCGCTAATACGTTCACGCCATCAACTGTCATTACTGAATCAGTTAAGTTTCCAGCTTCGATATTGCTTAATTTCGCAGCAAGAGATTCGTTTTCTTTTTGAAGTTGTTTTACTTCAGTAAATAAACCATCAACTCTTGTTAAAATATCTTTCGGATTTGTTTTCATTTTTCCTGCTGCTTCTTTTAATAAACCTACTTGATCGTTCATTAATTCGTATGCAGACTTACCAGTTACCGCCTCAATACGACGAGTTCCTGCACCGATACCAGACTCAGCAACGATTTTGAAAATACCGATAGAAGCTGTGTTATCAACGTGACAACCACCGCAAAGCTCTAAGCTGTAATCGCCTACTTGTACAACGCGTACAACATCACCGTATTTTTCACCGAATAATGCCATTGCGCCCATTTCTTTCGCTTCTTCGATTGCTTTTTGAGAAATCGCAACATCAATACTTTCCCAAATTTTTTCATTTACGATACGCTCAATTTTTTCTAATTCATCAGCTTGTACTTGACCGAAGTGAGAGAAGTCAAAACGTAAACGTTCAGATGTTACAAGAGAACCCGCTTGGTTAACATGCGTTCCAAGTATATCTTTTAATGCTTGGTGCAGTAAGTGAGTTGCTGTATGGTTTTTCACAACGCTACTACGGTTTTTCGTATCGATAAGAGCTTTTACAGCCGCTTCTTTCGTTAATGTACCCTCTTCAACAACAACTTTGTGTAAATTTTGACCATTTGGTGCTTTTTGTACGTCTTTTACAACAACTTTCACGCCGTCAGCAAGAAGGTAACCACGGTCTGCAATTTGCCCACCGCTCTCAGCGTAGAATGGCGTTACATCAAGCATTAATTGTCCTTCTTCACCTGCTTGTAAGCTATCTGTATACTCACCATTTTTCACAAGTGCAACAACGTTACTTTCTGTTGCAACTGTACCGTAACCAACGAATTCGCTCGCTACTTTAACTTCACCAAGTACACCGCCTTGAACTTGCATAGAATCAACGTCTTGACGAGCAGCACGTGCACGCTCACGTTGTTTCTCCATTTCATTTTCAAAGCCCGCTTGATCAACTGTCATACCAGCTTCTTCTGCATATTCTTCTGTTAATTCAATTGGGAAACCGTACGTGTCGTATAGGCGGAACGCATCTACGCCAGAAATAACAGTTGTTTTTTCTTCTTTCGCTTTTGCAATTACTTCAGCTAAAATTGATTCACCATCATGAAGTGTTTCATGGAAACGCTCTTCTTCATTCTTCACAACTTTTGCGATGAAATCTTTCTTTTCAAGTACTTCTGGATAGAAGTCTTTCATTACTTCTCCAACAACCGGTACTAATTCAAACATGAACGGACGGTTGATGTTTAATTTCTTAGAATAACGAACAGCACGGCGTAATAAACGACGTAACACATAACCACGGCCTTCGTTAGATGGAAGAGCACCGTCACCAACAGCGAATGTTACTGTACGGATATGGTCAGCAATTACTTTAAACGCCATATCTTTTTCTAAATCGCCATTACGATATTTCTCACCAGAAATTGATTCTGTTGCACCAATCATCGGCATGAATAGGTCTGTATCAAAGTTCGTAGGTACATCTTGAACGATAGATGTCATACGCTCTAGACCCATTCCTGTATCGATGTTTTTCTTAGGAAGTGGCGTATATGAACCGTCTGGATTATGGTTAAATTGAGAGAATACAAGGTTCCATACTTCTAAGTAACGCTCGTTTTCTCCGCCCGGATATAATTCTGGGTCACTAAAGTCATTACCGTAAGATTCACCGCGGTCATAGAAAATTTCTGTATTCGGTCCACTTGGCCCTTCACCGATATCCCAGAAGTTTTCTTCTAAACGGATGATGCGTTCTTTTGGAACACCCATTTTCTCATTCCAAATTGTGAATGCTTCTTCATCTTCCGGATGAATTGTAACAGATAGTAATTCTTTATCGAATCCGATCCATTTGTCGCTCGTTAGAAATTCCCAAGCCCAAGTAATTGCTTCTTCTTTGAAGTAATCACCGATTGAGAAGTTCCCTAACATTTCAAAGAATGTATGGTGACGAGCCGTTTTCCCAACGTTTTCAATATCGTTTGTACGAATTGATTTTTGTGCATTTGTAATACGTGGATTTTGTGGGATTACACGACCATCAAAATATTTCTTTAATGTCGCTACACCACTATTAATCCATAGAAGAGATGGATCCTCATGAGGAACTAGTGATGCACTTGGTTCTACTGCATGTCCTTTTTCTTGGAAAAAGTCTAAAAACATTTGACGAATTTGTGCGCCTGTTAGTTGTTTCATTGTATTTTCCTCCTTAAATATAAAAAACTCCCGCCCCTAATAAAAGGGACGAGAGTTAACTCGCGATACCACCCTAATTATGAATTGATTATTATAACAATCAATTCATCACCTCATGGTGCCGTAACGTGGCAAGACGGCAGTGATTAGCTGCTCTCAGGATTAGCTTTCTGTTACCCTTCATTTAAAGCTTCTTTCAGCCATTGGAAGCTTCTCTCTATAAATGGACTGTAACATACTTGTTCCGTCATTGATTTAATGTATTATATGACTAAATATAATAGAATTCTCTTAAGTTTGTCAATGTAGATAATAATAATTATATTGTACTACACACATTTTCGTTAGCTACATAAGCATCTACTTTTCATTTTAAATATCTTCTCTTTTCCAAAGAGGCCTCACATGAACGATCACTGTACGAATAACAGCTAAAATTGGAACCGATATTAGCAATCCTACAATCCCGGCTATCTCTCCTCCAACTAGTAATGCGAGCATAATAATAACCGGATGCATACGAAGCGACTTACCAACGATGTAAGGCGATAAAATGTTACTTTCCAAAAATTGCAAAATAGCAATTGTAATCCCCGCCTTAATGAGTAAACTCGTTGATACCGTTGCCGCAATCATCAACGTGGGAATCGCCCCTAAAATAGGACCAAAGTACGGGATTATATCCGTTACCCCAATAATAATGCCGAGCAGCAATGGATATTTCATACCGATAAACCAAAAAGAAAGAACAGATACTCCCCCTAATACTAAGCAAACAAATAACTGTCCTCGAATATAACTTCCGAGTGACTTATCAATTTCTTTCGCAAGCATTTGACCCGTACTACGCCACTTACTCGGGACTAATTTCCAAAATATATGATAAAACTCACCGTAATCTTTTAATATGTAAAATACAATGAATGGAATTAAGAAAATAATGAGTAACGAATCCAGTACACCACGAGCTGTGCTCATGACTTTATTTAAAAGCGCTTGAATCTTCGTTTCTACACCACCAAAAATTTGTTTCACCTTTTCATGAATAAATGATGGGAAATTCGCTGTTTGTTCTGTAACTCCATCCATCCAAGAATCGTACATTTTTGTAAACTGTGGAAATTGTTCATTAATTTCTTGTAACTGTTTAATAACAACTGGCGTTCCTTTATAAATTCCATAGCCAATTCCGCCAAAGAAAAGAATATAAATGAGCAAAATAGCAAGTGTGCGTGGCATTCCTTCCTTATGGATTTTTTCAATTAAAGGGTGTAATAAATAAGCAATAAAACAAGCAATAAAGAACGGTGTGATCGCCACTTTAAATACAAAAATAATCGGTGCCCATAGTGGCTTAATTTTTAAAAAGACGAGCAAACAAAGAAAAACGAGTAACAATAATCCTAAACGATATATCCAAATGATTTTAAGATTCTTCACACGAAAAACCTCCTCCATCTTTATTTTGAAAATAAATAGGTTAGGTTATGTGCAAAAGTTTTAAAATCTTTTTATACAGACCATACTGTTTTTTAAAGACGTACATATATTTAACATAATAAGGACAACCACCCCTGAAAATACAGAATGTCAAAATATAATCAGGAGGGCTCATAATGATCTTATTTATGCTTGCATTATCCGCACTTTTTATGCTTCTTGAATGGATTTGTATCGGGTTTGGTATTTGGAAAGGCTTCTTTATTCGTTCCTCACGAAAGGAAAGAGCTAAGCACTTATGGCATTATGGAATGCTTGGCGTTGGATGCTACGGTTTATCTTATCTCTTCTCTGAAATCGGACTTTTATATTTGCATACAAGCGCATAAAAAAACTCCCTTATCATAAAGGGAGTTTTTTACGCCTTATAAATAAGACTTAATCATCTTACGTGCTTTTTTCACATTGCGTTTTGAGAATACATCTTGTTTGCGAGCATATTGATATGCTGCAGCTCCAACACCTAATGCGATTAATGAATTGCGTAGATTCAAAGTAAATCCCCCTTTTCGTTATCCGATCGTTCTTTCATTATCATCAAATAAATCATCAAGAGAGCTTAATGAACCATCTTCCTCTACTTGATGTGTATGGATTTTCCCCTTTGAAACCGATAATTCGATATAACAATTCCAGCAATAAAATTGGTTGACACCTATTTTTCCGATGTCTTTCCCTTTGCAATTTGGACAACTGAACATATGGCTTTCATCTCCTTACAGTCTCCCAGATTCTATTCGCCATTATGTCCAAACTGCATTCATTTATACATTGCTAGAACCTTTCAACGTTATACGTTTGAAAGGTTCACTATATAATTTCACCTTGTTACATGAAATCATACGGTGAAATGTTTTCCACGTCCATTTCTTCACCATTAACCGTCACCATCTGCACTTCTCCTTGTGATTCTTGCAATCGGCCAGCTAAAGTCGTTTGACGCATTGCATCATCAAGGCGATTCACACCGGATTGAAACGCTGCTTCCTCCCCGCAAATAATAAGGAATTTCTTACTCCTTGTAATACCCGTGTAAATTAAATTACGACGTAACATACGGTTATAGCTTTTTACAATCGGCATAATAACAATCGGAAATTCACTACCTTGTGATTTATGAATCGAGCAGCAATATGCATGTGTAATTTGATTTAAATCTGGCTTTGTATACGTTACTTCAATCCCATCAAATGAAACGATAATCATATCTTGTTGCTCAACGTTTTCTTTCGCATAAAACACCGAAACGATTTCTCCGATATCACCATTAAATACTTGGCTTTCCGGCTGATTGACTAATTGAAGTACTTTATCACCTCTGCGGTATACAACGTCACCGTAGGCAATTTCTTTACTTTTTTCTTTTTTCGGATTGAACACTTCTTGGAGAGCTTCATTTAACACATTAATACCTGCTGGTCCGCGGTACATAGGTGCCAACACTTGTACATCTCTTGCGCTAAACCCTTTCGTCTTCGCGTTTTCACATACTTTTTTTACAACTTCAACAATTTGAGCACCTGCACAGCTGATAAATGAACGATCTTTTTTATTTTGCGCTAAATCTGGTGGAAGTGTTCCGTCTTTTATCGCATGGGCAAGTTGAATAACAGATGACCCTTCCGCTTGACGATAAATTTCTGTAAGCTTGACCGTTGGAACCGCACCTGCATTCAATAAATCTTTTAACACTTGTCCAGGTCCTACAGATGGCAACTGATCTTCATCACCTACAACGATAACTTGAATATTTGTCGGAAGTGACTTGAATAGCTGATTTGCAAGCCAAATATCTACCATCGAAAACTCATCAATAATAAGGAGCTTCCCTTGTACAGGGTCTGTTTCATTGCGCTGAAAAGATCCTTCTGGCGTCCATCCAAGCAGACGATGAATTGTGCAAGCTGGAAGTCCTGTCGATTCACTCATGCGCTTCGCCGCTCTTCCAGTTGGGGCCGTTAATAATATTGGAAATGGATTATCATCACTATATTCATTCGGATTTAATGATACTCCGTGAAGTGACGCATACATTTCAACAATTCCTTTAATAACTGTTGTTTTCCCCGTCCCTGGTCCACCTGTTAATAACATCATCGGCTTATGAAGTGCAGTTTGAACTGCTTCTTGCTGAAGCGGCGCATACTGTACCTTTAGCTGTTCTTCAATTTCTCCTAATGTTTTTAACACTTCTGCTTCAGGGAATGCAGGGGTTTCTTCTTGATTCATAAGACGACGAATTGACTTTACAACGCCTTTCTCAGAATAGAATAAAGAAGCTAAATACACTCGCTCTTCTTCTATAATGACTTTCCCTTCGCTTTGCATCATTTCAACGCAGCCTACAATATCTTCCTCAGTCACTCTGCCTTCTTGATTATTTAAAAGTGACATCGTTTCTCTTACAAGCTGACCTTTTTCCATATACACGTGACCGAGTTGTAATGAAATATTCTCTAACGTATAAAAACACCCTGCACGTACACGGTCGTCGTGATTGCCCGTTATTCCGATTGCACGCCCTATATCATCTGCTCTTCCAAATCCAATTCCGTCCACTTCTTCAATAAGTTTATACGGATTATTACGAATCACTTCTAATGTCATCTCTTTATATTGCTGATAAATTTTAATAGAAAGTTTTGTTCCAAAACCGTAACCATTTAAAAAACTCATCACTTTCTCGAGCCCTTGATGCTCAATAATCGTCTCATATATTTCCTGCGCTTTTTGCTTGTTTACAACACCACTTAACGCATCCGGATCATCCATAATTTTAGAAATCGCATGCTCACCAAGATGGTCCACGATTTTTTCGGCTGTACGCTTTCCAATCCCTTTAAATAAATCGCTCGCTAAATATTGCACCATACCTGCTTTTGTTTGTGGCAGTTCTTTTTTAAACGTTTCAACTAAATATTGTTTTCCATACTTTGGGTGGTCTTTAAAATGACCTGTTAATGTAAACACTTCATCTTCATGCATACGGGGAAAATGACCGTTTATCATTACTTTTTTTTCGTCGTATGTTTCATTCGTTTCAATGACTTTCATACTGACAACGGAATAGAGGTTTTCTTCGTTGTGGAAAATGGTATGAAGAACTTGCGCTTTTATAAATCTTTTTTCTTCCTCAAACAAATCCATTGCATGTTGATTTCCCATATTTCCTCTCCTTTCCGAGTTCTTTTCACTTTAATGGGCAGTACATCCCCCACCTCTTTCACAATCTTTAGATGAGGGGTAACTGCGCATTAAACTATAATTTCACTTTATTCAGCTTCTTGCTCCAATAAACGAATACCATTACCAGCTAAAAAGTGGTCTGCTTGAATTTCAGTCGCTTTCTTAAATAAAGTAAGAGCTTTCTCGTTATTTTCTTCGAATACGTACGCAACACCTAAATTATAATACGCATCTGCATGCTCTTCATCCATTTCTAATACCTTTTCAAAATAAGGTTTCGCCTCTTGAATATGTTCTAGTCGCGCGAAGCAAAGTCCGCATTGGAAAACAGCTTCTACATCATTTTCATCTAATTCAGTTGCTCTTTGTAAAAATGGCAACGCAAGGCGGTCATTGCCAAGTTGCACATGCGTGATACCTAACATAAATGTTACATCAGCTGATTGTAATCCCGCTTGCATCGCTTGTTCAAATACAGCCTTTGCCTCTGCAAATTGCTCTTGACCGTAATATACATTTCCTAAGCCATAATAAGCAGCCGCAGATTTACCATCTAATTCTAATGCACGTTTATAAAATACAATTGCTCGCTCACTATCACCTAATACATCTAATAAATTCGCAAAGTTAATGTATCCAAGCGCATCTTTCGGATTTTCTTCGATTGCTTCTGTGAAATTTTTAGCTGCTTCTTCCCAGTTTCCTTCTTGCATATATTTAATACCTGTTTCAAGTTTGTTTGACATATCCTTCACCTCTACAACAAATTATAACAAAGAATGTATTTTCCAAGCGAACGAAAATTCGCTTTATGTAAAAGAAACCTCTAACCGCTAATCGGCAGAGGCTTCTCGTGTTATCCTAAATAATCTAATTTCTTACCACTATGATATACTTCATCAATTGTAGCGCCGCCTAAGCACTCATCTCCATCATAGAAAACAACTGCTTGGCCTGGCGTAATCGCACGAATTGGCTCATCACAAAGAATACGAACTGTATTTTCATCAACGATTTGAACCGTTACTTTATTGTCTGCTTGACGATAACGGAATTTCGCTGTACACGTAAATTCTTTTTCCTTCGCTTTATTACTTACCCAGCCTACATTCGTAGCAATAACTTCATCACCATATAGAAGTTCGTTATGGAATCCTTGGTCAACATATAAAATGTTTTCTTTCAAGTTTTTCCCAACAGCAAACCACGGATCACCATTACCACCAATACCAAGGCCATGACGTTGTCCAATTGTATAATACATTAAACCATCATGTTTCCCTTTCACTTCACCAGATAATGTTTGCATCACACCTGGTTGCGCCGGTAAATAGTTACTTAAGAAATCTTTAAAGTTACGCTCACCGATGAAGCAAATACCAGTACTATCTTTCTTCGCCGCTGTCGCTAAACCAGCTTCTGTCGCCATTTCGCGAATTTGCGGTTTCTTTAATTCACCTAATGGGAACATTGTTTTTGATAGTTGCTCTTGGCTTAATTGATTTAAGAAATATGTTTGATCTTTATTGTCATCAACGCCGCGAAGCATTTTATATTCGCCGTCCATATAAGCAACGCGTGCATAATGACCTGTTGCTACATAATCAGCACCAAGTGCAATTGCATGCTCTAAAAATGCTTTAAATTTAATTTCTTTGTTACACATTACATCTGGGTTTGGTGTACGACCAGCTCGGTACTCATCTAAAAAGTACGTAAATACTTTATCCCAGTATTGTTTTTCAAAGTTTACTGCATAATACGGAATGCCGATTTGGTTACACACTTCAATTACATCATTGTAATCTTCTGTTGCTGTGCAGACACCATTTGCATCTGTATCATCCCAGTTTTTCATAAAAATTCCGATTACATCATAACCTTGCTCTTTTAATAAAAGAGCTGCTACAGATGAATCGACGCCACCGGACATCCCGATGACAACGCGTGTTTCTTGAGGTAGTTTGTTCATCATGTCACCTCCCATGCTAATTTTGTGTTAATCGCTTCACGATTTTCACTGTTTCGTACGCCGCTTTTTCAATTTGCTCTTTCGTATTTCCAAGTCCGAAACTAAAGCGTACGGATGAACGTATTTGATCGGAGTCTTTTCCGAACATCGCCACTAATACATGTGATGGATCAATCGAACCAGCTGTACAAGCAGAACCACTTGATACTGCAATACCAGCTAAGTCTAGGTTTACAAGAAACGGTTCAATATTCATTCCTGTAAAACTTATATTAAACACATGTGGTAAGCGATATTCCAAGTCTCCGTTTACCTCGAAATGAATGTCCTCATTTTTGAAGACAGATACCATTATATCTTTAAACTCTTCATATTGGGCATTTTTTTGCTCACGAGTTTTTTCAGCTAGCGAAACTGCATGTTGAAGTCCAACAATACTAGGTACATTTTCAGTACCAGCACGACGTTTTCTTTCTTGCTCTCCGCCTATTAATAACGGTTCAAATTTCACATTTGCACCAGCATATAGGAACCCTACACCTTTTGGGCCGTTAATTTTGTGAGCGGAAATCGATAATAAATCAATACCAAACTCTTTCACATCTATTTCTATTAAACCGTAAGCTTGTACAGCATCTGTGTGGAAATAAGCTTGATGCTCTTTTAACAACTTTCCTATTTCCACAATTGGTTGTATTGTCCCTACTTCATTATTCCCGAACATAATAGATACAAGAATCGTCTCTTCCGTTAGTGCCTTTTGTATGTCAGAAACTTGAACACGCCCTGTTTCATCAACAGGTAAATACGTCACTTCAAATCCTTCACGCTCTAACAATTCACACGTATGCAAAATCGCATGATGTTCAATTTGCGTTGTAATAATGTGGTTACCTTTATGACGATTCGCACGCGCTACACCTATAAGCGCTAAATTATCAGCTTCTGTACCACCGCTCGTGAATATAATTTCATTTGGACTCGCGTGAATGCTACGTGCACACACACGTCTCGCCTCATCTACCGCATGGCGCGTCTGACGCCCATAAAAGTGAATACTAGACGGGTTTCCAAATGTTTCTGTCATATATGGAATCATCTTTTCGACCACTTCTGGGTGAGTCGGAGATGTCGCAGCATGATCTAAGTAAATGCGTTCCATTAAATCTCCTTCTTTCCAAATCGTTTCACAAGGAATTAAATGTAAAACATATAGCCCCCGTGATTTTCTTCCTCATAACGTACTAAATCTTCTAAAGTTGTACTATCTAATACTTCTTGCACTGCATCACGAACACGCATCCATAATTGGCGTTGTGCTGGTTCTTCTTCTTCTATCATTTCTACAACACTAATTGGACCCTCTAGTACACGGATTACATCTCCAGCTGTAATGTTGACTGGCTGATCAGATAATACATATCCGCCATATGCACCACGCGTACTCTTTACAAGACGAGCATTACGAAGTGGTGAAATTAATTGCTCTAAGTAATGCTCAGATAGGTCATGTGCCTGTGCAATTGATTTTAATGAAATTGGGCCTTCACCAAACTTTTTTGCAAGGTCGATCATAATTGTTAAGCCGTAGCGGCCTTTTGTTGAAATCTTCATCTATTTTGCACCTCTTTTCAAATTTTCACTTCTATTGGTTATATCTTATTTATCCCGCCATTTGCGGGCAGTAAAACTCCCACCTCACAATTCGGCTGGAGCAAAGAAGTTAGGTGGGGGATGAACAAAACCCCCACTAATTAAAGTTTCACTTTATAAAAGAACACAATTTAAAATCCTATGAAATTATAGCATAATATAGTATTATAAGAAATTTCAACTTGTGTATCAAAATGATAACATAAAATCACATTGAAAAACTCGGAAATTATTACAATTGAAAGAAAAATAGGAATATTCGTATTCATTTTCCCCACAAAACAGCATCCTATTTCAAATTTCATCAAAAAAAATGATACGATAGAATGAGATTATACATTAAGGGAGAGGGTCAAATGAAACAACCACTCGCACATCGAATGCGCCCTACAAATATTCAAGAAATTATCGGACAACAGCATTTAGTTGGTGAAGGCAAGATTTTATGGCGAATGGTCCAAGCAAATCATTTTCAATCAATGATTTTATACGGTCCTCCAGGCACAGGAAAAACATCAATCGCTAGCGCAATTGCAGGAAGTACTGGAACCCTGTTTCGCCTCTTAAACGCTGTTACTCATAATAAAAAAGATATGGAAGTTGTCGTACAAGAAGCGAAGATGCATCGGCACCTCGTTTTAATTTTGGATGAAGTTCATAGGCTAGATAAAGCGAAGCAAGACTTTCTATTACCCCATTTAGAAAGCGGACTTCTTACTTTAATTGGTGCAACGACAAGCAATCCGTTCCATGCTATTAATTCTGCTATTCGAAGTCGTTGTCAAATCTTTGAATTACACGCATTAACAGAAGATGATATTTTAATTGGCTTAAAACGAGCGCTTGAAGATAAAGAAAAAGGGCTTGGGGAATATGATGTAACTGTTACGGATGAAGCATTACATCACTTTGCAAATGCGTCAGGCGGAGATATGCGTTCAGCTTATAATGCACTTGAATTAGCTGTTTTATCTAGCTTTACAACTGACGACAAAGCTGCGGAAATTACACTTGAAATCGCAGAAGAATGCTTACAGAAAAAGAGTTTCGTTCACGACAAAGGTGGCGATGCTCACTATGACGTTTTATCTGCTTTTCAAAAATCAGTACGCGGAAGTGATGTGAACGCCGCACTTCATTATTTAGCACGTCTTATTGAAGCTGGTGACTTACAAAGCATCGGTAGACGTCTGCTTATTATGGCATATGAAGATATCGGACTTGCTAGCCCACAAGCTGGACAACGTACACTTGCTGCGATTGAATCAGCTGAACGGGTCGGCTTCCCAGAGGCACGCATACCACTTGCAAATGCTGTTATTGAACTTTGTCTATCACCGAAATCAAATTCGGCCTATAAAGCACTCGATGCCGCACTACACGATTTACGTAATGGCCAAACAGGCGATATTCCAAGTCATTTAAAAGATAGTCATTATAAAGGAGCCGAATCGTTAGGAAGAGGCATCGGATACTTATATCCACACGATCACCCAAACGGTTGGGTACAACAACAATACTTACCTGATAAAATTAAAAACAAGCAATATTATAAACCGAAAACGACAGGAAAATTTGAACAAGCACTTTCTACTGTTTATGAAAGATTACAAAGTTCGCATAAAACGAAGAATAAAGGGTAATATAAGCGAAAACGTCACCATTACGGAGGGTTCGCTTATGAAAACACGTCAAGATGCATGGACAAAAGAAGACGATCTCCTTTTAGCAGAAACTGTTTTACGACATATTCGCAGCGGAAGTACACAAATAAAAGCATTCGATGAAGTTGGTGATACATTAAACCGAACTTCAGCAGCTTGTGGATTTAGATGGAATGCTGAAGTAAGACCATATTATGAAGATGCGGTGCAAATTGCAAAAAAACAACGTAAAGAATTAAAGCGTTCGGAAGCTAAAATAGAAAAAGAGCAGTTCACACAAACTCGGCAGCTCGTAATCGATGCCGAGTTTTCAGAAGATATCGCCCCAAATAAACAAGATCTTACAATGCAAAATGTCATCTCATTTTTGCAAAACTTGGAGCACAATAACCCTTCACTCGCAAAGTTACAAACTGAAAATGACGTATTACAAGATCAGCTCACTTCCCTGAAAAAAACGAATAATGAACTTGAAGCAAAATTAGCTGTTCTCACAAAAAAACAACAAGCAATCGAAGAAGATTATGCAATGCTTGTTAGAATTATGGATCGTGCTCGAAAACTTGTTTCGGTCGAAGAACAAGAAGAGCAAATTGCTCCGATTTTCAAAACCGATCAAAATGGAAATTTAGATATTATATATTCTGCAGAAAACTAAAAACAGGGATGCCACTTTTTCAACTAAGTGACATCCCTATTTATTTTCCCTTAGTGAAAAAGCACCACAGTAAATGTAATTATATTAACGATTCGACATCGATATTTCTTTAAAACATACAAAAAGCATATACCCTAAACGATATATGCTTCCTTTTTATTCTTGCCCTACACGCTTCACTTCTACGTTTTTAATACGCTCACGTACAACGTGACTTGCCATAATTAAACCAGCCACAGATGGTACGAACGCATTTGAAGAAGGTGGTAATTTCGCTTTACGAATTTTTGCATTTTCGTCTGGTACGATTTCTTTACGTACTTCTTCACGAATTACGATTGGGTTTTCGTCAGAGAAGACAACTTTTACACCTTTTTTAATACCATCTTTACGAAGCTTCGTACGAATTACTTTCGCAATTGGATCTGTATGTGTTTTAGAAATGTCCGCAATACGGAAACGAGTTGGGTCCATTTTATTTGCCGCACCCATACATGAGATAATTTTGATTTTACGACGTAAACATTGTTTAATTAAATGAATTTTGAACGTAATCGTATCAGATGCATCTACTACGAAATCTAAACCATGTTTAAAGAACTCTTCATATGTTTCATCTGTATAAAACATCTCTAGTCCAATTACTTCACACTCTGGATTAATATCTGCAATACGCTCTTTCATTAATTCTACTTTTGAACGTCCTACAGTAGATACTAACGCGTGAATTTGACGGTTTACATTTGTAATATCTACAACGTCTTTATCAACTAATACAAGACGTCCCACGCCAGAACGTGCTAGCGCTTCTGCCGAAAATGACCCTACGCCGCCAATTCCTAAAATACCGACTGTACTATTTTTTAATATTTCAAGGCCTTCTTTTCCAAAGGCTAATTCATTACGTGAAAATTGATGTAACATTCAGCTCTACACTCCTATTACAAAAATGGTCTACCATGTATTCTAGCGTTTTTCCGACTATTTGTATAGAAAAAGTTATAGAATTCCTAAAAATACATATTCAAACAAGGAAAACATAATCTAAACCGGACTTTTTAAACAACCTCTATAAAAAAAGCCTAGATGGGGTTAGTATAACCATCTAGACTCTATTCTTACTTCTCTTCTTTCAAGCTCAATTTTAAGCTTAGCTCTTCAAGCTGTGCTTCTGCAACTGGGCTTGGCGCTTCTGTTAATAAGCAGCTTGCGCTTGCTGTTTTCGGGAATGCAATTGTATCACGAAGGTTCGTACGACCTGCAAGTAACATAACAAGACGGTCTAAACCTAATGCGATTCCGCCGTGTGGTGGTGTACCGTATTCGAATGCTTCTAATAAGAATCCGAATTGTTCTTGTGCTTCTTCTTGTGAGAATCCAAGTGCTTTGAACATTTTTTCTTGTACGTCACGCTCGTAAATACGAAGTGATCCACCACCAAGCTCATAACCGTTTAATACAAGGTCATATGCTTGTGCACGTGCTTTTTCTGGTGCTGTTTCTAATAACTCAACGTCTTCACGGAATGGCATTGTGAATGGGTGGTGAGCTGCGAAGTAACGATCTGCATCTTCATCGTACTCAAGAAGTGGCCAATCAGTTACCCATAGGAAGTTAAATTTACTTTCGTCAATTAACTCAAGCTCTTTACCTAAACGTAAACGAAGTGCACCTAAGCTATCTGCAACAACGCTTTTCTTATCTGCTACGAATAGTAATAAGTCACCAGCATCCGCTTCTAATGTACTCATTAACACGTTTGCATCTTCTTCACCGAAGAATTTCGCAATCGGTCCTTTTAAGCCGTCTTCTTCAACTTTAAGCCAAGCTAGACCTTTTGCACCGTATACTTTGGCGAATTCAGTTAATGCATCGATGTCTTTACGAGAGTATTTGCTCGCTGCACCTTTTGCGTTAATCGCTTTTACTTGTCCGCCGTTTTCTACAGCACTTGTAAATACTTTAAATCCACAACCTACTGCAAATTCAGATAGGTCTTTTAGTTCCATTTCAAAGCGTGTATCCGGCTTATCAGAACCAAAGCGAGCCATTGCATCAGCATATTTCATACGAGGGAATGGTGCACTAACTTCTACACCTTTTGCATCCTTCATGACTTTCGTCATCATACGCTCCATCATTTCTAAAATTTCATCTTGTGTTAAGAATGATGCCTCGATATCAATTTGCGTGAATTCCGGTTGACGGTCCGCACGTAAATCTTCGTCACGGAAACAACGTGCTACTTGATAGTAACGTTCAAATCCACCGACCATAAGAAGCTGTTTAAATAGCTGCGGAGATTGAGGTAATGCATAAAATTCACCATCATGCACACGGCTTGGTACTAAATAGTCGCGAGCTCCTTCTGGCGTGCTCTTCGTTAAAATTGGTGTTTCAACTTCTAAGAACTCTTCTGTATCTAAGAAGTTACGAATTGTTTTCGTTACGTCATGACGCATTTTGAATGTGTTAAACATTGCAGGACGACGTAAGTCTAAGTAACGATATTTTAAACGCACATCTTCTGATGCATCTGTATCATCAGCAATAATGATTGGCGTTGTTTTCGCTGCGTTTAATACATTTACTTTCGATGCTTGTACTTCAATACGACCAGTTGCCATATTATCATTAATTGCGCCTTCACCACGTTCAACAACTGTACCTTCTACGTGTAATACGTATTCGCTACGAATCGTTTCTGCTACTTCTAACGCTTCTTTTGATGTTTCTGGATTAAATACAACTTGTACGATACCTGTACGGTCACGTAAGTCGATAAAGATTAATCCACCTAAATCACGGCGTTTTTGTACCCAACCTTTTAATTGAACTGTTTGTCCAACCGCTTCTACTGTTACTTTCCCGCATGCATGTGTTCTTTCAGCCACTTTAAGTTCCCCCTATATTAATTTCTCTGCTACATATGAAGCAAATACATCTAACGCTACTTCTTCTTGTCCGCCTGTTGCCATATCTTTTAAGTTAATGATGCCTTTATCTAGCTCATCTTCCCCTAATACAGCTACGTATTTCGCATTTAAACGATCTGCAGATTTAAATTGCGCTTTCATTTTGCGATCTAAATAATCTTTTTCAACTGATAATCCAGCTTTACGAAGATCGAACGCAACTTTTGCAGCACGGTCTTTCGCTTTTTCACCAAGTGCTACAACGTAACAATCAATACTATGTTCAATTGGTAACTCAATATTTTCAGCCTTCAGCGCCATAATTAAACGCTCAATACTCATCGCAAAACCGATACCTGGCATTTCCGGTCCACCGATTTCTTGTACAAGTCCGTTATAACGGCCACCGCCACTTAATGTTGTGATAGCACCGAAACCTTCTGCCTCACTCATAATTTCAAAAACAGTGTGTTGGTAGTAGTCTAAACCACGTACTAAATTCGGATCTTTCTCAAATGGAACATCCATCATCGTTAGTAGTTCTTGTACTTTGTCGTAGTATACTGCTGAATCTTCGTTTAAGTATTCTGTAATAGATGGTGCCGTGCTCATTAATTCATGATTACGGTCCTTCTTACAGTCTAAAATACGAAGAGGGTTTTTTTCTAAGCGAGATTGGCAATCAGAACAGAATTCTCCGATGCGCGGCTCAAAGTGAGCAATTAACGCATCACGGTGTGCTTGACGACTCGCTGCATCACCTAAGCTATTTAATACAACTTTAATATTTTTTAAGCCCATACCGCGGTAAAACTCTACAGCAAGTGCAATTACTTCTGCATCAATTGCTGGATCGTTACTACCAATTGCTTCAATACCGAATTGTACGAATTGACGATAGCGACCTGCTTGTGGTCTTTCATAACGGAACATTTGGCCGATATAGTATAATTTTGTTGGTTGTGTTGCATCACCGAACATTTTGTTCTCAACGTAAGAACGTACAACAGGTGCAGTACCTTCTGGACGTAATGTTAAACTACGCTCTCCACGGTCTTGGAATGAATACATTTCTTTTTGTACGATATCTGTCGTATCACCAACACCACGTAAAAATAGCTCTGTGTGCTCAAAAATTGGTGTACGAATTTCTTTATAATTGTAACGACGGCAAATGTCGCGCGCTTGCCCTTCGATATACTGCCATAACTCAACACTACCTGGAAGAATATCTTGCGTTCCGCGTGGGATTTGAATAGACATATTCAGTTCCTCCTCAAATTGTTTTAATCTTAATAAAAATAAAAAAACTCCCGCCTCTACTGTTTGAACAGTAGGGACGAGAGTATTATACCCGTGGTGCCACCCTAATTGAAGCACGTATGCTTCCACTTTTTTAATAACGCTTAAATTTGCGTTCATCTCTACTAAGCGTATAAGCCTTTCAAGTTGAAACCTACAGAGTGTCATTCAATCAGTCATCATGTAGAAATGTTTTCAGCCTAGGACATTTCTTCTCTTTCCATGTGTATCTCATTTACTCTCCTCTATCAACGGCTATATTCATATGTAAATATAAAATTACTATACGTTTGTTGAGTAGGATTGTCAAGTGCTCTAAGAGCGCTCAATTTGCTTCTTTAGGCGCTTTACATCTTGCAGTGAAATTCCGAACTCTGAAGCAAGCTCCATTGAAGTATTGTTTTGCTCTTTTGAAATAAAATCATGAAAATTCACGTTAAACAGTTGATTTGCACCATTTGTAACAGAATGCCCTTTTTCATTCATACGCATACGTATATCCCTCACATTCAATATGGATGTTTTACTTGTTATTGTTCCATATTGATGAAAGAGTTATACATAACTGAAAACAGCTATTGATTCCAATTAAAGTGAAACTTTAATCAGTGGGTTTTGTCCATCTCCACTGATTATTCGTCCGACTCCCAATCTAACTCCCTCGCAGTCGCCGAATTTTGAGATGAGAGTCTTACTCCCACAAATAGCGGGATAAATAAACAAAACATACAACAATGTATAAAAAAGAGAGGATTATATAATCCCCTCTTCTTAAGCAACACTATTTACTATCCACAATTAAGGTCACCGGACCATCATTGATTAAAGAAACGTCCATCATTGCTCCGAACTGTCCTGTCTCCACATGCAGTCCTTGTTTACGAACTTCTTCATTAAAGAAATCATATAAATGTTCTGCATAATCAGGTTTCGCAGCATCCATAAAGTTTGGACGTCTTCCCTTGCGGCAATCTCCGTATAATGTAAATTGCGAAATAGATAGAACTTGTCCCTTCATATCAAGTACAGAGTGGTTCATCTTTCCGCTCTCATCTTCAAAAATACGTAGGTTTGCAATTTTTTCTGCGATATAAGTTGCATCTTTTTCTGTATCTTCATGCGTAATGCCAACTAGTAATGTCAAACCGAATGGAATTTGTCCTACAATCTCGCCATCTACTGTGACAGACGCTTCCTTTGATCGTTGTAAAACAACTCTCATCTTTTCTACACTCCCTATTAATGCATCATGCGTCGTACGGCATAAATTTCTGGAACACGTTTAATGCGCTCTACTACTTTTTTCAAGTGTTGTAAGTTTCGAATAGAAATCGACATGTTAATCGTTGCCATCTTATTACGATCACTTCTACCAGAAACAGCTGAGATATACGTCTTCGTTTCTGTAACAGCTTGTAATACTTCATTCAATAAACCACGACGATCATAGCCTGAAATTTCAATATCAACATTGTACTCAATTTCTTTTTCAGGACTACCTTCCCAATCTACTTCTAGTAAACGCTCCACCGCTTCTTCTGTATGCACATTGACGCAATCGCAACGGTGAATTGATACGCCTCGACCTTTCGTAATATACCCAACGATATCATCACCTGGAACTGGGTTACAGCATTTTGATAAACGAATTAACAAATTATCTGCACCACTTACCTTTACACCAGAATCCCATTTTCGAATTTTCATCGGTTTACGAACTTCTTTAACTTCAACGATGTCTTCTTCTTCACGTTGTTTACGGAACTTGTCCGTTAGTCGCGTAACAATTTGCGCTGCTGTAATTCCGTTATATCCAACTGCTGCAAACATATCTTCTTCATTTGCAAAGTTAAACTTCTCAGCGACACGTTTTAAATTATCAAGCGCTAATACTTCTTTCATCTCATACTCTAAGCCACGCACTTCTTTTTCAACAAGTTCACGGCCTTTTTCAATATTTTCATCTCTACGTTGTTTCTTAAAGAATTGACGTATTTTATTTTTCGCATGAGATGTTTGAGCAAGCTTTACCCAATCTTGACTTGGACCATACGAATGTTTCGATGTTAAAATTTCAATGATGTCACCAGTTTTCAACTTATAATCAAGCGTCACCATTTTCCCATTTACTTTTGCACCAATTGTCTTGTTTCCAATTTCCGAATGGACACGATACGAAAAATCAATTGGAACAGAGCCAAGTGGTAATTCCATTACATCGCCTTTTGGTGTAAAGACGAATACCATGTCAGAGAATAAATCAATTTTTAATGACTCCATAAATTCTTCTGCATTAGAAGCTTCATTTTGCCATTCTAATATTTGACGGAACCAAGTTAGTTTCTTCTCTAATGTACCTGTTGTTTCTGCTGTTTTTCCTTCTTTATACGCCCAGTGTGCCGCGATTCCGAATTCTGCAATCTCATGCATTTCTTTCGTACGAATTTGCACTTCTAGCGGATCACCTTTTGGTCCAATTACAGTCGTATGAAGAGATTGATATAAATTTGCTTTCGGCATTGCAATATAATCTTTAAAACGACCTGGCATTGGTTTCCAGCACGTATGAATAATTCCAAGCACCGCATAGCAATCTTTAATACTATTCACAACGACACGTACAGCTAGTAAATCGTAAATTTCATTGAATTGTTTATTTTGCAATGCCATTTTACGATAAATACTGTAAATATGTTTTGGCCTTCCAGAAATCTCAGGTTGAATTGAAACCTCTTTTAATTTCTCGCGAATGCCAGTCATTACTTCATCTAAATATTCTTCACGCTCTGCACGTTTACGCTTCATTAAATTCACAATACGATAATATTGCTGCGGGTTTAAATAGCGAAGTGACGTATCCTCTAACTCCCATTTAATAGTACTAATTCCGAGTCTATGTGCTAAAGGTGCAAAGATTTCTAACGTTTCATTCGCAATGCGACGCTGCTTCTCTTGAGGCAAATGTTTCAATGTACGCATGTTATGAAGACGATCAGCTAGTTTAATTAAAATAACTCGAATATCTTGAGCCATTGCAATAAACATTTTGCGATGGTTTTCTGCTTGTTGCTGCTCATGGGATTTATATTTAATCTTTCCAAGCTTTGTAACACCATCGACAAGCATAGCGATTTCTTTATTAAATTCCCGTTCAATGTCTTCTAATGTAATTTCTGTATCTTCCACTACATCATGTAAGAAACCTGCCGATACTGTAGCCGGATCCATGTGTAAATCAACTAAAATACCTGCAACTTGAATTGGGTGAATAATATATGGTTCACCCGATTTTCTATATTGTTCGCTATGTGCATCGCGCGCATATTCATAGGCACGTGCCACTAGCTCAATATCTCCATCCGCTAAATATTGACTTGCTTTCTCGAGTACCTGTTCAGCTGTTAGTACTTGCTCATTTGCCATCGAATCACCTTTTATTGAAAATTGACTTTATCTTTATTGAATAGAATAAATTATATTCTATCATTATAACCCAATGATTGTGAATTGTGAAAAGGAAAAGATTTTACTGACATTTCACCATGTTTTTTTGTGCAATTATACAAAAGTACCCGCTCCTCTCCAAGAGATTCACGGGTACTTTTTTATCACCGTAGTTTCACCTATATAATGATTAGTATTTTTCTAATACTAATACATCGTAACCATCTAACATTTTACGACCATCTAAGTAAGTAAGCTCTACTAAAAATGCAATTCCTGCTACAACTCCACCAAGTTCTTCAACTAGTTTAATTGTCGCTTCGATTGTTCCACCTGTAGCTAATAAGTCATCTGTAATTAATACACGTTGGCCTGGCTTAATTGCATCTTTATGGATTGTTAAAACATCCGTTCCATATTCTTTACCGTAGTCAACTGTAATTACTTCACGTGGTAATTTTCCTAATTTACGAACTGGTGCGAAACCTACTTCTAACGCATAAGAAACTGGGCAACCAATAATAAAACCACGCGCTTCTGGTCCTACTACAACATCAATGTCTCTTTTATTTGCATACTCAACGATTGCATCTGTTGCTGCTTTATATGCTTTTCCGTCGTTCATTAAAGGTGTAATGTCTTTAAACACAATACCTTCTTTCGGATAATCTGGTACAATTGCGATATGTTGCTTGAAATCCATATTTCTGAATCCTCCTCAGATATAAAAGGTTTGTAAATACAAATCCTTTACCCTAACTGTTCTACTTATTTATGATCACGAATCGTTTCAAACCATGTATATAGTTGCTGATATGTGCTATAAACCAATTCTTTCTCTAATTGTAAGTGGTTCATTTTCTCACGATATGTGTTCGATTCAATTAAATCACGCTTTTGTTTTTTGTCTGCCATAAAAATGACACCGTCTTTTATTGTAACAAATTCTAACTCAAAAAACACCTGTGTCATGAAATTTACTGTATCTTTTGACCAACCTTTATGACGACACAGTTGTTCCCCATATTGCCTTAAAGAAAATGGTGTTTTTTGGCTTAAGAAAGAATAGTACCATTTAAAATGTTCCCTCGTTGGGACCGTACTAAATAAATGATTATTCTCTTGATAAAATAGCGTGTAAATTCGAGCTGGGAATCCAGCCTTAAATACATCACCTAATTCATCTGTTCCTTTCGGCAAATCAAGTAGCACAATGTATTGATCATCAAAATGAGCTACCTCTGATGCATGCACGATATGCTCTTTATAGCCTTCTAAAGAAAATTTATTCAATACCTCTTCAGAAAAATACACCATTGTTATTTTTTCTTTCGGAAGTTCTGCTAAATTTGCTTCTACATTACGCATACTACGCCAGTCAAATAATTGCCATGCCTCTACAGCAATATCTTGCACCATTAATTGCGGCTTTTTAAAGTTATTCCATTCATTAATGGACACTTCTCCTACTACAGAAACCTTCGCAACTGGAGAGATTTCTTTCGCATAAGTACCAAATCCAAATCCAATCGTGTCCAGTGTTGCTTGTCCATCACGAAGAGCCATTTTTAAATGCGAACCATCAGATCCAATTGCACGGATACTTTCTAAGTCGGCATCTTCCACCGCAATACGCGGTTTCGGATTTCCTACGCCAAATGGCGCTAACTTTTGCATATCCTCAATCGCGGCAAGCGTTACATCCTCTACTTTACAAAATGCATCCACTGCTGTAATCGGAATAAAATCTTCTGCTGTTAAAATTACATCTGCTTGCTCATTTAACCTGCGTCTTAATTCATCCACATCATTCATATTAAGCGTCATTCCCGCTGCCATCGGATGACCTCCGAAATGCGGTAACAATTCACGGCAATCTGAAAGGTTTGCAAACAAATCAAATCCTGCAATACTACGAGCCGATCCCTTTGCTGTTTCTTTATGAGGATCAATGCTTAATACAATCGTCGGACGATAAAAACGTTCAACTAACTTAGAAGCGACAATTCCAATTACCCCTGGATTCCAACCTTCTTTTGCAAGGACTAATACTTTGTTTTCTTCTGGCGGGAAATTATTTTCGACTTCAGCGATAGCTTCTTCAGTAATTTGCTTTACAATATCTTTTCGAAGTTTGTTCAGCTCATCAATTTCTTCAGCTAGCTCTTTCGCTTCCTCTGGATCTTCTGATAATAAAAGGTGTACAGCAGGTGTTGCATCTTCCAAACGACCAACCGCATTAATACGAGGTGCGAGTGAGAATCCGATGCTTTCTTCTGTAATTTCGCTTTGCGAAACGTTAGCGACTTTAAATAACGCCTTTAAACCGATATTTCGAGTCATTCGCATATGCTTCAGTCCACGCTGTACTAATAATCTATTTTCACCGTGAAGCGATACTAAATCGGCTACCGTACCGATTACTGCAATTTCCAACAAATGCTCTGGTACACGCCCCAAAAGTGCATGTGCAACTTTAAATGCAACACCAACACCCGCTAAATAATGAAACGGATAAACACCGCCTTCTAATTTCGGATGAATAATCGCAAGTGCCTCTGGTAATTCTGGTGGTGGCTCATGATGATCTGTAATAATAAGATCTATTCCAAGTTCCTTCGCTACCTTCGCTTCATGTACCGCTGCGATACCAGTATCGACAGTAATAATTAGTGAGAACCCTGCACTGTGTGCCCAACGAAACGCTTCTTCATTTGGCCCATAGCCTTCAGTAAAACGATTTGGAATATAAAACTCTACTTCTGCACCTAATTCTTTGAGAGCAAGATATAACACAGTCGTACTACTTACTCCGTCCGCATCGTAATCGCCAAATATTAATATTTGTTCTCCATTTTCAATAGCTTTTTTCACACGTTCTACAGTCCGATCCATTCCTTCAAGTAAAAATGGATCATGAAATTCTTGATCTGCTGTATTTAAAAAGTCTACAATCTTATCTTCTGTATTTAAGCCTCTGCCAAGAAATAATGAAGTCACAAGAGGTGATAGTTGCAATTTATTTGCTAATCCACTCACTAGTTCCTCATTATATTCTTTTTCTTTCCAACGCGTCTTCGGTTGTAACACGAAATCACCCCTTAACCTATCCATTATACAAGACAGATTAAGGGGTGACAATATAATGCAAACTACGATTCGATATCTATATAATTAAATATCTGTTATATTTAATTTGGAGAATACGGATTAATATGTACAAAAACATTTTGTACGTTATCTTGTTTCATAAGTTTTTCTTTTACATGTTTTCCGATGCGGTGACCTTCTTCTACAGTGATATATGGATCTACAGATACTTTAATATCAACAATAACATAGTGACCATGTTCTCTTGCATATAAAGAGCCGATTTTCTTCACACCTTCCACTTGGAAAACTGCCTCCCTAAGCGGAACAACATCTTCTTCATGCAGAACATGATCGAGCGTTGCATGAATAGCTTCTGCTCCAATACTCCACGCCATCTTAGCAACGAGAATTGAGACAAATAATCCTGCAATTGGATCGGCATATACAAGCCAATCTATACCTAACTTACCACCGATAATAGCTGCACAAATGCCGATTAAAGCTGCAATTGAAGAAAACACATCCGAACGGTGCTCATATGCATTTGCAATAATTGCATCACTATTTATCCTCTTCCCTAATCGATATTTATACTGAAACATCCCTTCTTTCACTACAATCGAAAGAATAACTGCAAAAATCGTAATTCCTTTTGGTGGTTCTAAATCTTGTGAAAAAGCTTTTATAGACGAAATCGCTATCTCTATTCCAACAATAAATAATAATACCGCAACAATAATCGCTGAAATCGATTCCGCTTTACCATGACCATACGGATGATCTTCATCAGGCGGTTGCTTTGCTGCTCGTAATCCAAAAAGTACAGCTAACGAGCCAATTACATCTGATCCAGAATGCACTGCATCCGCTAAAAGTGCCTTACTGTTTCCAATATAACCAATTACCGCTTTTACAATCGCTAATATAATATTACCAACGATTCCGACAATAGCACCAAACTCGGCCTGTTTAAAACGTTCATCTTTTTCCATAATTAAAATCCCTTCTTTTCTTAACCTATCTTTTTATCCCGCTATTTGCGGGCAGTAAGCCCCCACCTCAAAATCCGGCAAATACAAGGAAGTTAGGTGGGAGATCAACTGCCCGTAAAAGCCCGATTGGTGAGGGCTAATAATAAGTGGGGATGAACAAAACCCCCACTTATTAAAGTTTCACTTTATTTTAACAAAATCAGCGATAACATCACCACTTTATTCCATTTCATTCTTTCAAAAGTTGCTATCTTATTGTATCCACAAACGAAAAAAGAGATGCCTCATAATGAGACATCATCTTTTTTATACTTGCGGTTCAGGTTCTTCTTTCTCAACCTTCTTCTTGTTTTTGCCCTTTTTCAAACGACGGTTTTCAAGCATTAACCAAATTTGAGAAGCAACGAAAATAGAAGAGTACGTACCTACAACTAATCCAATTAATAATGCAAGTGAGAAGTTACGCAGTGATTCACTACCGAAAATAAGTAGTGTGATTACTGGGAATAACACTGTTAACACTGTATTAATTGAACGACCAATTGTTTGACGAATACTTGAGTTTACGATTTCTTCTAAATCTTTTATGTCGCGAACTCGTTTTTTCTGTTTGTATAACTCACGGTTTCTATCAAACGTAACGATTGAGTCATTGATAGAGTAACCAATAATCGTTAATACCGCAGCGATAAACGTTAAGTCTACCTCTATCTGGAAAAGACTAAACATAACAATCATAACGAATGCATCATGTAATAATGCGATTACTGCAGATACTGCGTACGTAAGACGGAAACGAATACTTACGTATAAAACGATTACTGCAGAAGCAATTAGTACTGCGATAAATGCATTTCGTGCAATCTCTTTACCGATTGTCGGCGAAACTGTACTTACGTTTGGATCTGTACCGTATTTATCGTGGAAGAATGTTTTTGTTTTCGCAATTTCATCTTTCGATAGAACACCTACTGTGCGAACTGCGAAACCTTTATTGTCATCTCCGGTCGGTACAATATCTTCTTCCTTCACATCGATGTTCAATTCTTTCAAATCTTTATGAACATTAGAAACAGTAGTTGCTTGTTTTGATTGCAAGTCGATACGTGTACCACTTGCAAAGTCAATACCAAGATTCATTTTGAAAATCGGTAATATAATTGCCCCAGCAATTACAACTACAATTGAGAATAAGAAAAATTTATGACCGATATTTACGAAATTAATACGATCAAATCTCGTCGGTGGATGTACTGCACCTTTTGTTAATGGAATAATATCCTTTTCCTTAACACCAAAGTAAGATAGTTTCTTATCAAAGTAACGGCTCTTTACAAGTAAACCTAGTAAGAAACGAGTACCGAATACGTTCGTAATGAAACCAACTAAAATACTTACGATTAAACTTGTTGCGAATCCTTTTACAGAGCTATTACCGTAAGCGAATAATACACCAGCTGCTGCAATTGTTGTAATGTTCGCATCTAAAATTGTCGATAATGAACGATGGTTACCAGCACGGAATGCTGACATCATCGACTTACCAATTTTAAGCTCTTCCTTCAATCTCTCGTACGTAATGATATTCGCATCAACTGCGATACCAACCCCGAGCACTAATGCCGCAATACCCGGTAACGTAAGAACTGCATGCATCCAGTTAAAGACGAGTAATGTAACGAAAATGTATAAACCTAACATAATAACCGCTACAAGTCCTGGTAAACGGTAGAATACAAGCATGAATAAGAAGATAATAGCAATACCAATCGCACTAGCGAAAATCGTTTGCTCTAATGCTTGTTGACCAAATTTCGCTCCAACAGATGTTGAATACATTTCTTTTAAATCAACAGGAAGTGCACCTGCATTTAATAAAGATGAAAGTTCTTTCGCGCTTTCAACTGTAAAGTTTCCACCTACGATAGATACTTCAGCTTGGTTAAATACTTGGCTTACTGTTGCTGCTGATAAAAACTTCGGATTCGGTTTTGCTGATTCTGCTTTATATGAATCTTTTCCTTCTTCAAAATCAAGCCAAATTACCATTAAATTCGTTGGTGGTGGCATTTTTGAAATCTTTTCAGTTACTTCACGGAATTTTTCAGCGCTTTTTAGTGTAAGACCTACGCTCGCACGGCCTTGCTCATCAAATGTTTGCTTCGCTCCGCCGCCTTTTAAATCCGTTCCGTCCATAAGAAGGTTGTCATCCACATCACGGAATGTTAGTTTCGCTTGCGTTGATAACATTTCACGTGCTTTTTGCTGATCTTGTACACCAGCAAGCTGTACACGAATTCGATCTTCCCCTTCGATTTGAATGTTCGGCTCACTTACACCAAGAACATTGACACGATTTTCAAGAGCACCTACTGTACTTACAAGTGCATCACGATCGATTTTATCACCTTTTTTGGCTGGTTTTACTTCATACAGAATTTCAAAACCACCGCGAAGGTCTAGTCCTAGACTAATTCCTTTTGCTATGTCTTTTCCTGCCGCACCAATTACTCCACCAATTAATAAAACGATGAGGAAAAAGGCGGCAATTCTTGTACCACGCTTTGCCATATGTACCCTCTTTCTGCTACTAACACTTTCAATAAATCTCTTACGATTCATTTTTGTACGTGTGCATACGCCTAGTTAGTAGACTTACTTTCTATAAAATACATGTATTTTCGCTAGTTCATCACTAGCTGTGTCGGTAAGCTTTCACAATACCTACACTTTCATTATTTATTTTTCCTCTTCACTACCTCCTTTATATATAATCTTAGACATAATTAATTCCTCTTTATCAATACCTATCATTATACTGCAAAAGGAAGAACAAACCAATTACAGTCGGTTATTTATTTTCATATTCATCAAACGACCAAAGTGGCGCTTGATATGCTTCAACAGTTAAATAATTCATATATTCATTAGTACTTACTCTTAATACATCATTTACTAACTCATATAACCTAACATCACTGTCTATCTTTTTCCACTTTTTCGCCTTGAGAAACTTCCAAATATCATTATCTGTCACTCGGTCGTAACCGAATAACTGAAACTCTTCTACTTTACTTTCTAAAACGACTTGTAACTGTCCGCGGTATGATTCTACCAAAGCCTCTTTATCCAACATATATAAACATCTCCTTCTTATTTCAGCACGAAAAGTCGCTTTTAATCCCGCTCTAATGGACAGCAATAACTTCTTTCAAGAGTACCATTCATACTTCACTCTCTTAAATGCTTGTCATTCTTGTCTCATACGTGCATATAAATTATTGTAAATCATTCCATTGATTTTGAGAAGGTAGGAGAAAAGTATGACGAGACAAAGCTTTTTAAAAGGTGCATTTATTTTAATGATAGCTGGCTTTATTACAAAAATCCTTGGATTTATTAACCGCATTGTAATGGCACGTATTTTAGGCGAAGAAGGCGTTGGCCTTTATATGATGGCTGTCCCCACCTTCATTTTAGCAATTACATTAACACAAATTGGCCTTCCTGTTGCAATCGCAAAATTTGTAGCAGAAGCGGAAGCGGTGAACGATAAACAAAAAATAAAAAAAATATTAACCGTATCACTAGCTGTCACTTCCTTTATTAGCATCATTTTAACAATTGGGATTATGCTCCTCACACCTATTTTGGCAAAAACATTATTAACAGATGAAAGAACTTACTATCCATTAATGGCTATTTTACCTGTCGTCCCTGTTATTGCAGTTTCTTCTGTTTTACGTGGTTATTTCCAAGGGAAACAAAATATGAAACCTAGCGCTTACGCTCAAGTCATAGAACAAGTTGTCCGCATTACAATTATCGCTGTATGCATTCGGTTATTTTTACCTTACGGCGTAGAATATGCTGCAGCTGGCGCCATGCTATCAGCCGTTCTTGGCGAAGTTGCATCTTTATTATTTTTACTTACTTTATTCCAGCGCGAAAAACATTTATCTATACGCTCTGGTTTTTTCACTACTGTAAAGGAGAGCAAAAATACATTTTATTCTCTTATGGATATCGCACTTCCAACTACAGGAAGCCGTTTAATCGGTTCCGTTTCATATTTCTTTGAACCTATCGTCGTTATGCAAAGCTTAGCAATTGCCGGGGTTGCCGCTTCTGTCGCAACTCAGCAATACGGTATATTGAACGGTTACGCCTTCCCGCTTCTATCACTACCTGCCTTTATTACATACGCTCTTTCTACAGCACTCGTCCCTTCCATTAGTGAAGCAATGGCAAAGAGACAGCACAAATTAGTGGAACACCGTTTACAACAAGCCCTTCGAATTTCCTTAATTACTGGTGGATGGTCAGTCGTTATTTTATATGTATTTGCTTCACCCGTCTTAACGCTTATGTATGGATCGGACAGTGCAACAGCATTCATCCAACTTCTTGCACCTTGCTTTTTATTTCATTATTTTCAAAGCCCCCTTACATCTGTGTTGCAAGCTTTAAACTTAGCAAGAGCTGCAATGATGAACACATTTATTGGCGCTATCGTGAAATTAATCGTTATTTTTGTACTAGCTTCAAAGCCAGAGTTTCAAATGATGGGAGTTGCCCTCGCTATTGCAGCAAATATAGTGACCGTAACATTCCTTCACTATGCTACTGTTTTAAAGAAAATTAAATTTACCATTTATGCAAAAGACTATATTTTTGGAGGACTTGCCATCGGTATTGCAGGCGCCTTCGGTTTTTACCTTCATAAGTATATTATTTTCTCTCATTCACTTGGCGTACAAACATTATGGGAAATCACTTTAACAACAATCGTTTATATTTTCCTCCTCTTTGCTTTCAAACTCATTCGAAAAGAAGAGTTGAGTCGCCTCCCTATCATTCGGAAACTTTCATTTTTGAAGTAAGCAGGCTTGCCATTCAAAATGGTAAGCCTCTAATTTTCTTTCAAATCAACGAAAAACTGTCCATTTTGAAAACTACAATATAAAATCTGTTTCACATCTTTATAACCTAAGTTATTCAGTTTCTCAACGAGCCACTCATTTGTATGCTCAATCATTTGCAAATGATTGTATTGAATTTCTCCATCAATAATTAGTGGGAGTGTAAAAATTGGTGTATCATTTTTGCTCTTTTTACTTTTTTGTTTTTGAAAGACAGATAACTTTCCAGATGGTTCTAAAATAGCGTATTCTACATCACGCACATCTCCGATTCCTTGCTCACGTAGCTGCATCAATAAATCATCTATGTTATATCGCTGCTTCCGCATCTTTTTTTCATCAATTTTACCTGCATTCACAAGAATCGCAGGCTCCCCTTCTATTAAATGCCGAAAACGCTGAAACTTTAAAGAAATGACCGACAAAATGATTTGTATACACATAAGAAAAGTCATTGGAACTAATTGATGCCAAAGTGATTTATCTGTATTTTCGATTGCCACTACAGCCATTTCACCGAGCATAATGAATACAACTAAATCTAATACACTTAATTCTCCAATTTCACGTTTACCCATAAGACGAAAAATAATTAAAATGATTATATACAAAAGCATTGTTCGTCCGATTATTGATACCCATTCCATTTCTACATCCCCTTTTTTTACTTATAGGCTCCCCTACAAAAAAGAAACTAGTCTAACTTAAACAAAATGAAAATATGCTTGTATTAAAAAGGGGGAATGTATAATGGATGGAACGAAAAAATTATCGAGCGCAATCGGCTTCGGTATTATTACCTTATTAATCCTCGCATCTATTACAAGTATGATCATGGCTCTTTTATTAAAATTTACGAATATTAATGAAGGGACATTAGTAATTATTATTTTTATAATAGCCCTTCTATCTATGCTTATGTCTGGATTTATTGCTGGTAAAAAGGCACAAGGAAAAGGATGGCTAGTAGGTTTCACAACAGGCCTTACATTCGCTATTCTCGTCTTTCTCGTTAACTATTTAGGCTTCTCTCAAACTTTATCGAACTCACAGTTACTCTACCAATTAGCATTAATGGGTGCGAGTACACTCGGAGGTATTTTCGGTGTAAATATGTCAAAACAAAATAGTTAAAAAAAGGCCCTGCACATTTCATGCAGGGCCTTCATCATTAGTTTTTCACAACTTCACGAATCGCATTGCGATCGAAAGTTAAGTGTGCACCACCAGATTTAACAACAATTTTTGTTTCATCCACTGATTCGATTGTAGCGTGTAAACCACCGATTGTTACGATAGCATCACCTTTTTTGATTTCATTTTGCATTTGTGCAACTGCTTTTTGACGCTTTTGTTGCGGGCGAATTAATAAGAAATAGAAAATCGCAAACATCGCAACAATCATAACGATATTCATCATACCTGCATTCATCTTGTGTTCCTCCTTTTAAATTATGTATTAGAAGTTTTTAGCATTCGGTTTATTAAAGCCATACTGTTCAAAGAACTCTTCGCGGAAATCGCCAAGACGGTCTTCACGAATAGCTTGTCTCACCTGCTCCATTAAGTTTAACAGAAAATGAAGGTTGTGATAAGACGTTAAACGAATTCCGAACGTTTCATCACATTTCATTAAGTGACGAATGTACGCACGAGAATAGTTTTTACATGTGTAGCAATCACAGTTTGGATCAAGCGGCCCGAAGTCTCTAGCGAATTTCGCATTTTTCACAACTAAGCGGCCTTCACTTGTCATACATGTGCCATTTCGAGCGATACGAGTTGGAAGTACACAGTCAAACATATCAACACCGCGAATCGCACCATCAATTAACGAGTCAGGAGAACCTACACCCATTAAGTAACGTGGTTTATCATCAGGAAGAAGTGGTGTTGTAAACTCAAGAACACGATTCATAATATCCTTCGGTTCACCAACAGATAGACCGCCTATAGCATAGCCAGGGAAGTCCATTGAAACAAGATCTTTCGCACTTTGACGACGAAGCTCTTCAAACTCCCCACCCTGTACAATACCGAATAAACCTTGATCTTGTGGACGTTCATGCGCCTTTAGGCAACGCTCTGCCCAGCGGCTTGTACGCTCTACAGACTTTTTCATGTATTCAAAAGTAGCAGGGAACGGTGGACACTCATCAAATGCCATCATGATATCTGAACCTAATGCATTTTGGATTTCCATCGCCTTTTCTGGAGATAAGAATAATTTATCGCCATTTAAGTGATTGCGGAAATGAACACCTTCCTCTTCAATGCGTCGGAAATCACTTAAGCTAAATACTTGGAATCCACCTGAATCCGTTAAGATTGCACGATCCCAGTTCATAAACTTATGCAAGCCACCTGCTTCACGAATAATTTCGTGGCCTGGACGTAGCCATAAATGATACGTATTGCTTAAAATAATGCCAGAATCCATTGCTTTTAATTCTTCTGGTGACATTGTTTTAACTGTTGCAAGTGTACCAACTGGCATAAATGTCGGTGTATCAAATGAGCCGTGTGGCGTGTGCACTCGACCTAAACGCGCACCCGTTTGTTTACAAGTTTTAATAAATTCATAACGAATTGCTGTCATAATTTACTCCTTTTATTTGTTTCTCATTTTAGCGTGAGATGCAACGAACATCGCATCACCGAAACTAAAGAAACGATATTTTTCTTTTACTGCTTCATTATAAGCATGAAGTACATTATCTCTATTTGAAAATGCACTTACAAGCATAATTAATGTTGATTTCGGCAAATGGAAGTTTGTAATTAAACCATCAATTGCTTTAAATTCATATCCTGGGTACATAAAAATATCTGTCCAGCCAGAAGCTGCGCAAAGCTTACCACTATGATCTGTCGCAATCGTTTCTAACGTACGTGTTGATGTCGTACCTACAGTAATAATACGGCCGCCATCCTCTTTCACGCGGTTTAATAAAGCCGCAGTCTCTTCAGACATATGGTAATACTCTGCGTGCATATGATGCTCTTCAATAGTATCTGCAGAAACTGGTCTAAATGTTCCAAGTCCTACATGGAGTGTAATGAATGCTAACCCGACGCCTTTTTGCTTCAATTTCTCAAGTAACTCTTCTGTAAAGTGAAGGCCAGCCGTTGGTGCTGCTGCTGAACCGATTTCCTTCGCATATACCGTTTGATAACGATCGCGATCTTCTAGCGTCTCTTTAATATATGGAGGAAGTGGCATTTCTCCAAGCTCGTCTAAAATTTCATAAAAGATGCCGTCATATGAAAACTCAAGTTGACGCCCACCTTGATCTGCTGTTCCAATGCAAGTTGCTTTTAACTTTCCTTCACCAAAAGAGATGACAGTTCCTTCTTTTACACGCTTCGCTGGCTTTATAAGCGTTTCCCACTTATCGCCTTCCTCTTGTTTCAAAAGAAGCACTTCAAGGTGTGCACCTGTATCTTCTTTCACACCGTGCAAGCGAGCTGGCATCACTTTCGTTTCATTTAAAACTAAGCAATCCCCCTCTTGTAAGTAAGAAAGAATGTCCGTAAAATGTTTATGCTCAATATCTCCTGTTTCACGGTCTAACACCATCAATCTTGATGTTTCACGCTCTTCAAGCGGAATTTGTGCAATGAGTTCTTCTGGTAAATGAAAATCAAACAGATTAATATCCATAACTGTATCCACCTATTTCTTATTTGAATCGATTTATTATATACATAATGAAAGATAATGCAATACTTAACACAATACATGTAATGATAGGAAAATAAAAGGTAACGTTACCTTTTTTCACAAAAATATCGCCTGGAAGCCTTCCTATGAACTTCCAAGCTAATCCAACAACAATGAGCAAAATACCAGCTGTAATAAGCAGCTTTGGCATCTCCGTCATACTTTTGGCATCTCCATTCCGAAATGCTCATATGCAAGCGGTGTTACGATCCGGCCTCTTGGCGTTCTTTGTAAAAAGCCAATTTGTAATAAATACGGTTCATACACATCTTCAATCGTATGCGATTCTTCTCCAATCGTTGCTGAAACAGTTTCTAATCCAACTGGACCACCGCGGAACTTTTCAATAATACCAAGCAGTAATTTATGGTCGATATGATCAAGTCCTAATTTATCTACTTGTAATAGTTCTAACGCCATTTGTGTAATTTCCATCGCAATCGTTCCGTCACTGCGAACTTGTGCGAAGTCACGTACACGTCGTAATAGACGATTCGCAATACGAGGTGTACCACGGGCACGTCTTGCAATTTCTAATGCTGCTAACGAATCTATTTCAACTTCAAACACTTCTGCTGTACGTTCTACAATCGCAGAAAGCTGATCTACTGTATAGTACTCTAATCGTGAAAGTACACCGAAACGGTCACGAAGTGGTGCTGATAATGCACCTGCACGCGTCGTTGCCCCAACTAGCGTAAATGGAGGTAAATCTAGACGTACAGAGCGAGCTGACGGTCCTTTCCCAATAACGATATCAAGGCAAAAGTCTTCCATCGCTGGGTATAGCACTTCTTCAATAGATCTATGCAAACGATGAATTTCATCAATAAATAATACATCTCCTGGCTGAAGCGCTGTTAATACAGCTGCTAAATCTCCTGGTCTTTCAATTGCGGGACCTGACGTCGTTCGAATGTTAACACCCATTTCATTGGCAATAATATTCGCAAGCGTCGTTTTACCAAGTCCAGGTGGGCCATATAAAAGTACGTGATCTAACGTTTCTTCACGCATTTTCGCCGCTTCAATAAACACTTCTAAATTATGTTTCGCTTTATCTTGGCCAATATACTGACGGAGCGTCTGTGGCCGTAATGAATACTCTAAATCCGCATCTTCGTATCCAGATTCCCCTGAAAGGAGACGTTCGTCCATTATACTCACCTCTTACCATTTAGTAAAAGACTAAGTGCCTTTTTAATATATTGATCCGTCGTTAGTGATTCTTTTAATAACTCTGGTACAACGCGAGAGACTTCTCGTTCTGCATAGCCAAGTGCACGCAGTGCTTCCAGTGCTTCATCAAGTTCAACTGATGAACCTTTCTTCGTATCAAAACTTTCAGTATCTGAGAACAAATCAACAAACGCATCTGGTACAACATCTGCTAGTTTTCCTTTTAAATCTAAAATCATTTGGCGCGCTGTTTTCTTTCCGACGCCTGGGAACTTCACTAAGAACTTCTCATCTTCATGTTCAATCGCTTGAACGACCTGTCCGGTTTGACCAGAAGCTAAAATTGCAAGAGCACCTTTTGGTCCAATCCCCGATACACCTAACAATTTTGTAAATAATAAACGCTCTTCACGTGTTTTAAACCCGTAAAGTGCCATAATATCTTCTCTCACATAATGATATGTATAGACACGGATTTCTTGCTTACTTCTTTGAAATACATACGGATTTGGTGTGAAAATTTGATAACCAATTCCATTATGGTCAATTACGACATATTCCGGTCCTACATACTCCACGTAACCTGTAACATATTCAAACAAAATACGATCTCTCCCTCTCAAATCATGTATTCCATTTTAACATATTTAACAATAGAAAAGCGAGACTGCCCCAACAAATGTTCCCCGTTTACAATTTCCGTTTTTTTCTATTGACATAAATACAAAAAGAACATTAATATACAGAAGTCGATAATGATTATCAATATTAATTAAAGGGGTTACATCAGGATGAAACAAAAGCTATTTATTTTATTTACTATTATGCTAGTTGTTCTTTCTATCGTTGGCTGTTCTTCTCAAAAAGCAGAAGAAAAAGCAAAAGAACAACCGAAAACAAAAGTTGTAAAACATGCTAAAGGGGAAGCAACAATTCCAGCTAATCCAAAGAGAATTGTGGATTTATCCGGATCAACAGAGGAATTATTAATCCTTGGACATAAACCTGTTGGCACAGCAAACACATATAAAGATAAAATCCAAAATCACTTAACGGACAAGCTAGACGGGGTAAAGGCAGTCGGCTGGTACTGGGCACCTAAAGTTGACCTAGAGGCTGTTACAGCTTTAAAACCAGACTTAATTATTTTAAACAATCGTCAATTGAAAATTTATGATCAACTAGAAAAAGTGGCACCGACAGTTGTTCTAGAAACAAATCTAGAAGACTGGCGCGGTAAGTTTAAAGAAGTAGGTAAACTATTTGGCGAAGAAAAGAAAGCCGACAAATGGATTGAAGACTACGATAAAAAAGCAGACTCTTTATCTAAAAAAATTAAAGAGAAAACAAAAGATGAGAACTTTATGTTCGTTGCAGTAACACCACAAAACTTCCGTGTATACGGTAGCTTCGGATATGGTGACATCATCTTTAACGACTTAAAACTTCCAGCAACAAAAGGCACAAATTTAAAACAAACGATGGCACAAGTATCACTTGAAGGCCTTGTTGCATTCCAGCCTGATCAAATGTTTATTGTAAACTTCGGCGGAGAAGCTGATAAAGTGTACGAAGACTATAAAAATAGTGCGGTTTGGAAAGATAATAAAGCAGTAAAAAACAATCACGTATATGAAGTATCGAATGAAATCTTCAATACGAAAGCATTCAATCCAATCGGAAAAGATATGCTAATTGATGAAATCGCAAAAGAGATTTTAGCTAAGAATAAATAAGAAAAAAAGCAGCTCACCCTGAGCTGCTTTTTTTCTTATTTTGCACTGCGTATTGCTTCATTTTTTCGATTGTCTTTACAAAACCTTCTTTTGATTTTATACGAATACCACGTTTCAATTCCGCACGCTCATAACTTTCAAGCTTTTTCATATCAATTTGAAAGAAGGAATGGATCGCGTTATCACTTTTCGGTACCCCTTTAAAAATTTGCAATATCCCTTCCTCTGAAACACCAAAATAACCGCTCGTTTTCAGTAAAGGAGAAATATCATCAACTTTCCTTTGTAATACGATTTGCACATCATCACGATCAACAAGTTGCCATTCTTTATATTGCTGCAAAAACTTTTCTAAATCCGCTACTTTTTCTGTCAGTATTTCCTCGCTTACTTCTCCATCAACATACATACGCTCTAATAAAATTGTAACTTCAGGTACTTTTTTTGTTATTTCTGCCCTCACATCGGATCCATAAGCTAAGCAAAACATCACAACGAAAGCTTGCACTGCAATTAGCATCCATTTCATTTCCGTTCACCTCTTCTAGGCAAAATCATACTTTCATTTGTAGCTTTTCCGGAAATGGGGGTTTTATCCATATAAACAATATCATTAAATTTCTAAGGAAAATAAAGTGAAACTTTAATCAGTGGGGGTTTTACGGGCAGTTGATCTCCCACCTAACTCCCTCGCATTCGCCGAATTTTGAGGTGGGAGTCTTACTGCCCACAAATAGCGGGACAAAAAATGCAGATAAGGGTTAATCCTCATCTGCATGTATCATTTACTTTTATATAAAATGAAAGACGCCTGCAAAGCAGGCGTCTGATGCGTTTACGGCGAAAGACCAGGCGACCACATTCGCGTGTTTAGCACTTAAGCATATCTCTCGACTTACGTAAATTAGCTCATCGCTTTGCTAATATAACATTAACAAGGTAGAAGCGCAATATATTTCTAAATATATTTTTCTTCCTCTTTCAACCAATTGAAATTTATGTAAATTATAAATTGATTAATGCAATATATATGTTACAATTAATACTATAAATATAAACAGGGGATGAATGCCTTGAAAAAAATTAAAGATGAACGCCTCATACTTCAAACGTTAAAAAACATACGTATTGCCTTTCTTTTTCAATCAATTGGTATAATCGGAATTTTAGGCTATATCGGATTCACAGAAGGAATGGATCAAATTACGAAATCTCCATTGTGGTTATTATTTATTCTTACAAGTATTGTACTTAGTTATTTACAGTTAAGCGTTTCTATCGATGTAGAAGAAAGCGAAAAGGAAATAAAGTTAACTCCTTATTACAAAATTATTTTACGCTCTCTTATTGTAGGAATTATCATGGCTATTATTTATATCATTTTCAGTCCAGAAAGACCTCTATTTGAAGCTATTTTAACAGGTGGTATTCTCTTCATATGCTTTTTAGCGTCTTACTCCGTTAGTTATTTTATAAAAAAACGTCGTTTACAAGACGACGATGAATAAAGAGGAAGGGCTAGCCCTTCCTCTTCGATTTGTTATCGCATAGTACCAGTCAGACCGTAACGAATGTCTCGGAACATATTTGTTATGTCACGATTAAAATCGTTTGTAGCTGTGCCGTTACGTAAACGCGTACTCATTGCATCGACACGAGTAAACATGTCATTTCTTACAGAAACATATACGTTTCTATTTCCAACTTCATTCACAACAGCTTGACGAATTTCGTTCGCCATCGCTGTTTCATTCGTCGCTGTATTACGTGGTTTTACCGCAATCGCTACATCGTTTCCATATACAACTGTAGAAACTCGGTCTACGTTATTCATACGTTTTACACGATTCGTAATTTTCTCCGCAGTTTTACCATCATTGTTAATGTATGAATTGTTCATTGTAATATTACGAGTTGGGTGTGGATTAGCAATTTGCCCATTGTAATTTACATCACGGTAATAATTATTATATCCTGTATCGTTACGACCGTTTCTATATGTTACATAATCTGTAGAACGATCGTTACGCGCTACATTATCACGATACTGGTGTGTATCATTATAAGATGTACGCTCGTAATTATAGTTACGTCCATCCATCGCATTATTATCTTTTGGTGTACCACATGCAGCTAATGCACTGGTAACTAACAAAGAAGCAGCAATAACTTTTACTTTCGTATTCAATACAAAAACCCCCTCTGTTAGAATGAACTTCTCTTTCGAAAAGCTCCCCCTTATGATGAGTAACCGAGAGAGTTTTTACACTGTTAATATTTCACTAGGAATTTTCTAACACTTAATGTAAATTCATCATATTCCTGACTATCACGAATACAAAAAAGGCGGGAATAACCCCACCTTTTTTTAAACTTCCTCTTCTTCCTCTTCTTCTGAAACTGGTTCTCCAAATACGTTTGGTGGGTCCGGCTGATAATACATCGTTCCTGGCTGTGGTGCATATGCTGGCTGAGTTGGTTGATAATATAAAGGATTAGCATATTGTGGTCCACCCGGTTGTGGACTATATAACCTACTTTCTCCTCCGCATCCACAATCTTCTTCACCTTGCACGAGTGGCGGCATATTATTATCCATTGGCATCATATTTGGATTTGGCATAGAAGTATATTGCGGCGCCATTTGTTGATACGGCATTTGATTGTATGGATTTTGTTGCTGATACTGCGGATATGGCGGCATCATTGGCTGTTGATATGGCATCATGTTTGGCATTTGATTGTTATCCATTATCGGCATCATGTTCGGCATTTGATTGTTATCCATTATCGGCATCATGTTCGGCATTTGATTGTTATCCATTATCGGCATCATGTTCGGCATTTGATTGTTATCCATTACTGGCATCATGTTTGGCATTTGATTGTTATCCATTATCGGCATCATATTTGGCATTTGGTTGTTATCCATTGTCGGCATCATGTTTGGCATTTGATTGTTATCCATTATCGGCATCATGTTTGGCATTTGGTTGTTATCCATTGTCGGCATCATGTTTGGCATTTGGTTGTTATCCATTATCGGCATCATATTTGGCATTTGGTTGTTATCCATTATCGGCATCATATTTGGCATTTGGTTGTTATCCATTATCGGCATCATGTTTGGCATTTGGTTGTTATCCATTATCGGCATCATATTTGGCATTTGGTTGTTATCCATTATCGGCATCATGTTCGGCATTTGGTTGTTATCCATTATCGGCATCATGTTCGGCATTTGGTTGTTATCCATTATCGGCATCATATTTGGCATTTGGTTGTTATCCATTATCGGCATCATGTTTGGCATTTGATTGTTATCCATTATTGGCATTATATTTGGTGGTTGATTGTTATCCATTATCGGCATCATATTTGGCATTTGGTTGTTATCCATTATTGGCATTATATTCGGCACTTGAATATTAGGCGGTATTACTTGCGGGATAATAACACTTTCTTTTGATACGTTTGGTGAGACTATGCTTCCTACATTCTCTTTCTTCACTTGCGGCGACACTATATTCCCTACATTTTCTTTTTTCACTTGCGGCGACACTATATTCCCTACATTCTCTTTCTT